>NZ_JACFTC010000001.1:0-944764 GCF_014281985.1 Flavobacterium sp. GP15
AGGAAAGTTATTTATGTTGAATTTTTCCCTTCTAAAGCCGAAGCAATGAAAAGAGAAAAGTATTTAAAAACTGGAATTGGAAGAGAATTTATTAAAAATTTAATCCACAACTAATAACCTAATTAACTCCCATTATTGAGATTGAGCAAAGATTCTAATAAACTTTATTCCTCAAAGCTAATTATATCAAGCTACTACAAGAAATAAAACATTTTTTAAAGTTTTTAGTTGCAATTCTCGAATTTAGATGTACCTTTGCACCCACATCGCGGGATAGAGCAGTAGGCAGCTCGTCGGGCTCATAACCCGAAGGTCACAGGTTCGAGTCCTGTTCCCGCTACTAAGTAGCCTTATTGAGATTACAAAACGCACATCGCGGGATAGAGCAGTAGGCAGCTCGTCGGGCTCATAACCCGAAGGTCACAGGTTCGAGTCCTGTTCCCGCTACTAAGAAAAAGCTTCAGAGAAATCTGAAGCTTTTTTGTTTATATTACTTTTAAAATTAAACTTCCTCCAAATTTAATTTGATTTAAATTACTTAATTTAGATTGTCAGTGCGAAGTCAGGAGACATTCGCAAAGCGTTTCATAATAACACGTGGGAGAGCTGGGGAAGATAGGTCCAAAATTCTAATTATTTTTTTACATACTAGTGGATACTGGATAATCTAGGTACATAACTTACCTTTTTGTTATACTTCCTCTTTCTTAATAAGCACTGTTTACTTTAAGAAGCTAAATAAACTTTCCTTATTTTTTAAATATTAGAAAATATATTATTAGAAAAATTAAAATGTAAAAAATGAAGGGTCATGGTTAACCTTCCAAGCATTAGATAGTCTAGGAAACAATTCCTTTTCACCAGATATAGTTTTCCAATTCATAATTTTCTCTCTAATTTCTAACTCTGCTTTACCATAAACAAATTCTTTTTGTTGGCTAATATGTGTAATTTTAATTTTGGCTTTACCAGATTTTAGCTGACCATTTATAGAAAGGGCAACGGGGTAGGATTTATTATTTGGATAGTACGTTCCTGTAATTTTTCCATCATCTAAATTAGTTTCAATAACAAAAGATAAATATGGTAAAGGCTGTGGATTTATAATATCTCCTTCTGAACCCCATGCTCCATTGAAAAACTCCCTTTTCTTAACTTGCTTTTTCTTAAAAACACCGTAAATAAAATACAAACCAGTACAAATTGCCGAAATTAAAGCAATTAGCATTGCTACAAAACTTATATAATCGGACTTAGAAAATGAATCTTTACTCACTTCTAAACCATTTAATCGTCTTTCCGTTTCTTTTGCTGTGTATGTTGTATACTTTACAAATTCACTATCTGATTTTCTTGCTTTTTCTAAAACAATTATTCTATTTTGTAAATTTAAAACGAGAGAATCTTTATTGTCCATTTTATTTATTATTTCTTGATATTCTTTCTAATTTTAAATGCTTATAATTTATCAACATAAGATGTTTTTTTTATAAAGATAATCGCAAACATAAACAATCTTATAAAAATCATCAATAAACTCGTTAAATTTTTCAAGATTTCCCGCTACTAGAAAAGCCTCAGAGAAATCTATAGCTTTTTTTATGGTTCAAGCTAAAAATTAAAAAAGCTCAAGAGACTTCTAAAAATTCACAATTTAAAAGAAACCAAAAAAAAATGCGCAAAGTCCACAGAGACATTTGCGCAGTTTTTATGAGAAGACTTGAATAAAGAATATTACCAAATTGTTATTCTGTCTTTTTTGGGCAAAAACATTTTATCTCCAGCTTGTACATTAAATGCTTCGTAAAAAGGTGTCGTATTCATTAAAGGACCATTAACTCGCCAATTTGGTGGAGAATGAGGATTATTGTTAATCCACAAACGCAGGAACTCGTCTTTCATTTTTACTCTCCATATTTTCGCAATAGAAATAAAAAAACGTTGGTCTGGAGTAAAACCATCAATTTTTGTATTTCCTTGTCCTTCTTCAGTCATTTTAAAAGCATCATAAGCAACTGCTATTCCAGCAATATCTGCCGTATTTTCGCCAACTGTCATTGCACCATTAATATGTAAATCACCTAAAACGGTATAAGTACTATACAAATTGATAACCTGTTGTATTCTTGCCTTAAACTGAGCATAATCCTCTTTTGTCCACCAGTTTTTTAAGTTACCATTCTTGTCATATTGAGCACCTTGATCATCAAAAGTATGGGTTATTTCGTGACCTATAACCATTCCAATACCTCCGTAGTTAAGCGCATCATCTGCATTATTATCAAAATATGGGGGTTGTAAAATACCTGCAGGAAAAACAATTTCATTTGCAGTAGGGTTATTATAGGCCGTAACTGTTGGAACTGTAGTAAACCATTCTGATTTATCGACTGCTTTGCCCAATTTTGCCAATTGAAATTGATTTGCAACTGAAGCCGCCGAAACCATATTCTCAAAATAAGTATTTCTAGCTATGTTTACTTTGCTATAGTCTTTCCATTTATCAGGATATCCTATTTTCTTAGTAATGGCAAACAACTTTTCCTTAGCTTTTTGTTTCGTACTTTGACTCATCCATTCTAATTTATCAATTCTTTTGGCATACGCTTTTTGAAGATTATTCACCAAGATCAACATTCGTTTTTTAGCATCTTCTGAAAAATATTTCTTTACATACAATTCACCCAACGCTTCACCTAAGTAATTATCAACAACATTAGCCATTTTTTCTCCACGTGTTTTTTGAACAGCTTGACCAGAAAGCACTTTGGTATACTCAAACGAGGCATCTACAAAAGGCTTACTTAAATCATCTGAATATCTTTCTATAGAATTTGCTTTCAAGTAAATTTTCCAATTAGTAATGGGGATGGTTTTTAATAACTTATTAAGGGCATCATAATAGGCAAGTTGTCCTACATTAATAGAATCGGTTTTTGCACCTAAATTGTTTAAAAAAGTAGTCCAGCCAATATTGGGATGTCTTTTTACAAGATCTGTGACAGCCATTTTATTATAATTTGCTTGCACATCTCGAAGTTCCACTTTTGTTTTATGCGAAACGGCGAGTTGTTTGTCGATGTCATAAACCAAATTAGCATTCTTTTTAGCCTCTATAGCATTACTACCTGTTTGTTGAAATAATGTAGAAAGGTATTTTTTGTACGCTTCCTGTATGGCAACAGTTGATGAATCTGATTTAAAATAATAGTCCCTGTCAGGCAAACCGATACCCGTTTGATAGATTTGGGCTATGTTCATACTACTATTTTTTTCATCGGGTGACACACCAAAACCTATAATAGAAGAATTGTCTACTTTTACTTGATCAACTACAAAGTTCATTAAAGACGGTAAATCACTAATTGCATCAATTTTGGCAAGTAAAGGCTTGATAGGTGTATAACCGCGTTTTTCAATCGTTACTGTATCCATACCTGATGCATAAAAATCTCCAACCTTCTGCGCTATACTTCCTGCTGAATTCTTGCTTTGCGAAATACTATCCAATATTCCTTGCAGACGCATTCGTTGTGGGTAATTCATAAACATATAGGTACCAACTCCGGATTGCGATGCAGGTATCTTTACAGAATCATACCATTTGCCATTTACATATTTAAAAAAATCATCACCAGGTCGCAATGTGGAATCTATTCCAGTGATAGCAATATTTTTTTCCCCTTGATGTTTGGAGCAAGCTGTAAAAGCTATGAATGCAATGAAGAGTAGTAATGAATTTTTCATAATCTAAATTATTTCTATTAAAGTGTAGTAAAACGCTTGAAGTTTGATATTTTAAAATGTATATGCCTGGCATAGCTAATTTTAGCAGAACAATATACGAATTCAGTTTTTAATTATAAAGTTTTTTGTTAGAATGGTTCCCACTTACTTCAGAGAAATCTGAGGCTTTTTTTATGTTCATTTTGAAAATTGATTAAAAATTACCCATAAAGAAGTCACCAATTCGCACTTTCGTTCTAAAAATACTTCTTCATAAAAAATCTTATAACAATGACTGAAGTATTATATCAATATAAAATTTAAATGGTATTGTATAACAAAACAGCCTTTAAAAAGGGTAAATTTCGAATAATTTATTAATAATAAAATTATGAGAAATTTTTCAATACTTCTGATATCACTTTTCTTTTTATCCTGTCAGCAAAAAGAAAACAAGCAAGATGCTGATATCAGTTCAGATGTTGATCCCAAAGGAAAAAAAATAGAACAGCAAAAAGAACAAAACAAACAAATAGATGACACCATAGCTATGAATTTTAAAAATCAAGAAGGTTTTTATATAGCAGAGGGCTCAATAGATTCTATTGATTCGAGAGTTTATCTAAAATTTAATAATGAAAATTTCAAACAGCTAGATGCAAAGATTGTCCCTACTACAGGAAAGGGAAACATCCGTTTCAACCAAATTATTTTCCCTGATAAAACCTCAGATGGCCCATTTGGAATGGATTTAAAAATTGACCTTAAACAAAAAGGAAATTACATTATAGTAATTGGACATTCATTAATGGCAGATAATCCTTTTTATGGAAAATTTAAAGTTCAGCTTGACGCAAAAAAATAGCAGAATAAAAAGCACCTTTTGATGGAGCTAATATATGTTAGAAAACCAAAAAAGATCAAACATTATTAAATGTTTGATCTTTTTTGGATACTTAAATATAAGCAATTTAATCTTGTAAATTATAGGGATAATTAGTGACCGTCAAATTCTCTGCGGTTATAAAAAGCATCATTATCACTGTCAGAATCATCGCGAGACTTCTCATCAGGATAATAGGAATCAAATACTTTTTTTTCATAGTTCCTGTCAAAATTTTGCTCTCGATTATATCGTGTTGTTTTTCTAAAAGTATTATAATCTATACTATTAGCCATGACAATTTTTGTGTCTTTATTTATGGTTACAGATCCAATAGGTATAATAATATGGCTATCTCCATCCTTATACATAAATTCATTTACACTTTCGTTTGTTATAGCTTCATGAACTTCATTTTTACTGTCTTCTATTAATCCTTTATCGACATTGACATCTAAATAAACTACGCGTTGCATATCTTTATTTACCCATAGATTGTCGACTTTACCAATAGTGCGGTTATCTGCATCTACAATTTTCCAACCTCTTACGTCCGAATAGTCTGAAGACACTTTATAATCAGAAAGTTCATCTAGTCGGTATAAATTTTTAACTTTATTTTCCATATCTCTTTATTTTTAATAGTATCAATTTATTTATTCTCTAAATCTTTTTACAGAAATTAATATGCAATCATTACTCTGTTGATAATTTCAGAGAACCTTTTCTGCCTCTTTTCTTTAGCATAATACAAGCAAAGCAGCTATTAATTAACTATAAAATTTCACACTATATAGAGTGATTTATTTCCACAACTTTCCTAATTAATTTGCTGTAGTATCTACACTTGTAGTGTTTTCGATCACTGTTGTGTTTTGAACCTGAGTTCCATTATCTTTCAAAAAGATGAAATATACAAGCGCTGCTATTAACACTATTGCTATAACCCATGGCCATATCGGCTTCTTTTTCTCAATTTTAATTTCTGCCATAACTAATTTTTTATAATTATTAATATTCAACTTTTATTTAAACTAAAGGTACAAATGAGTATGTATTACTAAGTATTTAATTTCAACTATAAATTACATAATTCCCAGCAACCTAAAAATTAACTATTTAAAATATTTTTGGAAAATTAAAGTTGAGAATCAAAAATTAAGATCAATGCTATTTTAATCTTAAAGAAAGATTGAAATTAAAAACCCATATAAAATAACATACCAACTATGAGTTCCCAAGGTTGAATTACAAAAAAATAGCCACAGATTAAATTAATTTTCACAGAATAAATCTTTTTAATCATATTAAGCTGCGGCTAAAAATTTTAAACCTAAAGAAAGATGTACATAAAGCACTCAGTTTTAAACTCAATTTATTGCCTATAAACACTCATAAATCAATCAATTTTTATTCACCAAATAAAATTCTGCGCACAAAATCAAAAGATACTCGTAAAGCAATTCATAGGAACTTTTTTAAAACAACAGAAATAAACAAGTCGTAAAAGTTATTTAAATCGAAATCTCTTTTACTTTTACCAAATGTTAGAAATTCTTTATCAAGATGAATATATTATAGCCATTAATAAACCCAGTGGATTGCTGGTTCACAAATCATTTTATGCACGCGATGCTAAAGTGTACGCCATTCAAGAATTGAGAAATCAAATTGGAGGGCAACACGTATATCCTATTCATCGTTTAGACCGCAAAACATCTGGTGTCTTGTTATTTGCTTTAGATAAGGAAGTTTTAAAAATTATGAATGATAGTTTTGCCACGCGTGAAGTCGAAAAAAAATATTTAGCCATTTTACGCGGTTGGTCACCTGAAGAACTAACGATTGATTATGACTTAACCAACGACGATGACATTACACAAAATGCAGTAACCTATTTTCATCGTTTACAAAATACTGAAATTACTTTAGAATTTAATAACAAACCAACTTCACGCTATTGTTTGGTAGAAGCGATTCCAGAAACGGGACGCATGCATCAATTGCGAAAACATTTCAAGCATATTTTTCATCCCATTTTAGGAAGTCGTCCTCATGGTTGTAATAAACAGAATAAATTATGGTTGGAGAATTATGAACTAAAAGGAATGATGCTTCATGCACATCAGTTAATTTTTAATCATCCCATAAAAAACGAACAAATTATCTTGAATGCCAAGATTAATGAAGAGTTTAGTAGAGTAGGAACCATTTTAAATCTAGATTTAAGTCAGTATCAATAGAATCATAATTTTTAAATGTTTTTCATATTGTATTGTTTAAAACTCACGCCAAAATACTATTATTACTGAAAACCGATTCAATATCTATTCCCCAAAAATTAAAAAAAGTAACTTATAAATAGCGTCTTTTTTATTCCATGCAATTCCTCAAAATAATCTGTAGTATTACATTTTTCTAAAAAATATACAGAAGAGAACAACAATCATTATTTAATTTAAAACGAAACAGGCTGATAAGTAAGAAAAGTTTATCTACTTTTGCCTTCGCAATGGTTTACCTATACTTTTCGGTATAGCTAACTAAGAGGGAATCAGGTGTAAATCCTGAACAAGCCCGTTACTGTAAGTTCCATGCAACATTTTGACAGATTTCTTTTATTAGTAAATCTTAACTTTTGCCACTGTTTTATCTGCATGATATAATGGGAAGGCGGTTCAAAATGGGAACAAGTCAGGAGACCTACCACTGCAAATACATTGAAGCTTTCGCGGACCAGAGCTTTCAAACACAAAAATTCAGAATCATATTTGATTTTAATGAATTCAATTACATCTATTTTTTTTAAATAGCCACATTGTTATGCACTTATGTAAATTAAGATTGTATCGTCTGTTACATGGTGGATTATTGTTGTTCGTATGGATTATATTTTCAAATCCAGTCGTTGCACAAAATAATCTTCCTGTACCTAAAAAAGAATCTGATTCTTTAAAACCACATCCTTTGAGTGAGGTGATACTGTATTTAAATAAGCGAGAATTTAAAATCGAATCGCCTATGCCAGTTCAAATTTTATCTGGCAAGCAATTAGAAAAACTAAATAGCCTTTCTGTTGCTGATGCTATTCGATATTTTTCCGGTGTTCAACTTAAAGATTACGGCGGTATTGGCGGATTAAAAACAATCAATGTTCGCAGTTTAGGGAGTGCACATACAGCGGTTTTTTATGATGGAATGACAGTAGGTAATGCGCAAAATGGACAAGTAGATTTGGGTAAATATTCCCTTGATAATATAGAAGCCATAGAATTATATAACGGCCAAAAATCCTCTATTTTTCAACCAGCGAGAGGTTTTTTTGCCTCTAACACACTCTTTCTTAGATCGAAAACACCAGAATTTAAAAAGGATAAAAATACAAATGTGCGTACTGCATTAAAAACAGGCTCGTTTGGACTTTTTAACCCTTCCCTACTACTAGAACAAAAGCTTTCTCAAAAAACCTCTTTTACTACGAGCGTAGAATGGACAAAAGCAGACGGACATTATAAATACCGTTATCAAAAAAAAGCCGGTTATGACACAACAGCTGTAAGACAAAATGGCGACGTTGCGGCCTTTAGAGGAGAAATTTCATTCAACTCAAAGATTAGCGAAACAGCAAAAGCAAGCTTGAAAGCCTACTTTTATAATTCAGAACGAGGATTACCTGGGGCGATTGTAGCTAATAACTACGACCATATTCAGAGACAATGGGATAGTAACTTTTTTATTCACGGCTCTTATCAAAACTCATTTTCGGATGCATATGATTTACTAGCCAATGTGAAATTTAGCAAAGACTTTAGTCGTTATCTGGATCCAGATTACAAAACGCTAGAAGGTGCTCTAGACAACAAATACTATCAAAATGAATTTTATGCCTCAATTGTAAATCTGTACAAGATAAATAAATGGTGGAAAATAGCGCTAGCAACTGATTTTTCAATTAACACTTTAGAGGCTAATTTATATCGTTTCCCCTATCCTACCCGATATTCCTATCTCGGTGCTTTATCCAGTGAGATGCATTGGAATCGTCTAGACATTCAAGCAAGTCTTTTAGATGCTTATGTAGATGAGCAAGTCAAATATTATCAGCAGGGAAAAAATCAGAATGTATTTTGTCCGGTACTCTCCGCTTCCTATCAACCCTTAGAAAATAAGAATTTCAGAGTGCGTGCTTTTTATAAGGAATCTTTTAGAATGCCAACTTTCAATGACTTGTATTATACTTTTATTGGCAACAGTTCCTTGAAACCAGAATTCACAACACAGTATAATTTTGGAACCACTTATTTGCTTGAACCTAGAAAATTTTTACAAACTGCCTCTTTTCAAGCTGATGTTTATTACAATCGTGTAAAGGATAAAATAATTGCCATGCCGTCTTCTAATTTATTTCGATGGACAATGATGAATTTAGGAGAAGTTGAAATCAAGGGATTAGACATCAATTTTAATATGATTTTCAAACTACCTGCAGAAATAGCACTAGATCTAGGCCTCTCTTACACTTATCAAATCGCAAGAGACATTACTCCAAAAGGCAGCACCTACGGAGACCAAATTCCTTATATACCAAAAAATAGTGGAACACTAACCTCCAGCATTAACTGGAAAAAATGGCAACTAAATTATAGTTTTATTTATACTGGTGAACGTTACAGTCAGAAAGCAAATATCCCTGTAAACTATGTACAACCTTGGTACACCAGTGATATGGCTGTAATTTGGGACACTACAATTTTAAAAAAACGTATAAAAATTGGTGCTGAGGTAAACAATTTAATGAATCAATATTATGATGTAGTCTTAAATTTTCCGATGCCTGGACGAAATTATCGATTAAACCTCGCTATTAATTTTTAAAAAAACAACCTAAAAAGTCAAATTATGAAAACAACAAAAAAAAATTTAATTCTTCTGATAGTCGTAATAAGCAGTTTTACTTCTTGTCAAGGTGATGATCCTATAATTAAAGAAGAAATAGTAGAACTTCCTTCACAAACACCAACAGCGGTTGAGGGTTTCTATCTTTTGAACGAAGGAAACATGAGTTCTAATAAAGCTTCATTAGATTATTATGATTACAAAACAGGAGTTTATAAACGTAACATTTACAGTCAAGCCAATCCAGAAGCTACGTTAGGGTTAGGAGATGTAGGAAATGACATTGCTGTTTATGGTAATAAAATTTATGCCGTTATAAACAACTCAAATAAAGTTGAAGTGATGGACGCGAAAACTGCAAAGCGTCTAAAGGTTATTGATTTAAAGAACGGACGTTACGTGACTTTTGGTAACGGAAAAGTATATGTGAGCTCTTATGATGGCGAAATAGGTTTAGATAACAACACTCCAAATGGTTTTGTTGCCGAGATTGACACAACCTCGCTAAACATAGGCAGAACAGTAAAAGTAGGCCGACAACCTGAAGGATTAGCCGTATTGGGACAGAAACTATATGTTGCTAATTCTGGAGGATACAATCCTACTGATTATGAAAGAACCGTATCTGTAATTGATTTAAAAAAATTTACAAAGACAAAAGATATTGATGTGGCTATTAACTTAAATCGTCTAAAAGTAGATAGTGATGGCGATATTTATGTAAGTTCTCGTGGAGATTATTATTCTATTGCCTCCAAATTATTTGTGATAGATTCAAAAACTGATTTAGTAAAAAAAACATTTGACATTGCCTGCGCAAATTTATGGATTGCCGGAGATCAAGCCTATGTAATTGGTTCAGAATTTAACTACACTACTTTCGAGAATGTAATTACTTACTCGCTCATAAACACAAAAACAGAAACCCTTTTACCGCAATCTTTTTTACCAAAATCTGTTAGCGATTTAATAACAACTCCCTACGGAATTGCGGTAGATCCAATATCATTTAACATTTATATCACCGATGCAGGAGATTATGTGTCTCCAGGAAAATTATACTGTCTTGATAAAGATGGAAACACAAAATTTACGGTGACTACCGGTGACATTCCAGCTCATATTGCTTTCAAACAAAAATTCAAATAACAATTAATAACCCTTTAAGTAATTCTAAAAATGAAAAAAATTCTATTTGCTTTGTCCCTAATCTTGACGTTGGCTGCTTGCTCTGATGACGAAATAGTCTCACCAGAAATTGAAATCACAACACCTAGTGGTGGTTTTGCAGTTGATAAAATGCAATGGCTAAGAATCGCACCGGAATTAAAAAACGCTGACAAGGCAACATATACTTGGTCTTTAGATGGTAAAGAAATTGCAAACACAGTCAATTTACTTTATACTTTTGCAGAAGCTGGATCTCATAACCTAGTTTTTAAAGTAAAAAATGAAGGCGGAGAAAACTCAAAAACTTTTACAATAACGGTAAACGAAAAAAGCTACTTTAATAAAATAACTCGTGTATTTGATTATTTACCTGCACCTGGACAATCCATTAACAAACTTCCTACTGCAACTGCTAACGACACTGATGAAACCATGCGTCTTGCAGCGGAAACAAAATTATCAGCCAATAATATGATTAGTCTTGGTGGTTTTGGTGGTTATGTAACTTTTGGTTTTGACCATACCATAATCAATAAAGAAGGAAATGATTTTATTGTTCTAGGAAATGCTTTTGAAAATAATGCAGAACCAGGCATTATTATGGTTTCTTACGATGCAAACGGAAACGGTAAAGCTGACGATGAATGGTATGAAATTGCCGGTTCAGAATACAACAAACCGACCACGATAAAAAACTATGAAATCACCTATTACAAACCAGAAAGTGAGCCAGTAAGCCCAACTGAACTTAATTACATCAAATGGACAGATAATCAAAACCAAACTGGATACATTTCTAAAAACCAATACAACAAGCAAAGTTATTACCCTTTATGGAAAGGTGCGACAGTGACATTCAAAGGAACTTTTTTAAAATCTAATTTAGAGAAAAAGTCACTTTGGGTTACTCCTGCTTACGAATGGGGATATGCTGATAACTGGTCAAATATGGATGAGAAAGCTCAAATTGATATTAGTTGGGCTGTTGATAAAAATGGAAAATCTGTAAAATTAGCTGCAATTGACTTTATTAAAGTATATAGCTCTAATCGTGCAGAAAACAGTTCAACTGGAGAAGTTTCAACAGAAGTTTCTGGATTTACTGATTTAAATTTAAAATAAATTTTACTCTATATCAAATAAAAAAAGCTTCAGAAAAACTGAAGCTTTTTTTATTTATTAAAATAGAGTAATTAATTATGACTTTTAAAAGGTTTTAAATTAAAGAGGATTTATTAAATATAAAAAAACCTGTAGCAAATGAGCCAACAGGTTTTAACTAAGTTCACTAAAAACGATACTAAACCAACAAACAATTATTAAATTATAATGTAATTCTTAATCTTCTGATACAATAGCAGTATTTCTATCGGCTTTAACATTTAATAATACAGCAAGTCCCTGATCATTAAGCATAGTCATATTTAGAGTGTCTAAAAGAGCTAAATCTTTAGAAACAAAACCTTTAAACCTATTGTAAGAAATATTCATTTCTTTTAATTTATTTAATTTTTCTAATTCTAGTGGTACGCCACCATTCATTTTATTATCAAACAAGCTAAAATTTTCAAGTGCAACTAAATTTTTAACATCTTTGCTTAATTCACCTACGAAGTTATTACTATTTAGAAGCAAGGTTTTAATGCTTGTAATCGCATAAAGTGAATTGGGAATGTATCCTTCAATTTGATTGTTAAATAATGAAAGTGTTTCTAAATTTCTTAGGTTACCAATATTTTCAGGAAGTTGTCCTGAAAGTCCATTCATATACAATTGTAAATCCTTTAAATTAGATAATTCGCAAATTGAAGTAGGAATTTCACCTAAAAACTTATTAAAAGACAAATCTAAAACTCTCAATTCTTTTAATTTTCCAATAAAAGTAGGTATGGTTCCTGAAATTTGATTTTTGTGTAAATCTAAAACCTCAAGGTTAACCAAATTTACAATCTCAACTGGAAGTGCACCAACTAAGTTATTGTTTTCTAAATGAATCGCAACCACTTTATCATTTTGTACTGTAACACCATTCCAACTAGAAACTGGTGATGACAAATCCCACGTTGTCTTCCATTGTTTTCCATTTGTAGATTCATACAATTTTATCAATGCATTTTGCTCTGCAGGAGACACCTTAGCAAACATTGAAAAGGAAAATAATGCGATTAATAATAAGCTGTATAGTTTTTTCATGATCTTGATGTTTTCTTTAACACATTTAAAAATAACATCATTATCGCTAATCAACAAATAAAATCGATGAAATACACAATTAAATAATTAACAAAAATAAAAATCTTACATTTATATATGCTTTATTTTATTTTAATTGAACTAATAAATGTAAACTCTGCGTTACTAACATTTTATTAAAACTCTTTTTTGTCATAATTTCATTCAAAAAAAAAAATTAAAAAACTCCTTAGTTTGAAATGCCGCTTGTATATAAAAGGAAAAAGATTCCTCATGAAATAATATTAATTTACACTAATAAAAAAGAAATTCAACTTTTATAAAATGCTTTCAATATTTTTGGCAAGATCAATATCTTTATCGGTAACACCATCTGCATCATGTGTAGTTAGACGAATAGTTACTTTATTGTAGACGTTGAATAGTTCAGGATGGTGATTGGCTTTCTCTGCAAAAAGTCCAACTTGAACTATAAAACCTAAAGCTTTTGAAAAATCTAAAAATTTAAAATTTTTCTCTATACCATTATTATTAAATTTCCAGTCTTTAAGTTCTGATAACTCTTTTTGTATTGATTTTTCTGTATACGTTCTCATAATGCATTTTTTAATTTTTATAAAGTTAGTTAAATTTTAAAGAATCAGAAATATATTAACTTTATTGATTATTTTTGAAAAATATCTTTTTACAACTTGAATACAGAGTACTCTTTTACAATTTATAATTCTACTGAACAACTTCCTTCAAACTGGGACAGCATAGCAGTCTCAAGTGTTTTTTTATCTAAAAACTATTTAAAAGTACTAGAACAATCATCTCCTGAAAATATGATTTGTCATTATATTGGTATTTTTAAAAAAGAAAAATTAGTTAGTATTGCCCTTTGTCAATTTCTTGATTTAAACAAATTAGAATCTTTTGGAGAGCGAGATAAATGCATTAAAACTACCGTTAGAAATCTAGTTTTCAAAAACTTTGCCTCACAAGTATTAGTAGTTGGAAATAACATGTTGACTGGCCAAAACGCATATGCTTTACTAAACGAAATAGAGGAGAAAACCGTAATTGCATTATTACACGAAGCTACTAAAGAATTAAAAAAACGCTACAAATCAAAAGGGATCACGATCCACATTACTACATATAAGGATTTTAGTAAAACGCAAATTGAAAACTTTGAAACTTGCGAATTTAAGAATGATTATCAATTTTCGACACAACCTAATATGATTTTTTATATTAACGAAAATTGGAAAATAGAACAAGATTACATAGATTCTCTTTCAAAAAAATACAGAGATCAATATAAAAGAGCTCGCAAAAAAGCAGTAGGTATTGAAAAAAGAAAATTACATCTAGAAGAAATAATTTTACTAGAAGATGCTATTTATGACTTGTATTTTCATGTGGCAAAAAATGCTCCTTTTAATACTTTTTTCTTACCAAAAAATCATTTCAGAGTTTTTAAAGAAATTTTTAAGGACCAATTTCTTTTCTACGGTTATTTTTTAAATGAAGAATTAATTGGATTTAATACTTTAATAAAGAACGGAAAAACGATGGACACTTATTTTCTTGGATATAACGATACCATTCAAAGGGAAAAGATGTTGTATTTAAATATGCTCTACGACATGATTGCCTATTCTATCAAAAAAGATTTTGATGAAATTGTTTTTGCAAGAACAGCTTTAGAAATTAAAAGTTCTGTAGGTGCTAAACCCGTAAAAATGTACGGAATTATATCGCATAATAATTCGATAGTAAATTCATATATGTCAAAAATATTCAAGTATTTAGAACCTGAAACCATTTGGCAAGAGCGAAATCCTTTTAAATAATAATATTTATACAACGGGAATTGCGACTTTCATTTGTTTTGGTAAAATTTCGATATTGAGTTTAGTTTCAGCTCCACAATATTCACCATCAATTTGAAAACTTACAGGAACGTTAGTAGCAATTACTGCTTTAGCAGTAGAAATAATTTCGACATCATTATTATCCAAAGGCATATTCCCAGTAATAATTTTCCCTAAAACAACTAAATCCATATTCTTTAAAATTACCAATTCAAACTTTCCATCGTCCATTATTCCGTTTGGATTTATAGAAACGCCTGTGCCATATTTTTGTGAATTGGCAATAACAATCATTCTTGCTTCACATTCAACCGTTGGAAAATCACCGGTGATAGTAGCGGTAAATGGATCGTCTAAATCAATTAAGGTGTTTACTGTTTGCAAGGCATAACCCAATTTTCCTCGAATACTGCTGTTTTCATAGTTTTTTATCATTTCGGCATTGAGACCAAGATCACTCAAATGAATGCTTTTTTTTCCGTTGATGGAAATCATATCCATTTCCATATAGTGATTATAAAATGCAATTGGCAAATTCTCTTCAATTGTAGTCGGCAAATTTAAGTCTACTGCTAGACCATTTGCAGAACCTGCAGGCAAAATACCAATAATAATATCTTCATCTTCTAGGGCTTCAGCAACCATTTTTATAGTTCCATCACCTCCAGCAACTATTACTCGCTCTGTTTTATGACTCTTATAAAATTCTTTTAGGCGATCACTATCTGATACTCCAGAAGTTTTGAAAATGTGGATATTAAAATTTTCCTTTTCTGCAAAAGCAGTTATGGTATTAATTAATTCAGTCTTATCAATACCTCCTGAAATAGGATTTACAACTAGGATACAATTATTTTTCAAAATTTATTCTGCTTTATTGATTAAAAATCTTTAAATTCATCTACTTTCAAAAGTACTACAATATATGAAACCAATTTTAAAATTATATCGAGGTTACGCAAATGAACAAGAATTAATTGTTATGGGTCATGTTTTTAAACCTACAACTACTGAAGAATATAATTTTCAAAAAAAAAAATTCAAAAATGCGAGATCTATTATCCGATTATTTAGAATTAAAACACAAAGCAATGCAGATGTTTATTTGAATCACTGTAATACTAAAATTCACACTAAAACCCTTAAAGATGGCTACTTTAAGTTTTGCGTTCCATTAGATCAAAATAATGCGTATGGCTGGATTGATTATGAAGTAAGCATCATTTATAATAAAGAGGTCATTAGCACAACTGAAAGCTATATTAGACCACACAAAGGGAATTTAGGCATTATTTCGGACATTGATGATACCTTTTTGATTTCTCACACCAAAAGCCCTTTAAAAAAATTATACATCTTATTATTTAAAAATATAGATAAAAGGAAAGTTTATACCGATGTTGTAACTCATTATCAAGCTTTAAGTACAGCCAAAAGAGACAACAAAGATGAATTTAATGTTTTTTTCTACGTATCTAGTAGTGAATGGAACTTATATTATTTCATTAAAAAATTCACTCAAATTCATAATTTACCTAAAGCAGTTTTACTTCTAAAAGATATTAAAACAAGCTTAAAAGATTTTTTATGGACTGGTAGAGGAGATCACAATCACAAATTTGAAAAGGTAAAACACTTATTAGAATTTTACCCCAATTTACAATATATACTTCTAGGTGATGATTCCCAGCAAGATGCTTTTTTATATGAAGCAATATGCAAAATATTTCCCGTTACTGTAAAAGCAGTTTACATTAGGCAAACCGGAAGCGTTAAAAAAGAAAAAGTAATCACTGTTTTAAAAAATTTAGAAACTTTAGATGTTGCTGTGTGCTATTTCAAAGACAGTAGCGAAGCTATTGCACATTCAAAAGCTATTGGAATAATAGAATAAAAAAAAGAGTCCCGTTTTAGGACTCTTTTTTTATTAGGCATTATCTATCTCTTCTTGAACTAATTCCCAATCGAGAAGTAGTTTGTCTAATTCTGCTTTTTTCTTATTGTATGCAGTAAAAAACTTAGCATCTTCTATGTGTTTGTCATAATTAGAAGCAAGCATTTTATCATCTTGCTGAATATCTCTTTCTAATTGTTTGATTTGACTTTCAACTTTACTTAATTTATTTTGCAAAGCCTTCCCTTTTTTCTGATCTTCATAAGAGGCTTTATTACTTTCTTTTGGCGAAGTCGCTTTTTGAGCATCTTTTTTCTCCACTTCACGCATATTTTCCATATTGCGCTGTTCTAAGAAATAATTAATATCTCCTAAATATTCTTTTATTTTTTGGTCTTTAAACTCGTACACTAAGTTTGACATTCCTTGCAAAAAATCCCTATCGTGAGAAACTAACAATAAAGTTCCACCAAATTTTTGCAATGCTGCTTTCAACACGTTTTTAGATTTTATATCCAAGTGATTCGTAGGCTCATCCATCAACAATACATTGATTGGTTGCAAAAGTAATTTACAAAGCGCTAAACGGTTTCTTTCTCCTCCAGAAAGCACTTT
Organism: Flavobacterium sp. GP15; assembly: GCF_014281985.1. Classification (NCBI taxonomy): domain Bacteria; kingdom Pseudomonadati; phylum Bacteroidota; class Flavobacteriia; order Flavobacteriales; family Flavobacteriaceae; genus Flavobacterium; species Flavobacterium sp. GP15. The sequence goes on from NZ_JACFTC010000001.1 coordinate 17,240, forward strand.
TACCTTCTTTTCTACATCATCACCTCTAAACAAGAAAGAACCCAGCATATCACGTACTTTCATACGATTCGTATCTGCTGCTGCATCTTCCATCGTTTGAAGTAAGGTAATTTCGCCATCCAAATACTCTGCTTGGTTTTGTGCAAAATAACCCAATTGTACATTATGCCCTAGTTTAATATTTCCTTGGTATTCAAACTCATCTACGATAGCTTTGATAAAAGTAGATTTACCTTGACCATTTTGTCCCACAAAAGCAATTTTACTTCCGCGCTCTACTAAAAGATTAATATCTTTTAAAATGGTTTTATCACCATAACTTTTAGTAACATTTTCTGCTTCTATCACTACTCTTCCTGGCTCTTTTGAAACTGGAAATGTAATATTCATTACTGAATTATCATCTTCATCAACTTCTATGCGCTCTACTTTGTCTAATTTCTTGATTAAAGACTGTGCCATAGAAGCTTTAGATGCTTTCGCACGGAACTTTTCGATTAACTTCTCTGTTTCTTCAATTTTTTTGGCTTGATTCTTTTGTGTTGCCAATTGCTTTTCACGAATTTCATGACGCAATTCTAAATATTCTGAGTAAGGCTTATTGAAATCGTATGCTTTTCCTAATGAAATCTCGATAGTTCTATTAGTTACATTGTCCAAGAACATTTTATCGTGAGATACAATCACTACAACTCCCGCATAATTACGCAAAAAACTTTCTAACCAAATAATACTCTCAATATCCAAGTGATTGGTTGGCTCATCCAGCAATAAGATATCATTAGATTGCAGCAACAACTTAGCTAATTCAATACGCATTCTCCATCCACCAGAAAAAGTCTCGGTTTGATTGTCAAAAACTTCACGTTTAAATCCTAAACCCAGTAAGATTTTCTCTGTATCACCTACATAATTATAACCACCAAGCAATTCAAATCGATGGGTGTAATCAGATAAATCTTCTATAATTTGACTATACTCTTCACTTTCATAGTCTGTACGAGTAACCAATAAATGATTAATTTGTTCAAGCTTTTTTTCTACAATTTTAATTTCTGTAAATGCTTCATAGGCTTCTTCCAAGACAGTTCTTCCTTCTTCAAAATCGATATCTTGACGTAAGAATCCCATTTGAACTTCTTTCTCTGTTGCAATCTGACCAGAATCGGGTTTGAAATCTCCAGCTAGAATTTTAAGCATTGTTGATTTTCCAGCACCGTTTTTTCCAACAAGACCAACTCTGTCTCCAGCACCCAATCGAAAGGTAACTTCTTCAAATAAATAAGAACCGCCAAAGGAAACAGATAAATTGTGTATATTAAGCATGTATTATGGTTTTATTCCTTTTTGAATATGTAAATTTGTAACTCCAAAAAAGGAAAAATTAAATTTTTTGCAAATGTTAAAAAAAGGATCCAAATTATATAGCATTTTAACAGGAACTTGTCCTAAATGTCAGAATGAGAGTATGTATTTCGACAAAAACATACTTCATTTGGATAAAATTTTAAAAATGAACGATACTTGCAGTCATTGTGGATTAAAATATCAAATAGAACCCTCTTTTTTTTATGGCGCAATGTATGTTAGTTATGGTCTAAATGTCGCCATCGGAATCGCTGCTTTTATCATTTCATTTTTGTTTTTTAGCTCAAGTCTAAAAGTAGCTTTTATAGTAATTATTGCAGCTATTGTTTTATCATTTCCATTTGTTTTGCGTTGGTCTAGAAACATTTACATTAACATGTTTGTTTCCTATGATCCAAAAACAAATTTAAAATAATATTATTTTTTAATCTTCTTGTAAAACCTTTTTATATCGACTTCGATATCTAAAGGTTTTTTTAATTCTATAAACTCAAAAAGAGCTTTCGCCATCGCTGGCCCTAGCATTACTCCTCTAGTTCCTAATCCATTCAGAATATGAATTGAATTATATTCAGCATGCGTTCCTAAAAGTGGTCTTCTGTCTTTTACAGTAGGACGAACACCTGCAAAATGAGATATAATTTCAAAATCACAGGTAATAATTTCCTTAATTCGCTCTATTAACTCTAATTTTCCTTCTTCTGTTGGCAAATCAGTTTTATCTTTCCAATTGTAAGTAGCACCAATTTTAAATAAATCGTTCCCTAAAGGCAAAATAAAAACGCTAGTATTAACAATTACATCTAAAGATAGTTCTGGTGCTTTTATAATAAAAAGCTCCCCTTTGGTACCGTCTAAGGGCAAATCATTAAAATACGGATTGGAATGTAAACCGAAACCTTCAGCAAAAATAATATGCTTTGCTTGAATATCTTTATAACTAATGTAACTTGATTCAACCTGCAAAGCTTTGTAATCAAATTTATCTTTAAGAAACAAATTATTTGATTTTAAATATTCTCTGTATTTATTTAAAAGCAATGAAGTATCAACGTAACCCGTCTCTAAAACTTCACCATATCCATATGGCGAATCTATACTCTCATATTTTTTTGAAATTAATTGAGTAGATAAAAAAGGAGTCAAAGCAATTTTATCTGAAGCTGAAAACCAATTATTTTGTTCTTCTATTGAAAAAAACTTCCTTAATATGGGAGTTTTAAAATCGACTTTACAAGCTATTTTTTTTTCAATAGTATCATAAAAATCAACCATCAATTCCAACTGTTCCTTTGCTTTCCATACTTCACTAAAACGTTTTAATATAACTGGATTATAAAGTCCACCAGCAATTTTAGAAGAATTTTGAGAGTCATCATCCAAAACAAATATAGTTTTTCCATTATTCAATGCTATTTCTGCGAATGAAATTCCTGCTAACCCACAACCTACAATTAAGTAATCAACCATTTGAGATACGTTCTATTAAAAAAGCAAATATAAGTCTATAAAAACAAAAAAACTCTTACTACAAGAGTAAGAGTTTTTTTTGTTTTGATATATATCAGAATTAATAATTCCACATATCCGATTCGAAATTTCGTATTTTATCTTTTACTCTTTCTGATTCAAGCAATTGATTTTGAGCATTATCTTTCATGTATTCGTCAATATTTCTATCACCGTACACATTTTCTTCTTTATAGATAACACTATTAAAACGCCTTGAATTTAAAATTTGATCAAATGAAATTGGTAATGCAGAATTTTTATCATTAAAAGCTTTAGCATCATGCAAAACTTCTCTTGCTGCTGGGAAAAATATCCAAAAAAGTTCGATATAATCTTTCTCATCACTATTCATAGAATAGACATCAGGAGTTACAGGACAAATTCCTAATAATCGATACTTTAATTCACTTTGACGTTTATCAAAATACCAATATCCTTTAATCTTATATTCAGTAACATCAGCTGCAGAAAGATCTTGTCTTAAAATATATTCTTCTGAAATTTTATTTCCAGCATTAATTTGCTCTCTACCTGCATCAGTAGTATCGATACGAGTTAGAGAAGCTTGAATATCTCCTAAAGATTTTTTAGTGTTAAAATAACTATCAGTATAAACTTCAGTAATTGCACCATTTTTCATTGCTTTTGTTAGAACATCATACAAAGATCTTCTATCTGATCCTACATTAGCAGTATCAATTGGAAAATATAAAGCAAAATTAATCTTTTCGCTTAAGTCAATAATTTCCCAAGTTGTTTTTCCCATCAAAACATCTCTATCATGCACATAACCGTAAGCTAATGGCTTATCATTATCTGAAATAAGTTGTGCAGCAGTTTTAAGTCCTATTTGGTCCGGAGTTTTAGCATTAAGCAAATTAGATTGCCCAAAAGTTGAAAAACTTCCCGTAATAGAAATAATAGCGATTAAAAAATTTCTTACATTCATCATTGTATCTTTATAAGATAATTAAGTAGATTAAAAAAACTACTAGTTATTGTATTTCAAAAATTACTGGTGCAGTTCTTGGCAATAAATAACTACCAGCTCCAATAAGTTTAGTTTTAATTTCAGAAATAGTAACTTGGTCACCTCTTCCTGCTTTTGCAAGCACTGCTTTACACTGTGCATTCATTTTATCTCCTTGTACAACTACTGTAGGTTGTCCTGTAACTTTAAGATTAAATCCAACAACATCTAAGCCAACTTCAAAATCAAAATCAACTAACTTAGCACCAATTGTTGCAATTTCAAGATTTGATTTAGGTCCTTTTACAACACCCATTTCACCTCTAATTGTACCAGCTGGACCAGGAATACCTTTAATTCTAAAAGCTTTTTTATCAGAAACTTTAGAACCATCATTAAGAGTAGCACTTACATTAATGACAACTTCATTTCCTGCACCTGGACTCATACTGTATTTTCCACCACCTGCAGAATTTAATCCTGGAGCAGAAGCAGTAACTTTATCACTAGATACACCTGCAAAAGATATAGTCATAGGATTGACAACACCTCTGTATACTACATTCATCTTATCAGCAGAAATTGTAGCAGAATTAGGTCTAGGAACAACAACATAATTTCCTTTAAATTTTAATGGAATAGATTTTCCATCTTCCATAAAAGTAAATTGACCATTAATAGCTTGCTCTCCAACACTTCCAGCTGTCATAGCAATAACCGCTTGACCGTTTACAATTTTACCTGGACCAGAAAAAGAAGTAGGTGTTGTATTTTTGTCATAACGACCTAAAACCACTTTACCTGTAACTTGTTCTCCTTGAAAATAAGCGCTTTTATCTAAAACTACTATCGCTTCATAATTGCTGTAAGAGGCAGCAGCAACAGCAGCCTTACCTAATAAAGTATTATAAACATCAGTTTCAGATTTTTTAACATCATTCTGCCAAGCAGATAATTTTGCTAAAGATGCAACAGCTGGGAAACCTTTAAAATGATAATCTAAATAATCAATCCCTACTCCGTCTTTATTTTTAACTTTAGATAAATCAAATTTACTATTCACTTCAGCTAAAATTGAAGCTAATTTTTGGTTATTACCTAAAGCAGATTTCATGTCTGCTTTGTATTTTTCTACAGTTGCAATAACTTCTTTACCTTTTGCAGAATACCCAGCTGGACTAAACCACAATTGGTCTAAGTTGTCGCCTTTATCCATTTCTTCATAAGGTAATTTACCAGTCTCAGGTTTAACTTGAGTACCCTTTAAAACATCTGTTTTAATTTTACCAATATAATCATAAAAAGTCTTAGTAATACCTTCTACTTTGTGTGCAGTAGCTGAAGCTGCAGTAAATTCTCCACCTGCTTCTGAAGCTTTTGCATCTAAACCAGCCAACATCTGAGTGTTAGACAATTCAGCCGAAGCATTAGAACTTTCAAATTTTTCATTCATTAATCCAAATGCAGACAACACTTCTTTGGACATATTTAATGCTAACATTGCGATAAAAACCAAGTACATTAGGTTAATCATCTTCTGTCTAGGGGTTAGTTTTCCTCCTGCCATATTTTCTAAATAATTAGTTTATTATTTTTTTATAGTTTGAAACTAATTATCCTTTATTATTCATTGCAGAAAGCATACCTCCATAAACGTTGTTCAAAGAAGACAAATTAGAAGTCAATGATAACATTTGATCTTTTAATTTTAAGTTGTTTTCAGCAACTTCTTCATTTATTTGAGCATTTCTAGATGCGCTTTGTAATTGTACTTTGTACAAACTGTTCAATGATTCCATTTGAGCAGCTGCCAATGTCAACTCTTCACTATATTTTTTAGTAGAAGCAATTGAATCTACAGTAGGAGAAATACTCTTAGCTGCTGATTCAAAGTTTTTAATACTATTTCCTAAACTAGCCATTAACTCACCATCAATTTTCGCATCTTTTAACATTGCGTCTAATTTTTGAGATAATAAACCTTGTGCTTCTGTAGTATTTTCTACTTTTTTAACCGCTGTTTTAGCTTGTCCGTTCCCTAATTCTGGATAAACCAAAGTCCAATCCAAATCATCATCAACTGGTTCGAATGCAGAAAGTGCAAAAATAAGTGCCTCCACTACAAGACCAATTGTAAGCATCAAGTTCCCTGTTATAACTCCAAATTCAATATGGGTAATTTTAAATAATGCCCCAATAATTACAACTGCCGCTCCCATACCATATGAGAAATTCATCACTTTTTTGCTTAATAATGCCATAATAATTTTTTTTTAATATTTAGTAGATTTGGTTTGTTTTTATTTCTTTTTTCCGTTACCAGTAGCTTTAGTTCCCATATAATCTTGAACCGTTCTAAAACCGATATAACTTCTTGCTGAGTCAGCATATTCATAATCTCTTGTACTTACCTGTAGGAAGTAAGCAACGTCCTTCCAAGAACCTCCACGCAAAACCTTACGTTTATTTGAACCGTCTTGAACATTTGGATTCATAGAAGATACATATTCATAAGCATTTGAATCATAAGATGAATCAGTCCACTCAGAAACATTTCCTGCCATGTTATATAAGTTATAACCATTTGGATCATAAGACTTAGCTTCTACAGTATATAGAGCTTCATCTGCAGCATAATCACCTCTATTAGGCTTAAAGTTTGCTAAGAAACAACCTCTGTCGCTTTTTGTATAAGGACCACCCCAAGGATAAGTAGCAGATTCTAAACCACCTCTAGCAGCATATTCCCATTCTGCCTCAGTTGGCAATCTGAAACTATTTACTAAATCATGACCTTTTTTCTTTGCTTTCACATAAGTATTCTTATTTAAAGTTCTCCAAGCACAAAATGCTTTAGCTTGAGTCCATTTAACACCAACAACAGGATAATCACCATAGGCTTTATGCCAGAAGTAGTCATTATGCATTGGTTCATTATAAGAATAAGCAAAATCTTTAATCCAAACTGTAGTATCTGGATAAACCTTTACTTCTTCAGTTTTGATAAAATCTTTTCTGTTACCCACTTTTGCTTTAGCAGCAGCCTGAATATCCATCCAAGAATACCTGAATTTTAATTTATTGACATCCATAGTACGCAAACCATTATATGATTCCGCTATTGGAATATACATAGAATCCATAACTTCAGTGTAATATTCATCTGGATACAATTTTGTATCTTTAATCAATTTTACTTTTCTGTTTAATTTTCTACCAGCATACTGATCATCAGAAGTTCCTACACTATAATAGTTATCATACATGTATTTATCGTAAGGCGACATCTTAGCAGGGTCCGAATCGTTAAAAGCAAAATCACCAATACTAGTGGCATTTTTACCTTTACCCGTTCCAGGAGTTTGCCCATTTAAATCTGCAAAAATAGCTAAACGAACTCTAACAGTAGAGTCTTTTACCCATTCTACAAACTGTCGGTACTCACTATTAGTAATTTCCGTTTCATCCATGTAAAAAGCACGAACAGTAACTGTTTTTGTAGGAGCATCTTCTACATTGGCTAAATCAGCATCTGATTTACCCATAATAAAAGCACCCCCGGGTATTAATGCCATTCCATATGGCTTCTCAGGATGCCATTTTCCTCCATTAATACCAACTAATTCTCCTTTATCGCTTGATTTACCACAGCTAACTAGAAGGGTTAAAATTGTTGCAAAAGCTATGAACTTCTTCATGTAAATTTGGTTATCTATTCATTATTTTTAAGGCTGTAAACCTATTTATTTTTTTTAACAAAAACAATTTTTTTAGCACTAAACAATTTTTTTTTTTTTAAAGCTAAATATCCAGTAAAAAAGGGGGTTACAGTATGTTTTTACGTTGTGCTTTCCACCATCTTTCGGGTAGCTCTTGGTTGCAAGCCAGTAAATATTCGTCAAAAGAGCAGGGTAACAACGTATTTCTTTTTAATTTATTATTAACATTTGATACAAATGGAATTTCTATCCACCATCGATCTGTTTTGTCACTTTTGTAAAAAATCAACTCTTCTTCTTCTAAAGGAACAATATATTTTAAGTAATTATTTTTACTTCCAAAAGGGTATTCATTTGAACGATAGTGAAATCCTTCTATAAAATACCAAACTATTTGAGCAATAATTACAGCTTCTTGTGCTGAATTATTATGATTAAATATCCCAAAAGAAGATACTTTATCACTTATCCCTGCATACCTAGAAAGCGAACAAATTTCTTTACCATTAAATCCGTTAGGCTGAAATGAAACAAAATTACCTGAATCAGAAGACTTAATTGAATTTAAATCAATACTCACCAAGTCCGCATCTCTAAAAACAGGCTCCGAAATCACAATATTATTACAAACCTCTCCTAATCTATAGGCATCGAAATATAATTTCTCTATTAAATCTATTTCTTCTTGTGAATTAAAATAAGTTTGAAATCCTAAATTACAATAATTAAATAAATTATTAGGTTCATCAATAATTATTTTTGTTAGATAAGAAGATGCCGACATTTCTTCCTCTTCTTTTCCAAAATCAAACTTACTATCAATAGCAACTAAGTTAACCATTTGCTCTAAATCATCATAAGCCCTATAAAGAGCGTAAGTTAAATCTTGAGAACCCCCAATTACAATTGGAATTATTTTTTTCTTAATTAAACTTGCTACTACTTTTTTTACTGCAAAGTAGGTATCGTCAATAGAATTTCCAGGCAGAATATCTCCTAAATCAGCAATCGAAGTATTCCAATTCCCAGGAAACAGACTATACAATTCCATTCTCACTGGAATTAAATCAATATCAGAAATTGCCTTTGCATCACCTCTATTGTCAAAAACGCCAATTATAGCAATTTTAATTTGATCCAGATCAGGGAATTGCTCTTCCGTATGAAGTACAATTTTACTCCCTAATTGCTGCGAAGTCAATGTACCAATATGATCTAAAACTTCACTGTCTATAGGTTTTAAAAAATCAAATTCCATTCTATTCTTTTTTTATCCTCTAACCAGCCTCTCTAAAGGAGAGGGAGACGAGATATTATGTTGTTTGATTTTACTATTTCTTTTTTGAAACTGCCTTTTTTACTGCTGGTTTTTTTGCAACGGCTTTCTTTACTGGAGCTTTTTTTGCAGCTACCTTCTTAGCGGGAGTTTTCTTGGCAATCATTTCTTGAACTTCCTCAAGTGTCAATTTTGTAGCATCAACATCCTTACTCAATTCAATTTTGATTTTGCCTTTAGTAATAACCGAACGACCCCAACGCGCTTTTTCTACTAAAATACCTTCGTCTTCCCAATTGTGCAAAACCTTGTCAATATTTTTTTGTAACTTATCTTCAATTAAGGCTTCGATATCAGATTGTGATAAATTATCAAAGTCATATTTTTTACTTACATTAATAAATAAACCGTCCCACTTAATAAAAGCTCCAAAACGCCCCACTCCTTTTTGAACACCTAGCCCTTTATAAACAGCTATTGGCGCATCTGCAAGTGCTTTTTCGTCAATTAATTCTTTAGCTCTTTCAAAATCTACATCTAAAGGATTTTCACCTTTCGGCAAAGAAACGAAAGCGGCTCCGTGACGAATATAAGGTCCAAAACGACCATTACTCACCTCAACTTCTTCGTCTTTATAATTCCCTAGATTTTTAGGCAGCAAAAATAAATTTAAGGTTTCTTCTAAAGTTATATTACCAATGTTTTGATCATTCATCAAACTAGCAAACTTTTTCTCTTCATCATCCGCAGCTCCAATTTGAGCCATTGGTCCAAATTTTCCTAAACGTACCGAAACTGGTTTTCCTGTTTTTGGATCTGTTCCCAGAATTCTCTCACCACTTTCTCTTTCAGCATTGGCCTCAACATCTTTCACATTAGGGTGAAATTGATCGTAGAATTCCTGCATCATTTTTGCCCATTCAATATTTCCTTCGGCAATTTCATCAAAATCTTGTTCCACTTTTGCAGTGAAATTATAATCTAATATATTACCAAAATTCTTTACTAAGAAATCAGTAACAATTGTTCCAATATCTGTAGGAACTAATTTTCCTTTATCCGAACCTGTATTCTCTTTCAGCAACTTCTCTCCTACTTTTCCAGATTGTAGAGTCAGTTGGGTATAATTACGTTCTTGACCATCAAGATTTCCTTTTTCAACATAATTTCTGTTGATAATTGTAGAAATTGTTGGCGCATAAGTAGAAGGTCGACCAATGCCTAATTCCTCTAACTTCTTAACCAAAGAAGCCTCAGTATATCTTGCAGCAGCACGAGAATAACGTTCCGTCGCTGTAATATAGTTATTTTGTAATTTTTCGTTGACTTTCATAGCAGGTAACATACCTTCTTGCTCTTCATCATCATCATCATTTCCTTCTAAGTAAACTTTTAAGAAACCTTCAAAAAGTAATACTTCACCAGAAGCTGTAAAAACTTCACCGTGATTATTAGCTTCAATTTTTACATTGGTGCGCTCTAGTTGCGCATCACTCATTTGCGAAGCTAAAGTTCTTTTCCAAATCAAATCGTATAAACGGGCTTGATCGCGATCGATGTTTACAGTATGACGTGACATATCAGTAGGACGAATGGCCTCGTGCGCCTCTTGAGCTCCTTTACTTTTATTAACAAAAGTTCTTGGCTTAGAAAATTCCTTACCATACGATTTAATAATCTCAGCTTGAGCCGCCTCCATGGCATCTTTAGAAAGGTTTACACTATCCGTTCTCATATAAGTAATAAGTCCCGCTTCGTACAAACGTTGCGCTAATTGCATGGTGATTCCAACTGGAAGATACAATTTACGCGCTGCTTCTTGTTGTAAAGTAGAAGTGGTAAAAGGTCCTGTTGGAGATTTTTTGGTTGGTTTCGTTTCTAAATCCGATACCTTATATGTAGAGCCAATATTTTTACTTAAAAAATCTTCCGCTTCTTTTTTAGTATTAAAATTTTTAGGCAGTTTTGCTTTAAATGACTTACCACTTTCGTTAGTAAATTCAGCCACAACAGAATAAGTTGCTACTGCATTAAAATTCTGAATTTCTCTTTCGCGTTCCACAATCAAGCGAACAGAAACAGATTGTACACGTCCGGCAGAAAGTCCGCCTTTAATTTTTCTCCATAAAACTGGAGACAATTCGTAACCCACCAATCGGTCAAGTACACGTCTTGCTTGTTGTGCGTTTACTAAATTATAATCTATTTCACGTGGATTATCAATTGCTTTTAAAATAGCATTTTTTGTAATTTCGTGAAATACAATTCGTTTTGTTTTTGATTTGTCTAATTTTAATTCTTCGGCTAAATGCCAAGAAATAGCCTCACCCTCGCGATCCTCATCACTTGCTAACCAAACCATATCGGCTTTTTTAGCTAATCCTTTCAATTTAGTAACCAAAGCCTTTTTATCAGCAGAAACTTCATATTTAGGTTTAAAACCATTTTCTACATCCACTCCAATTTCCTTAGAAGGTAAGTCTGCTATATGTCCATAACTAGACTCTACTTGAAAATCACTTCCTAAAAATTTCTCGATTGTTTTTGCTTTTGCTGGTGACTCTACTATTACTAAATTCTTTGCCATATCCCGATTGTTTGTGTCGGCAAAAGTAGAAGTTTTTTTTAAATTTAAAGTTTTTTAAAATTTAAAAGTCAAAATTCCCTTTGTAAGACACTACAAAGAACAAAGTTCAATAATAATATTTAAAAAAATAAAGCAAGTTATTATTTACAAAATAAGATTCTGAAAAAAGATTGTATCTTTTGTACTCTTTTTAAAATTCAAAAAAATAATAGTGAATGACTTAAAAATCATAACTTATTATTACAGTTAAAAATTATTATTCATTCTGAACAAAAACCTTATACAAAACATAAAAAACTAAAACATTGTTAATTCTTAGTCTGACATCTTGTCATATTTATTTGAATTCACTTATCTTTGCACTTTAAATTAGCTGATGGAAAAGATTATTGAAGAAAGCAAACAAGGCGAAAGTCTTGTTCTAGAACATAAACCCGAGAATACAAAGAAACTTTTTATAGAAAGTTACGGATGCGCAATGAATTTTTCGGATAGTGAAATTGTAGCATCTATATTATCTAGCAATGGATATAACACTACTCAAACTCTGGAAGAGGCCGATTTAGTATTAGTAAATACTTGTTCTATTCGGGATAAAGCTGAGCAAACAATTAGAAAACGTCTGGAGAAATACAATGCGGTAAAACGCATCAATCCAAAAATGAAGGTTGGAGTTTTGGGCTGTATGGCGGAGCGTTTGAAAAGTAAGTTCCTGGAGGAGGAAAAAATCGTTGATCTTGTTGTAGGGCCAGACGCTTACAAGGATTTACCCAATTTACTTAATGAGGTTGAAAACGGAAGAGATGCTATTAATGTAATTCTTTCAAAGGACGAAACCTACGGTGATATTTCACCTGTTCGATTGATGAGCAACGGAATTACTGCTTTAGTTTCGATAACCAGAGGTTGTGACAATATGTGTACTTTTTGTGTAGTACCGTTTACTCGTGGAAGAGAACGCAGCCGAGAGCCACAAAGTATTATGAATGAAATTCAGGACTTGTGGAATAAAGGTTTTAAGGAAATAACGCTTTTAGGTCAAAACGTAGATAGTTATTTATGGTATGGCGGTGGTCTGAAAAAAGATTTTTCTAATGCTTCCGAAATGCAAAAAGCAACTGCGGTAGATTTTGATCAATTATTAGAAATGGTAGCGGTTGGTTTTCCAAAAATGCGCCTTCGTTTTTCGACTTCAAATCCACAGGATATGCATGAAAGCATTTTGCATGTTATTGCTAAACATTCAAATATTTGTAAACACATTCATTTACCAGTACAATCAGGCAGCAATCGAATATTAAAGGAAATGAATCGTTTGCACAGCAGAGAAGAATACATGAATTTAATTGACAAAATCCGTTCTATTATTCCGGATTGTGCCATTTCGCAAGATATGATTTCAGGATTTCCAACGGAGACAGAGGAAGACCATCAAGACACATTAAGTTTAATGGAATATGTAAAGTATAACTTTGGCTATATGTACAGCTATTCGGAACGTCCCGGAACCTTAGCAGAAAGAAAACTAGAAGATGATGTACCCGAACTAACAAAAGCAAGAAGATTACAAGAAATTGTTGACATGCAACAAAAACATGCTTGGTTTCGTTCTGAAGAATTTATTGGAAATACGGTGGAAGTTTTGGTAGAGAAAGTTTCAAAAAAATCTACTGAGGAGTTTTCTGGAAGAAATTCACAAAGTATTACCGTGGTTTTCCCAAAAGAGAATTATAAAATAGGAGATTTTGTACATGTAAAAATTACAAGTTGCACAAGTGGCACTTTAAAAGGTGAAGCGATTGGATATTCTGAGATGAATTAAAAAAATAAATTATGAATTTATCTAATTTATGGTTAAGAAATAATAATGAGATTGCTTTGCATTATGCCTAGTAACTCCTCGCAATGACATATGGAAACAGTTCAAAACATAAAACAAAGATTTGAGATTATTGGGAATGACCCAAAGCTTAATCGTGCGATAGAAAAAGCCATTCAGGTTGCTCCAACAGATATTACGGTATTAGTTGCAGGAGAAAGTGGTGTAGGTAAAGAAAACATTCCAAGAATAATACATTCTCTTTCACACAGAAAACACGGAAAATATATCGCTGTAAACTGTGGTGCGATTCCGGAAGGAACTATTGACAGTGAACTTTTTGGACATGAAAAAGGTGCTTTTACTGGCGCTACAAATACCCGTGAAGGTTATTTTGAAGTAGCTGATGGAGGAACTATTTTCTTAGATGAAGTAGGTGAATTGCCACTTACAACTCAAGTAAGACTATTACGTGTTCTAGAAAACGGAGAATTCATCAAAGTAGGATCTTCTCAAGTTCAAAAAACAAATGTCCGTATTGTAGCAGCTACGAATGTCAACTTATTCGACGCTATAGAAAAAGGGAAGTTTCGGGAGGATTTATATTATCGATTAAGTACCGTAGATATTGTTTTACCACCATTAAGGGAGCGAAAAGACGACATTCATCTATTGTTTAGAAAATTTGTTGCCGATTTTGCACATAAATATAAAATGCCACCTTTAAAATTGGATGAAAACGCAATACCAGTATTACAAAAATTCCGCTGGAGTGGTAATATTAGACAATTGCGAAATGTTGCGGAACAAATCTCCGTTTTAGAAACCAACAGAGATATATCTGTAACTACATTGCAATCTTATTTACCAGAACAAGGAAGCAATTTGCCGTCTGTAATTAAGGACAAAAAGAGCGAAAACGATTTTAGTACAGAAAGAGAGATTTTATATAAAGTCCTTTTTGACATGAAAAGTGATTTGAATGATTTGAAAAAATTAACATTGGAACTCATTCAAAACGGAAGTTCTAAAGTGCAAGAAACTAATCAACATTTGATTAAAAAAATATACGGCTCAAAAGATAATGATAGTGAGATTGATTTTGAAGAAGAACCAAGATCTGCATTAATCACATCGCAAAACAATGATGATTTGTATCAAGAAAACGATGACAATTATCTTTTTGCTGAAACCATAGAGGAAGAAGAAACCTTACGATTGGAGCAAAAGGAAATTGAAATGATTAAAAAATCTCTTGAAAAAAACAAAGGAAAGAGAAAAGCGGCAGCAGATGAATTGGGGATTTCCGAAAGAACTTTATATCGAAAAATAAAGCAATTCGACTTGTAGTTAAAACTAAAAAAAACACTATTAAGAAGTAAATTAAATCACTTACTTTTATTAAACTAATATGAAAAAAATATATTTATTAGCGGCACTAATTATTCTTTTCGCTACCAACAGTTGTTCAGTATATAACTTTACAGGAACAGGGAAAATTGATGCAAAAACATTTCAAGTAGGCTTTTTTCAAAACAATGCGGAACTTATAGAACCTGGAATTGACAGAAGATTTACATTAGAACTTCAAGATTTAATCCAGAACCAGACTAACCTAAACTTAGTTAAAAACGGCGCTGATTTATCCTATGAAGGAGAAATAACAGATTATAGAATTAGTCCAATGACTGCAACAGCTGATCAAAGAGCAGCGCAAAACCGTTTGACTATTAGAGTAAATGTTCGTTTTACTAACAAGAAGAAAGAAACTGATGATTTTGAAAAACAGTTTACTTTTTTCTATGATTATCCTGCAGAACAACAATTAGCAGGATCAACGTTAAACTCCGCTTTAAAAGATATTTTTGAAAGAATTACACAGGATATTTTTAATGAATCCTTAGCCAAATGGTAGTAAATCATTGGTTTTAGATTTCAATTAAAAAAAAAAACAACACTCAAATTATTATCTTGCATGAATGTAACTGAATTTATTTATTTGATTAACAAAACTGATGCAATCAATGAAAAGCAGACAGAGGCTTTAGAAAAGGTAATAGATGAGTTTCCTTATTTCCAAAGTGCTAGAGCGGTTTATCTGAAAGGTTTATACAGTCAAAATAGTTTTAAATATAATGCTGCTTTAAAAAGAACAGCGTCACATTCAACAGACAGAGCTGTCTTATTTGATTTTATCACATCCGATACTTTTAGTTCGATTGATAAAACATCAAATGTGATAAAAGTAATAGAAACCTTTGATGTTCCGAATCAAGATATAGAATTTTTAAAAGTAGAACAAAAACAAGAAGAAGTAGATTTAAAATCTAATACAATACAAGAATCGATTTTAACTACTACACAAGATGTCCTATCTGTTGCTACTATTGAACCTACAGAAACAATTGAAGAAAAATTAGCTATTGGTCAGCCACTAGATTTCTCCAAAAAAGAACAACATTCTTTCCAAGAATGGTTACAACTTTCTCGCTCGCAACCTATAAAAAGGGAATCTGAAGAGACTATAGCGGAACCTATAATTTTAGAAGATGCAGATAAAAGAAAAAAAACAGAACTGATTGATAAATTTATAGAAACCAGTCCTAAAATCTCACCTGTAAAACACGGAGTGCCTTCTTCTATCAATCTCAATGTAAATTCTCAGGACAATTCTTTTTTGATGACAGAGACTTTAGCTAGAGTTTACTTAGAACAAAAAAAATATCAAAAAGCGATTCAAGCATATGAAATATTAATTTTGAAATATCCAGAAAAAAGTAGTTTCTTTGCAGACCGCATATCGGATATTAAGATTTTACAACATAACAATAATTAAACAATGAGCACATTTTCAATTTTTTTAGTTTTAATAACTATAGTTTGTTTTCTATTAATCGTAGTTATAATGGTTCAAAACCCTAAAGGTGGTGGATTATCTTCTACTTTAGGCGGTTCTCAAATGATGGGAGGAGTACAAAAAACAACTGACTTTTTAGATAAAAGTACTTGGACATTAGCAACAATTTTAATTGCGCTTATACTTCTTTCTACCTTAAGTTTTACTGGATCATTGAGCGATAACGATTCTAAAATCATTGATACTAAAACAAGTACAGCTCCTGTAGCTCCTGTTCAAAATACACCTGCTGTACCTAATCCAGCAAAATAAAAATACTTTCCCTATTTTTAAAATGCCAGCTTGTCAAAGCTGGCATTTTTTATAAGAAAATGTGTCAGTTTATATAGGATGGCATAATTTCTGAAATCCTATAAGCATTCATAAAAACAATAAAATAAAATATAAAATCATGGCTTTAAACATCAAACCACTTTCAGACAGAGTTCTTATCGAACCAGTTGCGGCTGAAACAAAAACTGCGTCAGGGATTTTTATTCCAGATACAGCCAAAGAAAAACCACAAAAAGGAACTGTTGTTGCCGTTGGAAATGGTACAAAAGAACATACAATGACTGTGAAAATCGGAGATTCTGTACTTTACGGAAAATACGCTGGAACTGAATTAAAATTAGAAGGAAAAGATTATTTGATTATGCGTGAGGATGATATCCTTGCGATTATCTAAAATCCCCTCCCGACCTCCCCAAAGGGGAGGAGATTGGAATCAATAAAATATTTACAAAAATATATCTAACTCGGATTTCTTCCCTTTAGGAAAAGTTTGAATAAATAAAGAATAATAAAAATGGAAAAAATATTTAAGATTGGGGATACAGTTCGTCTAAAGAGTGGAGGCCCACTAATGACTATCAATAACAACATTGACGAAATTCAATACGAAGGCCCAGCTATATTCTATGGAGAAGTAGAATGCAAATGGTTTGATAACAAAAATACTATTTGTAAAGAAATCTTCAAACAAGATGCATTAGAAGAATCAGAAGATTAAAAACTATTAAAACAATTGGCAATAGTATGGAAGCGCATAGCCCAAAGCCTACTGCCTAAAGCAATTTAAAATGGCAAAAGATATAAAATTTGATATTGAAGCACGTGACGGATTAAAACGTGGTGTTGACGCATTAGCAAATGCAGTTAAAGTAACTCTTGGACCAAAAGGTCGTAATGTAATTATTGGAAAATCTTTTGGTGGACCAAATGTCACGAAAGATGGTGTTACTGTTGCAAAAGAAATTGAATTGAAAGATCCATTGGAAAATATGGGTGCTCAAATGGTTAAAGAAGTGGCGTCTAAAACCAATGATTTAGCTGGAGACGGAACTACAACTGCTACCGTTTTGGCGCAAGCAATCGTAAAAGAAGGTTTGAAAAACGTTGCAGCTGGAGCAAATCCTATGGACTTGAAACGCGGTATCGACAAAGCTGTTGAAGCTATTGTTGCTGACTTAGCAAAACAAGCTAAAGTGGTAGGAAGTGATTCTGAAAAGATTAAACAAATTGCTTCTATTTCTGCTAATAATGACGAAGTAATTGGTGAATTAATCGCTACTGCTTTCGCAAAAGTAGGAAAAGAAGGTGTGATCACTGTTGAAGAAGCTAAAGGAACTGATACTTACGTTGATGTTGTTGAAGGAATGCAATTTGACAGAGGATATTTATCTCCGTACTTTGTTACTAATTCAGAAAAAATGGAAGTAGAACTAGAAAGTCCTTACATCCTTTTATACGATAAGAAAGTTTCTTCTTTAAAAGAATTGTTACCAGTTTTGGAGCCAGTTGCTCAATCTGGAAAACCACTATTAATTATTGCTGAAGATGTTGATGGTGAAGCATTATCTACATTAGTTGTAAATAAATTACGTGGAGCCTTGAAAATCGCTGCTGTAAAAGCACCTGGTTTTGGAGACAGAAGAAAAGCAATGTTAGAAGATATCGCTATCTTAACTGGTGGAACTGTTATCTCTGAAGAAAGAGGATATACGTTAGAAAATACAACTTTAGAGATGCTAGGAACTGCTAAGAAAGTAACTATCGATAAAGACAATACTACAATTGTAAGTGGTGCTGGTGAAGCTGACATGATCAAAAATCGTGTGAACCAAATTAAAGGTCAAATGGAAGCTACAACTTCTGATTATGACAAAGAAAAATTGCAAGAACGTTTGGCTAAATTAGCTGGTGGAGTTGCTGTTCTTTATGTTGGTGCTGCTTCTGAAGTAGAAATGAAAGAGAAAAAAGATAGAGTTGATGATGCACTTCACGCAACTCGTGCTGCAGTTGAAGAAGGAATCGTTGCTGGTGGTGGTGTAGCACTTTTGAGAGCTAAAAATGTATTAAGTACTTTGAAGGCTGATAATGCTGACGAAGCTACAGGAATCCAAATCGTATCTCGTGCCGTAGAATCTCCTTTGAGAACTATCGTTGAAAATGCAGGTCTTGAAGGTTCTGTTGTGGTTGCAAAAGTAGCTGAAGGAACTGGAGACTTTGGATATAATGCCAAAACAGACGAATATGTTGATATGCTGAAAGCAGGGATTATTGATCCTAAAAAAGTAACTCGTGTAGCCTTAGAAAATGCAGCTTCAGTTGCGGGAATGATCTTGACTACTGAATGTGCTTTGATCGACATTAAAGAAGAAAATGGTGGCGGAAACCCAATGGGTGGTGGTATGCCAGGAATGATGTAATATCTATCCGAAACAAAATAAAAATCCGTTTACCTAAAGTAAACGGATTTTTTATTTAATAGCAATTATAAATTATGGTAATGACAAACTATATTTTTAATAGAGACAAAAAAAATCCGAAAATTAAATTTTCGAATTTTGTATATAGGCTATTCTTTATCAGCTGGCCTTTTCTTTAATAACTTGATCAATACTGGAAAAGTAGAAATCAAGACAATGATAATAATAATATATTCGATGTGGTGTTTTAAATCAATGCCTTGCTTTAAGAAAATACCGTAAAGATAATGACCTGCAAAAATTAAGATAAAAGACCATAAGAATGAACTTAATATATTAAAGAACATAAACTTCTTTTTATCCATCGATACAATTCCTGCTATAATAGGAGCAAACGTTCTAAATATTGGTAAAAAACGGGCGAAAATAATAGCTTTTCCACCATATTTTTCAAAGAAATCCTTTGATTGAAGTAGGTATTTTTTCTTAAACCAAAAAGTATCTTCTTTCTTAAATAAGTAATAGCCACTTTTAGCACCAAACCAATACCCAACCATGTTTCCTAAAATACCCATTGCTGTGACTGAAAGTGAAAGCAAAAGAACATTCATAAAATCATTAGGAATATGAATAACATTGGCCATTAACTCGCCGCTATAAATTCCAGCTAGAAAAAGTAAACTATCTCCTGGAAGAAAAAAACCTGCAAAAAGTCCTGTTTCAGCAAAAACTATGAATAAAACAATGTACAAGCCTATTTGAACTCCACCAATACTCAATGTAATATAAAACTCTGGGTTGATCAATTGAGTCCAGTCAAAATTATTCATAAATGTCTTTTTTTGTTAACGTGTATAAGTTCGTGAAAGTAATAATAATTTATATCATCAACAATTTAAAACTCCACTTTAAAGTTTAATTAACTTAATTAAATTAAAGAAAAATCAAATGCTAATTCCCATGTAATTTAAAACTAATTTCTTTCATATAAGCAGCAATGATGTAGGCTTTCATAATCTTCGGCTGTAGCCTTTACCTCATCTGTATCGTGTCCTACTTTTGCAATTGCTTTTTTTACAGCTAACGGAGTTGTTTTTTCTTCGTTAATTATCAAATTAAGTTGATGTGTTGCAACATCCCATGAAGCCGATTTTACTCCAGGCACCGTATATGCCGCTTTTTGAATGCGCTTTTGACATTGTTCGCAATTCCCATTTACCTCTGTAACATATTTTGCATTTTTATTCTTTTTTTCTTGTGCTTGAGTTACAAACCCAACTAAAAAAAGTAAAAGAACTATACTTAAATTTTTCATTTTTTCTATTTTATTTTATTTTAAACTAATTATTTTATTTTAAATCGCAATCCTGCATAATACATTTGTCCAAAAACAGGTGCATAAACAATTGACGCATCAAAATTGGGACCAAAAGGATTCTCACTTCCCAGAATTGCTTTATCTTGTTTGTAATTTCCAATATTTTCTCCTCCAACATACATTTCGAAAGTAGAAGAAAAAGTTCTAGTAACTTGAGCATTCATCACAGAATAAGATTTTGAAAATTCCGGCAATCTATCATTTACTGGATTTGACACCGTATTAGGTAATTGTTGCTGACCAATCCAATTGAAAGTGTAATCAAATTTCCATTGTTTACCATGTTCTAGAATATGTGTTGCATATTCTAAATTACCAAAAAACCTGTGTTTTGCTTGTAAAGGATTTTGGTACTTTCCTGAAAGATAATCTGTGTTTACATCATAAAATTTATAAGCAGATCGCAAATTGAAATGTTGCGCCAATTCATAATTAAATTCGAACTGCATTGTATTGGCAGTGGATTTTCCTTTCAAGTTATAAATCAAAACTTGTTGTGGACTTTGCATCAAATCGACAACCGCTTGATTTTGAAAATCAGTTCTATAAAAATCAAAACCAACATCGGCACTTTTGCCAAAGAGCGAGAACTTTTGAGCAAAACTTACTCCGTAATTCCAAGCAATTTCTGGATTTAATCCATAAATTTTTCCATTAGAATCTAAAATATCAAAAGTTCTAGAACTCGCAAATAAAGGTTGATTTTCTGCAAAAATATTAGCAGAACGTTTTCCTCTTCCTGCTGAAAATCGCAAAACTGCCTTATCCCAAGGATTATACCTAGCGTGTAATCGTGGTGTTACGAATGTTCCGAGACGGTTATGATTATCAATTCTACCCCCTAGAATCAAACTAAAATTATCTGCATTGTCATAAGTATATTCAAAAAAAGCACCTATAGAAGTATCTGCTCTACTATAGTCATTAATATTTACAAATTCTTGGTATTTGTCGTAAGTAAAATTCAAACCTGTAGCAAATTTATTCATCGTATTGCTGATAATCGAGTTAAAAATCAAGTTCGAATAATAGCTGCTTTGTTTAATATTATATTGGTTTAAACCAAAATAAGAATTTTGATCATGAATATTAAATGCATTTTGAAAACCAATACTTTGATAAGGCATGTCTTTAAAAACATAACCTATTTTTGTAGAAATATCCAAACGTTCTGTATTAATTTCTGAACCCCAAAAATTAGTTGTCCCTTTGTCTTTATTGGTATTAAAATCTAATTGTCCTGTTTGTTTTTTATCATTCATGTATCTGAAATTGATAAAACTCACTAAACCTTTTTCTTCATCATAATACTGATATCTGTTGAGAACATTAATTTGTTTTGCCAACGGATTATCCAAAAAGCCATCTTTATTTTTATCCATTTTAGAAACTCTTGCATTGCCATGCAAAAACAAGCTACTACTCCATTTATCGGAGAGTTTAGTGTTAAAATGGGTATTTAATTCAAAACGAGAATCGGTAGAACCGTAAGCATTTAAGAAAAATGGAATGTCATTAATCGGCTTAATTAACTCCGTATTTATTTGGCCCGAAATACTCTCGTAACCATTCACTACGCTTCCTGCTCCTTTAGTGATTTGAATACTCTCTACCCAAGTCCCTGGTGTAAATGACAAACCATAGGCTTGAGAAGCACCTCGAACAGAAGGGACATTTTCTTCGGTTATCATTAAATACGGACTAGTTAGTCCAAGCATTTTGATTTGTTTTGTTCCCGTCAAAGCATCTGTAAAATTGACATCAATTGATGGATTTGTTTCAAAACTTTCTGCCAGGTTACAACAAGCTGCTTTAAGTAATTCTTTGCTGGTAATTATAGTGGTGTTTCCTGTAACCGTATAAGATTTTTGAATTCCTTTTTGCTTTTTTGTTATTTTTACTTCTTTCAAATTCTCTTGTGAAAACATAGGAATCGAAAGAAAAACAGCAATCAGAAGTATTGCTTTTTTATTCATTATAAATTTATTTAATGTTTATAAAAAGTAGACTCAAACCACAAAGAAGTGATCTGACTTTATAAAAAACATTAAAATCAAGCGTAGAAAATATATTGGCTGTACAATTTAAAGAGTGGTGGCGCATTTGCCTCGCAAAAATAAGAAGTGACTTCAATACTTTTAAGATTTTCAATCGAAAAAAAAGAAATGGTTTGTACTTGCTTAATAACAAAATAATAAGGAGCAGAAAAAGAAAACACTTTAAGAATTGTGTTATCTGATTTTTTTTGAAAGTTGACTACTTTATCTTTACAACAACTGTCTTTTTTAGTTACTGTTTTTTCGCAACACCCTTTTTCAATTTTTTGAGGAGCAATTCTATTTACCGAAATAGAGGCAATTTCGTCTCCACAGTAATGCACATTAAAAGCCATCCCTACATTGGAAACCAATAGTAGAAATGCTAAAATTATACTAGTGCATCTTTTTAAATTCATGTTGCAAAATTAGACAATAAACACAGCATTAAAATCAAAATAGTGTTAAAACTTATAATTCGAATTCCTGACCAATTAATGGAATTTTACAATTAAACCCATATTTTTCTTGAATTTTAATACGTAGTTCATCCGCTGGCTGATTTTCTCCGTGAACTAAAAATACTTTAGTAGGTTTATTTTGTAGATCCGATAACCAATTCACTAAATCATTTTGATCACCATGAGCTGAAAGACCTCCTATTTCTACAATTTTTGCATTTACAGGATAGTATTTTCCAAAAAACTTAATTTCTTTTGCTCCATCTAACATTTTTCGGCCACGAGTTCCTTCAGCTTGATAACCAACCATAATTATAGTTGTTTCTGGCTGCACAATATAATGCTCTAAATAACTCAAAACTCGACCTCCAGTAATCATTCCGCTAGCAGCAATAACTACTTTTGGGCGACTATCCAAAATTATCTCGTTTGTTTCCTTGTGTTCAGAAACTAATAGAAACATTTTACTCACTTTATCACATTCCTCAACCGATAATTTATGCCATTTTGGGTTTTCTCGAAATATATTTAAGGCATTAATTCCCATTGGTGTATCAATAATATAGGGCACATTAGGAATTCTTTTCTCTTGTTTTAATTGCCATAACAAATACATAATAGTTTGAGCTCGTTCTACGGCAAAACTCGGAATAATAACCGTTCCACCACTATTAATTGTATGATTCACATACTTTTCGAGCTCTGATTTAATATCTAAATGTGGATGCAACCTATTGCCATAAGTGCTTTCTAAAAAAACATAATCAGCCTTTTTAGGTTTAGTCGGCGGAAACATTAAAACATCATCATTTCTTCCAATATCGCCAGAGAAAACCAAAGTTTTATCTTCTAAGGTTATGGCAATTGTGCAGGCTCCTAAAATATGTCCTGCCGTAGTAAAAACAGCTTGAATTGAATCATTTAAAGAAACAGCTTCACCAATGCCAACCACACTGAAAAGAGGAAAAACTTTTTCCGCTTGTTCTACTGTGTAAAGAGGCTCAGCAATTTCGTGTTTAGAATACTTTCCTTGATTGGCTTTATTAGCTTCTTCTTCTTGAATTTTAGCACTGTCAAGGAGAATTAATTTCGTAATTTCTTTAGTTGGACCAGTACAATAAATTTTCCCATTAAAACCTTGGCTTACTAATCTTGGCAACCAGCCACAATGATCTAAATGACCATGAGTCAAGAGTACATAGTCTATCGTAGAAGGCAAAACTGGCAATGGATCCCAATTCATTTCTCTTAGCGGTTTAATCCCCTGAAACAATCCGCAATCAATCAAAATACGCACTCCATTACTTTCGACTAATGTTTTAGAACCAGTTACAGTTCCCGCTCCTCCTATAAATTTAACTTTCATCTTTATTGCTTTTTTAAAATCAATTAAAACCTCTATTCTTTAATTACATTCGCACAGCTCTGCAGCTTCTTTTAAAACATTTTTTATACGATTGGAACTGATTCCTATTTTTTCTAAAGCAGTAGTGTTGTTTACTATTTCTTTAACTAAAATCACATCCATTACCAATAGTTTGTCTTTTTCAGCAACAGTCAATGTTGTCAAACAAGTAATTGGATAGAGTGCATTATCATCATTTTTGGTCTTTAAATTATCTTTTGAAGGATAATCCCAACTCAACAAATTGATTCCTGAACATTTCGCAAAATCCATTGCGTCCTTAGTAAAGCGATTATTGGTAACAATCCAACATTTTGAAATTACATCTTCTTTTGTAAAAACAGGATGTTTTCTTTCCTTTAAATCATTAAATCGTGATAAAATATACATAGGAACTTTTACATCTGAAGCTGCTTCTCTACCCATATGAAATTTACACTCTACCATTGCTATAACTTCATTTTTCTTAATAAGCACATCTACTTCATGAGAAACACACTTACCTGATAAAGTTAAATTAGTAATTACATTATATCCTTCTGATGCAAATAGACGAGCAGTATATTTTTCGAAGAAAAAGCCAGCAGGACCCAATAAACGAATAGCTTCTCTAAGATTATAACGAGCTGCATGAGAATTAGCTGTTTTTTTTAACAATGCAAATGCCATTTTGTAAATCTTTTTTGTCGAAATACCTTCGTAAATTTCTTTTTGAATTTGCTTCATAATTCCATCTACAACTGCTACACTTGCTCCAGACTTTAGCAATGAACTTTTCAGTTTAACAGGATTAAACTCGACGATAAGACCCGAATGTTTTACTATCTTCATGCTTGAATAATTTTAATACCAACTCAATAATATTAAATAAAGATACGCATTAAAAGCTGCTCTATCTTTGTTTTTGATAATAAAATCCTGCAACAAATAGCAATAAAAAAAGAGGCTGAATTAAGAACCTTCTGATATAAAAAAGTATCCAATTGTAATTTCCAACAGCAAAAAACACTATATAAATAAAGATACAAATAAAAAGAAGGAAGAGAAAACAATACAACGCAGCGGCAAATTTCAGGAGTGAAATTTCCTTAAAGACTACATAAATAATACAAAGAGAAAAAAAAGTATTTAGTGAATATCTGAAAAACAACCCTGTAATTAGAGGAAAGAACTTAACAGCTGGCAAGGACAAATTAGCAAAGTCTTTCTTGAAAAAATCTAAAAAAGGATCATAGAATAATTCATTTTCAAAGGCACGAATTAGAACCAAAAAAAGAATTTGCAATATGATAAGTTTATTACTTACTATTTTACGAAACATATTTTGAAAATTTACGCACCCAGATTAACCATAATAAAAAAACAACACTATAAATAAATAATGGAAAAAGAACTTCATGCAATATCACTTCTTGTTTTGGAAAATAAAACAGTAATACAGTTAATGCAGCTATTCTAAAAACATTTAATAGATAAATAATTATACTTCCGCAAAAAATAAAGAGAAGAGTTGGTGTTAATTTGCTTGAAAAAGCTACTACAAATGAAACAAACAAAATTATAATACTAATTGCATTACAACCCTCTACGATGCGGGCAATATATTCCTTATGAAAAAATAATTTCATGTAGGATCCTGTATCGCTCTCTACTACCGAAACTTCTTCACCAAAAAATAGCAAAATCTGTTCTGTATTCTTACTCACAAACTTTGTAACAGCATCCGTTTTATTCTTTTCTAAACTGCCTAAATATTGCTGATAAATAAAAGTAAGAATGAAATAAGTTAAAAAAAAACTAGCCAAAAAAATTAAGAAAGGTTTATACTGAATAAAATATTTTTTCAAAATCTATATATTTTTAAACAAATTAATTTATTTTTTGAAATTACTTTAAATACTTTTACAAAATAAAAACAAAACGATGACATTTCAAGAACTACAACCAAAAGTAACTCAAATAACTTTGAATACTAGCCTTTCTCGTGATGAAAAGCTTTTAACAATTTGTCAACTACTTAGCGATTCTATTTCCCACTACAACTGGGTAGGGTTTTATTTTGCTAATCATGAAACTCAAACATTACATTTGGGCCCGTATGTGGGAGCAGAAACAGATCACACTGTCATTCCGTTCGGAAAAGGAATTTGTGGACAAGTAGCAGTATCTAACAATAATTTTGTAGTTCCTGATGTTGCTGCTCAAGACAACTATATTGCTTGTAGTTTTACCGTAAAATCCGAAATCGTGGTTCCATTATTTGTAAATGGAGAAAACATAGGACAAATTGATATTGACAGCCATGTAATTGATCCTTTTACAGGGGAAGACGAGCGTTTTTTAGAATTTGTAAATTTAGAAATTGCAAAACTTTATTAAACTAAATTACACTTATTCGTTATCTTAAATGAAAATAAAATTATATACAATTATTGCAATATTAGTTACGTTTTTTTCCTATTCTCAGGCCAACAAACCTATTAGTCGGATGATTTTTCTGGATTCATTAGACACTGAAACATCACAAGGGGAACATTTATACTCTAGAATTATTAAAAATTATTTTTCTGACAGAACAAGTTACGAATTTACAGAATATTATAAATCTGGAAACATAAAAAGCACCGGAATCACTAAAAATAAAGACTATTTAGAGATAGACGGGACTTATATTACCTATTTTGAAAACGGGAAAAAAGAATCTATTTCAAATTATAAAAATAAAAAAACAACTGGTAAGTCTTTCAATTATTACGACACCGGAAATATTCAATCAGAAATTGAATATTTAGAGAACGAAGACGAATTCGCTGTAAATTATAAAGTATTACAGGCATGGAATAAAGAAAATCAACAAGTGATATTTGATGGCAATGGCAAATTCGAATCATTTGAAAATGAGCATTACATTGTTAATGGCATAATTGCAAACGGACTTAGAGAAGGAAAATGGGAAGGATACAATAAATCCAACACTATAAAATTTATCGAAAATTATGCAAAAGGAAAATTAATTTCTGGTATCACTACAGATTCTAACGGTATCGAAATACCTTATACGTTATTATTTGAAAAAGCAAAACCAGAAAAAGGATTAAAACATTTTTACGATTATGTACGTTATAACTTTGTAAGACCAAATGAAACCGAATGGCAAAATACCTCTGGAAAAATACACTTAACATTTACCATAGAAAAAAATGCTACCGTAAATAACATCGCTATAATAAAAGGAATAAACGAACAATTAGATCAGCAAGCAATACGAACAATACAAACCTATAATAAATGGTTGCCCGGATATTCTAGAGGACTGCCAGTAAGAGTTCAATATCGCATTCCAATTACATTACCATCAAATAAATAGTTTATCAAAGAAAACAAATGAATTGTATTTGTCAATTCAAAATTTTATATTACTTTTGCAACCGTCTTACAATAGCTGTATGACATACATAAAAATCATTAAACAAATATTGGAATGTATTTAACTAAAGAGATTAAAGAAGAAATCTTCGCTAAACACGGAGAAAAAACAAACACTGGAAAATCAGAAGCTCAAATAGCTTTGTTCACGTATAGAATTACCCACTTAACGGAGCACTTGAAAAAAAATCGTCACGATTATAATACAGAGCGTTCATTAGTATTGTTAGTAGGTAAAAGAAGATCTTTGTTGGATTACTTGAAAAAGACTGAAATCAACAGATACCGTGAAATTATCAAAGTATTGAATATCAGAAAATAATCAATAAAAAAGAGGTGCGAAAGTGCCTCTTTTTTATTTTACAATTTAGAGTTTAAAAATTCTACTTCAGTCCTGACACAAAAGGGATTAGAATTAAAACTTCTCCAAAAAATGATTACTACCATAAAGTAATCGACAATAAAAAAAGTTTGGTTTTTCATTGGGTTTTAGGCATTAACTACGCAAAACAACAACTACAACACAACTAAAACCCATGTTTAACTAAAAAAATTAAATTTATGATTCCACAATTATTTGTAGAAACTATCGATTTAGGTGATGGCAGAAACATCACAATCGAAACAGGTCGTTTAGCAAAACAAGCGGACGGTTCTGTAGTAGTAAGAATTGGAAAAACTGTAATTTTAGGTACAGTGGTTTCCTCAAGAAAAGCAAGTCCTGGTATCGACTTTTTACCATTAACGGTAGATTACCGCGAAAAATTTGCTGCAGCAGGTCGTTTTCCAGGAGGTTTCTTCAAAAGAGAAGCACGCCCAAGCGATAGTGAAGTATTAACAATGCGTTTAGTTGACCGTGTATTGCGTCCACTTTTCCCAGATGATTACCATGCAGAAGTGCAAGTTATGATTCAGTTAATGTCTTATGACGAAGATATTATGCCAGATGCATTAGCAGGTTTAGCAGCTTCGGCAGCACTTGCTCTATCTGACATTCCTTTCGAAACTTTAATTTCTGAAGCTAGAGTTGGTCGTATTGATGGAAAATTCATCATTAACCCATCTCGTGCTCAATTAGCATTATCAGATATTGATATGATGATTGGAGCTTCTATGGATTCTATCGCAATGGTAGAAGGTGAAATGAAAGAAATTTCAGAAGCAGAAATGCTTGAAGCAATCAAATTTGCACACGAACACATCAAAAACCAAATTGCTGCTCAATTGCGTTTGCAAGCTGCTTTTGGAAAAAAAGAAGTTCGTACCTACGAAGGAGAAAGAGAAGACGAAGCTATTTATGCGAAAGTAAAAGCAGCATCTTATGATAAAATTTATGCTATTGCAAGCAAAGGTTCATCTAAACAAGAACGTACTGCAGCATTTGAAGAAGTAAAAGAAGAAGTAAAAACTTTATTTACTGAAGAAGAATTAGCAGAAAACGGAGATTTAGTTTCTAAATACTTCAAAAAAACAAACAAAGAAGCAGTTCGTAACGTAACCTTAGATTTAGGAACACGTTTAGACGGAAGAAAAACTACTGAGATCAGAGATATTTGGTGTGAAGTAGATTATTTACCATCAGTTCACGGATCTGCATTATTTACTCGTGGAGAAACGCAAGCATTGGCAACAGCAACTTTAGGAACCTCTAGAGAAGCAAACCAAATTGATTCTCCATCAGAACAAGGGGAAGAAAAATTCTACTTGCACTATAACTTCCCTCCTTTCTCAACTGGTGAAGCTCGTCCTTTAAGAGGAACTTCAAGAAGAGAAGTTGGTCACGGAAACTTAGCGCAAAGAGCCTTAAAAAATATGATTCCTGCTGATTGTCCTTACACTATTCGTGTAGTTTCTGAAGTTTTAGAATCGAATGGTTCTTCTTCTATGGCGACAGTTTGTGCTGGAACATTATCATTAATGGATGCTGGTATTCAAATGATTCGTCCTGTTTCTGGAATTGCAATGGGATTAATTACTGACGGAGATCGTTATGCTGTATTGTCTGATATTTTAGGTGATGAAGATCATTTAGGAGACATGGACTTTAAAGTAACTGGAACTTCTGAAGGAATTACAGCTTGTCAAATGGACATCAAAATTGACGGTTTGAAATATGAGATTATGGAAGCGGCGCTGGCTCAAGCTAGAGATGGTCGTTTGCATATCCTTGGAAAATTAATCGAAACTTTAGCAGCTCCGAAAGCAGATGTTAAAGCGTATGCTCCAAAAATCATTACAAGAAGAATTCCTAATGCATTCATTGGTGCCTTAATCGGACCTGGTGGAAAAGTAATTCAAGAATTACAAAAAGCTACTGGAACTACAATTGTTATTAATGAAGATCCTATTACTGAAGAAGGAGTTATTGAAATCTTAGGTACTGATCCTGCTGGAATTGAAGCAGTATTAGCTAAAATTAAGTCAATCACTTTCAAACCTCAAATGAATGAGTCTTACGAAGTGAAAGTAATTAAAATGCTAGATTTTGGTGCAGTTGTAGAATATACATCCGCTCCAGGAAACGAAGTTTTATTACACGTATCTGAGTTAGCTTGGGAACGTACTGAAAATGTTGCTGATGTAGTAAACATGGGCGATATTTTTGAAGTGAAATACTTAGGTATGGATCCAAAAACTAGAAAAGAAAAAGTGTCAAGAAAAGCACTTTTACCAAGACCTCCACGTGAGGAAAGAAAAGAGTAATCAGATCTTAAGTTTACTAAAGGTTTATTTATAGAAAACCCCAATTCATTTAGTTGAATTGGGGTTTTCGTTTTAATCAAGAAATATTATGTTTGATTACTACAATAAAAAAGCATGTTCTCTAAAGAATTCAAAAAAGCATTGCAAGAACTACCAAGTGCCGAAAAAATAAATTAATCTTTAGACTTTTAAAAATAGGTCTGGACCTTGCTAATAGATTGTATTTTGAACTTGTAGACACCTAAACTATTGAAGAAAAAAGAGCAACTTTCGAGTTGTTATTGAGTAAAAAAATTAAACAAATCACAAACCGTTTTTACTCAATAGGTTATTCATTACAAAATACGCGATATGTAAGTGGTGACATTACAGAACGTATAAAAAATAAATAAAGATAAATATGGCGAGATAATTCTTAATCTAAAAACGCTGAACGAACTATTACAATTAAACAACAAAAAAAATGAAAAAACAGCTATGCATGAGCATATCCTTTTTGCATTTACGTTATTGTAAGATTATTTAAAATTATGATTTTAATGAAAGCTATTGATGAAGAATTATTTAATTGAATTCAGAAATTATCTTGCAAGATTGGGAAAATTCATTTCTAATAACACGTTCTTAATACGAACCGCAATTAATAATAGTCTTGATATAAACTAGTTATTTAATGGCGAAACACCAAAATACATTGCAGTGTATCACAAAGAAATAAGAAAACAATGCTTTCTAAAATAGAGCTTATTTAATTCATTCTGAATTTGCTTCTATTAGAAACCTCTGAGAAAATGTTAGTTTTACGAATTATTAATTTAAAAAATCTTTTGAGCAATAAACTGCATTAGGGATAGTAGCAATTGTTTGAGCTCTTATTGTGAAGTAAAGCGGAACAATAAAGCGAGTGCGAATAGCCCGACCGCAGGGAATGCCACAATTTAAATTCAGTATGTATGTAATTTAAAAAATCTTTTCAAATTATTGTAACTTTTTTGTAACTCGCTACGTATAACTATTTGTACACTTAAAACTGAGGAGACAAAAACATGAGACAACTTAAAATCACCAAGCAGGTAACGAATCGTGAAACTGCATCATTAGACAAATATTTACAAGAAATTGGAAAAGTTGATCTTATTACAGCAGACGAGGAAGTAGAATTGGCTCAAAAAATTAAGGCTGGGGATCAAAAAGCCCTAGAAAAATTGACAAAAGCTAATTTACGTTTCGTTGTTTCGGTGGCTAAACAATACCAAAATCAAGGATTAACGCTTCCTGATTTAATTAACGAAGGAAACTTAGGATTGATTAAAGCAGCACAACGTTTTGATGAGACACGTGGTTTCAAATTCATTTCGTATGCAGTTTGGTGGATTCGTCAATCGATTCTTCAAGCTCTTGCTGAACAATCTCGTATCGTTCGTTTGCCTTTGAACAAAATTGGTTCTATCAATAAAATCAACAAAATGTACGCTTTATTAGAGCAATCTAATGAACGTCCACCATCTGCTGAGGAAATTGCAAAAGAACTAGACATGACCGTGAATGATGTAAAAGAGTCTATGAAAAACTCTGGTCGTCACTTATCAATGGATGCACCACTTGTAGAAGGAGAAGATTCTAACCTTTATGACGTTTTACGTTCGGGTGAATCTCCAAATCCAGATAGAGAATTAATACACGAATCATTACGTACTGAAATTGAGCGTTCATTGGAGACATTAACTCCAAGAGAAGCTGATGTTGTACGCTTGTACTTTGGTTTAGGCGATCAACACCCAATGACTCTTGAAGAAATTGGAGAAACTTTTGACCTAACTCGTGAGCGTGTGCGTCAGATTAAAGAAAAAGCAATTCGCAGATTAAAACACACTTCAAGAAGTAAAATCCTTAAAACTTATTTAGGATAAAATATAAATTCCACTGATAGGAATTGAACAGTAAACAACAGTTTGATTGACTGTTCGTTTTTTGATTGATGATTGAAACTCCGGCTGATTACCGGAGTTTTGCTTTTTTATCCCCCTAACCCCCAAAGGGGGAATTATAAAAATACTGCTTTTAGACATTGCAATTGATTTGGGCGTGTACCTTCGTAAAAACTTCGGGCCGGGCTTTTCGTTACAATCTTTTTTATTTTATTGTGCTACGCTACATAAAATAAAAAAGGATTTCCACTTCACTCCCTCACGCAAAACGGAATTAAAAACTCACCAATTGTCTTCATAAAAAAACTTTCGCAATCATATTAAATAAACTAATTTTGCAGAAACTACAACATAATAGTCTAAACCAGATTTAGATTAAACAACAACACAAATGAAAAATACACTTATTGCACCCTCAGTATTAGCAGCTGATTTTGGAAATTTACAACGCGACATCGAAATGATTAACAATTCGGAAGCGGATTGGTTTCATATTGATATTATGGATGGTGTTTTTGTTCCTAATATCTCTTACGGAATGCCCGTTTTAGAAGCAATTACAAAGCACGCAAAAAAAACAGTAGACGTTCACTTAATGATTATCGATCCTGATCGTTACATCAAAACATTTGCTGAATTAGGCGCCAATATACTTAGCGTACATTATGAAGCCTGTACCCACTTGCATAGAACTTTACAAGCTATAAAAGCTGAAGGGATGAAAGCTGGAGTAGCAATTAATCCACATACTAATATTGATTTATTAGAAGATGTAATAAATGATATTGACTTGGTTTGTGTCATGAGTGTAAATCCAGGTTTTGGAGGTCAATCTTTTATAGAGAACACTTACGCAAAAGTTAAAAAGCTAAAAGCATTAATTAATAGAACGGGAGCTACAACACTAATAGAAGTTGACGGTGGCGTTACGAACAAAAATGCAAAACAACTTGTTGAAGCTGGAGCAGATGTTCTAGTTGCTGGAAGTTTTGTTTTTAAAGCTGAAAATCCAGTACAAACCATACACGATTTAAAGAAACTAACTACTTTCTAGAAAATGGCGCCTTTAGCGCCATTTTTTATTTATAATAGTTTCCTATATAATTCAAAGTTCCCGGCTCTGTTACTAACTAATACAAAGCTTCCAGCCTTCAAAAGGCTAGAAGCTTTATAAAAAAAAGATAACAAAAAGCCACAAAAAAACCGCCAATCTTTCGAAAGGCGGTTTTTATTTTAATCTATGACAGCATTTTCTTTTTTGTCATAGAAATGATATTCTAAATACGTGTAAGCATCACGAGGTATGATTTTCACCCACTTTTTATGTTCAAGAAACCATTTTGAACGTAATGATGGAAAACCTTTGGTAAGGTATGCAGCCACAAATGGATGTACATTAAGCACAACATCTTTGTGGTTTTTTAATACTCTTTCTAGATCAAAAGTAATCTTGTCAATGATTTGTATTGGCGCTTCAATTTCGCCACTTTCATTATTAGGATCTTCCTCTCTAGTTTTAATATTTACTTCTGGTCTTACTCTTTGTCTAGTAATTTGAACTAATCCAAATTTGCTCGGAGGTAAGATCTTGTGTTTTGCTTTATCATCGCTCATTTCCTCTTTCAAGAAATCGAACAAGACTTTACGATTTTCGGGATTAGACATATCAATAAAATCAATGACTATGATTCCGCCCATATCACGTAGACGCAATTGTCTAGCAATTTCGGCAGCAGCAATCATATTGACTTCCATGGCGGTATCTTCTTGGTTGGTAGCCTTATTAGAACGGTTTCCGCTGTTCACGTCGATAACATGTAACGCTTCAGTATGTTCAATAATAAGATATGCTCCTTTACTCATGGATACTGTTTTTCCAAAAGAAGTTTTGATTTGTCTCTCTATGTTATATTTCTCAAAAATTGGAGTGTCCTTAGATTGATAAAACTTAACGATTGATTGTTTGGATGGTGCAATTTCTTGCAAATAATCCTTTGTTTGGTTGTACAACTCTTCATCATCAATTTGAATACCACTAAAGGTATCATTAAACACATCTCTTAGTATTGAAGAAGCCCTGTTGAGTTCTCCTAATACTTTGGACGGATGATGAGCAGTTGGTAATTTTTTACACATTGCAGTCCATCTGCTGAGCAGGTTCTGCAAATCTTTTTCTAATTCGGCTGTATTTTTGCCTTCGGCTACTGTGCGAACAATAACACCAAATCCTTTTGGTTTGATGGATTGTACTAATCGTTTCAAGCGTTCTTTTTCTTTTTTGTCTTCTATTTTTTGTGAAATAGAAACGCGGTCAGAAAATGGAACTAAAACTATAAATCTTCCGGCTAGAGAAAGCTCAGCGCTAATTCTCGGTCCTTTGGTAGATATAGGTTCTTTGACAACTTGTACTAAAACAGATTGATTGGCACTCAATACATCAGTAATGGTACCATCTTTGTCTATTTCTTTTTCAAACTGAAAGGTTTTTAGGGAGAAATCTTTTAATTTACCTGCGCTTACAAGTTTTATGAATTTCAGTTGGGAAGCTAAATTAGGACCTAAATCATGATAATGTAAAAAGGCGTCTTTTTCGAAGCCAACATTTACAAAAGCTGCATTAAGTCCAGCAACTGGCTTCCTTATTTTGGCAATAAAAATATCACCAACCTGGAAGTTGCTTTCTTCTTCTTCTTTGTGTAATTCAATTAGTTTTCCATCTTTTAATAAGGCAAAATCTACGGCTTCAGAACTCGATCGGATGATTAATTCTTTATTCACACTGTAAATTTTTATCCGAACTTTTAGCAACAAGTTTAAAATTTTAGTCCTCAAACCAAGGCTTAAGAACTTATATCTTAAAACTCATAACTGAATTGTAAGGATGGATTAAACAATATTTTAACAGGTATTGTACCCGGGGAAACTTATAGATTTTAGATTCTCGATTTCTGATTCTTGATTTCTGATTTTAATAAAATCTGAAGTCTACAATCGTTAATCTTAATTCTTAAATCATTCCGTTTCGATTTCAATGAACTTTTAAAAAGAAAAAAGTAGTTATAAACTACTTTTTCTTTTTGTGACGGTTAGCTCTCGCTCTTTTTTTACGTTTGTGAGTTGCTACCTTATGTCTCTTTCTTTTTTTACCACTTGGCATATCGTATCGATTTTATGATTAATTAATATTATTATTTTGCTTCGTTATTTATCTTAACTCCTTCTACAAAAACTTTTGCAGGTTTAAATGCAGGGATATTGTGTGCAGGAATTTTTATTGTTGTATTTTTTGAGATATTTCTACCTGTCTTCTCAGCTCTAGTTTTTACAATAAAACTTCCAAAACCTCTTAAGTATACATTGTCACCAGTCTCTAATGAATTTTTTACTTCATTCATAAAAGTCTCTACAGTTGCCTGAACATCTCCTTTTTCAAGACCTAGTTTCTCTGAAATTTTTGCTACGATATCTGCTTTCGTCATTTTCTTTCCTATTATATTATGTTGTACTATTTTTTTGAGGTTGCAAATATATGAATTTAAAAAACAATTAATCAACCTAATTCATTAAATTTTAATCACATAAACTTTTACTTTTGCAGTCTAATATTTAAACATGAATTTTTCTAACTTATTGATAAAATGGTACTTACAAAATAAACGTGATTTACCTTGGCGAAACACCACAGATCCCTACCCTATTTGGCTCTCGGAAATCATGTTACAACAGACCCGAGTAGCGCAAGGAACACCTTATTTTTTATCTTTTACAACCGCTTTTCCAACCATTTTTGATCTCGCCGCAGCAAGTGAAGAACAAGTACTTAAACTTTGGCAAGGTTTAGGGTACTATTCTAGAGCTCGAAATTTACATAAAACCGCTCAATATATAGCTTCTGATTTAAACGGTATATTTCCTGATAACTATAATGACTTACTAAAACTAAAAGGAATTGGAGAATATACAGCCGCCGCGATTGCTTCTTTTTCTCATAATGAAGTAGTACCTGTTGTTGACGGAAACGTTTTTCGAGTGCTATCTCGTTATTTTGATGTAGAAACTGATATTGCGCAGGCTTCCGCCAAAAAAGAGTTTACTGCTTTGGCTTTTGAATTAATACCTAAAGACAATCCTGCTCTTTTCAATCAAGCAATAATGGAATTTGGCGCTTTGCAATGCGTTCCTAAAAGTCCTAATTGCAGTATTTGTATTTTTAACGAAAGTTGTGCCGCTTTACAAAAGAAGAAAGTAGACCAATTGCCCGTAAAGTCTAAAAAAATAAAAGTTAGAAACCGATACTTTAATTATATAGTAGCATCAGATGAGAACCAAAACACGATCATACAAAAACGAACTGATAAAGGAATTTGGCACAACTTATATGAATTTCCTTTATTAGAAACAGAAAAAGAGGAAGATTTTAGTTTTGTTTCAGAACAAATACAAAACGAATATTTTAAAGAAAATAAGATTTCGAGTATCTTAGAAAACAACGACAAAAGTATTGTACATAAACTATCACACCAGCATTTGCATATTAAGTTTTGGAAAGTCAATATAAAAGGTGCTATTAAGGAAGGAATAGATCAAGACACATTAAGGTCATTTCCCTTCCCGATTGTGATTCATAATTTTATTGAAAAGGAATTAAATTAAATATTTCTAAAAAAATGTATCTTTGGTATAAATACCACAATCTACGATGAACGGAACATTAAATAAGGTTATGCTAATTGGTTTTCTTGGCGATGACATCAAAATGCACTATTTTGATGGAGGAAACTGCATTGGTAGATTTCAACTCGCCACGAACGAAGTCTATATAAACAAAACCACAAACGAAAAAATCACCTCTACAGAGTGGCACAACTTGGTTGTACGAAATAAAGCCGCTGAACTTTGTGAAAAATATCTTTCCAAAGGAGACAAAATATACGTCGAAGGCCGAATCAAATCGCGCCAATGGCAAGCTGAAGACGGAAGTACTAAACACACCAGCGAAATTCAAGTGACCGAATTTACTTTTCTAACAACCAAAAAAGATAGCGAAAGTAACAAACAATTTCCTGCAACAGATATTGCAAAAAACACTAATTTTGCCTCAGAAAAAAATGACTTGCCTATAAACGACTTGCCATTTTGAATGTTTAACTAATCTTTACTAATTTGGACCCAGAGCCCAGTTTGTCTTTTATTAACACTATCGACACCCATTTAATATTGGGTCTTTTAGCGATAGTTGTTTTGTTATTTTTCTCCGCATTAATTTCCGGTGCAGGAGTAGCATTATTGTCTCTTTCTCAAAAAGAAGTTGATTGCTTATCTCAAGAAAATAATTCTAAGGGGAAAATTATTGCTAAACTTTTAGAAAAACCAAAAAAATTATTAGCAACTCTTATGATTGCCAATAACTTTCTTAATATCTCTATAATTTTATTTTTTGCATTTATTGGAGAAAATATTTTTGAAGCAATTTCCAATCCGTTTTTAAAGTTAAACGTCGAAATAATTATAATTGCATTTTTAATTTTACTTTTTGCAGAAGTATTACCAAAAGTTTATGCAAGTAGAAATCACGTGAAATTTGCTAAAAATATTGTATTTCCAATTGCTTTTTTAGATAAATTATTATCGCCAATCAGCTTACCATTACGTGCATTCACTATTTATCTGCACAACAAATTAGGCAAACAGAAAACAAATTTTTCTGTCGATCAATTGTCTCAAGCACTTGAAATGACAACCTCTGAGGACACTTCTTCTGAAGAACAAAAAATTCTAGAAGGAATAGTTAGCTTTGGGAACACTGATACAAAACAAGTGATGAGTCCTAGAATTGACATCTTTGCATTGGAAATCACAGAACCATTTATTGAAATTTGTCCTAAAATTATTGAAAAAGGATTCTCTAGAATTCCTGTATATCGCGACAACATCGATCAAATAGAAGGTGTTCTTTATGTTAAGGATTTATTACCACATATAAATACAAACGAATATGACTGGAAATCATTATTAAGAGAACCGTTTTTTGTGCCTGAAAATAAAAAACTAGACAACTTATTAAAAGATTTTCAAAGCATGAAAAGCCATCTCGCCATTGTTGTAGATGAATATGGCGGTACTTCTGGACTTGTTTCGCTAGAAGATGTTATCGAAGAAATTGTAGGTGATATTAGCGATGAGTTTGATGACGAACACATTAACTTTTCTCAAATTGATGACAAAAATTATCTATTTGAAGGAAAAATAAATTTGAAAGATTTTTACAGAATTATTGATGTCGACGAAGAATTATTCGAAAATAAAAAAGGAGAAGCAGAAACATTAGCCGGATTTATTCTTGAAATTTTAGGAAATTTTCCAAAGAAAAATCAAAAAATAGCTTTTGAAAACTGTCTATTTACAGTAGAAACAGTAGATCAAAAAAGGGTAAAACAGATAAAAGTGACTCTAGAATAAATCTTTCCATAAGATTTGAAATAGATAAAAAGAACAAAAAAATGACAAAAAGAACTATTGCTTGCATGATAATAATCCTAATTTCACTTTTAAATTACAGTTGTAAAGACGAGGTTTTACCTAAACCTTCTAGCTACTTACGACTGGATTATCCCGAAGCAAAATATGTTGGTTTTGAAAATGAATGTCCTTATGCTTTCGAAATGAATTCGGATGCTATCATAAAAAAGGAAAAGAATTGTGATTATACAATTACCTATCCTAAAATGAAGGCCACTATTTACTTGACCTATAAACCTGTTATAAATAATATTGACAAACTGTTACGTGATGCACAGAAATTAACGTACGAACACGTTATAAAAGCAGATGATATTTTAGAACAACCTTATTTGAATCCCGATAAAAAAGTTTACGGTATGTTTTATCAAGTGGAAGGCAACGCAGCTACGAACGCACAATTTTACGCTACAGATAGTACTAAACATTTTGTAACTGCTTCTATTTATTTTTATGCCAAACCAAATTACGACTCTATAATGCCAGCGGCAAGTTATATCAAAAATGACATGCAACGATTAATGGAAACTTTAAAATGGAAATAATATTTTAAAAGTATTACTGTTTTAAAGAAACATATTTACAAAAAAAGCTTCTCAATTGAGAAGCTTTTTTTATGCGAAATTTTAAAATATTAGATTTTTACCTCTTTTACTTTGTATGTCTTACCATCTGCGGCAGCTTCTACCACTTTAGTCAATTTTGCTTGATCTTGAACTGTTTTGTCAAAAGTAACTGTAGCCAACTTTGTATCAAAATCTACTTTAGCATCTTGTACACCATCCAGTCCACTTAAGTCTTCTTGTATTGTTTTAGCACATCCTATAGCGCATGTCATTCCTTCTATTGCAAAACTTGCCGTCTGAAGATTTTCAGCTGCAATTTCTTTTTTTACTTTTGGAACAGTACTTTCAGTAGCTTCCGCAGTTCCTTTCAAATCTTTTTCATTGGTTTTATCTTTACATCCAACAAATAAGACACTAGCAAGAGCGAAGGTCAACATTGATTTTTTGAAATTCATTATATTATAATTTTAGAGATTAAGAGTTCCTTTTAATACTTCAAAATTAATCAAAAAAAGAAGGAATATTTCATAAAATAATTACAATTTTGGGGCAAAAT
This sequence comes from Flavobacterium sp. GP15, assembly GCF_014281985.1. NCBI lineage: Bacteria > Pseudomonadati > Bacteroidota > Flavobacteriia > Flavobacteriales > Flavobacteriaceae > Flavobacterium > Flavobacterium sp. GP15. Next base: position 57,076 of record NZ_JACFTC010000001.1, read on the forward strand.
CAGATTTATGAAATCAAACCAGTTAAAATGGCTCTACTTAACACTTCTAGCCCTAGTTTGGGGAAGTTCTTTTATATTAATAAAAAAAGGACTCATTGGTTTAACAGCTTTACAATTGGGATCACTACGCATTATTTTTGCTGCTCTTTTTTTATTCCTAATTGGTTTTAAAAATTTATCAAAAATTCCTGCTCGAAAATGGAAATATATTGCCTTGACTTCATTAGTCGGAACTTTTTTGCCTGTTTATTTATTTGCTATTGCTCAAACAGAAATTGAAAGTTCTGTTAGTTCTATTTTAAACTCCCTTACACCTTTAAACACTTTACTTTTAGGCGCCTTTTTTTTCGGATTGCATTTTAAAAGAAATCAAATTTTAGGAATATTAATTGGCCTAACCGGAAGCATTTTATTGGTTTTTAATGGCGCTCTTAATCACCCTGAACAAAACTATTATTACGCTATTTTGGTCTTAATTGCTTCAATTTGTTATGCATTAAACGTTAATATAATAAAAAAACATTTACACGATTTAAGCCCATTGAGTATAACAACTGGTAATTTTACAATATTGTTCATTCCAGCTTTTATCCTGTTATTTTTCTCTGGTTTCTTTGAAGTGGTTCAGGAAATCAAAGTACAACAGTCTGTGCTTTTTATTATGATATTAGGCATAGTAGGGACCGGAATAGCCAATATACTTTTCTTTAAGTTAATACAAATCTCATCACCAGTTTTCGCAACTTCTGTAACCTATTTAATTCCTGTAATTGCTTTTGGATGGGGATTGTTGGACAATGAAATACTTACGCCCGTTCAATATTTTGGCGCCTTTATTATTTTAATAGGTGTGTATTTATCCGCAAAAAAATAATTGCACCATTACGAAACAATGATAATTTAAAACAATAAAGGCTGTCTAAAAGACAGCCTTTATTTAAATAATTCAATTAAAGATTACTGAAAATCAGCATCCGATACTCCTTCGTTTATTTTGACATCTGATATTTTTATATCCAATTCAAAACCTACATTTTGTATAATATTAAAAGGAACTTTAACTCCTTTTACTACTCTGTAATCTGAATAATTTGTAGTTTGAGAAATGCTCTTACCACCTTGCTCCATCACTTTCGTTTCAGCAACTTTTAAACCTGTATTTACATCATAGAAAAGCGTTGTTTTACCATTTTTGATTGCGTAAGCATCCTTACCATTAATAGATTCAATACTCTCTAAAATTAACCCTTGTTTTTTAGAAAGTAAAAGCTCTTCAATTGGAGTAGCAGCTGCTTTCATTTCGGCAAGCGCAGCACCTTCAATAATCTGACGTTGCCCTTGTTGCATCACATAACCTCCTTTTTCATTAACCACTTGCTTCATTATACTCATTGTCCCCATAGCCAACTCTACCATTAATTTTCCTTTGGCATCAATTTTAGAAACAAAAGTCAATGGAGAAGGCGCTTGAGGAATCGTCGTTGTTCCATTCAATGCAATTGTTTTAACAGCTGAAGCTGCTTTCTCACCACCGATAGCTATAATATAATTATCAATAACTGTTTTTGCAGTCAATCCTGCTGGAACTGGTTTTTTAAATTCTGGTTTAGCAGTTGGATTTCCGTACTTATCAAAATAGAAAACTGGTATCTGTAATTTTTCTAATCCAGCTGCAACATCAGATGCTTTTCCAACAATTACAATTCTACTGTTGTCAACTTTAAAATATTTGTTTGCAACTCTTAAGACATCATCAGCAGTTACCGCACTTATATTTTTAATGTAATTTTCGTAAAAATCAGCTGGTAAATTTTGAGTTTGAATTCTTAATGCATATCCTGCCACAGTTTGTGGTTTTTCAATTTGCATTACAAATCGACCTATATAACCCGCTTTTACACTAGCTAACATGTCTTCAGTCACTTTTTCAGTTCTAATTTTTTTGTATTCTTTTATAATCTCTACAACCGTACTGTCTGTCACAGCATTACGAACTTGCGTAGAAGCATTAAAAGTAGCAATACGCTTATCACCACTTATCGCTGTTCTTGCACCATAAGTCCATCCGTGAGCTTCTCTCAAGTTCATGTTAATATAACTATTGAAGTCTCCACCCAAAATTTGATTTGCTATCAATACAGCAAAGTAATCTGGATCTGTCATTTTTAGACTTGACATATTAACAACTGTAACTTCTGACTGTACCGCATTTGGCATGTCTACAAAGTTAATTTGAGTGCTTGATACATCTTTTGGATCCGTATAAGAAATAGAAGGAGCGGTATCTTTTTTCCATGAACCAAAAAACTTTTCTACCATTTTTTTAGTTTCATTGAATTTTACATCTCCTACAATGATTAGATAAGCATTACTAGGAACGAAATACGTACTGTAGTTTCTTTTTACATCAGCCAAAGTAACATTTTTCAAAGTTGCTTCGCTTACATATTCACCAGAAGGATGATCTTTACCATAAGCTAAAACATCTACTACTCTTCTAGCAACGGCAGAAACACTTTTCTCATTTGCTTTAAGACCTTCAATAAGTTTGGTTTTTTCTTTATCAAATTCTTCTTGAGTAAAATTTGGATTTAATGCGCCATCGGCCATTAACTCTAAAACTCTACCTGCATACTTTGATAAAGAATTTGCTGAAGCACCATTTGAACTAAAGTTAATATTAGCTCCTAGAAAATCGATCTCTTCATTGAAAGCTGTTTTAGAAATTTTAGTTGTTCCACTTCCCATCAACGTACTTGTCATATCAGAAAGTCCTTTTTTGTCTCCTTCTGCATATGGATCATTATCTAAAGTAAGACTGAAAGCAACTCTAGGCAATTTATGGTTTTCAACAACCATAACTTTCAATCCGTTTTTTAATTCAAAGGTTTGCGGTTTTCCGATTTTAACGGTTGGAGCAACTCCAGGTTTTGGCTGAGGAATGATTTGTCCTTGCATAATAAGTGTTAAGAACAAGCTTGATAAAATTAATATTGATTTTTTCATAATGATATATCTTAGTTTTGAGCTTTGTCTTTAGATGGAACATAATCCAAAACTAATCTTTGATTTGGATTCAAATATTTCTTGGCGATATCTCTAATCTCTTCACGTGTAACCGATTGATAAATATCGTTCTCCGTATTAATTAAATTTACATCTCCGTATAATAAATAGTAAGTTGCTAAATTATCTGCAATACCATCAATAGTTGAGTTGCTGTTTACATATTGATTCTCGAATTTATTCTTTAATTTCTGTAAATCTTTCTCACTTATTAATTCTGTTTGTAGATTTACAACTTCAGAATCTATTTCAGCAAGAATATCAGCAGCCGTATTAGGAGCTTGAGGTAATCCGTAGATAATATAACTTCCGTAGTCCTCTTGACTGTTACTAAAAGCACCTATTTGCAAGGCCATTTTTTTATCGTCAACAATTTTTTTGTACAATCTAGAACTTTTTCCATCCGTTAATATCGAAGAGATCATGTCTAAAACTCTTGCATCTCTAGTTTTCATAGACGGTGTTCTATAGGCAGCTACAATAGCAGGAATTTGAATGTTTGCATCTTCAAACTTTGCTTTTATTGTTTCTGTGATAGGATCTTCTACAAAAGTTTCTCTTTTAATAGCTGCTCCTTTTTTGATAGGTCCAAAATATTTTTGAATCCATTCTTTAGCTTGCTCCTTTTTAAAATCTCCTGCAACAACTAAAACAGCATTGTTAGGAACATAGAATTTCTTATTAAAAGCTTGAAATTCCTCTAAAGTTGCAGCATCTAAATGTGCCATAGAGCCAATTGTTGCCCAACGATAAGGATGCTTCTTAAAAATATTCTTTTTTACTTCTGCCAAAAAGTTTCCGTATGGTTGATTGTCAACACGAAGTCTTTTTTCTTCTTTTACAACTTCATTTTGCGTGTTCACACCAATTTGGTTAATAATAGGATGCAACATTCTCTCTGCTTCCATCCACAATCCTAATTCAAGATTGTTAGACGGGAAAACTTCGTAATAATAAGTTCTATCGTCAGTGGTGTTGGCATTATTCACACCACCATTACTAGTTACAATTTTGAACCATTCTCCTCGCTTTATATTCTCTGTTCCTTCGAATAATAAATGTTCAAAAAAGTGAGCAAATCCAGTTCTTTCCGGATTTTCGTCTTTAGCACCTACATGATACATTACAGATGTGATGACAGTTGGAGCTGACGGATCATTGTGTAAAATTACATGCAAGCCATTATCTAAATTGTATTCCTCAAATGCTACTTTTTGAGCAGAGGCTACTCCTCCTAGCATAAACAAAGCACCTAAAGCCATTAATGATTTTTTCATAAGGTTAATAATTTTGTTAATATGAATAATAAGTAGTATTCCTAAAGAGATTGTTACAAAAAAAAAGAAGAAAAATTCTACTTTAACACTTGTTCAATTCAGTAAGAAGAGTAATGAAAAAAGAACAACAAAAGGATGAATTAATAAGTAGTGATATTTTTTGTTACACAGATTGCAAGTTAAAAATATAATTGTATATTTGCAACCTTAAAAATTATTAAAACCAATCAGTATGTATGCAATCGTAGAGATAGCAGGGCAACAATTCAAAGTAAGCAAAGACTTAAAGGTTTATGTTAACCGTTTGACTAATGAAGAAGGTTCAAAAGTTACTTTTGACAAAGTTCTTTTATTAGATGACAACGGAACTATCACTTTAGGCGCCCCAGCTATAGAAGGTGCTTCAGTAGAAGCTAAAGTGTTACAACACTTAAAAGGAGACAAAGTTATCATTTTCAAAAAGAAAAGAAGAAAAGGATACAAAAAGAGAAACGGTCACAGACAATATCTTACTCAAATTGTAATCGAAGGAATTACTGGTGTTGGTGCTAAGAAAGCAGCTCCTAAAAAAGCAGCAGCTGAAACAACAGAAGAAGTTGAAGCTCCTAAGAAAAAAGTAGCTAAAGCTAAAAAAGAAGATACACAAGAATAATAACAAAATAAAACTAATACGTCATGGCTCACAAGAAAGGTGTCGGTAGTTCTAAGAATGGTAGAGAATCAGAATCAAAACGTTTAGGTGTTAAGATTTTTGGTGGTCAAGCTGCTATTGCTGGGAACATCATCGTAAGACAAAGAGGTTCAAAACACAATCCAGGTGAAAATGTTTACATCAGTAAAGATCACACACTACACGCAAGAGTAGATGGAGTTGTTATGTTCCAAAAGAAAAGAGATAACAAATCTTATGTATCTATACTTCCATTTGAAGTTGAAGCATAATTGAATTGTTTTCAAAATAAAAAAAACCTTTAGAGAAATCTAAAGGTTTTTTTTATGCATAAATTTTTTAATTGCTATCTAAAGAGATGATTCTTAACTTTTAATTGAAACACTTCCTTTGTGACCAACTAATATAAAAAAGAAAAGTAGATATCAAAATACTGAATCTTTAAGAAACAAAAAAAACGCCCTATAAAGAGCGTTTTAATAAAACATAAATCGTTAAAGAGTAGTAAAAAACTCGTAGTGGCCGCGACAGGGTTCGAACCTGCAACCCTCAGAGTCGAAATCTGATATTCTATCCAGTTGAACTACACAGCCATTTTGATTATAGATTGCTTATTAACAATTTTAGATTTGTAATTTAAAATCGTTAACAACACTATCCTTTAAACCAATAATTTCTTTACAAGTGTTGAAATAGTTTTTCCTTCGGCAGTTCCGCCTAATTGTGCTGCTGCTAATCCCATAACTTTTCCCATTGATGCAATTCCAGAAGCTCCAGTTTCAGCAATGATTTTAGCGATTACCGCTTCTACTTCTGCTTCGGTTAATTGTGCTGGTAAGAATTTTTCGATTACTGCAATTTGAGCCAATTCAGGTTCTGCTAAATCCAAACGATTTTGCTCAGTAAAAATCCTAGCGCTTTCTTTACGTGTTTTTACTAATCTTTGAAGCAATTTAACTTCGTCATCAGCAGAAATTTCTTCTTTTGATCCAGATGCAGTCTGAGCTAATAATATTTCAGATTTGATAGCTCTTAAAGCTTCTAGTGCAACTGTATCTTTGGCTCTCATGGCAACTTTGATATCGTCCATGATTTGTATTGATAAACTCATTTTATTTTAGATATTAGATTCTTATTATTAAATTCTCCTTTACAAAATAATCCGTATAAGGACACTAAATTATTGCCCCAGATAGAAAAGAAAAGCCTTTTTGAAAAAAATTCATTTTTTTATAAAACTTAAAAAGCGACCTTGGAAGCTCTTTTAAGTGCTTATAAAAAAGAATTTTTGATAAAAGCTTGAAATGACAGCTGGATTAAGGCACACAAAATTAAAGAAATTTAATGGGAATAACAATAAAACCACCGTTTCCTATAGTAGAAAAAATAACCCGAAAATTCAATTGAGTTTTCGGGTTATTTTAATTTAGTAAGTATTACTTAATCTACATTATCATGCAAATATGAATTGTTTGAACGCAATTGTAAATCATTATTACTATCCGTTCCTACTGAAATTCTTGAATTCGTATTATTTGCAGGATTATTAGAAATATCAATCCCTAATCGTTTGTATGCAGGTTCCTTTTCGTATTCATCAATTTTAGAAACGTTGTTATGAAACTTATAATTGAATTCTTTTAATTTCTTTCTTCTCTCATCTGCTCTCATTCGCAACGACTCTTCTATTGTCATTTCCATTGGAGAAACTGGTTCAAAATCAACATTTACAGGCTCTGATTTTTCCACTTGTTTCATGGTAATATTCAACTCAGCAGGAATTACAACTTCTGGCGTTTTTGCAACTGGTTTAGCTGTGAATTCTGGCTCTAGATCCATATACTCTTCTAGAGAATACTTAATTATTCCACTATCAGTTAACTCCGTTACTGGCACAAATTGCACCGCTTCATTTACTTTAATCTCTTTTGTTTCGTTTGTAAGTTCGAAAAGAACTTTATTTTCCTTTACTTCTTCTACTACTGCTGGCTCTGTTTTAAAAAGAGGTAGATCAAATGAAAAAGTAGTCTGCTCTTGTCTTTCAACAACTTTTGGCTGCGGAATTTTGGCTTGTACTACTGGTGCTGTAATTGTAAAATCTACATCACTTATAGGAGAGACAATTTCGAAAGTTACGTCAAGATTTTTAATAAATTCTGACATCACTGTTAATTCATCTTTTTGAATCAAAGGTTGCTCAATTACTGACTCAGGAACGACAACTGGCTCAGGAATTACAACTGTATCTTCTAATAAATCAAAAACAACTCTTTCATTGGAGTTCGAAACTTGCGAATCTGCATTTAAATCAAATGCTGTAACTGATTTACTGCTTAGATTATAAACACTTCTTTGTTCATCCTCAAGCGTATGAATTATTTTCTTAGGTTCTGTATTTACAATTTCGTTTTGTTGCTCAATATCAAATCCTGTTGCAATTATAGTTACTGCAATAGCATCTCCAAGAGACTCATCTTCACCAACTCCCATAATAATATTAGCATTGTGACCTGCTTCTACCTGAATATGATCGTTGATTTCTCCTATTTCATCAATAGTTATTTCATTAGTTCCAGAAACGATAAGCAACAATACGTTTTTGGCACCAGTTATTTTATTATCATTTAACAAAGGAGAATCTAAAGCAGCGATAATCGCTTCCTTAGCTCTGTTTTCTCCAGAAGAAACTGAAGATCCCATAATAGCAGTTCCGCTATTAAAAAGAACCGTTTTAGCATCTCTTAAATCGATATTCTGAGTGTAGTGATGTGTAATAACTTCAGCAATTCCTCGTGAGGCAGTTGCTAAAACTTCATCTGCTTTTGAAAACCCAGCTTTAAAACCAAGATTACCATATACTTCTCTTAGCTTGTTATTGTTAATAACAATTAACGAATCGACTTGCTTACGCAATTTTTCGATACCGATTAAGGCTTGCTCTTGACGCACTTTACCTTCAAAAAGAAAAGGTAATGTTACAATACCAACCGTAAGAATATCTCTTTCTTTAGCCAATTGAGCTATTACTGGCGCAGCACCAGTACCTGTTCCACCACCCATTCCAGCAGTAATGAAAACCATTTTAGTATTGCGATCCAACATTTTTTCTATGTCAGAAATGCTTTCAATCGCTGATTGCTGTCCTACATCAGGATTAGCTCCAGCACCAAGTCCTTCAGTAAGATTAACACCTAACTGAATTTTATTTGGTACAGAACTGCTCTGTAAAGCTTGAGAATCCGTATTACATACGATAAAGTCAACACCTTTAATTCCTTGCTTAAACATGTGGTTTATAGCATTGCTTCCACCACCACCTACTCCTATAACTTTTATCACATTTGATTGATTCTTTGGTAAATCAAATGAAATACTTCCAAATTCTGAGTCGCTCATCATTTTATTTGGTTTTTTTTTGAAATTGTTATATTATTAATCTTTTTATTATTTTTAAAGGCCGCGCCTTTTACTCTGCATTATCTAAAAAATCTTTAATCTTATCTACATAACGATCAAAGAAATTTCGTTGTATTCTATTTACAGTAGAATTGTGTTTTTCATTTACACTTTGATCTACTTGTTCTTCAACACTTTCGTACACTTCTTGTATGGGCGCTTGAACAACTGCAGGTCTGTAAGTTGGAATTTTAGGTTGTTCTAAAGCCTCAACTCGAATAGCACTTTGTGATTTATTCTCAATACTCTTCATTACCAATCCTACCGCTGTTGCGTACAAAGGACTTGATATTTCCTCATCTGAATTTCCAGCTAAATGCTCATTTGGATATCCAATTCTAGTATCCATACCTGTAATATACTCTACTAACTGCTTAATGTGTTTTAATTGAGCACCGCCACCTGTCAGTACAATACCAGCAATTAATTTTTTACGAGGATCTTCATGACCATATGCTTTGACTTCTGTAAAAACTAGATCAACGATTTCTACAACTCTCGCATGAATAATTTTAGAAAGGTTCTTTAATGAAATTTCTTTCGGTTCTCTACCTCTTAATCCAGGAATAGAAACAATCTCGTTATCTCTATTTTCACCAGGCCATGCTGAACCAAACTTAACTTTTAATAATTCCGCTTGTTTTTCAATGATCGAACACCCTTCTTTAATATCATCTGTAATCACATTACCACCAAAAGGAATAACCGCTGTATGACGTATAATTCCATCTTTAAAAATAGCTAAGTCAGTTGTTCCTCCACCGATATCGATTAAAGCAACACCAGCTTCTTTTTCTTCTTGACTTAATACTGCATCTGCAGAAGCCAAAGGCTCTAAGGTTAATCCTGACAACTCAATTCCAGAACTTTGAATACATCTCCCTACGTTACGTATAGAAGAAGCTTGGCCTACTACAACATGAAAACTAGACTCTAATCTTCCGCCATACATTCCTATTGGTTCTTTTATTTCAGATTGGCCATCAATTTTGAATTCTTGTGGTAAAACATGTATGATTTCTTCACCAGGTAACATCGCCAATTTATTTACTTGATCTATCAAAAGTTGAATGTCGTTTCCTCCTATCACTTCTTCAGGATTATGTCTGCTTATGTAATCTGTATGCTGAATACTGCGAATGTGTTGTCCAGCAATTCCAACTACTACGTCTTTAATTTTGTAACCTGAATTATTTTCTGCCTCTTGAACTGCTTGTTGTATTGATTGTATAGTTTGAGTAATGTTATTCACAACACCTCTAGCCACACCTAAACTTTTAGACTTTCCAATTCCTAAAATTTCTAGTTTACCATATTCATTCTTTTTGCCTATCATGGCAACTATTTTTGTTGTCCCAATATCTAGACCTACTGCAATGTTATCTTTTTCCATTATCTATTATTTAGTGCAAACTACTTGTTCCGTAAATCGGAGGTCAATTTTTTTATATTTATACAACGAACTATCTAAAACTGCTTTTTGAAAAAAAGCTTTATAATTTTTAAATTTTCGCTCCACATTATTCAGATTACCAAAATCAATTTGATAATTAAAATTCCTGTTGAGCATTATTAAGCTACCATTTGGCATAATTTGTATTCCGATTATATTTTTTTTCAAAAATGAATCATCAAAAATTACGCGAAACAATTCAGCTAAATCTTCGTTATTATTTTTATTTATTTCTCCTGAAACAAGGGGAACTCTTGCAGTGAAATTTGATGACAAAGGCATTCTATCCCCTTCGTAATCAATATAAAAAGAACCATTACTATCAAATACTCTAGAAACAGGAGTCTTTTGTTTTACCACAGCTTTTAAAACACCATCAATACTCACAAATACATCTGACTTCTCAATCATCTGATGTGAATTCAAGTTTTTTTCTAGCTTATTCAAATCTAAATTAACTTTTTCAATACTCGTTACCGCACTATTATTTTCTATTAACAATTTATTAACCGTTTCCTGTTTAATAAAAGGCGCGTTATCTCCTACAAAAGTAATGATTGTTTTTGACAATTTCCTATTTTCATTTCGTTTTGAAGTAAATGAAAATAAAAAAATAACCAATACAAACATTAGCACTAATCGTATGTTTATCCAATTAAAGAGTTTCATTTATCGCTTTCTTAATTGATGGTACTAATTCTCCAATATTACCCGCTCCAATTGTAACAATAACGGTAGCTTCACTTTTCAAAATTGAGGCTATTAAATCCTCTTTTTCTACTAATTTCTTATTATTATTGGTCATCTTTTCCATAAGCCATTGAGAATTTATACCTTCCATAGGTAACTCACGAGCTGGATAAATGTCTAATAAAAGTACTTCATCGAATGCTGATAAACTTTTAGCAAAATCATCAGCAAAATCTCTTGTTCTGCTAAATAAGTGGGGTTGAAAAACAGCCAAAACTTTTTGATTTGGATACAACTCCCTAACCGCTTGATTCACTGCATTTATTTCAGTAGGATGGTGTGCGTAATCATCAATATATACTTTATCAACGGTTTTAATTTGATAAGAAAATCTTCGTTTAATTCCCTTAAATGAAGCAACCGCAGCAGCAATAGCTTTAGTTGGAGTACCAAATAAATCTGCCATTGCAATAGCCATTAGTACATTCATTAAATTATGTTTCCCCGGCAACCCAAAATGAATGTCCTTAATAACCGAAGTAGGTGTTTGAACGTCAAAAACATAACTTCCATCACCAATCCTAACATTAAACACTTTATAAACAGCCTCTTCATTTATAGCGCAAATAACCCCTTCTATAGGGAGCTCTTTGGTAATAAAGAGTTTAGATTTGTCTGTTATTTTTGAAGCAAATTCTACGAAAGATTCTTCAATTGCCTCACTTGTACCATAAATATCTAAATGATCAGCATCCATAGAAGTTATGCAGGCAATATTAGGATGCAGGTGTAAAAAAGATCTATCAAATTCGTCCGCCTCGACAACAGTTATAGTTTTTCCATTTCCAATTAAATTAGAATTGTAATTTTCTACTATTCCACCAATAAAAGCAGTTACGTCAGCTCCAGCTTCATTCAAAATATGACCTAAAATACCTGATGTAGTTGTTTTTCCATGCGTTCCAGCAACTGCAAAACAAAAAGTATCTTTAGTAATTAATCCTAAAACTTCTGCTCTTTTTTTAATTATATAATCTCTTTCTATAAAATAATTCCATTCAGAATGAGCAGTAGGAACAGCAGGTGTAACAATAACTAAAGTATTTTCATTGTAAAAATCTGAAGGTATCAAATTAATATTATCCTCAAAATGTATTGAAATTCCGCTTTCTATTAATTCAGAAGTAAGAACAGAAGGCGTTTTATCGTATCCACAAACTTGCTTGCCTAAATTTTTAAAATAGCGCGCAAGATTGCTCATACCGATTCCTCCGATACCTATAAAATAAACGTTATGTATTTGATTTAAATTCATTTTTAATTTTCAATATTACTTGTAATAGCACTTTTAGTTTTACTTCCAAAATACCCGTAGAATGTTAAACTTGATTTTACTGTAATTATTTTATTAATTTTATTATTTCCGCCACAATATCTTTTGTAGCATTTGGTTTTGCTAATTTTTTCATGTTTAAACTCAAATTGTTTTGAAGGTTTTCATCATGCAACAATTTGTTAAAAACAGACTCAAATTTATCCTCTAATTCACTCTCTTTTATCAATAAAGCTCCCTTTTTATCAGCAATAGCCTTGCCATTCTTAGTTTGGTGATCCTCAGCTACGTTAGGAGAAGGAATAAAGATTGTAGGCTTACCAACCAAGCATAACTCTGAAACAGATGACGCTCCGGCACGAGAAATAACAAAATCGGCAGCTGCATAAATTAAATCCATTCTATCAATAAAGGAGACCACTTGAACATCTTCTTTCTCTGAAAAATGTCTGTATTCTGACATATAAAAATTACCACACTGCCAAAAAACTTGAACACCAGAAGCTAATAAAAAATCCAATTCTTTTTCTATTAACTGATTTATTCTTCTAGAACCAAGACTTCCACCAAGAATTAATAAAGTTTTTTTATTGGTATCTAAATTAAAATAAGAAAGAGCTTCACTTCTTTTTGAGTAAATATCTAAAACATCTTGACGAACTGGATTGCCCGTTAAAATCATTTTCTCTTTTGGAAAAAAACGTTCTAAATTTTCATAAGCAACACAAATCGTATTTGCTTTTTTACTTAACAATTTATTTGTGATTCCTGGAAAGGAGTTCTGTTCTTGAATAACAGTTGGTATCCCCAATAAAGTAGCTATTTGTAATAATGGTCCGCTTGCAAAACCACCGGTACCAATGACAACATCTGGTTTAAATTGGCGTACAATTGTACGCGCTCTAAACAAACTACTAATTAACTTTAATGGAAAAAGTGCATTGTCAAAAGTTATTCTTCTCTGCAATCCGGCAATCCAAAGTCCCTTAATCCGATAACCCGATTGTGGTACTTTTTGCATTTCCATTTTATCTTTGGCACCTACAAAAAGAAACTCAGCATCTGGAAAACGAGTTTTTAATTCATTTGCGATAGCAATTGCAGGATAAATATGTCCTCCTGTACCGCCGCCACTTAATATGAATCTATATTGTTTCATTTTCTTAAACTTACTGAGTTAGTATTATTTTATATTACATTAGAAAAAAAATTACTTGTTTAAAACTGCTTGCATTGGATTTACAGCTTTGTCCTGAATTGAATAATCTTCTTCTAAAACAAATTCTTCTTCTAATTCTCTATCTATTAATTTTTGTAATGCTTCTTCTCTTTTTGCCGCTTCTTTTAATTCTTGAGTAATTTCCTCTTCTTTTTTAGTTACGCCTATAATAATGCCTAAAGCAATACAAGTCATCCAGATGGAAGTTCCTCCACTACTAATTAGAGGCAACGTTTGACCAGTAACTGGCAAAAGCTCTACAGCTACCGCCATATTTATCATGGCTTGAAAAATCATTGGAAATCCCAATCCTATTACTACCAATTTTCCAAAGAGTGTATTGGCTTTGTGCGAAGCAATGACAAACCTAAAAAGCAATAATAAATACAAGGATAAAACTCCCAAACCACCAATTAAACCATATTCCTCTACTATAATTGCATATATAAAATCGGAAGAAGACTGTGGTAAGAAGTTTTTCTGAACACTTTTTCCTGGTCCTAGACCATATATTTTACCTGAGGCAATGGCGATTTTTGCTTTTTCTATTTGGTAATCATCTTCATCGGGTTTGTTTGTACTAAAACTTTCAATTCGACTTTCCCAAGTTGCAACTCTATTAAAAAATTTGGCATCTGGAAAAGCTTTTGAAATCAATATAAAAAACCCAAGAAATAAAATACCAGTTCCAATAATAATAGCCAAGTATTTCATTGGATAACGACCTATAAAAGCCAACATTAATATCATAGAAAAAATCAATGCCGTTGTCGAGAAATTAGATGGAAGAATAAAAATTAGCGTAATGAAAACGGGCAACCAAAGCTCTTTTAAAGATTCTACAAAATCAATTGGATTTTCCCTTGTTTTGGATAAATAGCGCGCTACAAACACAAACAGCACTAAAGCAGCAAATGCAGACGGTTGAAATGAAATTCCAACCAGTGGAATTTGTATCCATCGGCTTGCATTGGCTCCACCAATTACAGTTCCTTTGATCATCGTTATAGCTAAAACTAACCAAACAACAGGCAACAACCATTTAGAAATTGATCTAAAATAATGATAAGGCACTTTATGTATATAATACACAATAAAGACTCCACATCCTATGTGAGCTAAATGTTTAACTAAATATCCTAAAGTATTTCCTGTTCCGTGGCCTATGTAAGCCAAATTACTACTCGCACTCAAAACAGGCATAAACGAAAACAAGGCGAGTAAGGCCACAAATGACCAAATCCCTTTATCTCCTTTTAAATTACCTATTAATCGCTTCATACTTTATTATCTTCAAATTTTATAAAACTCTTTTTATATTACAAATGCTTAACAGCTTGTTTGAATTGATTTCCTCTGTCTTCATAACTTTCAAACAAATCAAAACTAGCACATGCTGGCGATAACAAAACAGTATCTCCTTTTTCTGTTAATCTTTGAGCCATTTTTACAGCATCATTCATATTGTCTACTTCAACCATAATATCTACTACATTGCCAAAAACATCAATAATTTTTTTATTATCAACACCAAGACAAATGATCGCTTTTACTTTCTCCCGAACTAAAGCCATCAATTCATTATAGTCATTCCCTTTATCAACACCACCAACAATCCAAACGGTTGGTGTATTCATGCTATCTAAAGCATAAAAAGAAGCGTTAACATTAGTTGCTTTGGAATCATTTATATATTGAACATTCTGTATTTTTAAAACTTTTTCCAAACGGTGTTCTACTCCTTGAAAATCAGATAAACTCTCTCTAATAGTAGCTTTTCTTATTTGCATTAATTTTGCTACAGAGCTTGCTGCCATTGCGTTTTTCATATTATGCTTTCCTTCTAAAGCAATGTATTCTGTGTTCATTGTAAATTCTTCTTGACTGATTTTAATCTCCATTTTATTATCTTTTATATAGGCTCCTTCGCTGAAAATTTTCGTCAATGAAAAAGGAATTAATTTTGCTTTTGTTTTGTGAGTGCTTAACCATTGGTTAATCGCTTCATCGTCTGCATCGTATATGAGGTAATCATCCTCGGTTTGATTCATTGTTATTCTAAACTTAGAATCGATGTAATTTTCGTATTTATAATCATATCGATCCAAATGATCTGGACTGATATTGGTAATAATTGCGATATGTGGTTTAAAATCTTTGATTCCATCTAATTGAAAACTACTCAACTCCAACACATACGAATCGTATTTATTATCTGCTACTTGCCAAGCAAAACTCTTTCCTATATTTCCTCCTAAACCAGCATTTAATCCTGCTGATTTTAACAAATGATGAGTAAGCATTGTAGTAGTGGTTTTACCATTACTTCCTGTGATACCAATAATTGTTGCATTTGTATAAGGAGCAGCAAACTCAATTTCTGACATTATTGGAATTCCTTTTTCTTTTAGCTTTTTTACTATTGGTGATTTGTCCGGAATTCCTGGACTTTTCATCACCAAATCTGCATTAAGAATCAGATTCTCTGTATGCATTTCCTCTTCCCATTCAATTCCATTTATAAGAAGAACCTCCTTATAGTTCCCTTTTATTTTTCCAAAGTCTGATACAAACACCTCATATCCTTTCTTTTTTCCTAGAATAGCAGTACCAACACCACTTTCTCCTCCACCTAAAATCACTAATCTCATACTATCTTAATTTTAAAGTAATAATGGATAATATGGCTAACATGATGGCAACAATCCAGAATCGAGTTACAATTTTACTTTCGTGATATCCTTTTTTCTGATAATGGTGATGCAAGGGAGACATTAAAAATATTCTTCGGCCTTCGCCAAAGCGTTTCTTTGTATATTTAAAATAACTTACTTGTAGGACTACAGATAAATTTTCGACAAGGAAAATTCCACACAATAATGGAATTAGCATTTCTTTACGCACCGCTATTGCCAAAACAGCAATAATTCCACCAATAGTTAAACTTCCTGTATCACCCATAAAAACGGAAGCTGGATAAGAATTGTACCATAGAAATCCGATAAGTGCCCCAACAAATGCCGCTATAAAAACGGTCATTTCACCTGAATTGGGGATATACATAATATTGAGATAGTTTGAAAAAATGATATTTCCAGAAACAAAAGTAAATATGCCCAACGCGAGAACAGAAACTGCTGAAGTTCCGGCAGCAAGTCCATCAATTCCATCTGTAAGATTTGCACCATTAGAAACTGCTGTTATAATAAAAATAACCACAGGAATAAAAACCAGCCAAGCCCATTTTTGGTAACCATCACCAGTCCAAGCTAATAATTCAGCATAATCAAATTCATTATTTTTAAAGAAAGGTATTGTCGTTACTGTAGATTTCTCTTCAACGGGCGCTTGAACAATTACATTTTCTGTGGTAACTCTAAAAATATTTATTTTACCTGTATCTTGTCTTACAGTAACTGCAGGACTAAAATAAAGTACAGATCCCACAATCAAACCCAAACCAACTTGCCCAACAACTTTAAAAATTCCTTTTAATCCCTTTTTATCTTTTTTAAAGATTTTTATATAATCATCAATAAAGCCAATAGTTCCCATCCAAAGTGTGGTAACCGTCAACAAAACAATATAGATATTATGTAATTTCGCAAAAAGTATTACCGGAACAAGAGTGGCAAAAATTATAATTAATCCACCCATGGTTGGCGTTCCCGCTTTCTCATTTTGTCCGGCTAAACCTAACTCACGAACAGTTTCACCAACTTGTTGCCTTTGTAAAAACTGAATAATTCTTTTTCCATAAATAGTTGACAACAGCAACGATAACATAAATGCTAATGCTGATCTAACAGTAATGTATTGAAAAACTCCTGTACCAGAGATATCCAATGTTTTGTCTAGATATTCAAATAAATAATATAGCATATATGATTATGAGTTAGTTGATTATTTATTAAGTTGTTCTAAAATTTCCTTTATTGTTTCCATATCGTCAAAATGATGGCGAATGCCTTTTACTTCTTGGTAGGTTTCATGTCCCTTACCAGCAATTAAAATTATATCGTTAGGCTGAGCCAATTGACAAGCTGTTTTTATTGCTTGTTTTCTATCTGTAATACTTAAAACTTTTTTATAGTTTTGAGGTGCAACACCTTGCTCCATTTCATTAATAATAGCCTCAGGATCTTCCTCTCTGGGATTATCAGAAGTAAGTATCGCTTTGTCACTTAATGCAGTTGCGATATCTGCCATTATCGGACGTTTCGTTTTGTCTCTATTCCCTCCACAACCCACAACTGTAATTAGTTGTTCATTTTTAGTTCGAATATCATTTATAGTTTTCAAAACATTATCTAATGCATCCGGAGTATGCGCGTAATCTACAATTGCAGTAATATTGGTTGCTGATACTATAAATTGAAATCTTCCAGAAACGCTTTCTAAATCAGATAATAATCGAAGTACTTCAAGACTTTCCAATCCTAACTCAACTGCTGCACCATAAATCGCTAATAAGTTATAGGCGTTAAAAGTACCTATCAATTTTACCCAAACTTCATTTCCGTTTATTTTTAATAACAAACCAGAAAGTTGGTTTTCAAGAATCTGAGCTTTATAATCGGCATAAGATTTCAGAGCGTAAGAACGTTTTCTTGCTGTTGTATTTTGCAACACTATTTGTCCATTTTTATCATCGATATTAGACAATGCAAATGCAGTTTTAGGCAAATGATCAAAAAATGATTTTTTAACATCTCTATATTCTGCAAACGTAGGATGGTAATCTAAGTGATCATGCGATAAATTAGTAAATATTCCTCCCACAAAATGCAACCCTTCTGTTCTTTTTTGATGAATACCATGTGAACTCACCTCCATAAAACAGTATTCAACACCTTGATCTACCATTTCTTTTAGATAATGGTTTATGGCAATAGAATCTGGTGTAGTATGAGTGGCTTTATATTCAATAGTGTCAACTACAATTTTTACCGTAGAAAGCAACCCTACTTTAAAACCTGCTTTTTGGAATAACTGAAATAATAGGGATGCAATTGTAGTTTTACCATTGGTACCCGTAATTCCAACTAACTTTAAATGCTGAGATGGATCACCAAAAAAATTGGCCGCCATAAAAGCCATAGCAGTATTGGTATCTTTCACTAATACATAAGTAACCTCTTTTTCAATTTTTTCAGGAAAAGTGTCGCACACTATGGCTACTGCTCCTAGCTGAATTGCTTTTTCTATAAAATCGTGCCCATCAGAAACAGAACCTCTTATTGCCACAAAAATATCATTAGATCCAATTTTTCGAGAATCAAAATCTAATTTATGAATAGCAACATCAGTCGAACCCTTTACGGCCTCGATAGCTACCTTGTACAATATATCTTTTAGTAAACTCATGATAATTCTAATAATATCGTTGCGTTCTTAACAATATTTTGTCCCGCTTCTACCGATTGTTTTTTTACTTTTCCAACTCCTAAAATCCGTACCTTCAAACCTAAATTACCCAACAATGCTACTGCATCCATACCAGACATTCCTTTTAGATTTGGCACTAATTGTTGCTTAACGTGAGATTTAACAAAATAAGAATCGTAATCACTTTCTTGTTTTGGAATTTTTCTGTCTAAATTTTTAATTTCATTCGTTGAAGGCGCATCCGTAAATATTTTTTGTGCAATTCTTTTAAAAACGGGTCCAGCAACATCGGCACCATAATAATTATTATTGACTGTATTTGGTTTATGAACCACCACAATACAAGAATATTTAGGATTGTCTGCAGGGAAATAGCCAACAAAAGAAGAAGCATAATGTTTGTCTGCACCTCCATTAATTCCATAATTTACTGCCGCAGTTCCCGTTTTACCTGCCATTGAAAAATCTTTAGAATACAATTTAGATCCAGTACCTTTTTTAACCACATTCTCTAAAACCGCGCGCAATTTTAAAATAGTTGATTGCGAACAAATTCTTGGATTTAAAACTTCTTTATCGTATTTTTTTATGGTTCTATTCCATTCTTTAATTTCAGAAACGAACTGAGGTTTCACCATTTCCCCATTATTTGCAACAGCATTATAAAAAGCTAATGTTTGCATAGGTGTAATTGAGACGCCATAACCAAAAGCCATCCAAGGCAGCGAAATATTAGACCAATGTTTGTCTTTAGGTTGTGGTATATAAGGTCTTCCTTCGCCTTTTATTGAAAGTCCTAATGGTTTGTTTAATCCAAAATTATTAAGATGATTTACAAATTTTGAAGGTTCATTTTTATAATTCTCATACACCGCTTGAACCATAATCGTATTAGACGAAAGTTCAAACCCTCTTGCTAATGAAATCTTACCGTAACCCCCAATATGCGAATCGCGTACTTTTTTGCCAGAATAAACGATAACCCCACCTTTACTATCATAAACACTACTAGTATCTGCTTTTTTATCTTCAAGAAGTGCCATCAAATCGGCAAGTTTATACGTAGATCCAGGCTCATGTGATTCGGCTACTGCATAATTCGTTGTTTCGAAATATGAACCATCAGTGCCTCTTCCTAAATTTGAAATTGCTTTTACATGACCCGTTTTTGTTTCCATAACCACTACACAACCATGATCTGCTTCATATATTTCTAACTGTTTTAGTAAAGCATGATGCGCAATATCCTGTATGTAAACATCTATAGTTGAGATAACATCATACCCGTCTTGAGGATCAACTTCATTCAAATCTCTTATTGGCTTCCATTGCCCTTTGGCAATCTTTTGTTTTAAAATTTTACCGTCTTTACCATTAAGATAATCTCTAAACGCCCACTCTATTCCTTTACCATCATACGATTCGCCTTTTGAAGTGCGCTCATAACCTACCGTTCGTTCAGCAATTTTACCTATTGGATGTTCTCTTACCGTTTCTTGCTCGATTATAATCCCTCCTTTATAGGCACCCAAATTAAATAATGGAAAACCTTTAATTTTAAAGTATTGTGTATAACTCAATTTACGAGCAATCAAATAATATCTGTTTTTGTTCGCTCTAGCTTTTCGAAGTTCATTCTCATAAAAACCCGATGATTTACCTAAAACTGTTGCTAACGAATCTGACAATGCTCTAACATTTTTCTCAAATGATTCTGGCTTTGGAGCCAAAGCATCAAAATGTATTTCATAATTTGGAATTGAAGTAGCCAAAAGACTGCCATCAGCAGAATAAATATTTCCTTTATTGGCTGGAATTACAAAATTCCTAACGGTTCTTTCTTTAGCCAACTTTCTATAATAATCCCCTTCAACCCACTGAATATTAGTTAATTTAACGGCAATAGCAATAGCCATGACAAAAATGCCAAAAGCTACCATGTATATTCTATAAGATATGTGCTTATCTTCTACTGCCATAATTTTCCTAAAAAGGTTTTATCTTCTTCTTTTATTACTTTTATTTTTACTGGAGGAACTGTTGATGGGAAAATTCCTTTCTCAATCATTTTTTCAGAAACAGTAGACTCCATTTTCAGTTTCATCAACTCAGAACGCCTGTCAACAAACTCAGAGCGCAGCTCTTTAGCTTTATTAGTTAACTCGACAATTTTAAACACCTTTTGTTCAAATCTCTGAGTGTTAGCAATCATTAGAATAGCTAATAAAATTATAAAAACAATAAAACGCCAGTTCTTGACCGCATCCTCATTATTAAGGAATTTTGCCTTTAACAAACCGTATACTCCGTTTTTCATCTTTTAATAAATTATCTCTTTTCTGCTATTCTTAATTTGGCACTTCTAGCCCTATTGTTTTCTTTTATCTCTTGATTATCCGGAACAATTAGTTTACCGATGGTTTTGAATGGAACCGAAAAATTACCAAAAAAATCACGTTCAGGTTCTCCTTCAAACAGACCGTTTTTCATAAAACGCTTGACTAATCTGTCTTCTAAAGAGTGATATGATATTACACTTAATCTGCCTTCAGGACTTAAAATCTCTAGTGATTGCTCTAAAAATTCTTTCAAAACATCCATCTCTTGATTTACTTCAATTCGGATAGCTTGATAAATCTGAGCTAATATTTTATTTCGAATTCTTTCCGGTAAAAATCGCGCTAACACTTCTTTTAACTGATCTGTAGTTTTAATAGGACTATTTTCTCTAGACTCAATTATTGTTCTAGACAAAAGCGGAGCATTTTTTAATTCACCATAATCCAAAAAGACTCTCTTTAAATTAGCCTCATCATACTCATTAACCACTTTATAAGCATTTAAATCATTTTTTTGACTCATTCGCATATCCAATCCAGCATCAAATCGTGTAGAAAAACCTCTTTCTGGCACATCAAATTGATGAGAAGAAACTCCTAAATCTGCTAAAATTCCGTCTACACTTTTAATTCCGTAAAAGCGCATGAAACGTTTTATAAATCTAAAATTCTCATTAATCAGTGTAAATCTTTCGTCTGGCAATGCATTTGCCAAAGCATCCTCATCTTGATCAAAAGCAAAAAGTTTTCCTTTTGGACCCAGTCTAGACAAAATTTCTTTTGAATGACCACCTCCACCAAAAGTCACATCAACATAAACACCATCAGGTTTAATGTTTAAACCATCTACTGTTGCATGAAGCAAAACCGGATTATGATATTCCATTGTCGTCGTCATTTATATTACCCATTACTTCTTCTGCTAAATCTGCAAAATCTAAATCCTCACCACTTATTGATTTCTCATATAAATCTTTATCCCAGATTTCTACAATATTCACTGCCGAAGAAAACACTACTTCTTTTGCTATACTTGCAAAAGAAACCAAATCCTTAGGAACTAATAACCTTCCTAAAGCATCAATCTCAACCACCTTAACCCCTGCAGTAAAGCGACGAATAAAATCATTATTCTTCTTTACAAAACGATTGAGTTTATTTATTTTTTGCATCATTAAATCCCATTCCTGCATAGGATATAACTCTAGGCAAGGCTGAAACACAGAACGCTTCAAAACGAATCCGTTTTGAAGTGAGGAAGCCAATTGCTTTTTCAAAGGCGCTGGCATGAGCAATCTTCCTTTAGCATCGACTTTACATTCATATGTCCCAATAATTGTATCCAAAGAATAGTATTAAATGATGTAGAGCAAAAATATAAAAAAAATTACCACATTTTACCACTATATACCACTTTGTTAATAAGTTTAACCACTTTACTCCCGAAAAGCCTAATTTATAAGCAATCAGAGCTTTAACAATTATTTACTTTATTTGTAAGAAACATAATGTTATAAAAAACAACATTTTGAAGATGTCTAAACAGCCTATTAAAATGGTTCAGATAAATCAGAAAAAGACATAAATAGAGAAGAATAATCCAACAAAAAAGAGGGTTTTAATGTTTGAACAGAATAATTTTACAATTAAAAATTGTTGTAAGAATTAATTTTTATTTATTAAATCATATATTTGTCAAAATTGAAAATTCGGTTTCAAACAAAATGGAAAAAAACTATAAAAAAGAAGGTAGATACAGCTATTATGAAGCTGGAGAAGGAATCCCAATCGTTATACTTCACGGACTAATGGGAGGACTCAGTAATTTTGATGCTGTTGCTAGTTACTTTTCTACAAAAGGCTACAAAATCATCATTCCAGACCTACCCATATACACTCAAAATATTTTAAAAACTAATGTAAAAAGTTTTGCAAAATATGTAAAAGATTTCATCACATTTAAAGGTTTAGAACGCGTTATATTATTAGGTAATTCATTGGGCGGACACATAGCTTTGTACCACACTAAAATGTATCCTGAAAAAGTAGCAGGTCTTGTAATTACAGGAAGTTCGGGACTTTACGAAAGTGCAATGGGAGATAGTTATCCTAAAAGAGGGGATTACGAATACATCAAGAAAAAAGCAGAAGATGTTTTTTATGATCCTGCGGTAGCCACAAAAGAACTTATAGATGAGGTTTATGAATCTGTGAATGATAGAATAAAACTGATAAAAACATTAACAATTGCTAAAAGTGCAATTCGTCATAATATGGCTAAAGATTTGCCAAAAATGCATGTTCAGACTTGTATCATCTGGGGAAAAAACGATAAAGTTACACCTCCTGATGTTGCAGAAGAATTTAATAAATTATTACCAAATTCTACTTTATATTGGATTGACAAATGCGGACATGCTGCTATGATGGAACATCCAGATGAATTTAACAATTTACTGGAAGAGTGGTTAACCAATACACATTTACCAGTATAATTTTATACCAAGAGAATTTTTACACAACATAAAAATGAAAATTAATACCGCAGAATTTGTTATTAGTAACTCCGAAGTAAGCAAATGTCCTAAAGATTTTTTGCCGGAATATGCTTTTATTGGTAGATCAAATGTAGGGAAATCCTCTTTGATAAACATGATAACAAATCATAAGAAATTAGCAAAAACATCTGGAAGACCTGGAAAAACACAATTGATCAATCACTTTTTGATTAACAGCAATTGGTATCTTGTCGATTTACCAGGTTATGGTTATGCAAAAGTGTCTAAGAAAACAAAATCTATTTTTCAGGAATTTATAACAGACTACTTTGAAACAAGAGAACAATTAGTATGTGCATTTGTTTTGATTGATATTCGCCACGAAGCGCAAACTATAGATATCGAATTTATGTCGTACATGGGAGAAAGTGAAATTCCCTTCTGTATTATTTTTACCAAAGCAGATAAAATTAGTAAAGTAAAAATAGATTCACATATTGCCGCTTACAAGAAAAAAATGTTTGCTAATAACTGGGCCGAAATGCCTCATTATTTTGTAACCTCAGCAACAGAATCAACAGGAAAAGAAGAATTATTAGGCTACATAGACGAAGTAAACCAAGAAGTATTTAAAAACAACAATCAGTTTTAAAATGCTCTAAATAGACTTGGAAAAATAGACATGACAAGAAAAAAAATTATCTCAATTCCTATTTTAGCCATTGTTTTATTGCTTTTTGCTTCATGCAAAAGCAATACTTACGTCTTAACTAATATAGATTATAAAACAGGCGTTGATTTTACAAATGGAAAATGGTTGCTTAATCAATTAGATAGTCCAGGCTACAATTCTGAAAGGCTTACTAATGAGGCCGCCACCTTTTTTAAAGATAATTTAAAAGATCGCTATTTTTACAGAGAGGACGTGAGCAATTTATTGATACCTTATAAAATCCCATTAAACCCAAGTAAACAAAAACTTCAAGAGCTAAAAATCGGAACAGGTTTTGACTATTTCATCAATATTTCTTCTAAAAAAAACAAAGACGAAATAGGAATAATTGGACTATACGAAGACGAATACTCAACTGGAGCAAACCAAAGCGAGGTAACACTAGAAATATATGACTTGAATTCACAAGAAATAATCTATTCTCAAAGGGCAATTGGAAAGGAATCCGCTAAAAAAGAAAAGTCAGTATGGGAAACTCAAAAATCAAATAAATTAATCGATAACATTTCTTTTCACAGAAGCTCAAGTACGCTAATGACAGGAAGCTTGAAGAAGATCCTAAAAGATTTGCAAAAAAAATCTATACAAAATTAAAAATTCTTTCAGTCTAAAAAACCATTAATTCAACAAAAAAAACTGCAATTGAAACGAATCAAATTGCAGTTTTTTTTTGTTTAAATTTTGAAGCTATACTTCATACAGAATAGTTTGTGATAAAAGATTAACTATTTACCCAACTCTAATTTCTCTGCAAAATAATCGCAAAAATCTTTCATGGTATCTGACATTTTTTCGTCATCTGTAGCACGTTTAAAAGTTTCTGACATTGCTACTAAAGTTTGGTGAAAGAAAATTTTCATTTCATCAACAGGCATATCTTTCGTCCACAGATCAATTCGCATACTTTCCTTTGCTTTGCTATCCCAAATAGAAAGCATAATCGCTTTAGCCTCTTGCGCCTCCACACCTCCATCTTGAGCAGACCACATTAATTTTTCTGGAACACGGTTTTCATCTAATTCGACTAAAAACTTAATTTCGGATGTATTTTTATTTGACATTATTTTTTGGGTTTGTATTTAGATTTTTCGAACAACTCTTTTGCATTCATTTTTAATAATTCGGAAATAGGCATATCATTATTTTTCGCAAAAGATCGTACTATTTGCCAACCGATCCATGCTCCGACTCTTCCCGGAGAATCATTGTCAATCTCAAGATAAAATTTAGAGAAAGGAGCTGGGTTTATAAATCGGGAAATTAATTTTTGATCATTATTATAAAGCATTTCTCTTTCTATAAAATAGCGCCACATATAATTTTCATTTTCCTCACACCAAGTAATTTGTTCTGGCGTGTAACCCATTTTTTCTGCATCTGAATACTCAGGCAATAATAAATCTTTTAGATATAATTGTTTGCCATTGTATATCATCTGTGTTAAAAGATCTTTATCAAGGACTGGTGGAATTTTACGTGTCGAAAAACTAGCCACTAGGTCAGGAGCGATTTGTTTTTCTACAAAATTTTGCTTTAAATAATTTGGGAATTGATAAAATTTGTGCTCTTTTCCCAGATATAATTCTAAGGAGATGATGACTAAACTATCTGCATAAATAGCCTTATTATTATAGTCCATTTCTGCGATAACAGTAATCACTTTTGGTGTTTTTGTTTCTGGAAAATAATATTTAATGTGTTTAAAAAGAGTTTCTAATTCTTCCTTTTCAGGTTCAAAATTAGCATACTTTTTCTGAACCTCAGTGTACACTTCTTTCCAAATTGGATCCTGCATTTTGTTAATCCAAACACTGTTGTCATTTCCTGCAGGAAAAAAAAACGGAAATTGTTTTTTGACCTTATCTAAATCTTGAGGCTTCGTTTCAAAAAATAATTGATCAAAACGCTCCACTTTTACTTCTAAAGGAATTACCGCTATGGCAGTTTCAAATTTATTTTTCTTATTACAAGATAAAATAAAGAGACAAAAGACTACAAGCAACAGATATTTTTTCATATTTATTAATTAAATTTGTTTCTAAAGAAAAATTAGGAAACAAAAGAATGAGTAATTCATTTTGCAAATATACATTCCTGCTTCTTAAAATGTAAATTATTATGACTAAAAAAAGCACCATTCAAGTTGAAAAAATAAACGATCAAATTGTTAAGTGGTTAAAAACTTATGCCGAAAATGCAAAGGTAAACGGGTTTGTGATCGGTATTTCTGGCGGAGTAGATTCAGCCGTAACCTCAACCTTATGTGCTCAAACAGGATTAAAAGTTTTATGTGTTGAAATGCCAATTCATCAAGCACAAAGTCATGTAACTCGCGGAAAAGAACATATTGAACAATTAAAGTTACGTTTCCCAAATGTAAGTAGTATTGAAGCGAATCTAACGGATACTTTTGAAACTTTTAAAACCGTTGTCCCAGAAAATGAAGATGTTGCCAAATTAAATTTAGCATTAGCAAATACTAGAGCAAGATTAAGAATGACCACTTTATATTATTTTGCTGGAATTCATGGACTATTGGTGGCAGGAACAGGAAATAAAGTTGAAGATTTTGGAGTTGGTTTTTACACAAAATATGGTGACGGTGGAGTAGATCTAAGTCCAATAGCTGATTTAATGAAATCGGAAGTTTTTTTATTGGGTCATTATTTAAAAATAACTAAATCAATTTTAGACGCCTCACCAACTGATGGATTGTTTGGTGATGATAGAACAGATGAAGATCAACTTGGCGCTAGTTATGATGAGTTAGAATGGGCAATGTTACAAGATGAATCTAAAAAAAGCGCAACAGATTTTACAGGAAGAGAACGTATTGTTTTTGAAATATACAAGCGATTAAATCGTATAAATCAACACAAAATGATCCCAATTCCCTTTTGTAGAATCAATAAATATTAAAGAAATCATATTTTCTATTGATTTGCAATTAATTACAGAAATTATTTATTAATTTTACGAATCCAATTACAAACAATTCTAAAAACTTAAAATTATGATTAAAGTATGTATAGCCGATAACTATCCTGTTGTGCATTTTGGAGTAAAATCTTACTTTAAAGATAATGCAGACATTTCGATAGTTGCCAATGTTGGCAATTTCTTAATGGTGCGGGATATACTTCAAACAAAAGACATTGATGTCTTAGTAATAGATTTGGAACTAGAAGGTCTTTCCAGCATTTTTGAGGTCAAAGCACTTTTGAAAAATTTTCCAAAAACAAAAATCATTATCTATAGTGGTCTTTCTGAACAGATTTATGCACCAAATGCCATAAAAGCCGGAGTATCTGGTTTTGTACACAAATCTGAAAAATTAGAAACTTTAGGTATCTCTATTATCAAAGTCTACCAAGGCAAGATAATAATGAATGAGACAGTAAAGAAAAATTTAGCATTGATTGCTAAACAAACTAAAAGTGAACGTTTGTATCGCAAGTTATCTAATCGTGAAGTTGAAGTTTTACGTTATTTAAGTGGAGGTAAAAAGAACCATGAAATTGCTGAAATTTTAAATCTTAACGAAAAAACGATTAGTACATACAAATTGCGTTTATTAACTAAGTTAAATGTTACCAACCTAGTAGACTTAGTGGATAAAGCAAAAAAACTAGAAATAGTTTAGTATCGAGACATTACTCTTCCCAGTTTTTTAGAAAAAGAATGGATTAATGTATTGTAATCCATTATCATTGATAAAGACTCTGTATTATCCGAATTTGATTCAGATAGCACAGAGTTTTTTAATGTTTATATTGTACAACTACTCTACCAGTCTTATAAGAGAATTTTGTTTCAAGTTTTTTATAATCAATTATTTCAGTTATTACCTCAGTATTATCTACTCCAAATTCTCTAGAAATAGAATTCTTAGCATTTTCTATAAATTGACTTATCAAATACCACCTTAATGTAAATAAGTTATCCGTAACATTTTGATTCAACTGTTCTAATTTAGTTTTCGGAAAAATATTTTGTCCTTCCCAATCATGCAATACATATTTCTCATTATTCATCACAATATCTGTAATTATTTGAGCAAATTCCGGTTTCAAATGCATTATATATCTCTCTAAATTAAAATTATCATTTTGCAAATAAACACTTATTAAATCATTATATATTTCTTTAAACAAACCAGTTGCAAATTCTATTTCATCCTCCTGTAGACTTAAATATATTTCTTCATAAACCTTTCTATCTTTCATTACAACTACCTCCTCAACTTCGCCTTCAGGATTAGTTGCAATCAAAACCCCTTCAAATTTTTCAGAAACATTTCCGTATGATAAAAGTATATTTATAATTTCACATTCTACAATACCCAAAGTATCAACTTTTTCTATATCAACGAGATTTTGATTCTTAACAACTTCAAATGCTTTTTGTCCTGAATCTTCTGCTTGTTTTTGTTTTTTACCAACATCTGTAACTTCTTTTTGAACTAATTGTGCTAAGGTACTTTGCAACACTTGCTCTGAAATATCCATAATCCTAGAACATTCCTGAATGTAAATTTCTCTTTGAATACGATCTGGAATTTTTGAAATACTAGTAACCATATCTCGAATCAAATCTGCTTTTTTGATTGGATCGTTCTTGGCTTCATTCATCAAAAGTGACGCCTTAAATTGAATAAAATCTTTAGCATTATTTTCTAGATATAAAACTAAATCATCATGAGAAGTCTTTTTGGCAAAACTATCTGGATCTTCACCGTCAGGAAAAGTACATACTTTTACGTTCATCCCTTCCTCTAGTATCAAATCGATTCCACGAATAGAAGCACGAAGTCCTGCTGCATCGCCATCAAAAAGCATCGTTACATTCTTAGTCAACCTATTGATCAATCTGATTTGATCTGGCGTCAATGCTGTGCCAGATGAAGCAACAACGTTTTCTATTCCTGCTTGATTAAACTGAATCACATCTGTATAACCTTCAACTAAATAACAATTATTTAGTTTAGCAATAGATTGTTTGGCTTGAAAAATTCCGTAAAGGACTTTACTTTTATGGTAAATATCACTTTCAGGCGAATTTAAATATTTTGCTGCTTTTTTATCGTTGGTCAAAATCCTACCTCCAAAACCCAGCACTCTTCCTGACATACTTTGAATAGGAAACATAACACGCCCTTTGAAGCGATCAAATGGACGATCGTCTTTAGGAATTGTTAAACCGGTACTTTCCAAAAATTCTAATTTATACCCTTTTCCTAGCGCTTCCTTAGTAAAAGCATCCCAGGCTTCAGGAGAATAACCTAATCCAAATTTTTCAATAGTGTCATTTGTAAATCCTCTTTCTTTAAAATAAGAATAACCTATCGCTTTTCCTTCTTCTGAATTTAAAAGCGTATTGTGAAAATAGGTTTTAGCAAATTCTGAAACTAGATACATACTTTCTCTAATATCGGTATTTGCTTTTTCTTCATCAGTTTGCTCTGTTTCTTCGATTTCAATATTGTATTTTTTGGCTAAATACCGAATGGCCTCTGGATACGTAAATTGTTCGTGTTCCATCAAGAACGCAACCGAGTTGCCACCTTTTCCAGAACTAAAATCTTTCCAAATTCCTTTAGCTGGAGAAACCATAAACGAAGGAGAACGCTCCTCAGAAAAAGGACTCAATCCCTTGAAATTACTTCCTGCTCGTTTTAAATTTACAAAATCACCTATTACCTCCTCTACTCGAGCAGTTTCGAAAACAGTATCAATGGTCGCTTTTGAAATCAAAATATATTGGGAAATTAAAATTATTTTAAGATTGCAAAAATACGCAAATCAAACCTCAAATTCTAAATCTAAAACGAAAAAAAGCGCCTCTTCCGAAGCACTTTTTAAATAACTAACTAACTCAAATAAATCTTAATTAAAATCGAAACGCAATCCTAAAGAAACATTATTCTGATTCACAGCATTATTTTTAAATAACGGATTTAAATCATATTTCAAATATAAACTTGTCGATTTATAACCTGCATAAGTACTTAAACCATAAATAAAATCTGTTGTGTTAAAATCGCCTTTGACTTTATCAGTAACTTTTAGGTCATTGTCATTATATTTTATAATTTGCTTTGATTTCAAATTAACTCCTGCATATCCTCCGACTCCTAAACGAAAGCTATTGTGGGTTCTAAATAACGGTTTCCCATTTGAATCTTTATTACCAGAAAAATCAAATTCTAAATGTAAGGGCGCGACTAAATAAACATTTTTAAAACGTGAATCATTTAAATCTCTAGAATCTACAGTAAGATCTGTTTGATTTCCATTCACAACAAAACTGCGATTATCCGTTGGACGAAGATTATTATACATCAAAGAAAGACCATATTTAGCGTGCAAAAGATTATTCTTTTCTAAGATTCTACTATTGTACGTAACGCCAAGTTCATAAAAATGAGATCCAAAATACCTAAAATCTGACTTATTCACATTTCCATTTGTGACTACATTATTCAATCCCGCAGCAAAAACTAATTGGCTTGTAGTTCTTTTAGACAATCTACTTTCTTTATCCTCATATCCATTATAAAACTTCATCGAAGTCACATTGAATTCTCTATTATTAGAACCTATAGAATCATTACTAATCCCAATAATGACTATGGTTGAGCCTCTTTTATCATTTTCAGCATTATCAAATTTACCATCTACTCTATCTTGAATTAACTGATTCAATTTCTTCTCCTCTAAAGCTACTTTAGTTTCGATAGTATTGGCACGTACTTTTGCTTTTTCTAATTTGAGTGCTTCTGCTTTTTCTTTCGAAATTAATCCTTTTTCTACTTCTTGATCAATAGCATCTACTTCATTTTTTAATGCCTTTTTTTCTCTATCCTTCACCAACTTAATTTCGTCCCCTATTGCTTTGGCTCTTTTTTCAAAGGAAATCAATTTATTGTCTCTTCCTTTATTGTAGCCTGTTTCCGCAAGAGAATCATCTACTATTTCTATAGTAATGTCTTTAAACCAAACTTGACCTGTTTCATTTAATAAAACACCATAAGAAATAGAGGTAGCATCAACTGGTACAAATAATACGATTTCATATTTTTGCCAGTCTGTTGTTCCTTTAATGCGTCTATCGTTCATATTGTCAAAAGCGAGAACTTGAGCTGAATAATAATCAACACGCATCCATAATGCAGCACCAGATTTTGCTTTTTCACTTTTTACATATCCAGACATTTTAACTGTTTTTCCTTTATATAAATCAGATGGAACGGTTTTCATAAGGGAACCAAAACCATAAATCTTATTTTTAACTGACTTCATGGTAAAAATATTTTGATCCATTAGCTGTGGATTTTTTTCAAAACTCATGTTGTAATTAGGAGAATTTGGTTCCCAATATGACCAGTCTAGCACATATTTATAACTTCCCGTACTTTGAGCGTTTAATTTGGCGACCATAGCGACCAAAAGAATAACTGTAAATAAAATAATTTTTCTCATGATTTTCGTTTTTTGATTGATGATTGATGATTGGTTTAATCTTGATAATTTCTATTAACTAAAACTGTTTTTATAGCATTATAATTTTTACTGAATTTATCTAATGCTTTTTCTCTAAAAGATTGATTTAATTCGGTTTCAGCATCAGAGAGCAAGCTATTTGCACTAACAGTAATCCCTATATTGTTTGGTTGAACAGCTTTGTTTTCGTAGTTCGTGTTACTAATTTCAGCTAACAATTTTTCAGCAGAACTGTATCTTTTAGAAATATCTATGGTATTTCCACTATTTTCAACAGTACTATTTATCGGATTTCTAGTAGATGAATCTTTTAATGCATTAGATTTTTGAATTAGATTACTTTTCGAATTAGTGGCAACAGCAAGAACTCCAGAAGATTTTGGCATTCCGTTTTGGACCGTTTTAGATAAACCTTGCTGTTTTTTTCGAATAGGCTCTCCAATGTGTGTATCGTTTGCTTTTTGCTCAAGAACGATTGGGTTAATCGTTTTTGTTTCGACACTATCAGAAGTGTTAAAATAAAACGTTGAAATCATTAAAAACCCAACAAAACTAGCTGCAATATAAATCCAAGAGAACTTACTTTTTGGCTTTTCGGCAGCAGTTAACATACTATCCAATTTTTCCCAAGCCATTGGCGTCGGTTTTATTTCCCTTACGTTTAATTGCGCTTTAAATTGTTCTTCAAAATTATCTGGTTCCATAACTGTAATTTTTTAACTTGTTAATCTGTCCTTGCAACATTTTTCTAGCATGTGATAATTGCGACTTTGATGTTCCTTCACTTATTCCTAATAAACTTGCTATTTCATTGTGCTTAAAACCTTCGATCGCAAATAAATTGAACACCATTTTATAACCTTCTGGTAAGCCATCGATCAAAAACTGAATATCATTTATTGAAAATTTGCTTTCTATATTATTAAAGCTTTCTTCCAAATAACTTTCCTCTTCGATGTATTTAACTTTTTTATTGACTCTGATAAAAGAAATACATTCATTGACCATTATCCTTCTAATCCAACCTTCAAAACTTCCTTTATTTTCGAAGTTTTGAAGGTTAACAAAAACTTTCATAAAGGCAGTTATCATAATGTCTTCTGCTTGATGTATATCCTTTATATATTGGCGGCAAACACTTAACATTTTAGGAGAAAATTGAGTATAAAGCTGCTGTTGTGCTTGCCGATTATTTTCGACAGCCAACTGAATTAACTCTTTTTCTTGTTGATGTAATTGGATTACTTTCATAAATGATTTCAATGACAAAATTCAATAGTAATAGCAAAAAAAATATTCTTGTTTTAATTGCTTTTTGACATTGAATAAGACTTCTATTAGTATAGACGATAATGAAGACAAAAAGGTTGCATGGATAATTTTAAAAAAGTAAAAAAATATCTAAAAACAAAATTAAATTACTGATTTACAATGCATAAAAAATAATGTAGAGTACAGGATTTTTAATAAAAAAATCAATTATTCAAATTAAACTTATAAATTTTCTAATTCTATAATTTATTTTTTTCTTTCAATTACGTAGTTAACCATTAAGATTAGCGCCTCTTTATATTCAGAGTCAGGATAATTATCCAAAAGAGATAAGGCCTCCTGCTGAAATTCGATCATTTTATTTTCAGCGTAGACTAAACCGTTATTGTTCTTTACGAATGCAATAACTTCTTTAACTCTTTTTTTATCTTTATTGTGGTTTTTTATAGAATTGATCAACCAACTTTTTTCTTTTGAAGTACACGTATTCAAAACATGAATAAGTGGTAAAGTCATTTTTTGTTCTTTAATATCAATTCCGGTGGGTTTACCAATGGCTTCATCAGTATAATCAAACAAATCATCTTTGATCTGGAAAGCCATTCCTATAAGCTCACCAAATTTTCTCATATTCTCCACCTGAACATCATCTTCAATTACAGATTTTGCACCAAGCGCACAACAAGCAGCAATAAGTGTTGCTGTCTTTTTTCGGATAATGTCGTAATAAACGTCCTCGGTAATATCAAGTCTTCGGGCTTTTTCGATTTGTAGCAGCTCACCCTCGCTCATTTCGCGCACAGCGACAGATATGATCCTAAGCAAATCAAAATCACCATTATCTATAGAGAGTAATAATCCTTTAGACAATAAATAATCGCCTACTAATACGGCAATTTTATTTTTCCAAAGTGCATTAATAGAGAAAAAACCTCTTCGTCTGTTGCTATCATCTACAACATCATCATGCACTAAAGTTGCAGTATGAATCAGCTCTATGACACAAGCACCGCGGTAAGTTCGGTCATTTACGATGCCTTCTGAAACCATTTTGGATGTTAAAAAAACAAACATAGGTCGCATTTGTTTCCCCTTTCTATTGACAATGTAATAGGTAATTCTATTCAACAAAGCCACTTGCGAGGTCATCGATTCATAGAACTTTTTTTCAAAAAGTTCCATTTCTTTAAAAATGGGCTGTTTAATTTGAGAGGTGACATTCATTTCGCTTTCAAAGTTACATCTTTTCGTAGTTATAAACAGACTTAAAATAAATTTTACTAATCGAAATTAAAAAAACTTACTCTTAACATTGCTAACCAATTCTTAATTAACAATTCGTCATTGTTAAAGTTTCCTTAATTAGAACTTGTTATCTGACTTCTAAGTTTGCACCACAAACATAACTAGAAAAAAAATGAAAATTTTAAAACAAAATTTACTCTTACTTACATTAGTATTTTGTGCAAATTTAATGAGTGCTCAATCAAAAACTATTCAAGGAAAAGTAACTGATTCTTCTAAATTTCCACTGATGGGAACAACCATTTTAGTCAAGGGAACTAAAAAAACAACCATCACTGATGCCAATGGAAAATTCTCAATTAATACTGAAAAAGGAAATACTTTAGTTTTTACCTTCATCGGTTTTGTAACTAAAGAAGTAGTTGTAGATCGTCAAGAAAATTTAGAAATAACACTTCAAGACGACTCAGTAGTTTTAGGAGAGGTGGTAATTACCGCTTTGGGAATAAAAAGAGAAAAACGCGCTTTAGGATATGCCTCTCAGGAATTAAAATCAGATGATATTAATAAAGTAAACTCTGCTAATTTCGTTTCAAATTTAACCGGTAAAATGTCTGGAGTACAAATTACAGGCTCTGGAAATGGGATTACGAGCTCTTCGAGAATTACTATCAGAGGCGACAAATCATTAAACATTAACAACAACGGACCCTTATTTATTGTAGATGGTATTCCCATTAACAATACCGTTTATGGCGTAGGAAGTTCTGCAACAAATCAAGCCGACTTACCTACTGATTATGGCAACGGAGCTTCGGAAATTGATCAAGAAAATATTGAAAGTGTTAACGTATTAAAAGGGGCTGCAGCATCTGCTTTATACGGCTCTAGAGCAGCCAACGGTGTTATTGTAATAACAACCAAATCTGGAAAAAAGAATAAAGGTTTGGGAGTGACTATTTCTTCTTCTTTTATGACCAGTGAGGCATTGCGACTACCTGAGATTCAAGATCAATATGGCGCGGGTTCCAAACAAGTGTATGACCCAGGAGCCGATACCAATTTAGGACCACGTTTAGGTTCTGGTCTTGCTATACTTCAGAACGGAAGTCCAGGTTATGCAGTGGGCCAAGGCCAAGTTTTACCCTTTGAGTTTAGATACAACTTAAATGATTTTTTTAGAAAAGGAAGTTCAATTTCTAATTCTGTCTCTATTTCTGGATCGGATGAAAAAACAAATTTTAGACTTAGTTACGGAAAAACGACAAGCGAAGATATTGTTCCCAATTCTAATTTAAGAAGAGAAAACATAAGTTTAAATCTAAATTATTCTATTTCAGATAAATGGAAACTCGCAACTGTTGCCACTTATACTAAAAGCAACAGCGATAACACTCCTGTTACAGGTTATGGTAGCCAAGGTATTATGTATAATTTGCTTTGGAATCACACTAATGTAGATTTGGATTGGTTAAAAGAATATTGGATTATAAAAGACGTGAAACAAAACAGCATGTTTGGCTGGGGAGACAATCCTTTTAAAATTGCTTATGAAAATATAAATGCGTTTAAGAAAGGACGCATTTTTGGTAATGTTTCTTCAACATATCAAATCAATACTGATTTTTCCTTAATGGGAAGAATAGGAATGGATAATTCGAATGATTTTAGATGGTCTCGCAGACCAATTGGTTCCTCACGATATACACAAGGAATGTATCGCGAGCAAACTATAGGATTTACAGAATACAATGCCGATATGCTGCTTTCTTACGATCATACTTTTGGTGATTTTTCTGTTAAAGTTTCTTATGGAGCCAATAGCATGAACCAATACACATCCGAAAGTAAAATTGAAGGACAAGGAATAAGTATTCCTGGTATATATAATTTGCAAAACATCAATGTACT
This sequence comes from Flavobacterium sp. GP15, assembly GCF_014281985.1. Lineage (NCBI taxonomy): Bacteria > Pseudomonadati > Bacteroidota > Flavobacteriia > Flavobacteriales > Flavobacteriaceae > Flavobacterium > Flavobacterium sp. GP15. The sequence goes on from NZ_JACFTC010000001.1 coordinate 93,128, forward strand.
GCCTATTCAATCTAGAAATATTTATAAAAAGCGCATTAACAGTATCTACAGCTTAGCCAACATAGGCTATAAAGACTACTTGTATTTAGACCTAACAGTAAGAAATGATTGGTCCTCTACGCTTCCTGTGAATAACAACTCTTATTTTTATCCATCTGCTTCTTTGAGTTTTATTCCAACTTCTTTGTTTGAAATGAATGATAACATTGATTTTTTGAAATTGAGAGTAAACGCAGCATCTGTAGGTAACGACACCGATCCTTATCGATTAGTAAAAACCTATTCTAACGGTTCACTTCCTGGAACTTTGACTAATCCGGACGCAATTTTAAATAGTAATTTAAAACCTGAGATTGCCACATCGTATGAAGCAGGAATTGAAGCCCAACTTTTCAAGAAGAGAGTAACACTTGATGTGAGTTATTATGTCACTAATTCTAAAAATCAAATTGTAGGTTTAGATATTTCACAAGCTTCTGGATTTAATTCGAATGTTATTAATGCGGGTAAAATTCAAAATAAGGGATTAGAATTGGGATTGGGAATTACACCTATTAGAACCAAAGATTTTGAATGGTCGATAAATGCAAATTTCACTAGAAATAGAGGAACTGTAAAAGAGTTAACACCAGGAATTGACAATTACATCATTGCTCAAGGCCCAAGTGGCGGAACAATAGAAGCTCGTGTAGGAGAACGAATGGGCGACATGTACGGGCGTGGTTATTTGAGAAGTCCAGACAATCAAATTGTATTTGACGATATGGGATCTCCGATACTTGATACTAAAATAAAAAAAATAGGAAACTACAATCCTGATTGGATGTTAGGTCTTACTACTAATTTGAAATATAAAAATTTCAATTTCAATGCTCTAGTAGACATAAGACAGGGAGGGAAAATATATTCGATGACAAATTCTATCGGAATGGAAAGTGGCATATTAGCCGTTTCATTACCTGGTAGAGAAACAGGAATAATAGGAAAAGGCGTTGTACAAAATCCAGATGGAAGCTATAGTCTCAATACAACTTCAGTAAGTGCAGAAAACTGGTATTACTCTAATGCTTATAGAAGAGATAATATAGAAGCCAATACGTTTGATACTTCGTATGTAAAATTGAGAGAAGTGAGTTTGAATTATAGACTATCAACTAAATGGATAACTACTTTTAAAATGCAAAATCTAAGCATTGGTTTGGTAGGAAATAATTTAGCCCTTTGGACAAAAGTCCCTAACATAGATCCAGAAACACAAGCAATAAGTGGTGGCACTTTATTGCCCGGTTTTGAAGTTTTACAACTTCCCTCTTCTAGAAATTACGGAATCAAATTAAATGCTTCATTCTAAAATAATAATCATGAAAAAAATAATTTTACTAATAACACTATTCACATTTAGTGTTTCTTGCACCGATGGATTTGAAGAAATTAATACCAATAAAAACCAACCTACTACTTCACAGCCAAAGCAACTTTTACCAAATATAATATTCAATTTAGCAAATAGTAATGTTTCAGATTCATACAACTTTGGAGATATAGTAGCACAATACGGAGGCAATTATGAATACAATGAATTGGATATTTACAATTGGGGTTCAGATGATCGTTTTTGGGAAAAATACAAATGGCTGAATGACATATACGATCTTAAAAAACAAGCCATCGCTTTAAACGATAAAAACTATGAAGCTGTAAGTTTAATTTTAGAAACTTACTCGATGAGTTTAATTACAGATACCTATGGCGATGCTCCTTATTTGGAAGCTTCAAGAGGAGAAGAAGGCATCTTAAAACCCAAATATGATTCACAAGAGGAAATTTACACCCAACTGCTATTGAATTTAGATAAAGCCAATAGTATAATTGACACTAAATTAAAAATCGAAGGAGATTTATTGTTTAATGGTGACATGCTAAAATGGCGAAAATTTGCTAATTCACTACATTTAAGGTTATTGATGCGTATTTCTAATAAAAAAAATGTTAGCCTCACAATAAATGAAATTGTTAGCAAACCATCACAATATCCAATATTTCAGTCAAATGCAGACAATGCTACTTATTTTTATTCTGGAAGTTATCCTAACATTTCTCCAATGAGTGATGGTATCAATAGATTATACGGTTATAATATCGTAATTCCTTCTACTCATTTAGTAAACACCCTAATAGCAAATAGTGATACTAGACTTGACGAGTGGATTGACCCAATAGAAGGTAAAAATAATCATTTAGGGTTGTTACCAGGTCTTACATTAGATAAAATTGGAGAACCTACCAATTATTCTAGAAGAGCCGAAGATTATTTTTATACAAAAACAAAAATAGCCTCACTATTGATGACGTACAGCGAGTTAAACTTTTTATTAGCAGAAGCTAGTCAACGCAATCTTATTACTAATGGTAATGCACAAGGATATTACAATACTGCAGTAGAAGCTTCATTCAAACAATGGAATGTTACGATGCCTTCCAACTACTTAACAACTATTGCTCCTTATAATTCTACCACAGAAGTTTTATATGTACAAAAATGGTTGGCTCTATATCATACAGGAATTGAGTCATGGTTAGATTGGAAAAGAACAGGGAAACCTAGCTTTATAAAAGCAGGACCCGGATCCAAAAATAACGGTAAAGTTCCTAGACGCATCATGTATCCAAGTCTTGAACAATCTGTAAATGCAGAAAACAACAATAAAGCACTACAAAAAATGGGTGGTGATGATATTAACAAAAAAATATGGTGGGATAATTTTAATTAAATAAAAAAAACATGAAAAAAATATTTTTGATATTACTACTTTTTAGTGCTATACATAGTAAAGCACAACAAGCCGAAAACATAATTATCATTACTACAGATGGTTTTAGATGGCAAGAAGCTTTCAAAGGAATGGACGAAAATTTAGCAAGAGATAAAAAATTCAATCAGAACGACAGCAGCTACATTTATAAAAAATATTGGGCTGAAAATCCCAAAGAACGACGAGAAAAACTTATGCCTTTTATGTGGTCTGTTTTAGCAAAAAAAGGACAACTGTATGGCAATAGAACTTTAGGAAATAAAGTTAATAATGCTAATCCGTATTGGTTTAGTTATCCTGGATACAACGAAATCATGACTGGATATGCTGACACATTAATCAATTCGAATAAATATCCTGCCAATCCTAATGTAACCGTGTTAGAATATCTAAATAAACAACCTAAAATTAAAGGAAAAGTAGCCGCTTTTGGAGCTTGGGATGCTTTTGACAATATTTTAAATGAAAAAAGAGCTGGTTTTCCTGTAATATCTGCATTTGATAAAACAGGAGGCAAAAATCCAACAGCGAAACAGCAACTTATTAATGCCATGCTTGCCGATTCTTTCAAACCCTTTCACGAGGAAGAATGTCTAGATGTTTTTACCCATTATGGCGCATTAGAAGAATTGAAAACCAATAAACCTCGTGTGTTATACATCTCTTATGGAGAAACAGATGAATGGGCTCACGCTGGCTTTTACCGTTCTTATTTGGATGCGGCTCATCAAGTGGATGCCTGGATGAAGGAGATTTGGAACTTTGTGCAAAATGACCCACAATACAAAAATAAAACTGCGTTGATTTTTACTACTGATCATGGACGCGGCGATCTCACAAAAGCAGAATGGACTAGTCATGGCCCTGATATAAAAGACGCCTCTGAAATTTGGTTTGCTGCAATGGGACCACAGATTGAAGGTAAAGGAGAAATGACTAATGAAAATCAATTGTATCAAAATCAATTTGCACAAACCATTGCCAAAATCATGGGATATACTTATGAAGCAAAGCATCCTATTTCAAAAGAAATTCCTGGAGTAATTAAATAATTCGACCGTTTAGAAATTTAAAAAAGGGTTTGACAACAGTGTCAAACCCTTTTTATTTTTATAATCTGTAGGTGTTTTTTTTTTAAATTAAGCTTCTTTATTTGCTAACTGTCCACATGCAGCATCTATGTCTTTTCCTCTACTACGTCTCACTTTAACAACAATTCCGCTGGCTTCTAAAGCTTTAATATAAGCATTTATAGACTCTTCTGAGGCTTGTTGAAATTCTCCATCATCAATAGGATTATATTCAATCAAATTAACTTTACAAGGAACATATTTACAAAACTTCACTAATGCATCAACTGATTCTTTATTATCATTAATTCCTTTCCAAACCACATATTCGTAAGAAATCTTGCTTTTTGTTTTTCTATACCAATATTCTAATGATTCTCTTAAATCTGCTAAAGGGAAATTAGCACTAAACGGCATTATTCGAGAGCGAATTTCATCAATTGCGGAGTGTAAAGAAACAGCTAATTTAAATTTAACGTCATCGTCAGCTAATTTTTTTATCATCTTTGGTACTCCAGAAGTCGATACCATAATTCGTTTTGGAGACATGCCCAATCCTTCTGGCGAAATAATCATTTCGATTGCTTTCAAGACATTATTATAATTCATCAGCGGCTCACCCATTCCCATGAAAACAATATTCGATAAAGGATGATTGTAATACAACCTACTCTCTTTATCTATAGCTAATACTTGATCGTAAATTTCTCCAGGTTCCAGATTACGCATTCTTTTTAATCGTGCTGTGGCACAAAAATTACAATCTAAACTGCAACCTACTTGGCTAGATACGCAAGCTGTTGTTCGTGTATTAGTAGGAATTAAAACCGACTCTACAACTAAACCATCATGCAAACGAACGGCATTTTTTACAGTTCCATCCTCACTTCGTTGAATCGTATCTACATTGATATGATTGATGACAAAATTAGCTTCTAGCTTATTTCTTGTTTCTTTTGAAACATTCGTCATATCCTCAAAACTATGCGCCCCTTTACTCCAAAGCCATTCATATACTTGATTCCCACGAAAGGCTTTATCCCCATTCGTAACAAAAAATTCTCTTAATGCTTCTTTCGATAAGGCTCGAATGTCTTTTTTATCAATTTCCATGATGCAAATTTAATGACAATTTCTTGATTTGTTGTTTTGATAATTTGATAACTTTGCTACCAATTGAAAATTATCTAAATAATGCATTTCATTTCCCAAGAACTAGAAGACTACATCGAGCAACATTCTGAAAAAGAACCTGCTTTATTAGCCGCTTTAAACAAAGAAACCTATCAAAAAATTTTACTTCCAAGAATGTTAAGCGGACATTTTCAAGGTCGAGTTTTAAGCATGCTTTCTAAACTTATTCGCCCTGTAAACATATTAGAAATTGGAACTTACACTGGATATTCTGCTTTGTGCCTGTGCGAAGGAATGCAAGAAAACGGGACACTTCATACCATTGATATAAAAGAAGAGCTGGTTGATTTTCAGCGAAAGCATTTTGACAAGTCACCTTGGGGAAAACAAATTTTTCAGTATTTAGGAGAAGCGGTAGATATAATTCCAACGCTACAAACTAAATTCGATCTTGTTTTTATAGATGCCGATAAAGAAAACTATATCAATTATTTTGAATTGATTTTACCAAAGATGAATAAAGGAGGCATTATTTTATCTGATAATGTATTGTGGAGCGGTAAAGTTCTGGAACCTATTCAACCGAATGATATTAGCACAAAGATAATAATGGAATACAATAAATTACTGAAAGAAGATCCTAGAGTAGAAACAGTTTTGCTACCTATTCGCGATGGTTTGACTGTTAGTAGGGTTTTGTAATTAAAAAACAGCATCCAAAAATTTAGAACCTATCTAACAGATTTAGTCTATATTTATTAAAGAGCAATAGTATTATTAGACTTCTAAATATTATAAGTTTGGCTTTGGAAAATACTTTTTTTGTGCCACTTTATATAATTTATACATTAGGAAACCAAAAGTAAATCCGAACAAATAACCCGTTAAAATATCTCCTGGATAATGCAATCCTAGATAAATCCTACTGTAAGCAAATATAAAAGGCCAAAGAAAGATTAACACAAAATATTTAAAATACGATCTTAAAGTAAAATATAAAAAAGAAGCAACTGCCATTGAATTTGCTGCATGTCCAGAGAAAAAACTGAAAGAGTTGCGTACTTGCACCACTCTTATGAAAGAATTGATTTCAGGATTATTACAAGGACGCAATCTTTGAAATCCATTTTTAAATAAATTGGTCATTTGATCCGTAAACGTTACTAAAAGAGCCACAAACAATAAAAGATATAATGTTTGCTTCCCGCCAATTTTTTTAAAAATAACATACAACAAAAGTAAGAAAAGCGGAATCCAATTGCTTTGTTTGGTTATAAACAACCAAAGGGCATCGTAGGTAGGAGATCCTAAACCATTCAAAAAAACCAATAATTCAGTGTCTAAAGAAAGTATTTTCTCTAACATTACATTTGACGTTTTATAGGTCCAGAAACATCTTCAATAATTTCTTTAGTTCCTTCTAACGAGCCATTAACATCGCCAAGTAAGTTTTCTTTAGCTTTATTAAGTTCAGTACTAATATTTACAGCAAAATCATTATACTGAGACGTATCACCCAATAAGTTATCCTTTACTTTATTAATTTCCGAAGTGATATTACCCTGTAAATCTAATAATGATTGTGAATCAAATCCGTTAGATTCAGCTCCTTTTTGAATTTCACTTTTTATATCATTTGTAGCATTCTTTAACTGTGCCATCGCTTTACCCATAGTTCGAGCGACTTCTGGAACTTTATCAGATCCAAACAGCATTAAGATTATAAACATGATAAAAATTAATTCGCCACCACCTATACCAAACATAATTTTATTTTTTAGTGTTACAAAGATATTAAATTTTGAACCTTGTACTTTTAAATATTTCATAAAAAAAAAGACTCTTTTCAGAGTCTCTTTTTTTATGAAATATTTCTTTAGTCAAATTTAGATTTTACTTCTTCTTTTGGCCAAGTATTATTAGTTACATCAATATCAGCTGTTTCTAATTTTGGATCTACTTGTATTTTCTTAATTGCTTTTTCAGTAGCATATACTTTCTTAGCGGTATCATTGTTCTTTCTCCAGATTTGAGCAGGATATTTAAACATTTCGGTTGTATTGTCTTCATAAGTTAATTCAACAATAATAGGCATAATCATTCCGCCAGGTTTATTGAACTCTACTTCATAAAAATACTTCGGAGATTTTAATTTTGTTTTCTCGTCGGCTGTAAATTTTTTATTTACATAGTCTGAGAGTAAATTTACGTCTTCTATCTTAAATGCTTTTTTATTTTTAGCAGATAACTCTCCGCTTGTTCCAGGAACTAAATAAACGAAAGGTCCTTTTTCTTCACCAAAACGTCCTCTTTTTACTATTGCATCCTTTAATTCTTTAGTAGCGGTTTCAGAAACATAATATTGTTTTACCTCTTTTATTCCAATATCTACAAAATCAGTAGAATAAAACCAACCTCTAAAGAACCAATCTAAATCTACTGCCGAAGCGTCTTCCATCGTTCTAAAAAAGTCTTCAGGTGTAGGATGTTTGAACTTCCATCTGTTTGCGTAAACCTTAAAAGCATGGTCAAATAATTCTCGACCCATAATAGTTTCTCTAAGAATATTTAATCCCGTTGCTGGCTTACCATAAGCATTTGCACCAAACTGAGCAATGGTTTCTGAGTTAGACATAATAGGTTCTAAAAATTTCTGATCTCCACTCATGTAAGGAACTATTTTACTTGCTGGACCACGACTAGAAGGAAAATTTGTTCCTAATTCTTGTTCTGCCATATATTGCATAAAAGTGTTTAAACCTTCATCCATCCAAGACCACTGACGCTCATCTGAATTTACAATCATTGGAAAGAAATTGTGTCCTACTTCATGTATAGTCACACCAATCATTCCGTTTTTTATACGCTCACTTACCACTCCATTTTCATCTGGACGACCGTAATTCCAACAAATCATTGGGTATTCCATTCCTTGATCTTCTGCAGATACAGAAACTGCTTTTGGATAAGGATAATCAAAAGTATGAGAGGAATAACTTTTTAACGTATGCGCGACTGTTCTTGTTGCTGTTTCTCCCCAAAACGGATTTGCTTCTTTAGGATATATTGAAACTGCCATTACTGATTTCTCGCCCATCTTAACAGCCATCATATCAAGAATAAATTTTCTTGAAGTAGCTATTCCAAAATCTCTAACGTTTTTAGCGCTAAATTTCCATGTTTTTTTCTTGTTAGAAAACCCTTTTTCTGCTGCTTCTGCTTCCGCTTGGGTAACAATTACAACAGGCTTATCATAGGTTTTCATAGCCAATTCGTATCTTTTTACTTGCTCCGGCGTAAACACTTCGCTTCTATTGGTTAAATCTCCAGTAGCTTCCATAACATGGTCTGCAGGAACTGTAATATTAACATCAAAATTTCCAAAAGGAAGTGTAAATTCCCCTGTTCCCCAGAACTGCATGTTTTGCCATCCTTCAACGTCATTATAAACTGCCATTCTTGGGTAGAATTGTGCAATTACATATAATTTATTTCCGTCTTTTTCAAATAATTCATAACCTGAGCGACCTCCCTCTACTCTATAATTATTGATGTTGTAATTCCATTTTACACCAAAAGAGAATTTCTCTCCTGGTTTCATAGGCGTAACTAAATTGATACGCATCATAGTATGATTTATAGTATAAGACAATGGTTTTCCTGTTGCATCATTTACTGCTTCTATATTAAAACCACGCTCTAAATCTTGTTGTAAAAACTTATTAGCAAAGTTTGCTGCAGGAAAGACTTGCTCCATTCTTTGGCTATCAGCCAACGGAGTTTCTGACGTTTTTGCTGCTTGATTTTGATCTAACTGAACCCATAAATACTCTAAAGTATCAGGAGAATTGTTATAATAGGTAATCATTTCCGATCCTTTTATGCTAGATTTCTTGTCATCTAACTCAATATCTATTTTATAATCGGCTTGTTGTTGGTAATATGCTGGCCCTGGCGCTCCAGAAGCTGTACGAAACATATTAGGCGTTGCTAACAGATCATACATTTGACTAAACTTATTGTTGTCGTATCTTCCTGTTTGTTTAGTGGTTGTGGGTGGATTTTTCTCCTGTGCAAATAATAACGCAGGAAGAAATAATAATAGGGATAATTTTTTCATAGGTTTAATTCTGGTTTTCAGTCTGTGAAAATAATAATTTTATATAAATTTATTGTTAATTATTAATATTTTAACAACCCTTTAGAAGAAGATTCACTAAAAAGTAAGGTGTTTTTGACTCCTAATACATTAAAATGCATAATATTTTGCTGCTCAGAGTTTCCTTCTGTTATAACAGCATTATAAATATCTAACGTATTAATCTTATGTATGTCTTTAATACTAAAATAACATATAAGCACATCACCTTCCATTTCTTTACTTAAAAACTGAATTGGTTTTGCATGACCATTTACTTTGATGTAAAACTTTTCGGCAAGATACTTCTTAAAGAGAGTAAGATCTTCCTCGGTTTCTTTATCAGAACCTAAATTAATTTTCTTTTGGTATTTTTTAGCTAATGAATTATTTAAATCATCTACAAAAATACGAGTGGTTATTTGTATCATTTTCTTTTCGGGTGCGTAATTAACTTGGTACAATGCCACATAAAATTTATGAACATCAAAAGAAGTTAATGTTAAAAATAACATTCCCAAAAAAGTAATTAAAATTGTTTTTTTCATTTTTCAAAAGTAGTTATTCTTTTAAACTCTTCATTCTTGGTGATTAGAAAATCAATCAACATAAACTCATCTTTCTCTTTCAAAAGATTTTTAGACCTTGGGTCGTTTTCACAATAATCCAGAAAAAGTCCAATTTCGCTCGTTTTTAATTTTAAGGTATTCGTAAAAAAATACGAATCTACTCCTTTATACACTGTCTCTGAAAAACTGACAGTCGAACCTGCTTTTTCAACATCTTTCTTGAACATTTTAGAAACCATCTTAAAAATTCGAACAAAATCCATTCCGTTTTCTATAGTTCCATCAGAAGGCATCACTCTGTTTTTTGGTGAGGTTGCAGCATCATCAGTAAACTTTAGATCTACCATACTTTGAGAACTTGGTAGCGCAGGCTTAATTTCGGTTTTCCCTTTAATAATTACTTCCTTTAGTAAAGTAGTTTGAGATTCTAAATTAACAATAAACAAAGGTTTTGAAAAATCCTTTTCTTGCAATACAATCTTTTTAGATTTGAAAGAAGTACTCAAAACCAGCAAAGTATCTTTCGGCATGGCCAAAACATCAAAAAAACCTTGATTACTAATAAAGGTTCGCGTTTTCGAATTTAAATTAAAAACGTAACCGTTATCAACCAATGCGGTTTCGTTTTTGAATTGACCATGCAAGGGTTTTCTATTTTCATTTTGAGCAAAGATAAACTGAGTAAAAAAAATCAAACAAAGTATTTCGATTTTGGTTTTCATTTGGAGGTTGTTTTATATTATATTTTTAGGGAAGTAATTCAAAATTGCAACAAAATCTTTCTATAATTTATTTATTTTTCAAGAACGATAAGTGCTTTATATTCTTGAGCTAAGGTAATCATAAAAAAAGTAATTTCCTCTTCATTTTTAGAAGATAGCACTTTCAAGAAAGCATCATTTTCGACAATGTAGTATTTAAAACCACCAACATATTCAGAAGAAATACCTAATCTAGTAGTAAAAAAATCGTCTGTATACAATTCTGATATCTTATTTAGATTTATTTCTTTTTTTTCTAGGACTACCAATTTCTTCAACCTTTTTGTCCTGCCATTAATCTTGTTTATCAATGGATCAAGTTCCATCGAACCACCCAATAAACCTAACAACATAATTGGTTTAAAATCACCAGCGGTTTGTAGTTGTCGCTCTGCTGGAGAAAAACTTTTTGGCGCTTTAGACATTATCCCTAATGAAACTGCCGAAAATTCCTTTTTACTAACAACTACTTCTTTAAGCGGTGTTGTTTTCGGAGACATTTTTACAAATAATACTCCAGAGGAAAAAGTAGTTAAATTAATTTGTAACCGATGGGATTCTAGGTTTAAGGAAGTAAAAACCAAAACATCATTTATTTTAGCAGAAATAAAAAAATCACCAACTTTATTACTAACGGCTGTTTTATCATTTGCTGTGTTTAGAATGTTTACACCGCTGGCAGCAATTGAGTCTACAATAATTTTACCTTGCAGCATTTTTTCAATACCATTTTGGCCAAAAGAAATTTGGCTCATAAAAGACACAAAACCGATTATCAGTCTATTTATTTTCAACGGCAATTATTTGTTTATAATTTTCTGCAAGTTTTACAACTAAAAAAAGAGTTAAGGTTTTATTTTTAGCAATTAACGCATTGGCAAAATCAGCATCATCAATGCAGTAATATTGAAATCCCTTAATGTAATCTAAAGGGATTTTTAGCGTTTCCAGATAATATTGTTCTTCATACAACACATCCATTCGCGCTAGCAACTGTACTTTTTTCTCTACTATAATTTCTTTTTTCAACATGGCTTTGCGTCCCGAAACAGAATTAAGCAATCCATCGATTCCTCCTCCAGAAGTTGCTGTATATAGTTTTCTTTCGGCGGCTGTATATTTTTTCTGGCCATAAGGAATAATTCCTAAACTTTCTGCTGTAATAGCAGATTCATTTATTAATACTTCTTTCAAAATAATACTTTTGGCATGCATCACTACTTGTAAGATCTCTTGAAGTAAATCTTGATCTGTAACTTTGCGACGTAGAGTTTCTAAATTTACTGCTGAAAAAACAATAATATCACCCGTTTTAAGAGACAGGATAAAGTTTCCTTGCGCATCAGAAACCGTGGCTTTTTGAGTTGTAAAATTCACGATATTTACTTTATCAACAGCAACAGAATCTGCAAAAATTCTTCCTTTCATTTCTTTTATAATAACTCCTTGTCCCAATGCAGCATGCATCAAGAACAAAAACATCAACTGTAGCGTAATTTTAATTTTCACGGGCAATTATTTCTTTGTATTTATTTGCTAATTCTGTAAGCAAAAAGGTAATTGTTGATGGATTCTTAGATTTTAAAATCGAGACAAATTCATCGTTTTCAACGGCGTAATATTCAAAACCTTTTACATATTCCGAAGGTATTTTTAATTTACTTACCAAATAATCATTAGAAAACATACTTTCTAATTGAAATAAATAAAGTTCCTTCTTTTCTACTTTAACTTCTTTCTTGAGCATTTTGGTTCTTCCAGAAATCCAATTAAGCAATGGATCTGCCGAAATAGAGCCACCTACCATTGTACCCGCATTTGCTGTTGCATTGAGATTATTAGCCGTATTTAACCTTCTTTCAGCCGGCGTATACACTCTTTGTCCACTTGGAATAATCCCTAAAGAAACAGCGTTAATACCATTTCTAACGACCACTTCGTTTAATTGATTGACTACGGGTTTCATCCTAACTACAAACAATGAAGTTTGAAAATCTTCATTAGACAAAACCACTATCGTTTCTCTAAATTCTGTTGCACTAAATAATAATGTATCACCAACTGTAGCATATAAAGAAAAGATACCGTCACGATCAGAAACAACTGCTTTTTGTGTCTTTTTATTTATAACGTAAACATCCTCTAAAACCATTTTTTCTGCACTTACTTTGCCTTTCAAAAGTACCTGATCCCTTTCTTGTGCCTTGATTTGCATGGTAGAAAAGATTAAAAATAAACACACAATTCTAATCATAGTTAGGAAGCTGAATTTTGATTCACGGTAAAAGTATCCTAATGCCTTCTAAATTAACTATTAATGACTTGGTAAAAAAATGTTAATTAAAAACTTGAAATATAAAAAAGGGATCAATATCTTTAGCCTAAATATACCTCTCTAATATGAAAAACATACTAATAGCAAGTACATCAACACTTGCAAACGAAGAATTCTTAGACTATTTATTACCCGAATTAGAGCATCATTTTCATAATTGCACAACAATTCTATTTATTCCTTATGCCAGACCTGGTGGAATTTCTCATGATGATTATACAGCAAAAGTAGCAATGGCTTTTGCCAAAATAAACAAAAAAGTAAAAGGAATTCATGAATTTGAAGATGTTACATTCGCGCTAAAAAATGCAGAAGGAATTTTTACAGGCGGCGGCAACACCTTTGTCCTAGTATCACAGTTGCATAAAAAAGGCCTAATGACAACTTTATCTGAAGTGATAAAAAATGGAACCCCTTATTTAGGAACTAGTGCCGGAAGTAATATTTGCGGACTTACAATGCAAACCACTAATGATATGCCAATTGTTTATCCACTCAGTTTTCAAACTCTTGGAGTTATTCCTTTTAATTTAAATCCACATTATTTAGATCCAGACTTAAACTCCAATCACATGGGAGAAACTCGTGAAACTAGGATAAAAGAATTTCATGCTTACAATACTGTTCCTGTTTTAGGACTACGAGAAGGCAGTTGGCTTGATGTTAAAGGAGAAAAAATCACTTTGAAAGGAAATCTAAACGCTCGTGTTTTTAAACAAAACCAAGTACCAGAAGAATTAGAAGCAGAATCCGACCTTAGTTCTTTAAAATAAAACTTAAAAATAGAGACCAATCTGTTTTTTTTTATTTAAGATAGAAAATTAAAAAACCTCAGATGAAAGTTTGAGGTTTAAATAAAAAGATAATAAAACTCAAAAAGGTTTTTAAACAAAAAAGCCTTAAACAAAAGTTTAAGGCTTTAGAGCGAAAGACGAGGCTCGAACTCGCGACAACCAGCTTGGAAGGCTGGAGCTCTACCAACTGAGCTACTTTCGCATTATACAGTAAAAAATTTTCAAATTAAATTTGAAACTAAGAGCGAAAGACGAGGCTCGAACTCGCGACAACCAGCTTGGAAGGCTGGAGCTCTACCAACTGAGCTACTTTCGCATTAACAACGGTGCAAATATAATTAATAAGTTTGCTTGAATGCAAGTTTTTTTATTAAAAAATCTAAAACATAGCGCGAAATACTTTTCAATAAAAGTACTTTTAGAGGCTAATGAATTTAATATTAAAATATTATAACGCTAGAAGCTTCCAAAAATAATTTTAAAAAAAATGAAAAAAATAAAAAAAATCAGTGCTTTAGAGACTTATCCGGTAAGACATCCGGTGCTTCGTGAAGGAAAATCAATAGAAAGTTGTCATTTTGATGGAGACAATTTAGAGACTACGATTCATTTTGGATTGTATTTGCAAGATAATATCATAGGAGTTGTATCAGTATTCGAGTCAAAAAATGAAATTTTTACGAATAAAAAACAATTTCAAATCCGTGGAATGGCCGTTTTAAAAGAACAACAGAGGAAAAAATTTGGAGCAGAATTGATTATTGCTACCGAAAAACATTGTTTTGAACAAAAGCCCTGTTTAATTTGGTTCAATGCCAGAAAAGAAGCTATTGAATTTTATAAAAAAATGGGATATAAAACCAATGGTTTATCTTTTGAAATCAAAGACATCGGAACACATATTATTATGTCTAAAAACTGCTCTTCTTCATCTTAGAATTAAAAAAAAACTGGAATACGGACTAATTCAATGATTAAAAAATAGAATTGTTTTACCTTTAAATGAGATCATTAAAAGGATCAATACAATCGTTTTAAAATAAAATTTCCTTGTTGATTCCCTATTCAAAAAAAGGGAATCGACAAGGAAAAATAATATGGAAATAAAAACAAAATATTCAAAAGAAAAAGATGATTTTAATTTCAAATAAGAATGTTCGAATTTATGAAATTGATTTGATTCCGAATTTAGAATCTCTAGAAGGATGATAAATAAAGAAACAAGATTTATCTTTTATTACATTAATGATGTCTTTAGACAATTCAACTGGAACAGCAGGACAACCTTGACTTCTACCTAATCTATGATTGTTTTTTATAAAAGATTCAGAAACATAATCTGCAGCATGCATCACAACTCCTCTTGCTCTTGCGTTATCATTAACTCCTTTTTCTAAGCCATCTAATCTAAGAGACATACCGTGTTTTCCGTTATAAATTTCTCCTGTTGAATAAAAGCCTAAACTACTTTTATAAGATTCATTGGCATTTGAGAAATTGGAAGCAAATTCTTCACCGGTATTTCTTCCGTGAGCAACAAGAGAATTAAACAATACATCACCTGTAATTACATTAATTACCCAAAGTCTTTTAGTATTAGAAGACAAACTAAAATCAATTAAAGTTAAAATCTCTTTTTTAATTAATCCTTTTTCTTTTAAAGAATAGTACCCTTTTAAAGCTACTGCAAAGCTTTCTAATTTTGGCAAGGCAAATTTACTGGAGTGCAAATTATTATAAGCTGATTCAATTTTAGCCTCTACATTGGTCTCTACGACTTTCGAATAAAGGACAGGTTTAGTAGTTTTAGTTTCAGAGAATGAAGCTCTATTAATAGTAAAGGAAGCAAGTACAAATAAAATAGTAGGAATTATCGTATAAATCATTGATTTTCTTTTAGTTATAAGTGTTTGGGTTTGCAAACGTAAGAAAAAATAAAGAGCGAAAAATGTATTTAACACAATTATACTACTGTTACAAAGAAAAATAGTACTAATAATTCAACGAATCACTAAAAAAACAAAACTTCTTATGTTAATTTGGTTATTTTTGTTTGGATTAAACCATTAAAATATGTCAAAACCACATTCATTCTTGCTATTTTTTTTATTATTCTTAAATCTTAGCGCTTTTAGTCAAAAAAAGACACTTTTAACAAAATTTACTACAGAAAACATAATTATTGATGGAAAAATAGAGGAAGAAATATGGAAAACAGCAGCTCTTGCATCTGATTTTGTTATGTTTGAACCTGATAATGGCAAACCGATAAATGCAACAAAAAAAACTGAAGTGAAAATTGTCTATGATAACGATGCTATTTATATTGCAGCCTTACTTTATGATGATGAGCCTACTAAAATTAAAAAAGAAATCACCAATCGGGATGTTTTTGGTGTCTCTGATCATTTTTCGGTTTACATAAATGGATTTAACGATGGACAGCAGGATTTCCGATTTTTTGTAAGTGCAGCAGGCGTGCAAATGGATTGTATAGCCACTGAAGATTCTGAGGATTTTACTTGGGACGCTATTTGGGATAGTCAAGTAAATATAACTGATTTTGGTTGGATTGTAGAAATGAAAATTCCGTATGCTGCTTTGCGATTTTCTAAAGCGAATAAACAAACATGGGGTTTGAATTTTATGCGAGAAATTAAAAGAGACGTACAAAAATATACCTGGAATCACATTGATACAAAAATTGGAGCAGTGATTCCGCAAGCAGGAATACTTGAAGGAATTGAAAACATAAAAACACCTACTCGCCTATTTCTGATTCCTTACACCTCAGCCTACTATCAACAAAGTGACATTGGCTCTGACACTACCCTAAAAGCGGGACTTGATATCAAATATGGCATCAACGATTCCTTTACATTAGATGCTATTTTAGTACCCGATTTTGGACAAACAAAATTTGATAATGCTATTTTAAATTTACTCCCTTTTGAACAAAAATTTGAAGAAAACAGACCCTTTTTTACTGAGGGAACAGATTTATTTAACAAAGGAGGTTTGTTCTATTCCAGAAGAATTGGAGGAGAACCAAGTACGTATCCTAATCTTACGGATGAGGAAGAAATAACAAACTATCCTAGCACAGTGAATTTATTAAATGCTGTAAAAATATCTGGGCGTACAGAGAAAGGATTAGGAATAGGCTTTTTGAATGCCATTACAGAAAAAACGAAAGCGACTATTTTTAATTCCTTGACCAACGAAAAAAGAAAAGAAGTTATTGAACCTTTAACAAATTACAATGTTTTAGTACTCGACCAAAGATTCAATCAAAATTCCTCTGTTTCTTTTGTAAATGCCAATACTACTAGAAATGGAGAATTTAGAGATGCTAATACTTCTGCCTTAGTTTTTGACCTGAACACAAAGCAAAACACCTATAATTTATATGGAGATTTTAAGTTTAGCCATGTAAATACGCTTGAAGATTATAATGGATACAAAACAGCATTAAACTTTGAAAAAACAAGTGGAAGATATCGTTATTTATTTTCAGGAAAATACATCTCAGAAAACTATGATATAAATGACTTAGGAATTGTTTTTTACACCAATTACCACAGTGCTCTTGCAAATGGAAGTTATAGAATATTAAATCCAACAAAAGTATTTAACACCTTAAAGATTGAACAAGAACTTAATTTAGAAATTCAAAATACTACGGGAAAAATTCAAGAAAACTGGTATAAAACGGTATTCAAAGGCACCTCATTAAACAATGATTATTTTGAGTTAGGAATTGTTTTAAACCCACTAGAATCCTTTGATTTTTATGAGCCACGCGAGTACGGAAGTTATGTATATATACCAAAAAGAATTGCTTCTTATTTTGGTTTTGAATTGAATAGAAATAATCCATTAACGCTAGACATGACGGTCAATTTCACAAAATATGATGAACAAAAAAGAATTACAAGCGGATTATACATAAGTCCAAAATATAGATTTAATGATAAAATATCATTGGCCTACGCATTAGAATACACCAAAATGAAAAACGATCGAGGTTGGGTTGACTCTAATAATTCAGGAATTATTTTTACCGAACGCAATCGGGAGATCCTTCAGAACGATCTTACCGGAAAATATTCGTTAAACAATAAAATGACTATAAATCTTACTGCCAGATATTATTGGTCCTATTCTAAAAACCATGATTTTTTTACTTTACAAAACAACGGTTACTTGGCTCCAAACAGCACTTACAATTTAAATAAAGACCGAAATTTTAATTCATGGAATTTTGATTTATCCTATTCGTGGTGGTTTGCTCCAGGAAGTGAAATTTCAGTTTTATACCGTAATTACGGTCTTGAGAGAGCAAGTACGGTAGAAAAAGAGGTGTCAAAAAATCTTAAAAACATTTTTAATAGTGATCTTACCAATGTACTTTCAATAAGCTTGCGTTATTTTATTGATTATAACGTTATAAAAAACAAATTTTAATTTTTCTATAATAAATTGTAACAATGACTTAAAAAGAGAGTCTATTAAAAAAACTATTAAGTACGTCGGCAACTTGTTCCTATCATGCTATTTTGGTTTTATAATCATCATCATCAATCAAAATATGAAGAACTCGCTTTTACTTTGTTTTTTATTCATTTCCTTATTTGGCTACAGCCAAAAAAAAATCTTACAGACTAAATTTATTTCAGAAAAAATTGAAATTGATGGAAAGCTTGACGAAACTATTTGGCAATCGGCTCCAATTGCTAGTGATTTTGTTATGTTGACACCGGATAATGGAAAAAAAATCCCAGAAAATAGGAGAACTGAAATTAGAGTATTATATGATAACGACGCTGTATATATAGGTGCTTTATTATATGATGAAAGTCCAGATAAAATCTTAAAAGAAATTACTCAAAGAGATAATTTTGGTACTTCGGATCTTTTTGGTGTTTTCATAAATGGGTTCAATGACGGGCAGCAAGATTTCCAGTTTTTCGTAAACGCAGCTGATGGTCAAGCCGATTGTATTACCACTGATTCTAATGGAGAGGATTATTCCTGGGATGCCGTTTGGAAAAGTAAAGCGGTTATTACAGACAAAGGTTGGGTTGTAGAAATGCGAATCCCTTATGCAGCGTTGCGGTTTTCAGCAGAAAACAAACAAACTTGGGGTCTTAATTTTTTTAGAGAAATTAGACGAGATCGACAAAAATACACTTGGAATTTTATCGATACCAAATTAGGAACTTTTACCCAACAAACAGGAATTTTAGAAGGAATTGAAAACATAAAACCACCTACTCGTCTTTTCCTTTTACCGTATTCTTCATTTTATATAAATGCGAGTGATAAACAAAAAACAAAAGGAACTCTAAAAGGAGGTTTAGATCTAAAATACGGAATAAATGATGCTTTTACGTTAGACATGATACTTGTACCCGACTTTGGGCAAACAAAATATGATGACAAAGTCCTTGTTTTAGGTCCTTTTGAACAACAATTTAATGAAAACAGACCTTTTTTTACAGAAGGGACAGATTTATTTAGCAAAGGTAACTTGGTTTACTCGAGACGAATTGGAGGAAACCCAAGCATCTATCCAGAAATTAATAATGATGAAGAAATAATTGATAATCCTGCAAGCGTAAATCTTATAAATGCTTTAAAAATATCAGGCAGAACAAAAGAGGGATTAGGAGTTGGAATCCTAAATGCCGTAACCGAAAAAACCAAAGCTACCATAAGAAATAATAACACACAAGAAGTAAGAAATGAAGTAGTTGAACCCTTAACCAATTACAATGTTTTAGTTTTAGACCAACGTTTTCGCAAAAACTCATCAATTACTTTTGTAAATACAAATGTAACACGAAATGGCAGTTACAGAGACGGAAACGTGAGTGCTTTAGTTTGGGATTTAAATACTAAAAAAAATACATACAGCCTAACTGGAGATTTTAAATACAGTTTCATCAATGATATCGAAAACAAAAAAGGAGTTAATTCTCAATTGAATTTTTCTGAAACTAGTGGAAAGTTTCGTTATGGAATTGGTGCAGACATCACTACCAAAGATTTTGACAATAATGATTTAGGAATTAATTTTGAAACTAATTATTATAGTTTATACGGAAATGCCAGTTATAGGATTCTCAACTCTACCAAACATTTCAATAGTTTTAGCGCACGATTCGATACCTATTCTCAATTTCATAAAGAGAGTGGAAAAATTCAATCGGGAAACCTGAACTTTCAAATTAATGCAAATGATAAAAAAAATAGATCTTTATCAATAGGAATTGATGCTAACCCAGTAGAAACTTATGATTACTACGAATCTCAACAAGCTGATAAATATGTAATTCTTCCTGCTAAAATTGGAGGATTTATTTATATATCAACGAATTATAACAATAGGTTTGCAATAGATTTTAATCCCTCTTATGCTATTTTTAATGAATCTGGACGAACAACCTATGGTTTTGATTTCGGTCCTAGATACCGTTTTAATGATAAGTTATCCATTAATTATAATTTCAGCTTTTTTAGAAGAAATAATAACAAAGGACGTATCGACAGTATTGACGATGATCTAAATACAAACACACCAAACACCGTCATTTTTGCAAATAGAAACGTTATAACATATGCCAATACTTTTTCAGGAAAATATGCTTTAAATAGTCAAATGTCTTTTAATATTTCTTTACGTCATTATTGGTCTTATGCTGAAAATAAAAACACCTTAGCATTACAAAATAACGGAAGACTTACAAATTTTGCAGGATACACCACTAATAAAAATTCTAGTTTCTATTCTTGGAATGCTGATTTATCTTATTCGTGGTGGTTTGCGCCAGGCAGTCAAGTTTCTGTCTTGTATCGAAATAACGCAGGTGCTTTTGAAAGAAATATTAATAAGGATTTTAGAAATAATGTAACTAATTTATTAACTAATGACGCTTTAAATCATACCTTTTCAATTAGCGTTCGTTATTTTATTGATTACAATCAAGTTAAAAATAAATTCTAAATCCATTTATTTTAAAAAAAAGCCCTTTTGATTTTACATTAATCATTTTATTTTAACCAAATCTATATATCTTCAATAGTTAACTGAATTGGCGCTAAGGTTTTTAGAAATACTTTATCTTTGTTTAAAATAACTTTGTGATGAATAAAAAAGTAATTCTTATGATTTTGGACGGTTGGGGAAAATCTCCAGATCCAAAAATTTCTGCAATCGACAACGCTAATGTTCCTTTTATAAATAGCCTATATAAAAATTATCCACATGCTCAACTTCGAACAGACGGTTTGAATGTAGGATTACCCGAAGGTCAAATGGGAAACAGTGAAGTGGGACACATGAATCTTGGAGCTGGTAGGATTGTATATCAGGATTTAGCCAAGATTAATTTGGCCGTGGCCAATCATACTCTCGCTAAGGAACCTATATTAGTAGATGCTTTTAAATATGCCAAAACACACAATAAAAAAGTACACTTTTTAGGGCTACTTTCAGATGGTGGCGTACATTCGCACACTTCGCACTTACGAGGTTTGATAGATGCTACGCAAGAACATGGATTACAAAAAGTTTATGTTCACGCCTTTACTGATGGTCGAGATGTGGATCCGAAATCAGGCAAACATTACATTCAAGACTTACAAGATTATATAGCCAATACTTCCGTAAAACTAGCTTCGATCATAGGTCGTTACTACGCCATGGATAGAGACAGAAGATGGGAAAGAATAAAACTAGCCTATGATCTATTAGTCAACGGAATTGGAACTCATGTTACAAATGCCGTAGCATCTATCGAAGAAAGTTACGAAGTTAATGTCACCGACGAATTTATTCATCCTACCGTTATCGTAGATGCATTTGACAAACCACTCGCCACTATAGAAGAAGATGATGTGGTTATTTTCTTTAATTTTAGAACAGATCGAGGTCGTGAGCTAACAGAGGTTTTAACTCAAATGGATTGTCACGAACACAACATGCACAAATTAAACCTGTATTATGTAACACTCACTAATTATGACGAAACTTACAAAAATATAAAAGTCGTTTATAATAAAGACAATATTACAGAGACCCTTGGAGAAGTTTTAGAGAAAGCGCACAAAAAGCAAATTAGGATTGCGGAAACAGAGAAATATCCGCATGTAACATTTTTCTTTTCTGGTGGTAGAGAATTGCCTTTTGAAGGAGAATCTCGTATTTTAAAAAATTCTCCAAAAGTAGCTACTTATGATTTACAACCAGAAATGAGTGCTTTTGAATTAGCAGATGCATTAGTCCCTGAACTGAATAAAGGAGAAGTAGATTTCGTTTGTCTTAATTTTGCCAATGGCGACATGGTTGGTCATACCGGAATAATGAGCGCTGCAATACAAGCTTGTGAAGCGGTTGATAAATGTGTCGAAAAAGTAATTTCAGCTGCCTTAGCAAATAATTACACCACCATAGTTATAGCAGATCATGGGAATTGCGAAACCATGATTAATCCTGATGGAAGTCCAAATACAGCACACACCACCAATCCGGTACCAATTATTTTAGTAGATAAAGAGTTGAAAAAAATTCAAAATGGGGTTTTAGGAGATATAGCACCTACTATTTTAGAGTTAATGGGAATTGAAAAACCTAATGTTATGACACGTCATTCTTTGTTATAAATAAAAAATAAATGCATAAATGCTATCTCAAAAGGATAGCATTTTTTTTATAGAATACTTTAGTTATAAATTTTGTTGAACTAGTACTTCTGAATTCTGCCAAACAACGTAGTTAAGGTGCCTCAAGCATTAAGAATAGTACAAAAATACAGTGAAACTAATTCATAAATTAAATAAACAGCTCTACAAAATAAATAAACAGACCAACTATACCACCAACAACAGTTCCATTAATTCTGATAAATTGTAAATCCTTGCCTACTTCTAATTCTAACTTATCAGCAATTTCTTTTTTGTCCCAACTTTGCATAGAATTAGCAATCAAATCTCCGATGGCTTTTTTATTACGAAGCAAAATGCCCAATAAATCAATTTTTAAAAAATTATTAATTTTAGTAGTCATGACTATATCATTTTGAATGGTTAATCCAAAATTACTAATCATTCGAGCTAAACTTATTTTAATTTTTGATTCCTCACCGTTATTTATATCCTCAGTAACTGCTTTTTTTATTTCCTGCCAAATTGATCCAATATAATTCTGAAACTCTTCTTTCTGAGTAAAATCTATAATTATGGAGTTAATCTTTTGTTGCATTTCGGGAGCGTTTTTTAGCTCTTCAATAAAATTAAATACATATAAATTTATCTTTTCACGAATAGTACTATCAGGCTCTTTTGCACTATTCAAAAATTCATAAAGTCCATTATAAACCCCTTTTGCAATTTTTTTATCAGCAACGCCCATGGTGTACCAAGGTGTAGCACTTTTAACTTTCTCATCAATTTCAATCCTATTCGTTTCTAATTCTGAGGCCAAAACGGTCAATACATTGGTTATAAATTCAGTTTGTTTATCACTTTTTGATAGTGATTCTAAACCCAAAGCAATCCATTCACTAAAATTTAGTTGCTGCAATTTAATTTCAAACTGCTGCTGAATAAAATTTTTAACATCGGTATCATCAATAGTTTTTAGAACACCGGGAATTACATTTTCAACTAATAAAGAAGCAATTTTAGTTGAATTTTCCTCGTTTTTCAACCAATTAGTTGCTTTAGTAGCAAAATCAAATTCGTCTAATTTTATCTCTAATTTCTCTTTAATTAAAAATTCATCCGAAACAAAACTGCCTAAATTCTGACCAATAGCGTCTTTATTATTAGGAATTAAAGCAGTATGCGGAATTGGAATTCCTAATGGATGTTTAAACAACGCTACTACAGCAAACCAATCAGCAATTCCGCCTACCATAGCTGCCTCACTAATTGCTTTAAGCCAACCCACTTTATAATGATGCGCTACAAAAAAACAAACCACCGCTATTCCCAAAACAAATAGCGCAATGTTTTTCATCTTTTTTAAATTTGTTTTTTTGGTTTCATTCGAATTCATAAAATTATTTATTTTTTATTTTACACTAATTTACTGTTTTGTTTTCAAAGCATTTATTTGATTTCTATCTAATTTTAAAAAAAGAGTATAATAAAAACGCTTTTTATAAATACCGTATGAAACTAATTAAATAATTATAAAATCGTACTTTTGCAAACTGAAAAACAAGTATTATGATTATTGTAAAATCACGTGAAGAAATAGAATTGATGCGCGAAAGTGCGTTGATCGTATCAAAAACATTAGGAATGGTAGCTTCTGAAATAAAAGAAGGAGTTACTACTTTATATTTAGACAAATTAGCCGAAGAATTTATTCGTGATCATGGTGCAGTACCTAGTTTTCTAGGATTATATGGGTTTCCAAACTCATTGTGTATGAGTCCAAATTCTCAAGTGGTACATGGAATTCCAAATAACAAACCATTAGAAAGTGGCGATGTAATTTCTGTAGACTGTGGCGCTTACAAAAACGGATACCATGGTGATCATGCCTATTCCTTTGAAATTGGTGAAGTAGCTCCAGAAACTAAAAAATTACTACAAATTACTAAAGAATCTTTATATGTAGGAATCCGAGAATTAAGATTGGGGAACCGCGTAGAAGATGTTGGAAATGCCATTCAGAAATACACAGAAGCTCATGGTTACGGAGTAGTTCGTGAATTAGTAGGACACGGCGTGGGCCAAAAAATGCATGAAGATCCTGAAATGCCTAATTATGGTAAAAAAGGAAGAGGAAAACTTTTTGTAGAAGGAATGGTGGTGGCAATCGAGCCCATGATCAATCTTGGAACAAGAAATATAAAACAACACAAAGACGGTTGGACTATTACAACAGCCGACGGAAAACCGAGTGCCCATTTTGAGCATGACGTTGCTATAATTGATGGTAAACCAGAGATATTATCCACTTTTGCTTATGTGTATAAAGCGTTAGGAATTGTTAGTAATGAAGAAGATGAATTTAGAAAAACACCTTTAGTTCTGTAATGAAGAAACTTTTTAAACTCGTACTCAACACCATACCGCGCCCATTACTGATTCGTTTAAGTTACGTGGCACGTCCTATTATCGCTTTTTCATTAAAAGGAAACAAATTTACCGATCCTATTGACGGAAAAAGTTTTAAATCGATGTTGCCTTATGGCTACGAAACGCAAAGAAACAATGTTCTTTCTCCAAGTACACTTTCACTAGAAAGACATCGATTATTATGGTTGTATCTTAAAGATGAAACTGATTTTTTTACTTCTAAAGAAAAAAAGAAAGTATTACATTTCGCACCAGAACAAGCCTTCTATAAACTATTTAGAAACCAGAAAAACTTAGATTACACTACTACGGATTTATTTTCTCCTCTTGCAGATGTAAAAGCAGATATTTGTAACTTACCTTTTAAGGACAATCAATACGATGTTATTCTTTGCAATCACGTATTAGAACATATTCCGGATGATACCAAGGCAATGCAAGAATTATATCGTGTTCTAAAGCCGGGCGGAATGGCTATTTTACAAATTCCTCAGGATTTAAAAAGAGCAGTTACTTTTGCAGATGATTCGATTACCGATCAAAAAGAACGTGCTAAAATTTTCGGACAGTACGATCATGTTCGCATTTACGGAAGGGATTATTTTGATAAATTAAGAAGTATTGGTTTTACCGTAGTTGAAGAAGATTATACTAAGAAAATTGCACCCGAATTAGTCGAAAAATATTGCTTAGCTAAAGGAGAAATTATTCCTGTTTGTTTTAAATAAGATAGTGTTTTAGCAAAAAAAGATTCAAATCTGAATTCTATATAATTTGTTATATTTACCTCTCAGACATTTAGAAAGATGATTAAAACAATTTTTGCCCACTTTTTTCTGCTTTTTACAGTTAGCTCTTCTTTTGCACAAGCAGAAAAAGAGGTGGTTCCTCCTTACAATATCAAAACAATTTCATTTGTTCAAAACGAACAAAATATAATTCCAATCTTAAATTTGGGTGAAGGTTTTCAGTTGCAATTTGATGATCTTTTTGGCAACGAAGCCAATTACTATTATGAAATAATTCACTGTGATTATAATTGGATTCCTTCTGGATTACCCAAAAATGAGTATCTTGAAGGCTTTGATAATCAACGCATTCAGGATTACACCAATTCTTTTAATACTTTACAAATATATTCGCATTATAAACTATCGATTCCCAATCAATTTACGCGGAAATTAAAAATCAGCGGCAATTACATGATCAAGATTTTAGACGAAAACAAAGAAGTTGTTTTTTCTAGAAAACTTATATTATGCGAAGATTTAGTTTCAGTTCCCCTGCAAGTTAAACGCGCACGAACGGTTACTAATATGGATACGAAACAAAATTTAGATTTTGCCATTAGATCCAATACGATTACTTTTCAAAACGCATTAAAGAACGTAAGAGTGGTAATTATGCAAAATAGTCAACTAAATAACGCCATAAAAAATGTAGTTCCACAATATACAATTGGCAATGAGTTAATATATAAATACGATGCAGAAACACAATTTTGGGCTGGTAATGAATTCCTGTATTTCGAGAATAAAGACATCAGAGCTGCCGCGAATAATGTTGGAAAAATAGACTCTGACACAGCCATTTATGGTTCTCGATTGTACACAAATGCTGCAAGAGCTAATTTCCCTTATTCTTTCAGTCAAGACATCAACGGAAATTTTGTTGTTAAAAATATAAATGCATCAAATAGCGAAATCGAAGCAGATTACGCTTGGGTTTATTTTAGCCTTTCGGCTCCCAGTTTTAGACTTAACAAAGATATTTATGTTACGGGAATGTTTAACAACTACAATCTTACACCAGAATATAAACTCGATTACAATCCTAAAAAAGCAACTTACGAAAAGGCGATTTTAATTAAACAAGGATTCACAAATTTTCAATACACCATTGCAGACAACAAAGGAAACATTGATTTTGAAAATGCGATTGATGGTAATTTTTATCAAACAGAAAATAATTACACCGTTCTGGTTTATTACAGAGAAGGAATAGACCGTTATGACAGAGTAGTTGGAAAAGGCAGCGCAAGTTCTGTAAATAGTACCAACTAAAAATTCTTTTTTGATAATTGGCAAATCGACATCTATTTTTTGTAATTTTGACGACAACAAACACGATTTTACACACTTATTATGGTTTCTCAAATAACAAGAGGCATAAAAATATCTGTATTAACTAGTTTTGAAGGAACTTACTTCAAGAACTACAAGTTACACTTTGCCTTTAGTTACCAAATTACAATAGAAAACCACAGTAAAGATTCTGTACAATTAATTTCTCGTCATTGGGAAATTTTCGATTCATTAAATGATATTGAGGTTGTAGATGGCGAAGGTGTAATAGGAAAAAAACCTGTTTTAAAACCAGGTGAATTACATACCTATAGTTCCGGTTGCTTGCTCTCCTCTCCCTATGGCGCTATGAAAGGGTATTTTAACATGATCAACTTTACCTCTACCAAAAACTTTAAAGTTATTGTACCGTCTTTCAGATTGTGTGCTCCATTTGCTTTAAATTAGATTTTTAAACTCTGTTAGAAGCCAATCCTGCTCTCCAATACAAGTTTTCATGTTCTCGTTTGTTTTTTTCTAAGCAAAATAAGGAGCTTATAAAGTCGCTCTTATTTTACAAGAAAAAATACAACGACACCCACAAAAAGCTTTCCTTTTCTATCAGGGCTAAAAAGCAACTATATACAAGTTTAGTCTTTACTTAACAACATAAAATATCATTTCTTTAAAGAATCCTTCGTACTTTTGTTTTTTATTTAAAAACACAACGAAGATTTTTAATTTTATAATTTTACAACTATGTTAAAAGGATTTTTTCATGTACCAAAAGCGGTAAACGAGCCTGTAAAAAGCTACGCACCTAATTCACCAGAAAGAGCAGCTGTACTTGCAGCTTACAAAGCAATGTGGAATTCTAAAATTGACGTTCCACTTTATATCGGAAGCGAAGAAATTAGAACTGGAAATACTAAAACAATGTCAGCACCTCACGATCACCAACATATCGTAGGTACCTACCATTTAGCAGAGAAATCTCATATCGAAGGCGCAATAGCAACAGCACTAAAAGCAAGAAAAGCATGGACAAATATGGCATGGGAACACCGCGCAGGTATTTTCTTAAAAGCTGCTGAATTGATTGCTGGACCATATAGAGCAAAAATCAATGCTGCAACAATGATTGCACAATCTAAATCTATATATCAAGCAGAAATTGATGCTTCTTGTGAGTTGATCGACTTTTTACGTTTCAACGTACAATACATGACGCAAATTTACAGCGAGCAACCAAAGTCGAATTCAGACATGTGGAATCGTGTTGAATACAGAGCATTAGAAGGTTTTGTATACGCTATTACTCCATTTAACTTTACTGCAATTGCTGGAAACTTACCTGCAAGTGCCGCATTAATGGGAAATGTAGTCGTTTGGAAACCAGCAGCTACTCAAGTATATTCAGCTAACTTGTTGATGCAAATCTTTAAAGAAGCAGGATTACCTGACGGTGTAATCAATATGGTAATGGGAGATTCTGGAATGGTAACGGAAACGTTATTAGCAAGTCCAGATTTTGCAGGAGTTCACTTTACAGGTTCAACAGGAGTTTTCAATGATATTTGGGCAAAAATCGGAACAAACATCAGCAAATACAAAACATACCCTAGAATTGTAGGAGAAACTGGAGGAAAAGATTTTATTATCGCGCATCCATCAGCCAACCCAAAACAAGTTACCACAGGAATTGCTCGTGGTGCATTTGAGTACCAAGGTCAAAAATGTAGTGCTGCTTCTCGTGTATATGTGCCACAAAGTTTATGGCCAGCGATTAAAAGCCAATTAGAAACGGATTTGAAATCGATGAAAATGGGTTCTCCAGAAGATATGAGCAACTTTATTACTGCTGTTATCTCTGAAGCTTCATTCGACAAATTAGCGAAATTTATTGATCAAGCTAAAAAAGATACAGATGCTGAAGTTATCATTGGTGGAAACTATGATAAATCAAAAGGATATTTTATCGAACCAACTGTCATCTTAACAACAAACCCTAAATACACTACAATGGAAACTGAATTATTCGGACCAGTTGTAACTATTTATGTGTATGAAGATGCTAAATGGGCTGAGACTTTAGAATTAGTAGACACTACTTCTGAGTATGCTTTAACTGGTGCAGTTTTCAGTCAAGATCGTTATGCAATTGAAGAAGCTACAGTAGCGTTACAAAATGCTGCAGGTAATTTCTATATCAATGATAAACCAACTGGAGCTGTAGTAGGAATGCAGCCATTTGGTGGAGCTAGAGGATCAGGAACGAATGATAAAGCAGGTTCTATGCAAAACTTATTGCGTTGGACTTCTGCTAGAACAATCAAAGAAACTTTTGTAACTCCAGAAGATTACAGATATCCGTTTTTAGGAGAGTAATTAATTGTCTTAAAGTTTTAAAGTCGAAAGTCTTAAAGCTTTATACGAGTATAAAAAGCCGAATCTAACTAATTAGATTCGGCTTTTTACTTTAAGTTATTTCCTTGGCTGTTATATCGACTTTACGACTTTCAACTTTACGACTTATTAAACCACAAACTTCAATGGCAAATGCACTACTTTCTTAGTTTCAAAAAACTCATCCTCAAAGAAATCAGCTAAATTATACTCCGTTGCTTTTGGAAAGTCTTTTAATTCTTCCGTTAAATCACCACCTTTCAAATACAAAATTCCGTTTTTTAATTCGTGTTTGTTCTGTTTCTTAATTTTGGTTTTTACCCAAGAAACAAAATCCGGCATATTGGTAACGGCACGACTCACAATAAAATCGAAATCACCTTTTACCAATTCAGCACGCAATTGTTCTGCTTTTACATTTTTCAGTTCTAAAGCATCTACAACTCCTTGCACTACTTTTATTTTTTTGGCAATAATATCAATTAAATGAAATCGCGTTTCGGGAAAAAGAATCGCCAACGGAATTCCAGGAAAACCTCCGCCTGTACCCACATCAAGTACATAAGTTCCAGGTTCAAATTTTATAATTTTAGCAATTCCTAACGAATGCAAAATATGCTTGGTATATAAAGCATCTATATCTTTTCTAGAAATAACATTAATTTTTTCATTCCAATCATGGTATAAAAAATCTAGTTTTTCGAACTGCTCTTTCTGAATATCAGTTAAATTGGGAAAATATTTAAGAATCTCGTCCATCACTTATTTTTTTAACAAAAGTAACACTTTAGAGTTAAAATTTTTATCTCATTTTTGCATATCCAAAAATTTATAATAATTACCTTTGAAACTTATTAAAGACATATGAATAATACAGCTCCAACTTTTGCAAAGCAAGATAATCTGAAATTTTTCAGAACCCTTAACTCTCGGGTTAACAATTACTTTAAGGAAAATAAAATCCAGAAAACAGGTAATTGGAAATTATACTTAAAAACAATAATCTTATTTACTGTTTTTCTAGCTCCCTATTTCTTAATTCTAACCTTAGATATGCCTTTTTGGGCGCATCTTCTATTGACAATTGTAATGGGAATTGGAATGGCAGGCGTAGGAATGAACGTAATGCACGACGGAAATCACGGATCCTATTCTAATAAAAATTGGGTTAATAAATTTATGGGAGGAACTATTTATGTTCTTGCTGGAAATGTGTACAACTGGCAAGTACAGCACAATGTGTTACACCACACGTATACCAACATTCCAGGGCACGATGAAGACTTAGATGCAGGACGCGTTATTCGTTTTACAAAAGATGCCAAATGGTACAATTTTCACCGTTTTCAACAATATTACTCTGTTTTTCTTTATGGTTTACTAACTTTCAATTGGGCTATCACAACAGATTTTAGACAAATGAGAAGTTACTTGAAACGAAAATTATCTTACGGAGAAGCGAAAAGCCCAAAAATACTTTGGACCACTTTAATAATCACAAAAGTAATTTATGTGACTATTTGGATTGCTTTACCTATTATCATAGGAATCACGTGGTGGAAAGTGCTTATTGGTTTTTTTATAATGCATTATACTGCTGGATTAATTTTGAGTGTTGTATTTCAATTAGCACACGTTGTAGAGGAAACGACCAATCCTTCTCCAAATGAATTAGGCGAAATGGACAATACTTGGGCCATTCACCAATTGTTTACTACAACGAATTTTGCTCCAAAAAACAAAATTGTTAACTGGTATACAGGTGGTTTAAATCACCAAATTGAGCATCATATTTTTCCAAATATCAGCCACATTCATTACGGTAAAATTGCCAAAATAGTAAAGGAAACAGCTCAAGAATGCAACCTGCCTTATTACGAATATAAAACGATGAGAAGCGCTGTTATTGCACACTTTAAACATCTAAAACAATTGGGTATGAAACCTGCTCTATAAAAACAGCATTTAAAAACTCAATTTTCTTTTACAAGACCGCAACATAACTATTATTAACCACCCTGATTTTTACAGCAACTCAGGGCAATCAACACTATTTATAATGAACAACCCACTTTCAGACAGAATTAACAACCTATCTACATCACAAACATTAGCAATGGCAGCATTAGCTAGAGAATTAAAAGCAGAAGGAAAAGACATCATCAGTTTAAGTTTAGGAGAACCTGACTTTAATACACCTGACTTTATCAAAGAAGCAGCAAAACGAGCCATTGATGAAAATTATAGCACTTATTCTCCCGTTGATGGATATGTAGAACTGAAAGAAGCAATTTGCAGAAAATTTAAAAGAGACAACAACTTAGAGTACAAACCTTCTCAAATTGTAGTTTCTACTGGAGCAAAACAATCTTTATATAACATTGCACAAGTCATGCTTAATGATGGGGACGAAGTTATTTTACCCGCTCCATACTGGGTTTCCTATTTCGAAATTGTAAAATTATCTGGCGGAGTTCCTGTAGAAGTTCCTACCTCAGTAGAAACCGATTTCAAAATTACACCAGAACAATTAGAAGCAGCAATTACTCCTAAAACAAAAATGATGTGGTTTAGTTCTCCCTGCAATCCTAGCGGATCTGTTTACAGTAGAGACGAACTAACAGCATTAGCTAAAGTATTAGATAAATACCCAAACATATATGTTGTTGCCGATGAAATATACGAGCACATTAATTTCTCGGGAACTTTTTGTAGCATCGCCTCTATACCAGGAATGTTAGAAAGAACAATTACCGTAAACGGAGTAGCTAAAGCCTTCGCAATGACAGGATGGAGAATTGGTTACATTGGCGCACCAGAATTTATCGCAAAAGCGTGTACCAAAATTCAAGGTCAAGTAACTAGTGGAGCCAACAGTATTGCACAACGCGCTACCATAACTGCCGTTGACGCTGATCCTTCTGTATTAAACGATATGGTTCAAGCGTTCCATAGTCGTAGAGATTTAGTAGTAGGATTAATCAAAGAAATTCCAGGAATGAAAATTAACGTTCCAGAAGGCGCTTTTTATGTATTTCCAGACGTTTCTGCATTCTTCGGAAAAACATTAAAAGGAACTTTAATCAAAGATGCGAATGATTTCTCTATGTACCTTTTAGGTGAAGCTAACGTAGCGACAGTAACTGGTGAAGCTTTTGGTAACGCAAACTGCATCCGTTTCTCTTATGCAACTAGCGAAGATATTTTAAAAGAAGCCTTACGCAGAATAAAAGAAGCTGTCGCTTAATTAAAACACACTTTCACAATATAAAAATAGTTTAAGATTCGAAGTTTTATCGCTTCGATCTTAAACTATTTTTTTTTGGGCGTAACCCTGCTTTCACTAAAGTTACAGCACGGTCGGGCTATACGCTTCAATCTTTTTTATTATTTCGCTATCGCTTCATAATAAACAAGGATTTTCACTACTATCCCTTACGCAAATCTACAAATTGTTTATGTTTATATAAATTAACTTTCTTTACCTACTCAATTTACTAAAGAGTACAGAAACGAGTTAAAATCCATTAAATCAACAACATAATTATTTTTTATTACATCTATTTAAACAACAAAATGAATTTTGGTAAGAATATATTTCTATATTTGATTTAATAAACTATTTATTAACTTATTTTTAAATTACTAATTATAACCTATTTCAATATAAAAATATGGAAGCAGAAATTAAATTAAAGTTAGAACAATTACACAGTAGAGTTGATTCATTAAAAGATCAAATTAATACTGAAGAAGCTACTAAAAATGCTTTTGTAATGCCATTTATACAAATTTTAGGTTACGATATTTTTAATCCAACAGAAGTAATTCCAGAGTTTATTTGCGATATAGGAACTAAAAAAGGGGAAAAAATAGATTATGTTATTAA
The DNA here is from genome assembly GCF_014281985.1 of Flavobacterium sp. GP15. Lineage (NCBI taxonomy): Bacteria > Pseudomonadati > Bacteroidota > Flavobacteriia > Flavobacteriales > Flavobacteriaceae > Flavobacterium > Flavobacterium sp. GP15. Next base: position 126,197 of record NZ_JACFTC010000001.1, read on the forward strand.
AAGAGATGGTGAACCTATATTAATAATTGAATGTAAAAATTGGAAAGAAAATGTAGATGCACATAATTCACAGCTACACAGATATTATCACGTTTCGAAAGCTAGATTCGGTGTTTTGACTAACGGGCATATTTATAATTTCTACGCAGATTTGGAAAAACCTAATATAATGGATGAAAAACCATTTTTCACTTTAGACTTATCTAATCTAAAAGATACTAGTTTAAAAATATTAGATAAATTTACAAAAAACGGATATAATTTAGAGGCAATACTAGATTCAGCAGAAGGATTAAAATATATAAAAGCAATAAGAAATGAATTTGAAAAAGAATTAAAAGATCCTTCAGATGAAATAGTTAAAATGTTAGTTAGTAAATTTTATGAGAAGCCATTAATAGCGTCTAGAATGACTGCTTTTAAAGAATACACTAAAAAAGCATTTTCTAATTCTATTAATGAGTCCATAAATTTTAGACTAAAGAATGCTTTAGATATTAATGAGACTATACCAACCAAAACTGACGAAACGATTTCATCAATAGACGACAGCTCTGAAGCACCAAAATTTGTAACCACGGAAGAAGAGCGTGAAGGTTCTCAAATAATAAAGGCAATATTAAGGGAAATGTTACCTACCTCAAGAATCGGATTTAGAGATACCCAATCTTATTTTGGCATTCTGTTAGATGACAACAATCGCAAACCTATTTGTCGTCTTCATTTTAATTCAGCAAATAAATATATTGAGCTTTTTAATAATGGTAAAGACAGTGGAGAAAAAAAACTATTAAATTCGTTAGATGATATTTATAACTATAAAAAAGAGTTATTACATACTTTGAAAAATTACGAATAATAATATTAGACATACTAAATAAATAAAGCAATTTGAATAATATTTTAAGCTAAATTAGAATATTCAATCTAAAAAAATCACTAAAGAATACTATAAATATTTTTTAAAATTGTGTAATACAATTTATTACAAGTTTCTACAACTTTGTATTATACATTAATTAAAAAATTATATCATGTTAAATACAGATGAAACCACAAAAGAAACAGTAAGCACATTAGAAGGATTAATTTCAATTCTAGAGGATGGAAAACTAGGATATACCAATGCAGCAGAACACGCTGAAGAGGCATCAATAAAATCTGATTTTATACAATATGCTCGTGAACGTTCCCTTTTTATTGTAGAACTTCAAGATGAAATAAACAGACTAGGAAAATCAACTGATGAGTCTGGTGGAGGAGCTTTAGGAGCGCTACACCGTACTTGGATTGACATTAAAGCGTCGTTTACTGGCGGAGATACAGAAGCGATTATAAACGCTTGTATTACTGGAGAAGAAGCTGCAATTGAGAAATATGAAGAGGTTTTGAAAAAAGACCACTTACAAACCAACCAAATTGCTATGATCACGAAACAATTAAATAGCATACAAAGTACTTTAACTAAAATTAAAGCAAAAAAAATATCTTAATTACTATTAGAATATTTTTATATAAAAACCACTTAGCTTATGCTAAGTGGTTTTTATTTTTTAATAACTATTTACAAATATGGTGTGCTGAGCTCCAATTTTAATCGAATTAACAAACCGTTATAAAAAACTCTTTTTATAATTCTATTTATTTTTAAAAAAATAGCTATTCGTTAGAAATCTTGGATAATTAATTAGACCTTTGCAGACTTTTTTGAGGGAACTCTAAAAAGACTAAAGTTTTAAAAATTAACAATTTATCATCAACTAGATGAAAAAGAAAATAGAAATACTTGCTCCAGCAAAAGATTTAATACACGGAATGGCAGCCATCAACAGTGGGGCCGACGCAGTATATATTGGAGCACCACAATTTGGAGCACGCTCTAATGCAACGAACTCGATCGAAGATATAGCTGAATTAGTAAAATATGCTCACTTATTCCACGCTCAAGTTTTTGTTGTAATCAACACCATCTTATACGATAATGAATTGGAAACGTGTCGTCAGATGATTTGGAAATTGTACGACATTAAAGTAGATGCGCTTATCGTGCAAGATATGGCAATCATGGAAATGGAGTTACCTCCAATCGTTTTACATGCAAGCACACAAGCAAACAACCGCGACGCTGACAAAATTAAATTCCTGAAAGATGCTGGAATGAAACGTGTCGTTTTAGCTCGAGAATTAAACCTTCATCAAATAAAAACAATTAGTACAGCATCAGATGTAGAATTAGAGTTTTTTGTAACAGGCGCTTTGTGTGTTTCCTTTAGTGGAAACTGCTACATGAGTGTTGCCAATGGAGAACGCAGCGCCAACCGTGGTTCATGCGCTCAAAACTGTCGTTTGCCTTACAACTTAATTGACGGACACGGTGAAACATTAATCAAAAACAGTCACTTACTTTCTATCAAGGATTTTGATGTTTCAGATCAAATTCCAAACTTAATCGAAGCGGGAGTTTGCTCTTTCAAGATAGAAGGCCGATTGAAGGATATTGTATATGTAAAAAATAATGTTTCATATCTAAGACAAAAACTAGATGCTTTTCTAGAAGGAAATGAAAGCTACACTAAAGCTTCTTCGGGAAAATGCACCTTTACTTTCGATTCTGCTTTAAACAAAAGCTTCAATCGGGGATACACCGATTATTTTGTAAACGGAAGAGACCAATCTATCGGGTCTTGGGAAAGTCCAAAATCAAAAGGTCAATATATTGGTAAATTAATCAAAACAATTGGTAACGCTTACCAAATTGAAAATGGAGAACTACTTAACAATGGCGATGGACTTTGCTACATAAACGACAACAATGAAGCAGATGGAATCTATGTAAATAAAGTCGAAAACGGCTTAGCCTATCCCAATGTTTTAAAGGAATTAAAAGAAGGCACTTTTATTTACCGCAATAATGATGCTGCCTTTATCAAAATCGTAGAGCGCGAAGATAGTGCGGTTCGAAAAATAAGTACTACTTTATTATTGACCGAAAATGAAAATGGTTTCGAATTAATCGCTACTGATGAAGACGGTTTTGTGAGCACAGTTCATTTAGAACATGCTAAAGAGCAAACTAAAAACAACGAATCTATTGCCGAAAATATAAAAACACAATTGGCTAAAACAGGATTCACTCCTTATAAAGCCGATGAAATTAATGTGATGTTTTCAGAAAACTGGTTTCTACCTATTTCAAAAATCAATGAAATGAGACGTACTGTTTTTGAACAATTATCAGCAATTCGTATGGCTGGCTACAAAGTTGAAGAACACCAATTGGTTAAAACTTCACATCCTTATCCTGAAACTAAATTAGATTTCATGTACAATGTATCTAACAAATTGGCACGTAAATTTTATGAGCGTCACGGTGTTACGGAAATAGAAAAAGCATTTGAATTACAATGGGAACCAGGAAAATCTCGTGTAATGACTACTAAATATTGCATCAAATACGAATTAAAAAAATGCCCTATACATCAAAAAGAAATTATGGGCGAGAAGTTAAAAGAACCTCTAGTCTTAAAGCAAGGCGAACTAGAATACAAATTGAAATTCAATTGCAAGCCTTGTGAAATGGAAATTTGGGAAAAAGATGCTGAGTTTGAAATTGAAGAAGATCATTTTCATTAATTGAGAAGTAAAATAAAAGCGTTCAAAAATTTATTTATAAATTTTTGAACGCTTTATTATTTCTAAAAATCAGTAATTTATCGATTTTTATTAAAGAATCTAATAAAATCAATTGCTCTTATTTATTTTTTTTAGTCGGTTTCTTTTTTGTAACCTTAGTTGCTTTTGGCTTTGCTACCTCTTTTGCATCCGATTTTACCTCTGCTTTTACTTTAGACTTTGGTTTAACATTATATAAGTTTACTACCTCTTCTATATCATCATACTTATATTCTTTTTCTTCAATCTTTTTCGCAATTTCTTGATTATCATTAAAATAATAGACTGCAAATTCTCTGAAAAAAGCATTATACCCTACAGAAGCTCCGTTTGAGCTCAAAGACACAAGTGTTGGATAATCTTCGTTTTTTCTTTTTAAGTAGTGATGTACTTCTTCAGAAACCACTTTCATTTTTCTAATTTTTATTTTATCTGCTTTTGTCTTTCCTTCTTTAATAGCATCACCCTCAACCTTAGCGTCTTTAATTCCATAGGACAATCCTCCTAAGTATAAGGAGACTTTGCCTTCCATTGTTTTACAAATCCAGCCTTCTTTTTCAATCTTTGTCTCTTTTCCTTTTGCTTTATATGTTTTTGTTTTAGTATAAAAGAAAGTATAAATCAACTTTTTATTTTCATCAAATATCTGTACCGAGTCAATATCTTTCCCATCAAATTTTTCGCTTTTATCAGCGACTCTCACTTTTATTCTTTTTTCCTTAAAACCTGGAAAATGCACTAGCCCACTAACATTTTGATTGTCCTTTTTAAAAACAATACCTTCTGCTTTCTGTTGCCCCATTCCCACATTGAATGTAATTTGGGAGTATCCTAATGTAGTTAGAAATAAAGCAGTGATCAATAAAAAAAAATTTGTTTTCATTATTTTTTGAATTATAATTATGATTTAAAAACCCACAAATATATAAATATAGTTCTCTTTTTGTGAGAAAATTCAATTTAAGTTATTCAAAAGTTATAACCATAAATTAAAATAAATTTTAACGTATTATAAAAAGTGTTTTTCTATTTTTACTACTCAATTAAGATGAGATAAAATGAAAATATTACTTCTAGGTTCTGGCGAGCTGGGTAAAGAGTTTACCATTGCAGCACAAAGAATCGGACAAAAAATAATTGCTGTCGATAGCTACGCAAATGCACCAGCGATGCAAGTTGCGCATGCTTTTGAAGTTATCAATATGTTAGACGGAACAGCTTTAGACCGTATTGTTGCCAAACATCAACCTGACTTTATTGTCCCAGAAATAGAAGCGATTCGTACGGAACAGTTTTACAAGTACGAAAAGCAAGGAATTGTAGTTGTTCCTTCGGCGAAAGCGGCCAACTTTACAATGAACAGAAAAGCAATTCGGGATTTAGCTTCAAAAGAATTAGGATTAAAAACGGCTAATTATCGCTATGCAACCACCGCTGAAGAACTACATAAAGGAGTTGAAGCAGTAGGAATGCCTTGCGTTGTAAAACCGTTAATGAGTTCGTCTGGAAAAGGACAATCTACAATAAAGACAATTGCCGATATTGATAAAGCATGGAATTATGCCGTTGAAGGTTCCCGTGGTGATGTAGTAGAAGTAATCGTCGAAGCATTTGTCCAGTTCAATTCGGAGATCACTTTACTAACTGTTGTTCAAAACAACAATCCCACCTTATTTTGCGCACCTATTGGTCATAGACAAGAACGTGGCGATTATATGGAAAGTTGGCAACCTGCACGTATTTCCGACAAGGACTTGTATGAGGCACAAGATATGGCCGAAAAAGTTACCGAAGCATTAGGTGGCGCTGGTCTATTTGGCGTTGAGTTTTTTCTAACAGATGAAGGCGTTTATTTCTCGGAGTTATCACCTCGTCCGCATGATACAGGAATGGTCACCTTAGCAGGAACCCAAAATTTTAATCAATTTGAATTGCATTTAAGAGCAATTTTAAGTTTACCGATTTTTGAGATTACTCTAGAAAAAGCAGGTGCTAGTGCTGTTATCTTAGCTTCAGAAAATTCAGAAAATCCAAGCTATTCCGGAATCGAAAAAATAGCAGCTTTACCAAAAACTGACTTTAGAATCTTTGGAAAACCAACTTCGAGACCATACCGAAGAATGGGAGTTGCACTTGCAAACGACATTCTAGAAACACCAATTGAAGAAATTGTGGAAAGAGCAAAAAATGCTGCTACCTTAGTAACCGTAAATTTATAATTATGAAAAAAATAATAGTAGCAACATTTTTATTTTTCGCAGTAGCAATAAGTGCTCAAGAAAAAAAAGAGGAAATAAAACCACAAATTGTAGAAGCCGCTTGCGGTCAATGTCAATTTGATATGAAAGGACATGGCTGCGATTTAGCCGTTCGCATTGATGGGAAATCCTATTTTGTAGATGGCACTTCAATAGATGCACATGGAGATGCACATGCTGATGACGGTTTTTGTGCTGCAGTCAGAAAAGCAGAGGTAGTTGGAAAAATAGTTGACGATAGATTTAAAGTGACTTCTTTTAAACTAGTACCTAAAAAATAAAAAAAGGCTTGCAATAATCACTGCAAGCCTTTCTTTTTACTACTTCTTTTTCATACTCGATTTTAGATTAATATTTTCGAATGTTGAAATATCAATTACTTCTTCTAAATCTAAATCAAAGGAAACTGAAATACTATCTCCGATAATTGTTACGGGCAACTGACTTGATATTTGAGAAGAACCCACGAAAATATTAGGATAATCTTTCACTTTAAAATAATAAAAGCTATTTCCGTTTTTAACATCATTTTGAATTCGAGTAACTACTGATTTTACTGTTTTTTTATTAGAGACATTATTGGGATTTATCTTGTTATCCGCCATATTATAGACGTTTTTAAAAGCGGTCAATGTTTCTCTCATCGTATTTCCTACTCCAACAATTGTATAATCGGAAATATCAACCATAGCAAACATTTTTACCAAACCTCCATCATCTTTAAGCGTCATCACATAAGCAGGTATATTATTGATGTTATACGGAATAGGCAGCGAAGCTTTATATCCTTTTTCTTGAACTTTCCCTTCGGCTGAACTTTGAGCAGCAAATTCTGTCGCTCCACTTTGCTTGTAAAAGGTCGCTTCTTTTGTTCTAGTATCTACCAATACAAAACCTACTGCAGACTCATCTTTCCCTACAGAAGTCAATCCGGTGTACCAATAGGATTTGTTATCTTTTCCGTACACTAAAGTCAAACCTTCTGTGGTTTGTAATTTATCTGCATTGGAGAAGTTCCAATACCCATGCACATATTCTCCCCAATCATTTAATTGGTCTTCTATAAAACCTAAAGGCTGAATGCGATCTACCCATAGTGGCGTTTTAGCAATTGAATATTCAGTCATAGCTCCCGATTGTGCATCAACAACAACAATTCCATTAGCTTCTTTTCCAGAAAAACCAATTCTCTTTTCATATTTAGTGATCACCCAAAATGGATTTCCAGCATCATCAATCTCAAAACTAAAATCGGCTAAACCAGCAGTGGCATATCCATTAAAATAAACATGGCGATGCAATTCACTACCAAAATAAGCACCGGGTTGGTACTTAATCTTTATCGCTTTTCCGCCCACATGTTGCACTAATTTCACATCACGCTCATTGGTTGCAGAAACCATTACATATCCTGCAGTTCCCTCTTGGTTATTAAACCATTTTAAAAGTCCAGAATGTAATAAGGGCGCAACCCAATACAACTCATCATTTACTTTTTGAATGCAAAAATCTCCTAATTCTACTTGACTTCCAAGAGCAGGCTGAGAACCTAATATTTTCTCTCCTAAAAGATAAGCTAACTTTTCATCGACCACTCTAATTTTATCTATAGAAATTGGAGCAATATGGTTTGTAATTTTTTCTCCATTTTTAACTTCACCAATTAATTTCTGATAGGAATCGCTTCTAAACATTTTCGTACTAGTAATAAGTGGTAATAAAATACAGTATGATAAAAGTATAGCTACTAAAACATATAAATACTTACTTGGCATAGCGGCAAGCTTTACCTGCTTTGTTTTTTCTGAAACCGTTAAACCACTAGAATATACAATAACTAGAATAACCAATACTAATAAAATAAAAGCGAATCCAGTAAAACCATAGTTTATTACTGGCAAATTGATGTAAAATAATATAAAGGCTACAACAGCAAGTGCTAAAACGGATAGAATTTTTTTCATGACTTTCTTTTTATACTTCATTAGTATAAAAGTTAAAGATATGTTACAAAAATTGCTGACAGAATTACAAGGACCAAGCATTCTGTCATGAATATTGCTATTTTTAATTCCTTAAGGTAAACAAAAGAGATTTTTTTAAATAGGGTAAAAAATAGTATTTTTGCATTTGATTCCTTTTTAATAGAAGAAATTGGTAAACAATAAAAAGATAAATATGAAAGCATATGTATTCCCGGGTCAAGGCGCACAATTCACAGGAATGGGCAAAGACTTATATGAGAATTCTCCACTAGCAAAAGAATTGTTTGAAAAAGCAAACGAAATATTAGGTTTCCGCATCACAGACATTATGTTTGAGGGAACTGCAGAAGAATTAAAAGAGACTAAGGTTACGCAACCAGCAGTTTTCTTGCACTCAGTAATTTTAGCAAAAACATTAGAAGATTTTAAACCAGAAATGGTAGCAGGTCATTCATTAGGTGAATTTTCAGCTTTAGTTGCCAATGGTACTTTATCTTTTGAAGATGGTCTTAAATTAGTTTCAAAAAGAGCACTTGCTATGCAAAAAGCTTGCGAAATTAAGCCTTCAACAATGGCAGCAGTTTTAGGATTAGCAGACAATATCGTAGAAGAAGTTTGCGCTTCGATTGACGGTGTTGTAGTAGCAGCAAACTATAACTGTCCTGGACAATTAGTAATTTCTGGCGAAACGTCAGCAGTTGAAAAAGCGTGTGAAGCCATGAAAACAGCTGGTGCAAAAAGAGCTTTATTATTACCTGTAGGCGGAGCATTTCACTCGCCTATGATGGAACCAGCAAGAGAAGAACTGGCGGCAGCTATTGAAGCAACTACGTTCTCTACTCCTATTTGCCCCGTTTATCAAAATGTAACTGCAACAGCAATTTCATCACCAGAGGAAATCAAGAAAAACTTAATAATCCAATTGACTGCTCCCGTAAAATGGACACAATCGGTACAGCAAATGATCGCTGATGGCGCCACTTTATTTACAGAAGTGGGCCCTGGAAAAGTATTAGCCGGTTTAATTGGAAAAATTGACAAAGAAGCGGTTACCGCGAATGCATAATATTAGTTAACAGTGATCCGTTTTTATGGGTCAGTCTATTTTAAAATAAAAAATCCTCATAAATACATTTTTATGAGGATTTTTGTTTTATAATCTATTCGCTTCTTCGCAATGATTATTTAATATTCCAGTAATCAAATAATTTTTGCCAGAATTTTCGAAAAAAACATACCAAGTGGTTCGTTTATTAGAGTTGTAAAAAATATAATTTGAACCAAGATATTTTAATTCTTGCGGAGTTTTCCGATTTGGAAAGTCTCTTATATTATCAGAAACAAATTGTATTAATTTTTCTAAATACTTGTCTGCATTTTCTTGATAAGAAAAGTATTTTTTATTGAATAATAAAAATACTAAATCATCGAAATAATCTAAAATATCATTTTTATAAATTATTTTTTCCAAGGATACTTACTTATTCGTTTCTTCATTTCTGATAAAAGCTCTTCAGGTGTATATCCATTTTTGAATTCCTTATCAAAATCGAAATTTTCTCCAATACCCTTTTGTTTTAAAGTAGTTTTGTAAGCCGTAATTGGTTCTTCCGCTTTGTTTGAATTTTCTATTTTATCGTTCATAATGAATGTATTAGCGAAACAAATTTACAAAAAAATCCCAAACCATCATTTTGATAATTTGGGATCTTTAATAAATATCAATTTAAAAATCTAACCTCTAATTTTCTGTTCCCATTTCCAAGCACTTGCCATCGCTTCTTCAAGCGTAGATTGTGCTTTCCAACCTAGAACATTATTTGCCTTGTCCGTATTGGCGTAAGCCGAAGTAATATCTCCTTCTCTGCGTCCTACAATTTTGTATGGCAATTTTTTACCGCTCACTTTTTCAAAACTATTTATCACTTCTAAAACAGAACTTCCTGTTCCTGTTCCTAAATTAAAGGTTTCTACTTTTGCTGTGTTTTTTTTGTTTATTAAACGCTGTAAAGCTATTACATGGGCTTTCGCCAAATCTACAACGTGAATATAATCACGAATAGCCGTTCCGTCTGGTGTTGGATAATCGTCGCCGTACACAGCCAATTCTTTTCGCAATTCAAAACCTGTTTGAGTAATAAATGGTACTAAGTTTTGAGGAACACCAATAGGCAATTCACCAATTTCAGCAGATGGATGGGAACCAATAGGATTAAAATAACGCAACAAAATAGCATTAATATTGGTCACTTTTGCGGTATCAGTTATGATTTCTTCTCCTACCGCTTTTGTATTTCCATAAGGAGAAACGGCCTGTTGAAGTGCTGCATCCTCCGTAATTGGCATCTTTTCGGCTTGACCGTAAACCGTACAAGAAGAACTGAAAATAAAATTGGCTTCGGGTTTTTGTTGTAATTGTTGTAAAACATAAATCAGTGCACTGATGTTATTTTCATAATACAACAAAGGGTCTTCAACACTTTCACCTACCGCTTTTGAAGCTGCAAAATGAATTACACCAGATATATCACTATTCCTTTTGAAAAAATCTTGTACTTTCTCTTTTTCGCGTAAATCTAAATTTTCAAAAATGGGCTTTTTGCCTGTAATTTTTTCAATTCCATCTAAAACACTCAAAGAAGTATTGGAAAGATTATCTACAATTATAACTTCAAAACCTTCGTTTTGCAATTCAACTACGGTATGAGAACCAATAAAACCTAAACCTCCTGTTACTAATACCTTCATTTTTATTAATTATTTTGCTTCAAGAATCTATTTTAAAAATTCTAAAACGCTATCTGTAATGTATTTAATTTGTTCATCATCTAACTCCGTATGCATTGGCAATGATAACACTTCTTGCACCAATTGATTCGTTACTGGAAAATTTTCTTCTTTGTAACGCGTATCTAAATAAGCTTTTTGAGAATGTAATGGAATTGGATAATAAATAGCACATGGAATTCCTTTGTCTAATAAATGCTGCATTAATCCATTTCTATCTGCCGCAATAATACGCAATGTATATTGATGAAAAACATGACAATCACAAATATCACATATCGTTGGTGAAATAATATTTTTATGTCCTTCAAAAGCGGCTGAATATTTTCTAGCGGCGTCTTGTCTTGCTTTGTTGTATTGGTCTAACAAGGGTAATTTAGCATTCAGAACAGCTGCTTGAATACTATCTAAACGAGAATTTACACCTACAACATCATGGTGGTAGCGTTCGTACATTCCGTGATTTACAATTCCACGTAATTTATGTGCTAAAGCATCATCATTAGTAAAAATAGCACCTCCGTCTCCATAACAACCAAGATTTTTAGACGGAAAGAACGAAGTTGCACCAACATGACCTATCGTTCCTGCTTTCTTTTTTGTTCCGTCAGAAAACTTGCAATTAGCGCCAATTGCTTGCGCATTATCTTCAATTACATATAGATTATGTTCTTTGGCAAGAGCCATAATAGCTTCCATATTAGCGGCACGACCAAATAAATGAACCGGTACAATTGCTTTAGTTTTTGGAGTAATGGCTTTTTTGATTCCTTCAATAGAGATATTCATGTTAACTAAATCAACATCTACTAAAACGGGTGTCAATTGTAGCAAGGCTATAACCTCAACAGTAGCAGCAAAAGTAAAATCGGCAGTAATTACCTCATCTCCTGGTTTTAAATCTAGACCCATCATTGCAATTTGCAAAGCATCGGTTCCGTTTGCGCATGGAATTACGTGTTTTACGTCTAAATAAGTTTCTAGAGATTTTTGAAACTGATGAACTTGAGGTCCATTAATATAAGTATTGGTTTCTAAAACTTCTTGAATTGAACTATTTACACTTTCTTTTATCTTATCGTATTGACTTTTTAAGTCAACCATTTGAATTTTTTTCATTGATTTTGCTTGTTTAAAGTTCGAAAGGATACTGTTTTTAAAAACAACGAACTCTTTCTAAAAACGAAGAACAAAAATAGTTATTATTGAGTTCAAACCAATGAACACCACTTAAAATAAATTCTATTTTGATGAAATAAAAAAGTGAAGCTGTAACAAAATAAATTTTAAGCATTTCATTCGAAGAAACTAAAATAAAGAAACCGTATTTTAGCCCCAAATTCTAAAAGATGCTTTTTCTCTATAACTTAGTGGTTCAATTTGCTGGTTTTTTATTAAAAATCACAGCCATTTTCAGTCCTAAAATGAAACTTTTTGTAGAAGGACGAAAAGATGTTTTTTTAACATTGCAACAAAAAATAAATCAATCCGATCAAACAATTTGGTTTCATGCCGCTTCTTTGGGCGAATACGAACAAGGTTTACCTGTTATAGAAGCTGTAAAAAAACAATTTCCGTCTCATAAAATCATTCTTACTTTTTTCTCACCTTCTGGTTATGAGGTTCGTAAAAACAACTCTGTAGCAGATGTAACAGTTTATCTTCCATTAGACACCAAGAAAAATGCGGATACATTTTTAGAATTAGTGCAACCCGATTTAGTTTTTTTTATTAAATACGAATATTGGCCCAATTATTTAGCGGGCCTTAAAAAACGAAACACAAAGACTTATCTAATTTCTGGAATATTAAGAGAAAACCAACTTTTTTTTAAATGGTATGGTGGTTTTTACAGAGAAGCATTAAACGCTTTCACTTACTTTTTTGTACAAAACGAAAAGTCTAAAAAACTCTTGCAAAGTCTAGGCAAAACAAATGTTTCAATTTCTGGAGATACTCGATTTGACAGAGTGGCTACCATTTTAGAAAAAGACAATTCATTAGATTTCATTTCTCAATTTAAAGACAACAAAACCACAATTGTTATAGGAAGTTCTTGGCCAAAAGATGAAAACTTATTGATTAATTTTATCCATTCAAACGCAATGAAAATTAAATTTATAATTGCGCCACATAACATCAAGAAAGAACAAATTCAACAATTAAAGAGTAGCATCACTAAAAAAACGGTCTTATTCACTGAAAAAGAAGGACAGAATTTAGCTGATTTTGATGTTTTTATTATTGATACTGTTGGTATTCTAACAAAGATTTATAGCTATGCAGATATTGCTTATGTTGGTGGAGGTTTTGGAAATCCTGGTGTTCACAATTTATTAGAACCTGCTACGTTTGGTGTTCCAATTGTCATCGGACCTAACTATTCTCATTTTCCAGAAGCAACCGCATTAGTCAATATGGAAGGTTGTAGTGTTATAACAAATGCTAAAGAATTAAAAGAAACCTTTATAAACCTAATTCGGAATGATGATATTAGGAATGAAAAAGGACATATTTGCGAAACTTTTGTACAAATGAATAAAGGGGCTACTTCTATAATTTTAAAAAATATTTTAAATGATACATTTTAAACCATTAGTCACTACAGATATAGAAACCATAGTGTTGTTGATGCAGGATTTCTATGCGATAGACAATTATCCTATTGACCTAAAAGTTAGCAAATCTTTATTTAAGGAATTCATTGCCAATGAAAATCTGGGAAAAGCATGGCTTATTTTGAACGAAGATGAAATTGTGGGTTATGTGATTCTAACTTTTATTTTCAGTTTTGAATACCAAGGAAAAATTGCTTTTTTAGATGAATTGTACCTAACCAAACAAGCTAGAGGCAAAGGAATTGGAGGTCAAACTGTATCATTTGTTAAGGATAAAAGTACAGAATTGGGATTAAAATTAATCTACTTAGAAATAGAAAATCACAATCAAAATGCACAAAAATTGTATATTGCCAACGGTTTTGAATTGCATAATCGAAAATTAATGGCCCACAAAATCAAGTAAAATTGCAAACTAAATATATAAACATGAAATTTTTAAAACTATTCCTATTATTATTTGTTATTCAGACACAAGCCCAACAAGGCGGTATGTGGATTCCTTCCTTACTAAAAGGCATGAACGAAACAGAAATGAAAAATCTAGGCATGAAAATGTCTGTGAAAGAGATTTACGATGTAAACCAATCTAGTATGAAAGATGCCGTTCCTCATTTTAACGGTGGTTGTACTTCTGAAGTAATTTCTCCAAAAGGATTAATACTAACCAATCACCATTGTGGATATTCTCAAATTCAATCACACTCTACAGTAGATCACGATTACCTTGCAGATGGTTTTTGGGCTTATAAAATGGAGGACGAATTACCAAACGAAGGTTTGACCGTAACATTTATTGTAAAAATTGAAGATGTAACGACAGCTGTATTGAACGGAACAGCTACACTTACAAATGAAGCAGAAAAACAGAAAAAAATCCAAGAGAACATTTCAGCATTAAGCAACTCTCTACCAAAGGAAAGTTGGCAAGAAAACAAAATTCGTACATTTTATGAAGGCAATCAATACATGCTTTTTGTAACAGAAACCTTTACCGATGTTCGTTTGGTGGGCGCTCCACCGACCTCAATAGGAAAATTTGGATCAGACACTGACAACTGGGTTTGGCCACGTCATACAGGAGATTTTTCTTTATTCAGAATTTATGCTGACAAAAATAATCATCCAGCAAAATACTCAAAAGACAACGTGCCTTATACACCAAAACACTTTTTACCCATTTCACTTGATGGTGTAGCCGAAGATGATTTTACTTTAGTATTTGGTTATCCAGGAAAAACAAATGAGTATTTACCCGCAGTTGCAATTGAGCAAATTGTAAATGAGTTAAATCCAGCAAAAATAGAAATTAGAGACAAAGCCTTGAAAGTTGCTGATGGTTTTATGCGAAAAGACAATGCCATCAAAATTCAGTATGCTTCAAAATATGCTAGTATTGCTAATTATTGGAAAAAATGGATTGGAGAAACTCAAGGATTAAAAAAATCAAATGCTGTAGCTGTAAAAAGAGAAGCTGAGAAAGTTTTTCAACAAAAAATAGTTAAAGCAGGGAAAGAAAAAGAATACGGAACACTATTAGCTGATTTCGAAAAGAACTATGCTGCAATCGCTCCTTATGCCGTTGCAAGAGAATATTTTATGGAGACAGTGCAACGCAATACAGAAATGCTTAGCACCGGATTTAAATTATACCAATTAGAACAAGTTTATAACGCTAAAGGTGAACAAGCTTTTAATGACAGAAAAACTAATTTAATTAGTAGTTTGGCAGATTTTTATAAAAACTTTAATGCAACAGTTGACGAAAAAGTTTTTGAACAATTGATTGATTTGTATGCTAATCAATCATCTAAGCAATTTTTACCAAAAGGATTAACGAACATTAATGCTAAAAATTTAGCTTCAGAAATATATAGCAAATCCAAACTTAAAGATTACGACAGCTTGAAAAAATTACTTTCTGGCGATGCAAAAACTGTAATAGCAAACTTAAATGCAGATCCCGCTTTTATCTTAGTAAAAGAATTGTCAGATAAGTACACTAAAGAGATTGCGCCAAAATATGATGAAATCAACTTAGAGATCACTGCATTGCAACGTACTTACATGAAAGCACAATTAGAATTAAACACGGACAGCCGTATTTTTCCAGATGCCAATAGTACTTTAAGAGTTACTTACGGAAAAGTAAAAGGATACGAACCTAAAGATGCTACTCTTTATACACCAATAACGTATTTAGACGGTGTAATGGAAAAGTATATTCCTGGAGATTATGAATTTGATGTTCCTGCAAAACTAATTGATTTATACAAAACTAAAGATTACGGTCCGTACAGCGAAAATGGAAAAATGCCAGTGAATTTTATAGGCACCAATCATACTACAGGAGGAAATTCAGGAAGCCCTGCAATTGACGCTTATGGGAATTTAATTGGACTTAATTTTGATCGAGTTTGGGAAGGAACAATGAGCGATATCTATTATGACCCTAGTATTTGTAGAAATATAATGGTTGACATAAGATATGTTTTATTTATTATGGACAAATATGCTGGTGCTAAAAACTTAATTAGCGAATTAAAACTAGTTCACCCAAAACAAGGTAAAACACTAAAAAAGAAGACCTTAAGTAAAAAATAAATTAAAAAAAGGGTTAAATTAGCGATATTAAAAACTAATTTAACCTTTTAATCAACTGGCATAATAATTGCTATTTAAATGAACGTTGGTGAAAAATATTATTTTTTAAAAAAAAAATAAAAATATATTTTACATATTAAAAAATTTATATCTTTGCCACGAATTAATAATTAACCTTTTATAATAAATTAAGATGAAAAAAGTATTTTTAAGTTTAGCTGCTGTTGCTGTATTAACTGTTGTATCATGTAAAAAAGCTGACGCTTCTGCTGAAGAGTCTGCTAACGCTGTTGATTCTGCTGCTATGGTAGTTGATTCTGCTGCTATGGTTGTTGATTCTGCTGCTACTGTAGTTGATTCTGCTGCTGCTGTTGCAACTGATGCTGCTGCTACTGCTACTGAAGCTGCTGCTGAAGTAAAAAAATAATTAGAACTTAAATTCTAAAAATTTTAAAGCCATCCCGCTAAGCGAGATGGCTTTTTTATTTCCTATCACTAGACTTCATAAAGAAACAAAGTGATTAATAAAAAAAGAGAATGTCTTTACTAATAAAGACATTCTCTTTTTTTATTAATCAACAACAAGGTTAGTCCTGAAAAATAAAATCATTGCCTGAAAAATCTAATATTTCAGAAACCGATCCATAACGTACAATTTCGTCGATCCCTTTTTGCAAACGCAATGAAGTTGTATATTTTCTACTGGTGGCAAAATGAACGCCATCCAACATTAGTTTAAAATAGAATTTTCCAGTTGAGGATTTAAATTTTAAAAAATCTGCTGTTTCTATTTCACGCTTAAATCTTTCAATATCTTCTTCACACTCAAACTTAAGCTCATAACTGAGACTAGTAAAAACCACTTTCCCTTTTCTAGAAGTAAAAACAAATTTATACTCATCATTAAACCTTCTACTAATAACAAAAGCCCCCATAATTTACTTTAAATAAATTTGACAATCAAAACGAATAAACACATGACTACTCGCTTCATTTTTTAAATTATGACATATCACCCATAAACTTCTTTATCTACTATAAAACACAGTCATTTGATGCTAAAAACTAACTATAACATTAGTTAATGTAATTTAATAGACTCGATAAAACATAGAGATTGTATTACTTTGAATCACACCAATAAATCTGAAGTAGTCATTTTATAAAATAAAAAAAGCTCCAAACATAGTTTGAAGCTTTTTTAGTACTCAGAGCGGGACTTGAACCCGCACGAACATTGCTGTTCACTGGATTTTAAGTCCAGCGTGTCTACCAATTTCACCATCCGAGCATTATGTGGTGTGGAGCGAAAAACGGGGCTCGAACCCGCGACCTCGACCTTGGCAAGGTCGCGCTCTACCAACTGAGCTATTTTCGCATTTTCAATTCTTTAAAAGAACCACAATACTTGTTGTGTATTGCGGATGCAAATTTAGGACTTTTATTGAGTTACGCAAGATTTTTTTATAAAAAAATACAATAAAAAAGCTAAACTTCTGATAACCTATTATTTAAAAACAATAAAATTATTTCCTAACTAACATTCTCTTAATTTCATTGAGTTTCATCAAGGCCTCCATAGGAGTAATAGTATTTATATCTAGATTTAAAATCTCTTCTTTTATCTCTTCTAACAAAGGATCATCTAAATTAAAGAAACTCATTTGCATTTCCTCTTTAGCCTCTTTAATTCCATTCAAGGCATCACTAGAATGATTTTTCTCTAATTTTTTCAAAAGCTTTTGCGCTTTCAAGATTACTATTTGTGGCATTCCGGCCATTTTCGCCACATGTATTCCAAAACTATGAGCACTCCCTCCTTTTACTAATTTTCGAATAAAAAGAACAGTGTCTTTGAGTTCCTTTACTGCCACGTTATAGTTTTGAATTCTAGGTAAAGATTCACTCATTTCATTCAATTCGTGGTAATGGGTAGCAAACAAGGTTTTAGGTCTTGAAGGATGCTCATGCAAAAA
This sequence comes from Flavobacterium sp. GP15, assembly GCF_014281985.1. Lineage (NCBI taxonomy): Bacteria > Pseudomonadati > Bacteroidota > Flavobacteriia > Flavobacteriales > Flavobacteriaceae > Flavobacterium > Flavobacterium sp. GP15. The sequence continues at coordinate 144,097 of NZ_JACFTC010000001.1, forward strand.
CTCTGCAATTGCCCAAGCAATAGAAATTCCGTCATAGGTACTAGTTCCTCTTCCGATCTCATCTAACAATACCAAACTTCTATCTGAAATATTATTCAAAATTGAAGCCGTTTCATTCATTTCGACCATAAAAGTAGATTCACCCATCGAGATATTATCACTCGCTCCTACTCTCGTAAATATCTTATCAACAATACCCATTCTAACACTCTCTGCAGGAACAAAACTTCCCATTTGAGCTAACAGTACTATTAAAGCAGTTTGACGCAAAATAGCCGACTTACCAGACATATTAGGACCGGTAATCATAATAAGCTGCTGGGTTTCTCTATCCAAGAAAACATCATTAGCAATATACGGAGTACCCACCGGCAATTGTTTTTCGATAACAGGATGTCTTCCGTTTTTAATTTCTAGTTCGAATGTCTCGTCTAATTCTGGGCAAACATAATTATTTTTTATGGCGAGTTGGGTAAAAGAACACAAGCAATCCAACTGCGCTACCAAGTTCGCATTCATCTGTACTGGCTTAATATAAGTAGCAATCCAACCAACCAATTGCTCGAACAACTCTGCTTCAATTTTATGAATTTTCTCTTCAGCTCCTAGTATTTTTGTTTCGTATTCCTTAAGCTCTTCCGTAATATAACGCTCAGCATTAACTAAAGTTTGCTTGCGAATCCATTCCGCTGGAACTTTATCCTTATGCATGTTTCTCACTTCTATATAATAGCCAAAAACATTATTAAAGGAGATTTTTAATGAAGAAATTCCCGTTGCTAGAGATTCTCTTTTTTCAATTCCATCTAAGAATTCCTTACCAGAAGTTGATATAGCTCGCAAATCATCCAATTCTGCATGAACGCCTTTAGCAATAGCATTTCCTTTAGCAATAGCTACCGGAGCATCTTGATTCAATACCGTTTTTATTTTCTCACGCAACAATTCGCAACTATGCAAACTATCACCAATAATTTTTACTGCTTCTTGCGGACTTTGCAAGGCTAAATCTTTAATCGGAATAATAGCATCCAATGATTCTTTTAGATAAACCACCTCACGAGGAGATACTTTTCCGGCTGCTATTTTAGAAATTAAACGTTCTAAATCAGATATTTGTTTGATTTGATTTTGAATATTCTTAAAAACATCTTGATTGGCTTTCAAATAAGAAACTACCTCATGACGACTTTTTATTTTAACACTATCTTTCAAGGGCAGAGCCAACCACCTTTTTAGCAAACGGCCTCCCATTGGCGAAAGCGTTTTATCAATAACATCCAGCAAAGTAACCGCATTTGGATTGTAACTGTGATATAATTCGAGATTACGAATTGTAAAACGATCCATCCAGACATAAGCGTCTTCGGCAATGCGCTGAATACTCGTAATGTGTTGCACTCTATTGTGTTGCGTTTCAGAAAGATAATATAAAATTGCTCCCGAGGCAACAACGCCCTCTTTAAGCTCTTCTACTCCAAACCCTTTCAAAGAAACGGTTTGAAAATGCTTTGTTAAGGTTTCAAAAGCATAATCTTCCTTATAGATCCAATCTTCTAAATAAAAAGTATGGTAGTCCTCTCCAAAAGTTTCTCGGAAATCATTCTTATTATTTTTTGGAATTAAAACCTCACTAGGATTAAAATTCTGTAACAGCTTATCTATATATTCTGCGTTTCCTTGAGCCGTTAAGAATTCACCTGTAGATACATCCAAAAAAGAGATTCCTATTGATTTATTGGCAAAGAAAATAGCAGCCAAAAAGTTATTTGTTTTAGACTGTAAAACCTCATCATTCATAGAAACACCAGGCGTAACAAGCTCAGTAACTCCTCTCTTCACAATTGTTTTAGTCATTTTGGGATCTTCTAGCTGATCGCAAATTGCTACACGAAGTCCTGCTTTGACTAATTTAGGCAAATAGGTGTTTATAGAGTGGTGCGGAAAACCAGCCAAGGCAGTCTCTGTTTCAGAACCTGCTCCGCGTTTGGTTAGAGTAATACCTAAAATCTTTGAAGCCCGTACTGCATCATCACCAAAAGTCTCATAAAAATCCCCAACACGAAACAACAAACAAGCATCAGGATACTTTCGTTTAATCTCGTTATACTGCTTCATTAAAGGCGTTTCCTTAACCAATTTATCTTTAGATGCCAACTTACTTTATTTTAAAAATGAATGAAAAAAATTCTGTGAGCGAATTTATAGATTTATAGTCAATTATTAAAGATCCAAAAAAATATTAATGATTTTTAAGATGAAATTAAGCTATTGGCATGATTTTTTCTTTAAATTTGTCAAACCAATTAAAAAAAACAAATAAAATGAAAAAGATAATTACACTAGCATTATTACTAGTTGTAGGAGTTACGGCTTCTAACGCTCAAGAAACTTCAAAAGCACCTAAGAAAATCAAAGCTAAAACTACAGCAGTTGCAAAAATTGAAGGTGCAGGAATGGTTTTTCAAACAGAAACTATTGATTACGGAACTGTTGCTTATAATTCTGATGGTAAACGTGAATTTGTATTTACTAACAACGGAAACAAACCATTAATCATTACTAATGCACAAGGTTCATGTGGCTGTACAGTTCCTACTTATCCAAGAGAACCAATTGCTCCAGGAGCAAAAGGAGTTATTGGAGTAAAGTATGATACTTCTAGAGCAGGACAATCATTTAATAAAACAGTAACTTTGACAACTAACGCTGTTGAACCAACTAAAGTACTTACAATTAAAGGAAATGTTTTAGCAGCTGATGCCGCAAAAAGCTAATTAATATAAATTAATAAGAAGAAAGCTTCCCATGAATAGGAAGCTTTTTTTTTGAATAATAGCCAAAATATGAGAAAGCTTGAAAATAGCGAATTAAATCGAAAATCTATTGAAGGTTTCAAAGAATCCGAAAAAACGCCGATTATTTTAATATTAGATGACATTCGTAGTTTACACAACATTGGTTCTGTTTTTAGAACAGCAGATGCTTTTTTGATCGAAAAAATATACCTCTGTGGCATTACTGCTACGCCTCCCAACAAAGAAATACATAAAACGGCTCTTGGAGCTACAGAAACAGTTGCATGGGAACATCATCAAAACGTTCTTGAAGTTATAGAAAACTTAAAAAAGGAAAACGTAATGACGCTCGCAATCGAACAAGTAGAAAGCGCTGTTTTTCTTCAGGATTTCAAAGTTGAAAATAAAAAGAAGTATGCTTTAGTTTTTGGAAATGAGGTTTATGGAGTTTCTCAAGAAGCAGTTGCACTTTGTGATGGATCAATTGAAATTCCACAATTGGGAACCAAACATTCTTTAAACATTTCAGTTAGTGCCGGAATTGTAGTTTGGGATTTATTTGTTAAAATCAAGCAGTTAGAAAATAAGGTAGATTAGAAAATGTGAAAATTAATATTTTCTACTGATTTGTTTTCTTTTGAATTTCATCTAAAATAAAAAGGTAGTCTTCTTGATTTTTAACGAAATCCCTATCGGAAACATCAATTATCAAAACGTTCAGTTCCGTTTGAGATTTTATATAATCCAAATACCCATTGTTAATCTTATCCAGATAATCTGCAGGTATTTCTTGTTCGTAACTTCGTCCTCTTTTTTTTATGTTTTGAAGCAAACGCTCTGAATTTTGATATAAATAAACATACAAATCGGGCTTTGGCATTTCTTTATAGATGATATCAAATAGATTGCGATACAAGCGATACTCATCATCAGCCAAGGTAATTTTAGCAAAAATTAGCGATTTAAAAATATGATAATCTGCAACTATAAAGTCTTTAAACAAATCAAATTGAGCTAAATCATCTGATAATTGTTGGTATCGATCTGCTAAGAATGACATTTCTAAAGGAAAAGCGTATCGGTTTTGATCTTTATAAAATTTAGGCAAAAAAGGGTTATCCGCAAAACGTTCTAAAACAGTTTTTGCATTAAAATCCTCTGCAATTTTAGTAGTTAAAGTTGTTTTTCCCGCTCCGATATTCCCTTCAAAAGCAACATAATTAAATTGCTCTAAAGGAATATTTCCCAAAGGGCTTTTTAAATTTTGAACTATTTTACATTCACTTTCATCAAGAGAAAATTCTAATAATTCTACAATATTTTTTTTAAAAATAGGATGCTTCCAATCTAGATTTAAATCCTGAATTGGCAATAGAACAAATTTCCTATCTTGCATCAAAGGATGCGGAATTTGTAATTTTTCAGAATTAATTATTGCTTCATCAAATGCAATAATATCAACATCAATAATTCTAGATTGATATCCTGGAACTACGCCACGAACTCTTCCCAACTTTTTTTCTACTTTTAGAACTTGCGACAAAATTTTAGAAGCAGAACTTGTTGTATGCATCATTAAAGCACAATTGTAAAAAGCATCACTATCAAAACCCCAAGAAGGACTTTCGTATAACTTAGAAACCTTAATTACAGTTCCTATTTCTTGATGAATTAATGCTATACAGTTCTCAATAGTTTCCAGTCGATTGCCCTGATTACTCCCTAGCGATAAAATGACCTGATGTTGTGATTTCATATTAACCGCAAATTAACTAAAACAAATTTAGATAAGTCGCATCTTTATAAAGCTTGTTAATAACTAATTTTAGAATTATAACCTTTAAATTTGTAACATATTAAGCGCATCGAATACTTATTAAAAAAACACAAATATGAAATTTTTAGGAAATGTATTAGCGACCATCATAGGGATTTTTGTATTCTTTATGTTGTTCTTCTTTGGAATACTACTTATTGGAGCCGCTTTTGGTGGCGAATCGGAAGTTGTTACTGTAAAAAGCAACTCCGTAATCGAATTGAATTTAGACAGAATACAAAATGACTATGCAGGAAAATATAAAGATCCTTGGGTCACTATCTTTTCAGATAACAAAAAAATAGGATTAACGGATATCATTAATTCAATTGAAAAAGCAAAAACAGATACTGATATCAAAGGAATATCTATCTTAAATGACAATTCATCCTTAGGAATGGCACAAAGCAAAGCACTTAGAGATGCGCTAGAAAGCTTTAAAAAATCTGGAAAATTTGTAATGGCTTATGCTAATTCTTATTCACAAAAAGAATATTACTTAAACTCTGTTGCCAATACAATTTACATAAATCCTGTAGGCGATATGGATTTTAAAGGTCTCTCAGCAGAAATTATGTTTTTCAAAGACTTTCAAGAAAAATCTGGCCTTAAAATGGAAGTTATTCGTCATGGAAAATACAAAAGCGCAGTAGAACCCTTTTTAGAAAATAAAATGAGTGATGCCAATAGAGAACAAACTACAGCATTACTAAATTCAGTTTGGAGTTCTGTCGTTTCTGATATTTCTAAAAGCAGAAACATTTCAGTTACCAAATTGAATGAAATTGCAAATGGACTTTTGGCTCGAACACCAGAAATGGCAAAGGCAGAAAAACTAGTTGACATTATCGCTTATGAAGACGTGTACCACAGCGCTATCAAAAAAGCATTGAAAGTTGCTGAAAATGAAGACTACAACAAAGTAAACATAACCGATTATGCTCAAAAAATAGCCACAACAGCTCAGTCTTTTGACAGTAAGGATGAAATTGCAATTATTTACGCACAAGGAGAAATTATGAGTGGCGAAGGTGATGTAAACGTTATTGGCGAGGGTTCTATGCGTCGTTCTTTACAACAAGCCAGAAAAAATAAAAATGTTAAAGCAATTGTACTCCGTATTGATAGTCCAGGAGGAAGTGCATTGACTTCTGATTTGATTTGGAGAGAAATAGAATTAACCAAGAAAGTAAAACCAATAGTGGTTTCGATGGGTAATTATGCTGCTTCTGGCGGATATTATATTGCATGTAATGCAAATACCATTTTTGCAGAGGCAAACACAATAACAGGTTCTATTGGTGTTTTTGGTGTTCTTCCTAACTTTACTGCATTGGCAACTAAAATAGGAATCAACACTGAACAAGTTAAAACGCATGAAAATGCGGCAAATTATAGTCCATTTGTCCCTATTGACGAAAATTTTAAAGCAGTGACATTAGAAGGTGTAGAACACATTTACAAAACTTTTGTAACGCATGTTGCAGAAGGTAGAAAAATGACATTTGGCCAAGTAGATGCTATTGCACAAGGTAGAGTTTGGACAGGTTCCGAAGCGTTAAAAATTGGTTTGGTAGATAAAATTGGCGGACTAAATGATGCTATTGCAAAAGCGGCCTCTTTAGCTAAAATCACCAAATATAGCACTCAAAATTATCCAGAGTATCAGAAAAATTTGGATGATTTATTGGCTAATTTGCCTTTTGCTACCTCCAAAGCAACTTTTATAAAAGAAGAAATTGGAGAAGAGAATTATCGTATTTTACAAGAAATTAAAAGATTGCAAACCAGATCAGGAGTTCAGGCTATAATGCCTTTTGGAATTAACATCAATTAATTTTTTATACTACTTACTACAATCCGTTTGAAAGAAATTTTAAACGGATTTTTTTATTTTAATTTTAGCCCTATCAAGCAAGAGTCGATATAATACTAATGCAATAGACACTAGTAAATTATAATTACTATTTTTGCTACAATTACATACATTATTATTGCCTTATAAATTTAAACAAAACTAAATTATGTTAAAAACAATATTAAAAGTTATTGGCGCCTTCATCATACTTTTTCTGATTGCTTTATTTACTATTCCTTATTTTTTTCAGGATCAGATAAAAGCAAAAATTGCTGAAGCTATCAACGAAAAAGTTGATGCAAAAGTTAGCTTTTCGGATGTAGATTTAAGCTTAATAAAAAATTTCCCTGGTGCTAATGTTACCATCAGCAAATTGGCAATTATAAACAAAGCCCCTTTTGAAGGTGACACACTAGTATCATTAGGCGAGCTTAATTTAAAAATGTCTATTAAAGAATTATTTAAAGATAAAAAAGAAGCGATTAATATTGATGGAATTTCATCAAAAAACGGATTAATCAATATCATTTTCAATAAAGAGGGAATTGGTAATTTTGATATTGCTCTAAAAAATAAAGAGACAAAAGACGAAGGGAAAAGCGATCCTTTATTATTGAAAATTAAAGATTACAAAGTAGAAAATTTTCAATTTCGCTATTTTGATGAAACATCCAAAATAAAAATGGTTATTGATAGTTTGAATCATCAAGGAAATGGAGATTTTGCTTCGCAGAAATTAGATTTAGTCACTAAATCAACTGCAAAAGTTTCTTTAGACATGGACAAAGTCAACTACATGAAAAATGTCGCCTTAACCCTAGATGCAGTTTTAGGCATTGATTTAGAGAAAAGTAAATATACTTTTAAAGAAAATAAAGCGCTTATTAATCAGTTGCCTTTGCAATTTGACGGTTTCATTCAAATGGTAGAAGCGGGTCAAGTTTATGATTTGAAATTTAAGACTCCAACTTCTTCATTCAAAAACTTCTTAGGAGTAATTCCTGCGGCTTATTCTGCCAGTTTAGACAATGTAAAAACAACAGGTGATTTTACCGTTGTAGGATTTGCAAAAGGATTGTATTCTGATACAAGTGTACCAAAATTCAATATTGATATTAATTCCAAAAACGCCTCATTTAAATATCCTGACTTACCAAAAACAGTAGAAAATATAATTATTGATACTAAAATCATAAATGAAACAGGAATTCTAAATGACACTTACGTAAACATTGGTCAGCTATCTTTTAGAATAGACCAAGATGTTTTTAATGCAAAAGCAAAAATTACAAATGTTACGCAGAACGCAATCGTTGATGCTGCATTAAAAGGAACCATAAACTTGGCTAATTTAACAAAAGCGTATCCTGTTAAATTAGACAAACCTTTATCTGGAATTTTAAAAGCCGATGTTACGACTAAATTTGATATGGAATCGGTTGAGAAAAGTCAATATCAAAACATTAATAATGCGGGAACAATGAGCTTATCTGGTTTTAAATACGCAGATGAGAACGGAAAAACCATGAATATTAGTACTGCGTTGGTTCAATTTAACCCAAGTCAAGTTAACTTGAAACAATTTGATGCCACTACTGGAAAAAGCGACATTAGTGTAACAGGAATTTTAGAGAATTTCTATGGTTTTATATTCAGAAACCAAGAATTAAAAGGAAATTTCTTTATGAACTCGAAACAATTAGCTGTTGATGATTTTATGACCAAAGGAGAAGAGTCTAAAACAGATTCTAAAAAAGCAGAAGCAATGAAAATTCCTGCTTTCTTAAATTGTACGCTTACCGCAAAAGCGACTACGGTTTTATATGACAATTTAACACTGAAAGATGTTTCTGGAAAACTGATCGTAAAAGATGAAAAAGTAACTTTAGAAAACGTAAAAACTTCCATATTTGGTGGTACAATCGGTTTGAGCGGAGACGTTTCGACTAAAGGAAAAATTCCGACTTTCGACATGAATTTGAATTTGAATCAAGTGGATATTGCTCAGACTTTTACTCAACTAGATATGTTGAAAAAAATAGCACCAATTGCAGGAATTGTTAATGGAAAATTAAATTCGACCATTAAATTAAATGGAAATCTTGATGCAACTGAGTTTACACCTGATTTAAAAAGTATAACTGGTGATTTATTAGGGCAACTACTTTCTACCACTGTAAACTCTAGCAATTCAACTTTATTGACAGCATTGAGTTCTAATATTAAATTTATTGATGTAAGTAAAATTAACTTGAATGACATCAAAGCTGCTATTACTTTCAAAGATGGAAAAGTAAATGTAAAACCTTTTGACATCAAATATCAAGATATAAAAGCAACAATAGGCGGAACACATGGCTTTGACCAAACTATGAATTATAATTTAAAGTTTGATGTTCCTGCAAAATATTTAGGATCTGAGGTAAATGCTTTAATCGCAAAATTAGCACCAGCAGATGCAGCAAAAATAGAAAGCTTTCCTGTAACCGCCATATTAGTAGGTAATTTTACAAATCCCAAGATTACAACCGACATTAACAGTGCAGTAACTAAACTTACAACACAATTAGTGAATCAGCAAAAGGATCGTTTAGTAAAACAAGGAACCTCAGCACTGACAGATTTGTTAAATAAAAATAAAAAACCTGGAGACACCGTTAAAACAGTTATTCCGGCAACAAAAGAGGAAGTAAAAGCAAAAGTAAATGAAGAGGTAAAAAAGAAAGCAGCCGATGTATTGAATGGTTTTTTCAATAAAAAGAAAAAAGTAGCCGATACAACAAAGGTGAATTAAAAATTGAGTTATTTTAAAAAAGGCTAAAAAGTAAATTACTTTTTAGCCTTTTTTTTATACGTTTATGTTTACAATATATCCTTCTGAACTACGAACATTGAATACAGTTCCGTCATCAAAAATTAAATACTGCCCTTTTATACCTTTTAATTTTCCTTGAAATTGTGGTGTTTTATCTAAACTTAAACTAGCCACTTTCGTTGGATATTCTAAAACAGGATAATGCATTTCATACAGATCATTTTTTTGACTAAAGAAATATTCTTGCACTTCTGTTGGAATTAATTTTTCTAACTTCAATCTTTCTGCAATCAAATCTACATGTTCTACTGAATTAGTTAGCATTTTTCTCCAATTCGTTTTATCGGCATAATGATTCTTCAAGGCTACTTCTGTAATTCCAGCCAAATATCGATTGGGAACTTCAACAATAGAAATCGCCTCATTAGCTCCTTGATCAATCCATCGTGTTGGCATTTGAGTTTTTCTAGTTACCCCTACTTTCACTTCACTTGACAAAGCTAAATAGACAATGTGTGGCTGCAACTGTACTTTCTCTTCATAGGCTAAATCTCTGTCGGCAATACCCAAATGAGCAGTGCTTAATTCCGGTTTCATAATCCAATCTCCAACCGAAGCACTTGAATAAAAGCAATCGTAGCAAAAACCTTGGCGAAATATTTTTTTCTTTTTACCACAATTCAAACATTGGTAACCCACAAAGTTAATCTCTATATTTTTATCCAATAATTGATTAACATTTAGAAAACTATTTTCGAAAACCAAGTAATATTGTATTGGATTTCCAAATTCGGTTTGCATTTTGGTTAGAACACCTTCGTAAGTCATTGCGATTATTTATAGTTGTTGAATGAAAGTAAACTTATGATTTAAACTCACTTTGTAGAACACAATATGTTCTTTTGTAATTATAATATTCAATCTTTAGTACAATATAGAAGTGTTTTTTATAAAAAAACACTATTTTTGATACTTTGACAAAGTTAGTATTTGTCAATCGATATTCAAATCTTAAATTAACAATCGTTACTCTAAAATCAGAAATCTAAATGCCACTAACCATAATCAATTCGTTTGCTTCTTGGGTTCTCAAACAACGAATCCATCAAATCGAACTTTTCTTGAAATACCCAAATGAAGTTCAAGAAGAATTACTTATGAATTTAGTGCAGTCCTCAAAAAACACGATAATTGGTAAAAAATACGATTATACTTCTATCAATTCCTACGCTACTTTTGCAGCTCGAATTCCAATTTCTTGTTATGAAGAATTACAACCGTTGATAGAAAGAACGCGTCAAGGAGAACAAAATGTTTTTTGGGAAGAGCCGATAAAATGGTTTGCGAAGTCTAGCGGAACTACCAATGCCAAAAGCAAATTTATTCCGGTAAGCAACAAAGCATTAGAAGAGTGCCATTATAAAGGAAGTAAAGATTTATTGTGTTTGTATTTAAATAACAACGAAGATTCTTCACTTTTTACTGGTAAAAGTTTACGCTTAGGCGGAAGCTCACAGATTTACGAAGACAATGATACTTTTTTTGGTGATTTATCGGCGATTTTAATTGAAAACATGCCAATTTGGGCAGAATTCAGTAGCACACCAAGTAATAAAATTTCGTTGATGAGCGAATGGGAATCTAAAATCGCTGCCATTATAAATGAAACCAAAAATGAAAATGTAACTAGTTTTGCCGGTGTTCCTTCTTGGATGTTAGTTTTAATGAATAAAATGCTAGAGGAAACGGGCAAAGGAAATTTACTTGAAATTTGGCCTAATCTAGAAGTATATTTTCATGGAGGAGTAAATTTCGAACCATACCGAGAACAATATCAAAAAATATTACCTAAAAAAGATTTCAAATACTACGAAATATACAATGCCTCCGAAGGTTTTTTTGCCATTCAAGATGTAAACAATTCTAGTGATTTATTGTTAATGTTGGACTATGGAATATTTTATGAATTTATTCCGATGGACACATTTGGAACACCCAACCAAAAAGTAATTCGATTAGCAGACGTAGAATTATTCAAAAATTACGCTTTAGTAATTACTACTAATTCTGGATTATGGCGTTATTTAATAGGCGATACCGTTCGTTTCACTTCATTAAACCCATATCGCATTCGGGTTACGGGTAGAACCAAACATCACATTAATGTTTTTGGCGAAGAATTAATGGTCGAAAACACCGATCAGGCTATTGCCAAAGCGTGCCGATTGACTAATATACAAGTTGTTGATTATACTGTAGCACCCGTATTTATGGAAGGTAAAGAAAAAGGCGCTCACGAATGGATGATTGAATTTAAAGAAAACCCACAAGACCTAACTAATTTTCAAAAAATATTAGACGAAGCGATACAATCTCTAAACTCTGATTACGAAGCCAAAAGACACAATAATATGACGCTAAATCCGCTAATAATAAATGTAGCACGCAAACATTTATTTTACGACTGGCTGAAAGATCACAATAAACTGGGCGGACAACACAAAATCCCTAGATTGTCTAATCATAGAGATTATTTGGAACAGTTAAAAAATATGCAATTTAGTATCGTAGTTTAAATTTATAGATTTATAAAGGAAAATTCACTGATTGGTTTGATTACTTTTTTTATACATTACTCCATCATATCAATATGTCGGTCATGGTATCCTAAAAGATATAGAACACCATCCAATCCTAAGCTTGAAATAGAACTTCCTGCTTTTTCTTTAACGGATGGTTTTGCATGAAAAGCAATTCCTAACCCAGCTAAACTTAACATTGGTAAATCATTAGCGCCATCTCCTACTGCTATCGTTTGATTAATATGTATCCCTTCTTTATCTGCAATAGCTTGCAAATATTCGGCTTTCTTTTTGCCATCTACAATTTCGCCGAGATAATTCCCTGTCAATTTACCATCAATAATTTCGAGTTCGTTTGCGTGAACATAATCGATTCCTAATTCCTTCTGTAAGTATTTTCCAAAAAACGTAAAACCACCAGATAAAATAGCCGTTTTATAACCGTAATATTTCAAGGCTTTCATCAAGCGATGCGCTCCTTTTGTGATTGGTAAATTTTCTGCAACATTTTGCAATACATCTTCGCTTAGCCCCTTTAATAAAGCCATACGCTGTTTAAAACTTTCACTAAAATCTATTTCGCCGTTCATAGCTGCTTCGGTGATCGCACGAACTTGTTCTCCTACACCTGCTAATTCTGCTAATTCATCTATAACTTCAGTTTGTATCAAAGTAGAATCCATATCGAAACAAACTAAACGTCGGTTTCTACGATACATATTATCTTCCTGAAAAGAAATATCAACGTTCAGCGTTCGTGAAATTTCCATAAAACTAGCCGTCATAAAAGTTTTATCTACTATTGTACCGGTTACGGAAAGTTGAATACAAGAACGAGGAAATTCTTCTTTTTCAACAATAGAAACCCGACCTGTTAATCTTTTAATGGCATCAATATTTAACTTTTGATTGGACAAAATTCTTGTCACAGCCGCCAATTGAACAGCAGTAAGTGTTTCTCCCAAAACATTGATGCTGTAACGTTGTTGTCGTTGCCCTTTTACCCAAATTTCATAATCAGCAATAGAGATCGGAATAAACTTCACTTTGACTTCCAATTCATAAGCTTTAAATAACAAATCTTTCAATACAGGCGCAGAAGTGGATTCCGCTTTTATTTCAAATAAAATCCCTAAAGAAAGTGTGTCATGAATATCAGCTTGACCAATATCTAAAATTATTGCATCATAGTTAGCCAACACAGAGGTTAATCCTGCCGTTACACCTAATTTATCTTGACCAGAAACTTTTAATAAAATGACCTCTTTATCTTCTACTTTCATCCTGCATTATTTTGATTATGAAGTAACAAAAATCGGCATTCTAATCATGATAAAAAAAAATAATGCTTCTTTTTAGACACAATAACAAATAGTGTAAAATTGACACAAAAAAACCCGCTCAATGAAATGAACGGGCTAGTCTTTTTATCAAATATGCAATTTTTAAGAGGCAATCTCTAATCGCTTCAATAAATTTTTATTTAATGTTTCTTGTGCATACTTCACATCAATTTCTAATGTTTTATCATCAGAACTTGGCAATTCATACATCGCATCGGTTAAGATTGCTTCGCATAAAGAACGCAATCCACGAGCTCCTAATTTGTATTCTAATGCTTTATCTACAATAAAATCTAACGCTTCATCAGTGATCGTGAAAACAACTTCATCCATCAAGAATAACTTTTCGTATTGTTTGATTAACGCATTTTTAGGTTGTGTCAAAATTGCTCTCAACGTTTCTCTATCTAATGGATCCATGTGCGTTAACACTGGCAAACGACCAATAATCTCAGGAATCAATCCAAAATCTTTAATGTCTTTTGGAATAATATATTGCAACAAATTGTCTTTATCAATATTATCTACATTTTTTGATGTAGAATAACCAACAGCCTGACGATTCAATCGTTTAGAAATAATTCTTTCTATACCATCAAAAGCACCACCGGCAATAAACAAAATGTTCTGCGTATTGACCTCAACGAATTTTTGATCTGGATGTTTACGACCTCCTTTTGGCGGTACGTTTACAACAGTTCCTTCTAATAATTTCAGTAAAGCTTGTTGCACTCCTTCTCCTGAAACATCACGTGTTATTGATGGATTATCACTCTTACGGGCAATTTTATCAATTTCATCAATAAATACGATTCCTCTTTCGGCTTTGGCCACATCATAATCAGCTGCCTGCAAAAGACGAGTCAAAATACTTTCGACATCTTCTCCCACATAACCTGCTTCGGTAAGCACTGTTGCATCAACAATTGCCAACGGAACGTCAAGCATTTTAGCAATAGTCTTCGCTACTAATGTTTTTCCTGTTCCCGTTTGTCCCACCATGATGATGTTACTTTTTTCAATCTCTACTTCGTCATCTAATTGCTGTTGCATCAAACGTTTATAGTGATTGTAAACCGCAACCGACATTACTTTTTTAGTTTGATCTTGACCAATTACGTATTGATCTAAGAACGCTCTAATTTCTTTAGGTTTTTTCAAAATCAAATCACCAACAGATTTTGAACTTCCGCCAGATTTTAATTCTTCTAAAACAATTCCGTGTGCCTGTTCGATACATTTATCACAAATATGCGCATTGATTCCAGCAATCAGCAAGCTGGTTTCTGGTTTCTTTCTCGCACAAAACGAACATTCTAATACTGCTTTTGCCATTCTTTTAAGTCTAAAGCCATAAAGTCATAAAGTCAAAAGTCATTCGCATTGCTCCTGACTTTAGACTTTAGACTTTCGACTATATTTTTACTTTCTTATTAAAACCTCATCAATCATTCCGTATGCTTTTGCTTCTTCAGCAATCATCCAATAATCACGTTCACTATCTAAATGAACTTTATCAAAAGTTTGTCCTGAATGTTGAGAAATGATATGGTACAATTCATCTTTCAATTTCAACATTTCACGTAAGTTGATTTCCATATCAGTAGCAACTCCTTGTGCTCCTCCTGATGGTTGGTGAATCATAACTCTTGAATGTGGCAATGCCGAACGTTTTCCTGCTGCTCCTGCACATAGTAAAACCGCACCCATAGAAGCTGCCATTCCTGTACAAATGGTTGCTACATCTGGTTTGATGTATTGCATCGTGTCATAAATTCCTAAACCAGCGTAAACACTTCCTCCTGGAGAGTTCAAATAAATTTGAATATCCTTTGAAGCATCAGCGCTTTCAAGAAACAATAATTGTGCTTGAACGATGTTTGCAATTTGGTCGTCAATTCCTGTTCCTAGGAAAATAATACGGTCCATCATTAATCTTGAGAAAACGTCTAATTGTGAAATATTCAATTGACGTTCTTCTATAATATAAGGAGTCATATTAGTTGGTGGAGTCATTGCACCTACGATTTTATCGTAATACATTGAGTTCACTCCTTGGTGCTTTGTAGCAAATTTTTTAAATTCTTTACCGTAGTTCATTTATATAAGTTTAAAAGTTTGAATGTCTTAAAGTCAAAAAACATAACGCAAAGGTCGTACCTTTTTATAGTTAATGTCAATATGTCTCGTTTTTAGCCCAGGTAGCAGTGAAAAGCTTTTTGAAATCGTGTTGCTTTTTTTCTTGCATGAAAAGAGCGACTGAAAGAAGCTCCTTTTCTTGCTTAGAAAAAAGCAAACCCGATGAAAAAACTTGCAACGGATAACTGGATTAGCTCCTGACAGTATTATAAATAAAAAGAGCGCCAAAAAATATTTATTTTGACGCTCAAATATACTTATTATTTAGAAATTATTCTCCGTATGAAGCGGCAATAAATTCTTCATAAGTCACTTCTTTAGTTGTTGGATTTGCTTTTTCTTTAAATAAGTCAAGCATTTTCTCTCCTACCACTTGGTCAGAAAGTCTTTTTACTTCGTCTTGGTTAGACAACACTCTAGCCACAATTCCTTGAACTTCTTCGTCCGTTGGATTTGTTTGACCAAATTGAGCCATTTGTTGACGGATATTTTTTGTAGTGAATGATTTTAAGTCTTCAAAAGTAACTTTGATTTCGTTTGTAGCCATTGCTCTACCTTCGATCAACTGAAAACGCAATCCTCTTTCCGATCTTGCATATTCTACTTCAGCTTCCTCAGGAGACAATTTTTTCTCCCCTACTGTTTGCAACCATTTTTTTAAGAATTCAGCTGGTAAATCAAATTTCGTGCTTTCGATCAAGAAATCTTGAACATCAGCTAATAATTTTTGGTCTGCTTGTTGCGCGAATTGAGTTTCAGCATCTTCTTTGATTTTAGCTTTCAACTCCTCTAATGTAGCTACATTTCCAGCTCCAAACAATTTATCGAACAACTCTTGGTTTAATTCTGCCAATTCTGAACCGTTGATTGCTTCGATTGTAAAATCTACATCAACAGCAATTGTATGCACGTCATCATGACCAATTTTCATTACGTCCATCAATTGATGTGCGTCTTCAAACAAACCATTTGTATTTACAGTCACAACGTCACCAACTTTTTTACCGATGAATTTATCAGCAGTCGCTTTGTCTTTGAACATATCCAAAGAAATAGTCGTTGCATTGTTGATTCCAGCTTCTTCGTTTGCGAAAGTTCCCGTAATATCTGAATCTGCCACCACAACTTCTTGAGGAATTGCAGTACCAAATTGTTTTTGGATACGTGCTACTTGACCGTCAATCAATTTATCGTCAGCTTTAACTACATATTTTACAATGTCGTTTTTACCTTCAAGATCCAAAGTAAAGTTAGGAACCAATCCAATTTCGAATTCAAAAACCAATTCTTCAGCATCCCAAGAAAAGTTCTCGTTTACTTTAGGAAGTGGAGTTCCAAGAAGGTTTAATCTTTCTGATTGCACAAAACGCTCCAAAGCTAAGTCAACCACTTTTTGAACTTCTTCTTGTTTGATTGCTTTTCCGTATTGTTTTTCAACAAGATCTTTAGGCACAGCCCCTTTTCTAAATCCTTTAACGGTTGCCAAAGGCATTTTTTCGTTTATTCTTTTTGCTACTTGACCTTTGTAATCCATGTGAACTACAGTCATTACAATTGTCTCGTTTACAGCGTCTATTGCTACTCTTTTGATATCCATCTTCTTCTTTAATTTATTATTATAAATTCGGACTGCAAAATTATAAAATTTTTACAAGTTCCACAAGCTTTTTACTACTGAACCTTATGAGCGGATTCTGAGGTTAAAAATCTAAAATATGTACTGTGTTTTGGGCGTGTCCCACCTTCGTTCCTCTACGGTGAGTCAGGCTTTTCGTTGCAATCTTTTTAATCATTGCGCTGGCGCTGCATGATAAAAAAGGATTTTAAATGCAAACGAAGTTCACTGAATACCAAAAAAAATAGAATTTAATGAAGTAATCCTTCACGCGGGTTGTGTGTGGAAATGTGATATATCACAAAACTGAATTGGCTGTATATGAGAATAGAAAAATATATTTCTTTAAGATTAAATAGTATATTTGATTTCAAAGTTTAATTTTAAAAATGAACAACAAAAAATTTAGTTTTACTAATGGAAATAAGCGCTAAAATAGAATTTGCATTGAAAAAGTTAGAAACTCAAGAAAGCAGAATTTTAAAATTAGGCGAAATCATGCATCCTGGAGTTACCTACCCAGTAGATCTTCTTGCAAATACAGTAATGGATAGGTCATTACAATTAATATTTGGATTCACCACTCTAATTAGGAGCCAAAATTACATAGCTGCATGCCATTTAGTTAGACCTCATTTGGATAATATTATTAGATTTTCAGCTACATGGTTAGTAGAAAACCCACAGCAATTTGCATTGGACATTATTGACGGACGTCAAATTGATAAAATTAAAGATCGTGATGGAAATTTACTAAAGGATTGGTATTTAAAAAACAAACTAAACGATGAGTTTCCATGGGTTGAAAACATGTATAAACAAACTTCAGGATTTATTCACTTAAGTAATAAACATTTTTATTCGGGATTAAAGATAAAAGACATAAAAGAGCGAACTATAGAATTTAAAATAAGTAAGAATGATGTGTATATCACTGATGATTTAAGACTTGAGGCGATAATGGGAATGAATGAAATTACAGATATATTATGTGATTTTATAGAAGGCTGGATTCACACTAAAAAAACCTGTTAATGTTTTTTTAGTTGCTAGCATTGCAAAGCTAGCGTGAGCATCCCGATCATGCCGAATTAAACGATAATTACTTCCTGTCGCGAAAACATAAACTTAAAGTAAGATAAATGCTTTTTATATAAAATTTATAAAAATACCATTTCTTTAAATTACAAGTATAAATCTATTAGAAATTATTCACTTTCGAAATAGAAATCAAATTAATCTAATATAGTTTAAGAGTGGGACGCTTACAATAGCACTAAATATTGTAGTAAAATAATAATTAAAAAAGCTGTTTTTTGGTCATTTCAACAAACAAGAGAACAAACAAAGATTCTTCCTTCGTCAGAATGACAAAGTTGGAGGGTTAAAACCTCAACTAAATAACTTTGGTTTCAGCGGCACGCTCGCAGTAACTAAAACTTATAAAATATAATCATCTTCGATTTTGAAAAAGAAATAAAAAAATAAATTAAATTCGATTTTGAAAAAAAGTTGACTGAATTTCCCGCTACTTTTAAAAATCTAAAAAAATGGAACAGAAATACAGTATAAAAAACGGCGAAATAATATTTGATGAAATTTAATATTAAGCTTCGGGATAAAATGCTCAACTTTAAAACAAACACCAAACAAGATTTATTTAAACTATTAAAAAGGTATATTTGGTAAAATCGTAATGAATGCGGAAAACCAAAGGTTTCTATTTGTATAATTTAAAGTCTCAAGCTTGTTTTGCTGGGATTTAGAATTTCAAAGATTCCATAAAAACAAATCCATGAAGATCACTGCTCTATTTAAAGAATTTTACGAAAGCGAAAAAGCAGGAGGTGTTATTTTACTTTTTGTGACCATTATTTCTCTTGCCTTAGCCAACTCTCCTATTCAATCTAGTTATATTGCCTTTTGGGAATTTGACATAGGCGGTCACAGCATTACGCATTGGATAAATGATGCGTTAATGGCGGTATTCTTTTTGCTAATTGGTTTAGAATTAGAACGCGAAATCTACAAAGGAGAACTCTCTGATATAAAAAACGCTTCTTTTCCTCTTATTGGAGCCATGGGAGGTTTTATCATTCCGGCATGTATTTTTCTTCTATTCAACTTTGGTACTGCAACACAAGCTGGAGCAGGAATCCCAATGGCTACCGATATTGCATTCGCTATTGGAATTCTTTCTTTATTAGGCAACAGAGTTCCGCTATCATTAAAAATATTCTTGACTGCATTAGCCGTAATCGATGACTTAATTGCTATTATCGTTATCGCAATATTTTACACAAAAACGATTATCTGGACAAACTTATTATTGTCTCTAGCAGTGTTTGCAGTTTTAGTACTACTCAACCGACTTAAGGTTAAAAACCTAATTCCTTATCTCGTTGGAGGAGTTGTAATTTGGTATTTTATGTATAATTCTGGAGTTCACGCCACCATAACTGGAGTTTTACTAGCGTTTGCAATTCCGTTTGGTAATGGTGATAAAAAATCAACTTCTTATGTTTTGCAACATTTTTTACACAAACCGGTTGCCTTTATAATTCTACCGCTTTTTGCAATTGCTAATACCAGCATCGCTATTGGAGCTGATTGGCAAAATGGCTTAGGCGAATCAAACAGCATTGGTATTATTGCAGGCTTAATTTTAGGAAAGCCTATCGGAATTGTAGCTTTTGCTTTCACTGGAGCGTTAATTGGATTATGCAAACTACCAAAAGGACTGCAATGGAAAAATATTGTTGGTGTTGGTTTATTAGGAGGAATTGGATTTACGATGTCCATTTTCATTACTATTCTTGCCTATGATGATGTTGCCTTAATAAATAGTTCAAAAATTGCTATCATACTTGCATCGGTTACCGCAGGATTGCTAGGTTTTGTATTTTTAAAATTTACATTAAAACCTAAAAGAAAATCTAAAAAACTATCGGAACTTGAATAGCGTACTCACATTTAGTAAAATCGGAAAACATAAAAAAAGCCTCAAAATAAAATTATTTTGAGGCTTTTTTTTTAAAGAAAATAAAAATTAATTTAGTAGCCCGTAGCGGAATCGAACCGCTCTTACATGGATGAAAACCATGCGTCCTAACCGATAGACGAACGGGCCTTACTTTTCAATTCGAGTGCAAAAGTATAACTATTTTTCAGATTTGCAAAACCACATACCAAAACTAAAAACAGAAAACTATCTTTTTTTTTATTTCTAATTCATAATTAGCAATAAGAGTGAGTATTACATTCCTTTTTTTTAAAATATAATTTTACTATCTTTTAATACTATACATTCTTAGAAGTCGAAAACCTTATAATAAATCACAAAAAACGATTTTTAACCCAATAAATTTTCTGATTTTGGGGCAAAAATTAAAGAAAAAACTTTAATCCGTTTTAAAATCGTTGATCATAAATTTACATTTCTTCTTTATCAATTATAGAATTCAAATAAAAAAACTAATTTAGCTCGTGAAAATATTAATAACTCCTAAAAATAGATTTAAAATTAATTAGATTGAGAACGTATTTTAAATATATCATTTCACTATTTCTGACTTTTGCTCTGATTGTAAATGATTGTCCTTTAAATTCTCAAACCAATTCCGTAGATTATTATCAATTTTCGAATATAGTTATTTCAAAAGAATGGAACTTTGGTCGTTCTAAAACATACTTATTCAAGCAGAGAAATAGAGCTAAAAAAACTTCCTTTTTACATCTTATACTAAATCTACTTTTCAAAAAAATTCACAATTTCGAAACTCTACTAATCCTCAAAGTGCGAATTGTATCCTATCAAAATATAAGAGCTATCAAAGCGCAGCAGACCTTCTTGGTCAAAATAATTACTTCAAGTAATTCTGATTCTAGTTTATACATAGCTTAGAAATTTCTTTCTATGCCTTTATGCATTCTATGCATACCGACGATGCCAAATGTCTAATCATTTATCATTTACATGATGTATAAACAAAATAACAAATCACGTTTAGAAAAATCTAAACCCTTTATTCTTTGGACCAAAAGAAAAATTATGCTAATCATTACTGCTTTTATGATTGGAATGTCAAACGGAATGAATAAAGGAGATGAAATAACAATGAAAAATCAAAGTCAAACCGAACAACAACACAGAAAATATTGATTTCATTGCTATTAAACACCTAGCAAATCAATTAAAAAAAGTTCCTAAATCATTTTGATTTACAAACTAAAAAACTAAGGCTAACCAAAATAAGCTAGCCTTAGTTTTAACTAAAAATAAAATTATTTTCTTTTTCTATACAAGTGAGCTGCCGCTAATATTACGCCAGCAAAAATCAATATTGAAACCCACCAAAATAAGGGCAATCCAAAAAATGAATTTCCATCTGTAGTCACTTTTACTGTATCAATCATAATGCTATTTTTTACACAATTTACGCAATATTATTTAATTCAAATTAAACCAAACGAATTGTTATTTTAGTTCAAAAAGAAAAGTTTTAACACCAATATGAAATACAAATGACACAATGCAATTAGACTATATTGAAGATACTACAGATTTAGATGTCTATTTCAATTATAATAATACCTACAAGGTCCTAAAAAGACCTTGCAGGAAATTGAAGACTAAATTGATTGTAATGTACTTCATTAAATTATCATACTAACTAAAACGACTATAGCACTCCTAAATGGCACAACCTAATTAAACTTCATTGAAGATACTACATATTTAGATGTGTATTTCAATTGTAATAATACTTACAAGGTCCTAATAAGACCTTGCAGGAAATTGAAAACTAAATTAATTGTCATGTACTTCATTAAATTATTACAATAACGAAAAGAGTAAGGCACTCCTGCAAGGTTTTGAAAACCTTGTAGGTATTATTATTTATTAAAGTTAACAGCTAAAAATCACAAAAAGAATTAGGAGAAATCTGAAAACTAATTTAGTTAATAATTTAATCCTCTAATTATAAAAAAGCTTTTAAATAATACTACAACTTAACATTACGCAATCGCAACGCATTTGCTATTACCGAAACCGAACTAAAACTCATTGCCAACGCAGCAATCATTGGCGAAAGCAAAATTCCAAAAAATGGATATAAAACACCCGCAGCAATTGGAATACCAAGCACATTATAAAAGAACGCAAAAAATAAGTTCTGATTGATATTTTTCATCACCGCATGACTGAGATTTTTAGCTTTTACAATGCCTTGCAAATCACCTTTTACCAATGTTATTTTGGCGCTTTCTATCGCTACATCAGTTCCAGTTCCCATGGCGATTCCAATATCGGCTTGCGCCAAAGCTGGAGCGTCATTGATTCCGTCTCCCGCCATAGCCACAATTTTGCCTTCAGCTTGCAAACGTTTTATTTCATTTAATTTATCTTCTGGTAAACAACCCGCTTTAAAAGAGGTTAAATTCAACTCTTTTGCTACTGCTTTTGCTGTGTTTTTATTGTCACCAGTAAGCATAATCACTTCTACTCCTTGGCGTATTAATTCCTTTATTGCCGCTACACTTGTTGGTTTAATAGCATCTCGAATAGCAATAAAACCACAAGTCACACCGTCAACGCTAATATATGAAACAGTTTTTCCAAGTTTCTGTTCTGCTATAACTTTATTCTCTAAATCGACCGCTATTTCATTGCCAATCGTTTCCATCAAACTTCTATTTCCAAAAGCTACTTTTTTATTCGCTACAGTACCAACCACTCCTTTTCCTGAAATAGCTTGAAAATCTTGAACTTCTATTAATGCAATTTCTTTTAGTTCGGCAAACTTAACAACTGCTTGCGCTAAAGGATGCTCACTATATTTATTTAAAGAGGCGCAATTTTGCAATAGCTCGGCTTCGTTATGTTGCGTTGAAAAGACCTTCTCTACCGATGGTTTTCCTTCTGTGATTGTTCCTGTTTTATCGGTTATTAATACATTAACTTTGTTCATATTTTCTAAAGCTTCTGCATTTTTTATCAAAATACCAGAGTGTGCTCCTTTTCCAACACCTACCATTACAGACATTGGCGTAGCTAATCCCAATGCACAAGGACAAGCAATAATCAAAACAGCAATCGCATTTATAAATCCATAGACCAAAGCGGGTTCAGGACCAAAATTTGCCCAAACAATAAAAGTTATAATTGATGCTAGCACAACTGTAGGTACAAAATATTTTGCAATCTTGTCAGCTACTTTTTGAATAGGCGCTCTAGAACGACTGGCAGCATTTACCATTTGTACAATTTGCGAAAGCAGTGTTTCCGAACCCACTTTTTCAGCAATCATTACAAATGATTTATTTCCGTTGATGGTTCCCGCTACAACATCATCATTCACTTTTTTATCAACCGGAATGGGTTCACCCGAAATCATTGATTCGTCAATAGTACTTTCTCCGCTAGTAATTTTTCCGTCAACTGGAATTTTATCTCCAGGTTTTACACGCAGTAAATCTCCTTTTTTTATATCATGAATGGCTATTAATTTATCTACACCATTACTTACTATTGTGGCTTGCGTTGGTGCTAATTTCAAAAGTTCTTTTATCGCTCCACTCGTTCTACTGTGGGCTCTTGCTTCTAATAACTGACCTAATAAAACTAAGGTTAAAATAACTGTTGTAGCTTCAAAGTAAAGATGAACCGTCCCGTGATGCGTTTTAAATTCAGCTGGGAAAATTGCTGGAAAAAACAAACCGACTAAACTAAAAAGAAAAGCTACCCCTGATCCAATTCCTATTAGCGTAAACATATTTAGATTCCAAGTAACAATAGATTTCCATGCACGTACAAAAAACATCGAACAAGCATAAAAAACCACCGGAAGTGATAATATCAATTCTACCCAATTCCATGTTTGCGTATCCACAATTTTGTTCAATGGATTATTCGGAATCATATCTGACATTGAAATTATAAAAATAGGAATTGTAAACAGAAGCGAAATCTTCATTTTACGCCAAAGCTCATTATAGGCTTTATTTTCTTCACCATCTTTTGGTTCCATTGTCACTAAGTCCATTCCGCATATAGAACAATTTCCGGGATGATCTTGTATTATTTCGGGATGCATCGAGCAAGTAAACATGATTTTGGTTGCTTCTAAATCCGGAGCTTTTACCAAATCCATTCCACACACTGGACAATCGCCAGCATCATCATATACTTTTTCGCCCTCGCAAAACATGGGACAATAATATTTTCCTGCGGCATTTTTAGGAAGTTCAACAACCACTTCTTCTATTGGTAATTTTAAATCATTGGGATTAAAAACCTTTATGGAGTATTTTCCAGCAGCAGTAAGTACTTCTTGAAATTCAGAAGTTTGAATTGGTTTTTGCATGGTGATAGTAGCAATTGGCGGATCTAAAGTAACCGTTGCTTGTATTTCTTCCATTGCATTCAATGCTTTTTCGACTTTGTTTCTGCAACCATCGCAAAACATTCCAGTAATTGTATATTTATAGGTCATTATTTTATAGGATTTGATGTGGGAAGCAAAATTACCATAAATAAAGACGAAAGAACTTGTACAATTCTGGATCTCTTATGTAATATTTATAGGTTTTCTATGAGGTGTCTTTTTGGCTCTTTTGAACTTTTAAAGCATGTTGGCGTTAGACCTGTTATTTTTTTAAATTGTTTACTTAAGTGGGAAGAACTGCTATAGTTAAGTTGAAAAGCAATTTCATTTAAAGTTAACTCATCATAAACAAGCAACTCTTTGACTCTTTCAATTTTTTGAAGGATGTAATAGTGCTCAATAGTTGTGTTTTCTTGTTGCGAAAAAACACTGCTTATATAACTGTAATCTTGACCAATAACGGCAACTATATAATTTGATAAATTCGTCTGGAATTGATTGTCTTTAAAATAAACTAAATCAATGATCAAATTTTTTACTTTCTCGACCATTCGGCTTTTTTTATCATCAAGGATTTCAAAACCTAAGGTTATTAATTTCGCATTGAGTTGCTGCTCCTCTTCTTTGTCTAAAGTTTCGGAAATAACTGCGATTCCCAATTCGACTGAAATGGGATGGAGTCCAAACTTTACAAGTTCAGACTCCACGACCATAATGCATCGGCTGCAGACCATGTTTTTAATATACAGCTTCATTATTATTTAATAGTCTCTACAACTTCTCCACATTTTAGCATTTTAGTTCCATAATACGGATTTTTTACTGCATTCTCCTTACTTAACCAGTTAGCTCCTTTTCCGTCATTTGCCATAGGGCAAAACTGGTAATAAACAGGAGTTTGAAACTTAGCTACTTTAACCAAATCATACATTTTTTTAGACAAAGACACAAAAAGCAGTCTTTGTGCTTTTACATCTTGAGTTGCTGCAATACCCTTGGCATCAGCCATAACATTTTTCATTACTTTCATCCAAACTTTATGAACTTCTTTTGAAAGTTCACCCATCTTTACTTCGCTCAAAGAAGTGACTAACAATTTTGCTTTAGCAGCAACTGTTACGCCATCAGTCTTCACCAATTCATCTTTAAGTAGAAAATAATTCTCAAAAACACCATTTAATTTAGCATCCAGCATATCAGTTTTGAATGAAGAGACAGAGCTGCTTCTTGTTTGCTTAGGCATTTTGACTTTATCAGTTGAAGATTTTAAGTTTGTTGCATTTACATTTGAAATGAAAAATAAAACCATAATTGCAATCACAGATTTTTTTATAGTACTCATTGTGTTCTTTATTTAAAATTATATTTGAGTATAAATTTAATGATTTTAAAGTATCAAAGTGGCAGAATTTTATTCTTTTTAGTTTTGATAAAAGTCAAACTCCATTTTTTAGTATCAAAAAAAAAACAAACTAAAAAGAGAAACTGGAATACCCTATTTTAAAAAAAAAGCTCAGTATCGTAAGACACCAAGCTTTCCTATAAAGAAAATGAGCAAATTATTACTTTCCTTCTCCTAGAATCCCATTCATAACAGACTGCAAAACGGACAATACAATACTAAATAACAAGGCCGTAAAAAAGGTGTCTACTTTAAAACCACCTACAATATTGGTACATAATATAATAATAAGTGCATTGATGATTAGCAAAAACAATCCTAAAGTAAGAATCGTAACTGGCAAAGTAAAAAGCACTAAAATTGGCTTGATAAAAATATTAAGCAATCCCAATACTATTGCCACAATTAATGCGGTAGAAAAACCAGCGACATGAACCCCGGGCATAAAATTTGAAATAAGCAAGACTAAAGCTGCTGTAACTATTATTTTAATCAGTAAATTCATTTTTTGTGTTTTTTAAGTTTTAATAAATATAGTAATAATTAAAGTAGGTTTTACTATTGTAAAAAAGCAGTTACTTTTTGATAAAATTCTGCTGGATTTTCTGCATGCAACCAATGTCCAACATTTGGAATAGTTTCTATACTTGAATCAGGAAAATGCTTTTTGATATTTTCAAAATCGCGATCTAATATATATTTCGAATTTCCACCACGAATAAATAATGTGGGTTTGCTAAAAACGAGATCCTCTGGAAGCGCAACCCCAATTTCATCCATTTTATGATTAAAAACAGCTAAATTGAATCGGAAAGCCAATTGACCTGGCTCTACCCAATATAAATTTTTCATTAAGAATTGGCGTGTTCCAAAATCAGGAATAAAGTTTTTCATAATCTCTTCCACATCCGAGCGACTTGGTTTTATAGAGAAATCAACAGCATTTAATCCTGCCAAAATATCCTGATGATGCTGTGGATAAAACTTGGGTCCAATATCAGCAACAATTAATTTGCTTACTAATTCAGGATGTCTTGTTGCTAAAAGCATCGCTACTTTTCCGCCCATGGAATGCCCAATGATATTAATTTTTTCGAGATTATGAAGTTGACAATAGTCGAAAACATCTTCAACCATGATTTCATAACTAAACTCTTCCGACTGTAAACTGCGACCGTGGTTGCGTAAATCTAATGCATGGACTTCGAAATTTACAGCGAACTGTGTGGCTAAGGTTTTCCAATTATCAGACATTCCTAGAAATCCATGAAGGATTAATAGTGGCTGACCAGAACCTTCTATTTTTGAATAAAGCGATGACATAATTAAAGTTGTTATTCATTAGCAAAGTGTAAAGTTATAAAACAAATTCCACATATAAAAAATCACTAAAAATGGGTATTGTGAGTAGATTACAATGCGGTACATTTGCCCTGTATTTGAGGTTTTCTTGTAACTGAAATTATTTCACACGAACAAGCTGACAATCAGATATTAACTTTAATAAAATAAAAAAAATGATTAAAAAATTATTATTACTTTCAGTAATTGTATCACAACTTGCAGTTTCTTGTACAAACAATGACGAAACAGAAATTACAACTGACGCAACTTTACAAGAGCAAATTGCAGATATCGTTAAGCAACCGTACTCTAAGTTAACTCCTGCGGAGCAAAAAATTAAACTAGAAGTTGAAGCCAATGAAATGCTAAATCAACTAGAAAAATCTAAAACTTCTGGTGCAATTGAAGCCATGGAAAACTTAGAAAGATTATTACAAATTGATGCAATTGATGTATTTGGAGGTAAAAACAATAATAAGATAGAGGATATTTTAAACACTGCGGATGTTTACGGAATATACACTTGGAATAATACTAACAAAATCTGGGTTAAGACTACTTCAAAAACAGAACTTCAGTTTATTTTTCCTGCAAAAAAATCGCAAAATGCTAATAATGCTGTTTTTTCTTGTAAAAGTGTAGCGTCTAATGTAAAAATACAAATAGTCGATACATACGGGAATGGGTATTATGACAATGCAACTGGAATATATATTCAAATTCCAGATGTTAAAGATTCTTTCTTTTTACCTACATCAGCTGATGCCGTATTAACGATTGATAAAGTAGAAGCTGCTACTTTTGCACAGACTGCTAAATACTCTACTAAAAATGAAAGTCCAGATGATTTTAGCTATAAAATGACATTAAATGATGGTTATGCTTGGGAAATAAATGCAAAAAAAGCAACTGAAAACACTACAAGAGCTTCCTTTACTTACAATAAAAAGAATCTGATTGAGTTTAATGCTGGTAGTACTGCAAACATTGATGCACTTTTAGATAATGATGAAATTACATCATACAGAGGAAAAGCGAATGGTTTAATCAAAATAATGGAAAATTTTATTATTGTAGCTGATATGGATCTAGCAACAATGACCACTGACGAAGCTGCATTAAATAAAACTTTAATTAAGCCCAATTACAACAGCAGTACTTATTACTCAGAAATAAGCGCATACAATAAAGCTTTGGCAGAAGGAAATGTTAATTTAAGCAATAAAAACATCAAATTAATTTTGGTTTCTAAAAAAGACGGAACAAAAATAGCAGATGTTATCCAACGTTCTGTAAAAGGTTACTCCTTCATTAATTATTCACAATGGGTAACTGACAAAAACAATTCTAATGGTGGGTATTGGTCATGGAATAGCAACAACAGTAACGGCACCTTGGTTCAAGATTATGATCAAGTTTACAACTTAAAATTTGGTGATCAAACAGAAGTAGAAATGAGTGCTTATTTCTCTGCTGGATTTGAGAAATTTGAAGCTAAATTTGAAGATTTCATTAAAGCTTTTGATAGAAAATAAAAGATTTAAAATATTTTAAAAATAGGGCTGTCTCATAAGGACAGCCTTATTTCTTTTTAGTTGTTTTAATTATTATCGTACTCTGACCGTATCCGGACCAAATCCCTATTCCGCCCTTAATGTTAGATTTTAAGCTTGTATTAGAAGGATAGATTGGATTTCGGCTATTGACGATTTCATTTTGCCAACTATTCCAGAAATCTAATGATTCTTTATTTTGAGTTCTTAACTTTACGTGAATCACGTCTCCATCACTAAAGTAAGGAGTGAATTTAGTTTTAGGAAAAAGCAAAACCCCTCTATTTACTTGCTGCGAAACTGAAGTTGTTTGAAAGTTTAAATCATCTAAATTACCATAAAAAGAAGGCACAAAAACAGGCTCTTTACCTTCAATTTTTGTTGCAATTTGATAATAATTCTTTTCGTTTAGTGGGTCATCAAATTTTATAAAAACGTATCCTGTTGTATCTGAACTATTCTTTTTTAAATACTCGGCACTTTTTAGAGTTATACTTTTAGGGATCGTTGTAACCGATTGGATTACACGATTAAGATATTCAATTTTTAAAGTATAATTTTTTCCTGATTCGCCTTTTAAAATAGAGCCAAAATAAATAAATGGAGGTAATCTATTTTTGTCGTTTTTCACCATTAAAACTTCTGTTGAAACGCCATCAGATACTGTGATTTTCGCAGACCGTATTACATGATTTAAAACATTTGTAGAGTCTATCACATCCGTGACCGAAATACTGCTAGATAGTAAAACCTGAGCAAAATCACCTTCTTCAATCCACCCTTCAACTACCACTTTAGACTCCATAGTTTTCTGTGTACTAAAATCATCTTTAATACAACTTGTTAACAGTAAAACAAAAAGTAATAGAATGTATTTTTTCATATGTTAAAATTTAAAACTCCAGCTTATTGAAGGTAATATTCTGTATAAAACCTTCTTTTCTTGCTTAACAACTACACTGTTTTTATCTTTATTAACCTCGACATTCAAAACTACATATATGGGGTTTTCAAGATTGAAAGTGTTATAAATAGAAAAATTTAATGCACTTTCTTTTTTAATTGTTTTCACAAAAAAATAATTTACTGAGAAGTCAGTTCGAATATAACTAGGCATTTGGGCATTATTATATTTTGAATATTCTTTAACCGGATTGTTATTAATAAAATACCATGAAGTAGGAATTGTAAAGCGATTTCCGGAGCTGAAAATTTGAGTAACACCAAAATTCCAGTGAGAATTTAAATCATACATTCCCACCAAAGAAAGATTATGACGTCTGTCATATTTAGCATAATAACTGTTTCCATTATTTAGTGCTTCAAATTTGCGATCGGACCAGCTCAATGTGTAACTAAGCCATCCTGTAAACTTTCCGTTATTTTTTCGGACCATCGTTTCAATTCCGTATGCGGTTCCGTTGCCCACAAGCAAATCATTTTTCAAGGTCGTAATTTCGTTAAATTGCGTTACCCCATATGGATATTCCAGTAAATCTTTCATGGAACGATAAAATCCGCCAAAAGAAGAAACTAAATTTTTAGAAATATTTTGGTTGGAACCAAAAGAAAACTCATTTGAGGATTGTGGTTTTATTCCTTCTGAACTGGCGATCCAAAAATCAGTTGGAATTCCAACGCTTGAAGTAGTGATCATACTTAAATATTGATAATGCTTGTTATATGATCCGTAAAAAGAATAATGATCATTTAAACTATAGTTTAAAATTACACGAGGTTGAAAATGAAGATAAGAATCTTTCTTAGTACCTGCACTGTAATAATTAATGCGAAGTCCAATCTCTGCCTTAAAGTATTTATTTAAAACAGGCTTAAATGTTGTATAAACAGCTAGTTCATTGGCATTAATACTATTGTTTTGTGTGGTATTATTTGCGCTTACTAAATTCTCTAAAGTAATTTTTTGAGGATTCAAATAATGGTAGACATATTGTAAACCAGATTCTACAGGAATATTTTTAATTTGATAACGAAGTGAATTTGTATAACCTAAATCTTTAACGGAAGACGAAACTACAAATTGCATTGTGGCTTGCTCCATGTTTAATTCATTGCTATATTTAGTAAAATACAGCTCATTTAACATACTTATTTCTGGAGATAACGTAGTAAGTAAGGTTGGTGAAACGGTGAAATTATTCCATTTTAATTTTGTTTTTAAAGTAAGATTATCATCTTTTATTTTTAGTTCGTCACCACTAATAAAGGAATTAACACAAAACACATTGTTTTTAGAAATTTGAGTAATAAAAGTCAAATTCCCATCTGAAAATCCATATTTTAAATCTTGAACATCCTTGTTTTTTGAACTTGATTTTAATGCAGGTGCTAAAATCTCATCTATAAATGTTTTCCTGCCAGAAATATAAAGACCCGACTTATCAGTTATTGGGAGACCTAAAGTTACTTGGGATGCTAAGAGCCCTATGTTTCCCTGAATTTCAAATTGCTTTGGTGCTTCTTTAAAGGGAAGTAATACTGTAGTTGCGCTCAATCGGCCACCATATTTTGAATTGGAAGATGACTTATCAAATTCCACTGTTTTAATATGATCCGTATTATAAAAAGGAAAAACGCCTAATAAATGTGACATTCCGTAAATATGTGCTCCGCCATACAATATGGTATTATGTCCGGGATCACCCCCTCTTACATATAAATAACCGTTAGCATCGCCAGAATTTTGCACTCCTGGTGTTAATTGTAGTATTTTAATAATGTCTGTTGTGCCAAGCAAAGAAGGGACTGAAGAGAGCTGTTTTAAATTAAATGATAACCCGCCTCCAGTTAATGCGGTGATGCTAGTTTTTTTTTGGTTTAAAACAACAACTTCCTTTAAAATAGAAATATCAGTGTCTAAATCAATTGCTATCACAGTGTCTCTTGCAAACTCAATTTGAAGTATTCTCTCCACACATCCCACCTCACTGATTACAATTTTGAACTGACAAAAAGGAATTTTGTGAATAAAACGACCTAAACTGTCGGTGATCACGTATGAATTGTGATTATTAGCTTTAAAAGAAATGCGTGCGCCAGTTGCATTTTCGTTTTGGTTAATTGTAACATTTCCGCTGATCGTTCCTTGTTCTTGTGCAAAAAGACAGGTATAGAAAAACAGAAAAACGAGAGTAAATATTTTTAGCACTTTATTTTAATAAGAAAAATGCGAAATTAAACAATTATAACCCAACTATATCAGGTTATAATTGTTTAATTTTTATCTTATTTCATTTTTTGTAAATACATATTTACCACATTTTCTAAACCTAGATATAAAGCTTCTGAAATTAATGCGTGGCCTATAGATACTTCTAGCAAACCAGGAATATTTTGTTTAAAAAACTGAATGTTATCCAAACTTAAATCATGACCAGCATTGATTCCTAAATTTAATTCATTTGCAAAAATAGCCGCTTTGATATACGGATCAATTCCTCTTTCGTTGCCTAAACTATATTGGTGTGCAAAGGCTTCTGTGTATAATTCGATTCTATCGGTTCCGGTTTTTTTAGCGCCTTCGATCATTTCATGAATAGGATCTACAAAAATAGAAGTTCGAATACCGTGACGTTGAAACTCTTGAATCATCTCTGTCAAATAGGCTTGATTTTTTACTGTATCCCAACCTGCCGAAGATGTAATGGCTCCAATAGCATCAGGAACTAAAGTTACTTGCTCTGGTTTGCATTCTAAAACTAAATCTATGAAATTATGTTGTGGATTTCCCTCAATATTAAATTCCGTGTAGACGATCGGTTTCAAGTCACGTGCATCTTGATAACGAATATGACGTTCATCTGGTCGAGGATGAATGGTGATACCTTGCGCTCCAAATTTTTGAATATCGGTCGCTACTTTTAACAAATCGGGCACATTTCCACCGCGAGCATTACGCAAAGTGGCTATTTTATTGATATTTACACTTAACTTTGTCATGAAAACTGATTTTTATTTTGATACTACTATTTAGTAGAAGCAAAAATACAAAGTAAAATCTAGGACTTTTTGCTTATTTTTGATTATTTTGCATCGAATATTGAGGAATGATTTATGACAGAAATTACAGAATACATCACTAATGATTTTAAAGCGATTGACAGTCAAGATACCATATCTACTGTTCAAACGTTTTTTGACGATTTACATTTTTCGCATTTTCCAATTATCGAAGAGGGTATTTACATTGGGAGCATCGCAGCAGAAGATATTGAGACCTTTGATTTTGATAAAAAAGTAACCGATTATCGTTTTACATTAGAAGGTTTTTTTGCAAGAACCACAACAATTTGGCTTGATGTTTTAGAAGTTTTTGCCAAAAATCACACTAATTTAGTTCCCGTTTTGGATGAGAATAATACTTATGTGGGATATTATGAAATAGAAGACATCATGAAATTTTTTCATGAAACTCCTTTTTTGAAAGAACCAGGTGCCATCATCATTGTCAAAAAACCCATATTGGATTATTCTATGAGCCAAATTACTCAAATAGTCGAAAGTAATAATGGTAAGATTCTAGGAGTATTTATTTCCGAAGCAGATGCTTCTAGTGTAGAGGTGACTTTAAAAATAAGTTTAGGAGCAATGAATGAAATCATCCAAACTTTTAGAAGATACGATTATGAAATCATGTCCGACCATCAGGAAGATAATTACATCAACAATTTAAAGGAACGTTCTGAATATTTAGACAAGTACCTTAATATATAACAAAAAAATTAGGAAATGGTTTTCATTAAAAAAGAAATCACTATTTATTGGGTCCTCTTTTTTCAATTAACAACTATTTATCTCACTATCAAATTTAAAAAAAATGAAAGTAGCGATCTACGGTCAATATTATCAAAATAGCACACAACCCATTATAAACGACATCTTTGTTTTTCTCACCAAAAACAATGTAGAGATGATCATAGAAGCAAATTTTCTATCGATGCTTTACGAACGTAAATTAGTAGAGAATAAATATAAAACTTTTACTTCTCACTTAGAATTAGATTCTAGTTTTGATATGTTAATTAGTATTGGCGGAGACGGAACAATTTTAAGAGCTGCTACATTAGTTCGTGATTCTGGAATACCAATCTTAGGAATTAACGCAGGCAGGTTAGGTTTTTTAGCAAGCGTTCAAAAAGAGAATATATCTGAATTCCTTCAATTTGTGTTAGATAAAAAATACACTATTTCTCAAAGAGCACTAATTAGCATAGACTGTTCTACGCCAAATGAGTCTATTGAAGAAATGAATTTTGCGATGAACGAAATCACAGTGAGCAGAAAAGATACTACAGCGATGATAACCATTGACACGTATTTAAATGGAGAATATTTAAATTCCTATTGGGCAGATGGCTTAATTATTTCAACACCTACAGGAACAACTGGCTATAATTTAAGTTGTGGCGGACCTATCTTGACTCCAGATGTAAAAAGTTTAGTAATAACTCCTATAGCACCACACAACTTAACCACTAGACCTCTTGTTGTACCAGATAGTACCGAAATTCGATTAAAAGTTTCAGGTAGGGAGGCCAATTATTTAGTCTCACTAGACTCCAGAGTTACGTCGGTAAAGAATGAGTCGATACTTACTTTAAAGAAAACACCTTTTAATATCAATATGGTAGAAATACCAAGAGAAACTTTTGTACAAACATTACGCAACAAATTACTTTGGGGAGAAGACAAAAGAAATTAATTCATTTTGAAAGAATGCGATACGATTTTATCCTTTTTTAACGTTTAAATAAACAAATACTTATTTTGTATTAAATAACTATGATAAAAAAATAGAGAATTAAACGAATGGGTATTGAAACGAATTGATAATTATTATATTTGCACGCAATTTTTGATTAAATGAACAAGATTTTTTATTTTTTTATTTGTCTTATCCCATTCATGGGTGCTCAAGCTCAAATTCATGAGGTTGGAGTATTCTTAGGAGGTAGTAATTATATTGGAGACGTAGGACCTACAACGTACATCGCTCCAAATAAATTAGCATTTGGTTTACTCTATAAATGGAACAAAAGTCCTAGACATTCCTTTCGAGCTTCCTATATTCAGTCAGAGATTACTTCAAATGACTTAAATTCTAAAGAAAACAGTAGAACTCAAAGAGGATA
Organism: Flavobacterium sp. GP15; assembly: GCF_014281985.1. NCBI lineage: Bacteria > Pseudomonadati > Bacteroidota > Flavobacteriia > Flavobacteriales > Flavobacteriaceae > Flavobacterium > Flavobacterium sp. GP15. Next base: position 178,902 of record NZ_JACFTC010000001.1, read on the forward strand.
CCGTTTCGATAATGATTTAAAAGAATTTAATTTAGGTTTAGAATTCAACTTTTTTGATTTTAATCTTCACAATTTAGACAGAAAAATAACACCGTATGTTGCCTCTGGAGTCAGTTACTTTTTTAGCAAATACGAAATATCAGATCCTCAAACAGGCGCTAGATCTGGTGGAAGAACAGAGAGAAGAAAATCTATAGCAGTTCCTATGATAGTCGGAGTAAAATCAAATTTATCTCCTCATTTAATTCTTGCTCTTGAAGCCGGAGCACGATATACACTGACAGATAATATAGATGGCAGTTTTAATAACAATTTCGGAAATATAAATAATAATGATTGGTATGTATTTTCAGGAGTTACACTAACGTATACTTTTGGAGAAAAACCCTGTTATTGTGCACAATAAATAAATGAATTTACTACAGGACATTGACCCGTTAAGACTACCAAAACATCTAGCCATAATTATGGACGGTAATGGTCGTTGGGCAAAACAACAAGGACTTTTGCGAGCTTTAGGTCATGAAAGCGGAACAAAATCTGTAAAAGTAATTATAGAAGCTAGTGCTAAACTTGGCATTGAGTTTCTTACTTTATACGCTTTTTCTACTGAAAATTGGAACAGACCAAAATTAGAAGTCGAAACCTTGATGAGAGTATTGATTAATTCTTTGAAAAAGGAATTAACTACTTTGCAAAAAAACAACATAAAGCTTACTGCAATTGGTAATTTAGAGCAATTACCAAAATCGGCACAAAAGGAACTTCTTGATGTAATTGACAAAACAAAAGAAAATACGCAAATGACTCTAACCTTGGCCTTAAGCTACGGATCTAGAGATGAACTTGTCAATGCGGTAAGAAATATATGTAGTAAAGTTAAAAATAATATAATTTCAATAGACAGTATTGACGATTCAATTATTAATGAGCATCTTTACACGCAAAATTTACCAGACGTAGATTTATTAATACGAACAAGTGGAGAACATAGAATAAGTAACTTTTTGTTGTGGCAGATTGCTTACGCAGAATTATATTTTACTGACATATTATGGCCAGACTTTAAAGAACAAGATTTATATGAGGCTATCGTTAGTTATCAAAAAAGAGAACGTAGATTTGGAAAAACAAGTGAACAAATTAAATAATTTTTTAGTGTTAAATAAAAGCATAAAAATAGCCCTTACCGTTTTGATTTTTGGAAGTTTTTCATCAGTGAAAGCCCAAGAAAGAGTTCCTTTTGATCAAGGCAAAAAATACATTTTAGCCGATGTTGCTATAATCGGAGATATCAGTTTCAATTCACAAACTGTCGTTACTTTTTCTGGTTTACAAAAAGGACAAGAACTTACTATTCCAGGTGAAGAAATCAGTACTGCTATCAAAAAACTAGGAAAACTTGGTCTTTTTGATGAAATTACTTTTTATGTAAATAAAATACAAAATGACAGTATCTATCTTGACTTAAACCTTATCGAATTACCAAAATTAAATGAGGTAAAGTTTGTTGGGGTTAAGAAAAACAAAACAGAATCTTTAATCAAAGATAATAGTCTTACTAAAGGTAAAGTGGTCAATGAAAACTTGATAACAACTACTAAAAATTATATTGAAAACAAATATAAAAAGGACGGTTATTACAATACTAAAGTTAATATCAACACAGTAAAAGATACCACTGTTGCCAACCAAGTCAATATGCTTGTTACTATTGACAAAGGAACAAAAGTAAAAATACATGAAATTGACTTTGTAGGAAATACAAAGTTATCTGATAAAGTATTGCGCAAAGCAATGAAGGATACTAAACAAAAAAATCCTATCCGTATCCTAAAAGCATCCAAATTTATAAAAGAAAAATACAAATCTGATTTAGAAAAAGTGGTTGCTGCTTACAAGGAAAAAGGATATAGAGATGCTCGTATCATTTCAGATTCTGTAACTTATAATAAAGCTAAAAAAGCACTAGATATAAAAATTAATGTAGAAGAAGGTAATAAATATTATTTTGGAGATATTAAGTTTTTAGGAAATACTATTTATAGCGATCAAGGTTTGAGTCAAATTTTAGGCGTTAAAAAAGGAGACGTTTATAATGGAGTTTTACTTGAAAAAAGAATAGCCGATAAGACTAAGCCTGACGGAGAAGACATTACCAATTTATACCAAAATAACGGTTATTTATTCTCTAATATCAATGCAGTAGAAGTCAGAACAGCAAACGACACTATTGACTTTGAAATTAGAGTTACAGAAGGACCAATTGCTTATTTTAATAAAATCACCGTAGTAGGTAATGACAAAACTAATGACCGAGTAATTTATCGTGAGTTAAAAACTAAACCAGGCGAAAAATACAGTAAAGATTTATTAGTAAGAACAGTAAGAGAAATAGGTCAGCTTGGATTTTTTGATCCAGAAGCAATAGATCCTAAATTTAAAAATGTAGATTCATCAGCAGGAACTGTTGATATAGAATACAATCTTGTTGAAAAAGGGTCCAGCCAAATCGAACTTCAAGGAGGTTATGGTGGTGGTGGTTTCATCGGAACACTAGGATTATCATTTAATAATTTTTCTGCTAGAAACTTATTAAACAAAGATGCTTACAAACCATTACCAATGGGTGATGGTCAAAAAGTATCATTGCGTTTACAAGCGAGCACGTACTTTCAAACTTATAGTGTTTCCTTTTCGGAGCCATGGTTTGGTGGTAAAAAACCAGTTTCTTTTAGCACATCATTGTCATACAGTAAACAGTTTTTAAATAACTACATTACACAGAGAGCAGATAAATCAAAAAGTTTTGACATCCTGACTTTATCTGTAGGAATTGCAAAAAGATTAACTGTGCCTGATGATTATTTCGTATTGTCTCAAGCTGTAAGTTACCAACACTACTCTTTAAATAATTACAATACTGGATTATTTACTTTTGGAGATGGTACTTCTAGAAACTTAGCTTATACAATAGGATTAACAAGAAGTAGTAAAGGTTTAAATCCTATTTTCCCGACTTATGGTTCTGAGTTTAGTATAACAGCAAAAATGACACCTCCTTATTCGTTATTTAATGGGATCAATTATGCTACTTTAGGAGATCAACAAGAATACAAATTAAAGAACACTGTAGACAGACAAAATATACCTGACACAAACGGTAATATTGTAAATATTGGAGATTATATCGACAGTAATGGAAACAAGGTTGCTGACTATACTCTTGCTGCAGCAGATCCTAGTAAAGTGGATCAAAAGAGATTTAATTGGTTAGAATATTATAAGATAAAATTTAAGGCTGATTGGTATAGTAAAATATACGGGAAACTAGTTCTTAAAACGATGGGTGAATTTGGTTTCCTTGGTGCATACAATCAAGAAAGAGGAGCAGTTCCTTTTGAGCGTTTCTATCTTGGTGGTGATGGATTAGCAAATTATTCAATGGATGGTAGAGAAACTATTCAATTAAGAGGATATCCTAACAATTCATTGACACCTACAAATAATGCAGGAGAGCAAATTGGAGCAACTGTATTTAATAAGTTTTCAATGGAAATGCGTTATCCTATAACCTTAAAATCATCGGCATCAATTTATGCCTTAGCCTTTGCAGAAGCAGGTTCATCATATGCTAGTTTTAAAAGCTACAATCCGTTTGCTTTAAACCGTTCTGCTGGTGTTGGTTTACGTGTCTTTATGCCGGCATTTGGATTATTAGGAATTGATTTTGGATATGGTTTTGATAGCCTTCCTGGAGAAACAAAAGCACATGGATGGGAACCTCACTTTATTATTGGTCAACAATTTTAATAAAAAGTGCTCATGATTTCTAAATAAAATAGCTTTTATGAAAAAACAATTTTTATCTGTATTTTTAGCATTGATCACATATTCTGGGGTTAATGCTCAAGCCAAAGGAACGAAATTAGGCTTTATTGACATGGAATACATTTTAGAAAATGTATCCGATTATACGGAAGCTAAAAATCAGTTAGATCAAAAAGCCAATAAGTGGAAATTAGAAATTGAAACAAAAAAAATTGAAATCAATAAATTAAAAGAAGCCCTAAAAGCAGAAAAAGTTTTATTGACTAAAGAACTAATAGAAGAGAGAGAAACCGAAATTGCGTTTCTTGAAAATCAAAACTTAGAATATCAATTAAAAAGATTTGGGCCTAATGGAGATTTAATGATTCAAAAATCTACTTTAGTCAAACCAATACAAGATCAAGTTTTTACTGCAGTTCAGGATATAGCTGAAAGATTAAAATATGATTTCATTTTTGATAAATCTTCAGATCTAACAATGCTTTTTGCAGCCAAAAGATTTGATATTAGTGAGCAAGTTTTACGAGTATTAAACAGAACAGAAAAAAGAGAGCAACTCACTAAAAAACAGCAAAAAGAAGCTGAAATAAAAGAAAGCAAAGAAGATGCTTTGGATGATAATCCAGATTTAGCAGAAAGAAAAAAACTTATAGAGGAGAAAAAGACGGCACGTGAACAAATTCTAGAAGAGAGAAAATTGCTTCAAGAACAAAAGAAACAAGAATTTGAAGATAAAAGAAAACAAATTCAAGCTGAAAGAGAAGCTAAAAAAGCTGGCACGGTTTCTGCAAATATCAAAGAAGACAATGCGGTAACCACTCCTAAAAATGTTGAAACTAAAAAAGAATCCTTGGAGGAATCTAAGCAAAAAGAAAATGATGCGAGACTAAAAATTTTAGAAGACCGTAAAAAGGTTATTGAAGATCGCAAAAAAGAATTAGACGAAAAAAGAAAAAAAACAATAGAAGAAAGAGAAGCTCTTAAACAGGCTAAAGAAGAAAAAACAAAAGAAAATACAAACAATAATTAATTACTTAATATTTTTAAAATGATGAAACAAATCAAAACTCTACTAATTGCTGCGATATTAATGTTAGGAGCAAATCAAACTATTAATGCACAAGCAAAAACAGCTCATGTTGATGTAAGTGAAATTATGACAAAAATGCCAGCAATGTTAGATGCTCAAAAACAACTAGATAAATTGAGTGGTACATATGATGTTGAATACAAAAAAATGGTTGATGAATACCAAGGAAAATTAAAAAAATACGAAGCAGAAGCTGCAACAGTAACAGAAGCGATCAATGGAGACCGTTCTAAAGAAGTTCAGGACATGCAAAAAAGAATTGTTGATTATAGAGATAATGCTCAAAAAGAATTACAACAAAAAGAATCTGATATCGTTAAACCATTAATGGAAAAAGTAAGAGCTTCTATCCAAAAAGTAGGTAAAGCAAAAGGATTCCAATATGTATTAGACGGTTCTTCTCTTTTACTTGCTGATGGTCCAAACTTGACTGCTGATGTAAAAAAAGATTTAGGTTTCTAAAAAATAGAACATTTATTTGATAAACCGCTCCAACTATTATTAGCTGGAGCGGTTTTTTTTTGGACTAATAATTTTTTAGGAATTTTAAATCAGAGCACTTAACTTTGTTTTAATGGAAAACAATGAAGCAATAGGAATATTCGACTCTGGTATTGGCGGCACCTCTATTTGGTCGGCTATTCACGAACTACTACCTAACGAAAAAACGATATATTTAGCAGATAGTAAAAATGCACCTTACGGACAAAAAACGAAGGAAGAAATCATCGCTTTAAGCATGAAAAATACAGAGTTCTTACTCAATATGAATTGCAAGTTAATTGTTGTGGCATGCAACACGGCTACCACCAATGCAATTCAAGAATTAAGGGCAAAATACGATGTACCATTCATTGGTATTGAACCTGCTATAAAACCAGCTGTATTGCATTCTAAAACTCAAATAATTGGGGTCTTAGCGACACAAGGTACCTTAAGCAGTACCCTTTTTAATAAAACCACAGAGAAGTATCAGGACACCAAAATAATTGAACAAGTAGGCAATGGATTAGTTCAGCTGATAGAGTCTGGACAAATCAATTCTCCTGAAATGACTCAATTGCTCAACTCCTATCTTAAACCAATGATAGAAGCCAACATAGATTATTTAGTATTAGGCTGCAGTCATTATCCTTATCTAATCCCACAGATTAAAGCTATTCTACCTAATCATATTCAAATAATAGATTCTGGTGAAGCAGTTGCCAAACAAACTCAAAAACTATTGAGTGAGACCATAGGATTTAATTCATCTACTAAAAGTGAAACAGTATTTTATACAAATACTGACTCCTCTGTTCTTAAACAAATTTTAGGAAATAAATATAAAGTACAAGAAAAGGAGTTTTAAACTATTTGTCTTCTTTTAACCAGCCAGAATACATAACATAATTATTAGAAATACGTTCAATTTCTCCAGCAAAATCAGATTGATCGATATCTTTGACTTTTTTTGCAGGAACTCCTGCCCAAATTGTACCAGCACCAACAACTGTATTTTGAGTAATTACAGCACCTGCTGCCACAATAGAATTACTTTCTACAACACAATTGTCCATGACAATGGCTCCCATACCAATTAATACGTTATCATGAATGGTACAACCATGCACAATTGCATTATGGCCAATTGAAACATTATTACCAACTACGGTAGCGTGTTTTTGATAAGTACAATGTATTACAGCTCCATCTTGAATATTGACTTTATTGCCAAATTTGATAAAATTTACATCTCCTCTAATAACAGCATTGAACCAAACACTACAATTTTCTCCAAAACTAACATCGCCAATAATTGTTGCATTTTCGGCTACATAACAGTCTTCAGGAATAGATGGCGTTTTGCCATTGACAGTTTTAATAAGCATAATAAATATAAATTAATTAATTGCGGGACAGTTACAATCGTATTTTACGGGTTTGCAAAACAAATCCATTCCCAAAGTGATTTGGTGATATCCACCGTTATCAAACTTAACGTTTCCTGATAATTGAGAATAAGTATAAGCGAACATAAATTTATTGAAATTTACACCGACAATTGGAGTAATATATTGTAATTTTTGTAAAGCAATAGTGTTTCTATTTTTATATTCGGCACCATCAAAACTTCTTCTATAAGACAAACCACCCCAAAGTCTTCCAAAATCTAGATTTTTATAAACTTTTAGATTTACATCAATAGACTTCTCTTTAGTTTTGTCAACCATTTGAAATAAAAGGGAAGGTTCCAATAATAGTTTTTCTTTATTACCAAAAATATAGCCTACGCTCAATAAATATTTTCTTAAATTATCACTTTCATACACGCTATAGATATCACGTCTAGTCTCAACAGCATTCTTGACTGTTGCATGCGCATAAAAATCTAGAAAATTATAAGAAGCACCAATATCTACATTAAAATAAGTGTCTTTTTGAACAATAGAACCATTAATATTAGGATCATAATCACCGGATTTTAAAAATTCAGTTTCGTCTAACTGACTTTGAATTAATCCTGCACTCATACCAAAAGAGAGTTGATTTAAATCAACTTCATCTCTAGAGAACATTAAGTGATAAGCGTAGGTAAGTTTAACTCCTTTTTGAGAATGATAACCATTTTTATCATTAAAAAGAATAATTCCTGCACCCGCTTTTTCTCCTACTCTACCGTTAAAACTAATTGTTTGCAACTCCGGAGCATCATCTTGATTAAACCATTGTTTCCTAGCTGTTAATCTAACTTTTGCACAATTAGATGCACCAGCCATAGAGGGATGAATCAAATAATAGTTGTCAGATAAATAATCCGAGTAAACTGGAATCCCTTCTTGTGCGAAACAATAAAAAGATAAAAAAAACAGTGAAATAGAAATTCTAAGTTTAAAAATCATTTAAGTATTATTAAGCAAATAAAGAATTTAAAATCAATATAATACTTCAATTAAAAAAAAAGTAATTGCATTAAATTTAAACTAAAGTTAATTTATTCATTAAAAAACCAAATATAGGTATTCGTAGAAAATAACTTTAGTAAATTTGTAAAAATTTGAAAAACAATGAAAACGATAACAATAAAAGAAACACAAAACCCAACTATATTAAAGTTTGAATTTCAAGACTTTATCACTCAGAATGAAAGTTTTGAATTTAAAAACATTGATGAAGCTAAACCATCGGCTTTAGCACAACAATTATTCTATTTACCATTTGTAAAAACAATTTACATTTCTGGAAATTTTATTGCTATAGAAAAATACAGCATTGTGGAATGGGATGATGTCAAAGATGCTGTTGCAGAACAAATAGAGAAATTTGTAAACGATGGGGGTACGATTATAACCGTAGATGAAAACAAATCTAAAAAACAACCTGTAACTGTTTATGGTGAAACAACACCAAATCCATCAGCATTAAAATTTGTAGTTAGTAAAATGCTAACTAAAAATGCTATCGAATTTAAAAACATAGATCAGACTTCGGCTTCTCCTTTAGCAAAAGAACTTTTTAAGTTTCCTTATGTAAAAGAAATTTTTATCGATGAAAATTATATTTCTGTAACGAAATATGAAATCAATGATTGGCAAGAAATAACTTTAGAATTAAGAAGCTTTATCAAACAATATATTGAAAATGGTGGAACTGTTTTAGACGAAAATTACGTTGCAACAGTAATTGCTGAAGAAAGCACTAAAGCTCAAGAATTTGATAATTTAGATGTAACTTCACAACAAATCATCAACATATTAGAAGAATATGTAAAACCTGCTGTACAAGCTGATGGAGGTAACATAGCGTTTGAATCTTATAACGAAAGTGACAAAACTGTCAAAGTGATTTTACAAGGTGCTTGTAGCGGATGTCCATCTTCTACTTTTACTTTAAAAAGTGGTATAGAAAACATGCTTAAAAGTATGTTAAATGATGAAAGCATTAAAGTAGAAGCGGTAAACGGATAAAACCTTACTGAATTTCAACGTGTTATGTTAAATAAAATTAAATTTATTCAGTAGATATAAATAAATTTGTATTTTTATAATTAACCAAAAACACAAAACATGTCTATATTAAAAGTAATAGAAGTACTTTCAAGCTCAGAGAAAAGTTGGGAAGATGCAGCTCAAAAAGGAGTTGCAAAGGCATCACAAACAATAAAAAACATTCGTTCTGTTTATGTTAAAGAACAAAGCGCTAAAGTTAGTGATGGTGGTATAACAGAATTTCGACTGAATATGAAAATAACATTCGAACTCGAATAAATTAATTATCGACTAGAAATAGAATAAAAAAAGCATCTCATTAGAGGTGCTTTTTTTATTCACTATATCTTCATAAACATTTACAAAAGTAAAAGAAAACTAAACAACAAAACAGCAGTATTGATTGAGTAGACATTATTATTCTTTTCATGAAATCAACAAAATTAATATAGCATCTGATTATCAGTAAATTATTAGTGTTTTAATAAAGTAATGTTCACAAAAAAAGACTATTATTGCGTAACTAATCAAACAAAATAATATGGGACTATCATCATTTTTTAAGAATTTATTTGGCTCTGCCAAAGAAACTGCTATTGAATTAACAGATAAAGCAGAAAGTACTTTAGAGCAAGCAAAAGAATCTGCGGCTCCGTATTTAGAAAAAGTAGAAAATTTTTCAGAAGAGACCTTAGAAAAAGCAAAAGAAACAGCAAAACCTTATTTGGAAAAAGCACAAACTATGGCTGAAGATACATTTGAAAAAGCCAAACAAACTACAACTCCCATTCTAGATAAGGCAGAGAATTATGCAAATCAAGCCAAGGAAACATTAAATGAATACTCTGAAAAAGCTGAAAAATCGATCGGTGATGTAGTAGATTCACTTAAAGAGAAGGCAGGAATGTCTAACGAAAAAGCAAATGAAATAGCAGTAGATACTACAACCAAAATTAATACTACTGCTGAAGCAATTAAAGAAAATGTACAAGAATTCACTAGTGATTCAGAAACCATTCTAAAAGACTCTGTGGATTCTTTAAAAGAAAAGACTAACACTGTTTCAGAAAAAGTAGAAGATTTTGCAGAAGAAGCTAAAAATACTATTGCAGACAATGTAGAAGAATTAAAAGAAGCAACTCAAAACACAATAAATAAAAAAGAAGAGAACTTAGATTAATTTAATAAAATGAATTAATTTGTATCTTTGTACATCAACCAAACCTTCTCATATGAGAAGGTTTTTTATTTAGAAAAAATGAATTTAAATCCAGAACAAATAACAGACTACGCAAGCCATTTTTTAAAAGTACTAATTGATTATTCACCAAAATTAATTTCTGCCTTTCTTATCCTATTCGTAGGGCTTTACGTTATACGTTTAATAAATAGATTTATACGAAAGTTAATGATTAGTAGAAAGTTAGAACCTACATTAACAAAGTTCTTAGCAGATATATTACTTTGGGTGCTAAGAGTACTATTATTTGTATCATTTATTGGCAAATTAGGAATAGAAACCTCCTCATTTGTCGCTATTTTAGGAGCTATGGGACTTGCAGTAGGATTATCACTTCAAGGTTCCTTATCTAATTTTGCAGGCGGAATGCTAATTATTTTATTCAAGCCATTTAAAGTTGGGAATACAATTGAAGCTCAAGGTGTTGTCGGAACGGTTTCAGAAATACAAATATTTGTAACTAAATTAATTACAAGCAACAATCAAACTATTTTTATACCAAATGGATCTTTATCTAATGGAACAATTATCAATTACTCGTTACAAGAAACAAGAAGAGCAGATTTGAACATAGCGATATCCTACGACACCGATATCAAAAAAGCTAAAGAAATTATCATGACTGTTTTAAATAGCAATCCAAAAATATTAAAAACACCTGCAGCGGAAGTCTCTGTAAAAAGCCTGACCGATACCGGAATTCAATTAGCGGTTAGACCTTGGGCAAAAAACGAACATTTCTGGGGCGTTTATTCAGATACTTTAGAGGAATGTAAAAGAGCTTTTGATGCTGCAGGAATAACTATTCAACCATTTGTAATGGAACTTTCAAAAAGCACAGAAAACAATTCAAAAAAAGAGCAAAGCAATCAATAGATGTTCAAAGAAGTTTTAAATTACTTTTTTGAAGGAGTAATCATAAAATCTTTTAAGTAATAAGGTTCAAAATAAGCTACATCAACTGTGTCGTTTATTTTGAACTTTTCATAACTTATTGCACTCATTTCTTTAGCAGATGGGTATTTGATATTTTCTAAAAAATAAAAGTTTTCTTTAGTTAATACAGACTTGCATTTTTCGGCGCAGTCACCAACGAAGTAAAGTTTTTCTTCTAACTCTGAAAAAGAATCTTCTGAAATAATTTCGGCTAAGATTTCTCTTTTTTTATCAAATTTTTGATTAAAAACAGCACTGTAAACTTCCATTCTTCTGGCATCAATCATCGGAATTATTAATCCATCAGAAACTGAAACTTGCCTTGCTAAAACTTGTAATGTATCAACAGCAATCAAAGGAATCCCTAAAGCAAAACAAAGCCCTTTTGCAGCCGAAACTCCAATTCTCAATCCTGTATAAGATCCTGGACCTTGACTTACAGCAATTGCCTTTAAATCTTTTAAACTAATATCCGCTTCTTTAACAATTTCCTCTATAAATACGTGTAAACGTTCGGCATGAGAATACCCTTCCTCTGCAATTTCTTTACATAATATTGTTTTACCCTCTTTTGCTAGAGCTACAGAACAATTTTTGGTAGCAGTCTCAATATTTAATATATATTCCAATTTCAGATTTTATTTAAAAATGAAAATCACAATTATAAAAATTTTATAATTGTGATTTAAAAAATGATGCATTAATCAATTACTTTTTATTTTTTGTTTTTTCATTATCAGTTTTTAAAGAAACTAAATCTCCTGAATTCAAATCTTTAGTTACTGTTGCATAAGGTCCTGTAATAACAACATCGCCTTTTTGAAGCCCTGTTAAAACTTCAATATTTGTATCATCTTGAATTCCTGTTTTAATAATTCTAATTTTGGCCTTGTCTCCTACTTTAACAAAAACACACTCGAATTTTTTATCTACTTTTGGGGCGTCCTTTTGTTCATCTTTAGGATCTACAACAACAATATTTTTTACAGCAGTAGTATCCGACTTAACCACAACAGAACTAATAGGAACTGACAAAACATTCGCTTTTGTTTGAGTAATAATATCAACTGTTGCAGTCATTCCCGGTCTAAAAGGAGAATATGTATCCGGTTTTCCTTCTAATAAGTCTTTATAGGAATCTTTCAATATTCTTACCTTAACCTTAAAATTAGTTACTTGATCTGCTGTCAAAGCTGAACTAGCCGAATTAGAAATACTAGTTACAGTTCCTTTAAATTGTTTTTTCAAATAGGCATCAACTTCTACGTTTGCCTCATCTCCAACTTTAATCTTTACGATATCATTTTCATTAACATTAACTTCAACTTCCATATTATTCAAGTTGGCAACTCTTAAAATCTCAGTTCCTGTCATTTGTTGCGTCCCTAAAACACGTTCTCCTAGTTCAACATTCAATACTGAAATAGTTCCATCTGCAGGTGCATAAATTGTAGTACGCCCCAAATTGTCTTTCGCTTCGTTTACAGTTGCAGAGGCACTTTGTACATTAAAGTAAGCACTTTGTTTTGCTGCTTTTGCAACTTCATAGGAAGAAACTGCTTTATCCCAATCTGATTTTGAAATAATTCCTTTTTCAAATAAAGTTTTATTTCTATCATAACTTGATTTAGATTCATTGAAAGAAGCATCCGCTTGACTTAAATTGGCTTTGGTTCCTGATAAATTAGAAATGGAACGATTGTAACCAGAAGTATATAAATCAGGATTAATTTTTACTAATAAATCTCCTTTCTTTACTACCTGTCCTTCTTTTACATTCAAAGAAATAATCTCACCTGAAACTTCCGACGAAATTTTAACTTCAATTTCTGGTTGAATTTTTCCAGTAGCCGAAACAGTTTCTACAATAGTCATTGGTACCACTTGAGCCGTTTCTATTTCGGTACCTTTCTCCTTATTACCGATTACTCCTGACTTTGAAAGAATTACTAGACTTGCAATTAGTACTACAGCACCTCCTATTAGGATATAAATTGTTTTTTTAGACATAATTAATTTAGTTTTTGATGAGAGAAATTCCAAAATAGAATTCTAAGATTTTAATTTTAAAAATGTAATCGTACTTAGTTCTAATAACTTCTGATTGCGCATTAGTTAATAAGGTTTGCGATTGGTTAAAATCGAAAGAGTTCATTAAACCAACATCATATTTTTCTTTTGCATAATCGTAGGCTCCTTGTCTGGCCTCTAAGGCTGCTAAAGAGGATTCATAAGTATTAAGAGCTCCTTTAGCATCTGCAAAAGCAGTGAAAACATTTCTCTGTAAATCCAAATCTTGTTGTTCTACTGCAATCTTTGATTTATCAAGACTTACTTTAGAGCGCTCTATGTTATTGCTTACCGAAAATCCATTAAAGATTGGAATTGAAATTTGCACACCAAAAGATTGCCCTTTATTATTACTAAATTGATCAAAAAATGGTTCTGGTCCACCTAATACTCTACTGAAATTAGGAGCTAAAACATTTTGATTGGTACCTTCTACAAACCCCACTACTGATGTGGGACTTGCCGCATTTGGCACAACTCCAGTGATCCTATCGCTATAAGCAACTCTAGAATTAAAACTATAAAAACCTTGAATGGTAGGCATGTGAGCTCCTCTTGAAATTTCAAGATTTTTTTGTGCTATTTCTAGATTAGTTCTAGCAATTTTACTTTCTATTTTAGTTTCTAAAGCTTTACTATAAATTGCCGAAGGAGATTGAGATAAAATATTATTTTCATCATTAATATTGGTATCATCAACTACCTCAAAGTTTTCAAAATCTTTAAGCTGTAATAGTTGACTTAAACTCAACTTAGAAATTAGCAAAGCATTTTCTGCAACAATAACATTTTGATTATTTAAGGCAACTGTAGCTTTAATATCTAATAAGTCACCTCTAGGAATAGAACCCGCATTCACCAATTCCTGTGATCTTGAAAATTGCTTTTCATTGATTCCTAATTGTTCTTTTTGAACCTTTAGATTTTCTTTATTAAAAAGAACTTGCAAAAAAGCATTAGCAACATTCAATGCAACATCTTCCTGCATTTTTACCAATTGATATTGAGAAGCTAAAATTGACAAATTCGCTTTGCGCAAATTATTTTGATTTTGTAAACCTCTATAAATATCAATTCCAACATTTACACCTGCAGATGTAAATTGTGTAGTTTGATTTTGAAGAAGTCCTGTTGTAATATCCTGATTCAAACCAATATTCCAAGAATGAGATGCACTAGCATTAACAGATGGAAGAAATTTACCTATAGCGCCTCTCTTATCAATTAACGCAACCTTAGAATCAAGTTCAGTTTGCTTAATCGAAATATTATTCTTTATAGCATATTGTACACATTCCTCTAGAGTCCATTTTTTGGCTTGTGCTTGTATAGTCACACAACCTGCTACAATAGTTATTAAACTGAGAAAAAATCTTTTTTTCATATTTTTTTTGAATAAAAGTGCAGAAACGATGCAAAACAAATTTAAGTTTTTATAACAAAGATCACTGTATTAATATAAATTATTTTACTCGTAATTACATTATAAAGCTATTAGACTTTAAGAAATAGCTTTTGTTACAAAAAACGATAAAAAAAGAATTCTTTTGTTAATTTTACTGCATTAAACTAAATTAAAAATGTCAAAATCAAGTTTTATATATAGCCTAGTTGGCTTCTGCATCTTCATGAGTAGTTGTGCACCAACAAATAAAATCGATGCTTTAAAACCAGAGCCTGATGATGCAACGCCCTTAGTTTATGAGAACACACCGTCCTTTATAAACATGCCTATTAGTGTAAAGATAAAAGACATTGAGTATCAAACAAACTCCGTCTTGAACGGACTTATATATGAAGATAATACTATTGAGGATGATGATATTGAAATGAAGATATGGAAGCTTGCTCCCATCACAATAAAAAATGACAACGCAGCAAAAGGCGAAAAAATCAAAACTACACTTCCCTTAAAAGCAGTAATTAAATACAGAATCGGAACCAAAAAATTAGGCATTGAAATGTATGACATCCGTGAATTTCATCTCGACGGAGTTGTTACACTAATTAGTGATGTAGCTTTGGTCAATTGGAAATTAACTACAAAAACAGAATTAAAATCTTTAGAATGGAATGAAAATCCAACGATGACTCTTTTTGGGAAAAATCTTCCAGTGACCTATCTAATAAATCCCGCAATCAAACTTTTTAAAACAAAAATTGAAACAAAAATTGATGCTATTATAGAAAAATCAATGGACTTTAAGCCAAATGTATTAGAAGCACTTGAAAAGATTTGCACACCATTTCAAATGAGCGAAAGTTATGAAAGTTGGCTTAGAATTGTTCCCATCGAAATATACTCTACGAATGCTAAGTTAAAAAATGATGCTTTTATTTTAGACATGGGAATGAAATGCAATATGGAAACTCTTATAGGAAGACAACCAGAATCAAAATTTAACGCATCAAAAATTACCTTAAAACCTGTCACTACGATTCCAAATGCAATTTCTGCAAATATTGTTGCTGTTTCCACCTACAGAGATGCTTCGAAAATAATAACCAAAAACTTTTATGGACAAGAATTAGGTTCAGGATCAAAAAAAGTAAAAGTACAAGAAGTTTCTATTTGGCATAAAAACGGCAAAATGATAATCGCATTAGACCTTTTGGGAGCCGTGAACGGAACTATTTATTTATCTGGAACTCCTCAATATAATGAACAAACAAAAGAGATTTACTTCAATCAATTGAATTACGTATTAGACACTAAAAGTAAATTGATGAGAACTGCAAACTGGCTTGCAGAGGGTATAATTTTAAAGAAAATTGAACAAAGCTGTCGCTATTCTATAAAACCAAATTTAGAGGAAGCACAAAAAAGTATGATGACTTATTTAAAAAATTACTCGCCAATGCCAGGAGTGTTTGTAAACGGCAAAATGGAAGAAATTCAGTTTGAAAAAATTCAATTAAACAACCAAGCAATCCTTGCCTTCATTAAAGTAAACGGCGTAGTGAATGTATCTGTCAACGGTATAAAATAATGATAGACAAGTTTCGAAATAAATTTATTAGCCCACTTTATTCTTTCTCATTCTATAAACAGCATACCCAATGCCTCCAACTAAAAGATAAGGAATTGCCATTAAATAAACTATCCCATCGTTAATAGCCTCAGCTTTTGCAGTATTACCTTCGCTAGTTAAGGCAGCACGACACATTGCGCACTGTGCATTTGAAGAAACAGAGAAAAGACCGAAAAAAAGAAGACAAAAATAAATTGACCACTTTCTTTTTATATTTTTTGTTTTAATATACATAATAAGGTGAAATCATTAAATAAACTACTACTCCAGTAACAGCAACATATAACCAAATAGGAAATGTAATTCGTGCAATCTTTTTATGCATTTCGAAATTTTGCGATAATGCCCTCACGTAAGTTATTAATACCATTGGTATAATAGCTATCGACAAAATAATATGAGAGGCTAAAATGAAAAAGTAGATATAACGAACAAATCCTACACCGCCAAATTTTGTAGAATCGGCCGTCATATGATATGCAACATACATCACAAGAAAAGCAACTGACAAGGCAATTGCACCTGTCATTAAGCCTTCGTGGAGCTTTTTTTTACCATTCTTAATAGCAACAACTGCAGCGATTAAAAGTAAAGCGGTCAAACCATTAGTAGAGGCATAAATAGGAGGCAAAAAAGAAAGCGGCGCTACATCAAACCCAAAGTCTTTAAGTTTTACACCAAAAAGGATCGCAACAACAACTGGAATCACAATAGAAACAGCAATAATGAGTCTATTGTATTTTTGTTCTAATGAATTATTTTTCATTTATTCTGCTAATAATATATTAATATCTTGTTGAATATTTCTAACCCCTTTTTTATCTAAACCATCGTAATATAAAATTGGATTTCCATACTCATCATTTCTACAACGGATATTCCCGTTTTTATCAATCAAAGCAAACAAACCAGAATGCTCAAATCCACCTGCAACTTTATTGTTTTGACCAGCATAAAGATTAAAACCTTTATTTGCTAATTTAAAAATATAGTCTTTATCACCTGTTAAAAAATTCCAGTTGGAGGATTTAACCCCTAAATCTTTAGCATGCTGCTTTAATACTTCAGGCGAATCGTGTTCTGGATTAATAGTAATAGACACAATTCCAAAATTGGGATTCCCAAAAAACTTATTTTCAAGAATAAGCATGCTTTCATTCATCTTTGGACAAATTGTTGGACATGTTGAAAAGAAAAATTCCAATACATACACTTTCCCTTTATAGGTTTCATTGGTAATTTTCTTATTATCTTGATTAACTAATTCAAAATTTGGAACAGCTCCAATTTTAATTAGTTTACCTTCATCTGCAGTTTTAGGTTTAATACGATCTAATCGTTCTCCCTGAACCGTTTTATCATTTTTAATTCGTTCGACAATTTTTGGGATTGCATAAATTCCAAAAATTAAGATAATAAATGAAATACCTATATATGATTTATTTTTAAGCATCTTATAATAAATTAAATTTGTCTAGTAGCGTTTTTATTTTTTTTGTAGGCAGCACGATATTCATAAAGAATAACTTTAAAATCATCTAACATTTCGTTACTCAACTCAGCTGGATGAAAGGTATTATATCCTTCTTTAGTTCCTTTAACTAATTTTCTACCGCGAAGGTTTCTATTTTTATCAATAATATAAACTTTAGAAGTTCCAAGTTTATCGTCTAATTTCTCTACTAATTTTAATTGCTCATAATAGGCTTTAATCTCTTCTGGAGAGGCGAAAACAAAACGCCATTGAGAAACATCAGTAAACATAGCAAAAGCATCAACTACTTTCTTGGCATCACTTTCTGTTCCTATAGGACAGAGGATAACAAATTGAACATCTTTAAATTTATGATAAGTCTGATATATCTTTTGGTTTAAATTAAAAAAATTACCTCTATTTTTTAAAAGTTCAGTTCCTGAAAAACCAAGAATAGTCACTTTCCCATTTAAAGTAATTTCCTTACCATCTAAAGTATTCCAATGCCCAAAATCAGCAGTATTAGTAGTTAGGGTTGGCAACTTTGTATATCCGTTTACACCAGAAGCAAAGAATAAATAAGCTACAATAGGCAAAACAAATAGAACGAAAAGAACAATATTTTTTTTCATTATAATACCTTAATTTTACTATATAAAAAAAGGTACCCGCTAGAACGGATACCCTCTTTATGAATTAATATTTTTTTAAAAATTCCATTTAATGGTAGAGTTTTTAAACACCTCATAAATATAATCCCCTTCGGTCAAAAGAATAAAGAGTAAATATAAAATCAGAAAAATTACTGGAAAAACAACTGCACTCCTTAAAGTACTTTTTTCACCTTCCATGTGCATAAATGCCCAAACGATGTAATATGCTTTATAAAGAGTTAGCGCATAAAAAACCCAATTAAGAATGTTCATACTCAGAAAATCGTTCATAAAAAGAAAATCTGGTTTTACTATTCCTAGATAAACCTCTACTATTGTAACGGCAGACAATATTCCGAAAACCTTCCAGATTCTACCTATGTTAGATACGTGTACGTGTGACATAACAAATATTTTTTTTGAAATTAAACTAGATAGAAAACAGTAAATACAAATACCCAAACTAAATCGACAAAGTGCCAGTAAAGACCCACTTTCTCAACCATTTCATAGCTTCTTCTTTTTTCATAAGTTCCGATAAGAACATTGAAAAATATAATGATATTAATAATAATACCAGAAAAAACGTGGAAACCGTGGAAACCTGTGATAAAGAAAAAGAAATCAGCAAATAATTTATTTCCATATTCATTTCTGATCAAGTTTGCACCTTCAACAACGTATTGAGCATCGCCCAATCTTGCTTCAGATTCTTTTCTTGAAAGAATTGTTTTTTGCTTTTCTTTATTCACAACCTCTGTTCTAATCAAAAGTTCTGGATGCGCTTTAAAACCTGCCTGAACTTCCTCTACAGAGAATGAAGGCAAAGAAGGCTCACTCATAAACCATTTTGCTTTATCTCTAGTAAGTTGCTCTCTTCCTTCTGGCAAAGCAACTGCAAACTCAGCTAATGCTACACGTTTACCGTCCTTGTCAACAAATTGAAGTAAACTACCCCCTTTTGTCTCAATAGCACCATATTCACCTTTAATAAAGTTTTTCCATTCCCAAGCTTGAGATCCAACAAAGATTATACCTCCGATAATGGTTAAAAACATGTAAAGCGCTACTTTACCTTTTTTCATTTGATGACCTGCATCAACAGCTAATACCATTGTTACAGATGAAAAAATCAAAATAAAAGTCATTAATGCAACATAATACATCGGAGCAGATACTCCGTGCATAAACGGGAAGTGAGTAAACACTTCATCGGCTATAGGCCATGATTCAATAAATTTAAACCTAGAAAAACCATACGCCGCAAGAAACCCTGAGAAAGTTAAAGCATCCGATACGATAAAAAACCACATCATCAATTTGCCATAACTAGCCCCCATTGGCTCATTGTTGCCTCCCCAAGTTTTCTCTTCACTATTAGCAGTAGTAACTGTCGATTCCATATAAGTTATTCGTTAAAAAGTTCACAAATTTACGTTTTTTTCTTATTTAAAGAAATATAAAAATAAAAACAAATAAACCCACAATAAGTCTAGAAAGTGCCAGTACATTGCACCTAGTTCAATTCCAAGGGTTTGAGATGAATTGTATTTTTGTTTAAAATGATTATAAATTATAATTAGAAGTGAAATCATACCACCAGCAAGGTGAATCAGGTGCACAACCGTTACAACGTACAAAAAAGTTGTCGTTATTGAACTTCCACTTCCAGTGAAATAATAACCACTATTTACTATTTGTCCGAAACCTACAAATTGTAAAATTACAAACAAAATTCCAAGAAATAAGGTACTCAAAAGAAAAACTGAAGTTTTACCCTGATCGTCTCTCATTATTGCTTTTTTAGCCAAATAAAAGGTAACACTACAACCAATAATTGCTGCAGTACTATAATAAAATGCCGATGGCAACTGAAAGTCTTTTAACCAATCTACTCTTGATTTACTTACTACAAAAGCACTTGTAAGCCCTGCAAACATCATCGTCATACTGACCATAGAAAACAGCAAAATCAATTTATATGATCGTGCAGTTCTAGATTTCTGTTCATCTGTTGTCATTATCATTTCCATAACTATCTTAAAAATTTATCTATTATATAAACAAGTTGCAACAATGTAATATACAAAACACTGACCAACATCAATGTACGTGCTGCTTTAGCCGTTCTTAACTTGTACAATCTAAAAGCATAAAATAACATCCATAACCCCAAAATAAGTACTACAACTGCAGCAACTGGAGTTATATATAATCGTCCAGTAAATCCTAAAACCGGTAATAAGGACGCTAAAATAAGCCAAATTGTATATAAAATAACCTGCAATGCGGTTCCTTTATCTTTTTTTCCTGTTGGTAACATAAAGAAACCTGCCTTCTCATAATCTTCATACAAAAACCAACCTATTGCCCAGAAATGAGGAAATTGCCAAAAAAATTGAATTAAAAATAATGTACCTGCCTCAATACCAAACTCTCCAGTTGCTGCTACCCAACCTAACATAAAAGGAATAGCTCCAGGAAAAGCACCAACAAAAACCGACAAAGAAGTCATGGTTTTTAGCGGAGTATAAACACTAGTGTATAAAAATATTGATATAGCCCCAAACATAGCTGTTTTAGGGTTAATTGTATAAAGAAGTACTAATCCTATTACTGTTAAAAAACTCGCTACTAACAAAGCGCTCCCTTTAGACATTCTTCCAGAAGGAACAGGACGATTTTTAGTTCTGTCCATTAAAGCATCTAGGTCTTTTTCGATAATCTGATTAAATGCATTTGACGCACCCACCATACAGTAACCTCCAATAGCTAACTTAAACAAAATCAACCAGTTTAAAGAATGAAGATCGTTTATCCCTAGCATAAATCCAGCTAAAGACGAAAAAACAACACTCACAGCTAGACGCGCTTTAGTGATCTCGCGAAAATCTATATAAATGGATTTGAAGGAAAGGGTACTTTTAGTTGCGTTCAATGCTAGTAATTATTTTAGTTGTAAAAACTTTTGCAAAAGTAGGTTATCAAAAGGGATTTGACAAAAAACAATTCACAAAAAGAGTATTTAAGATTCAAAATAACAATTAATAATCAAAATACCAATTAAAAATATCTGCACGCAATCCTATACTGAACCAATTTGTACTTTCAGTAAAGTTAACTGCCGTATTCGTATTGGGGTCAAAACTCCTGTAAATATAACTTCCAAACAGTTTTAAATTAGTAGCTGGATTAACCAAATACCCTCCTTGAATATCGGCAATAAAAATTGCAGTTTTATTTCCTTGACCTACTTTAACACCACTATCTAAAGGACGCTGTTCGTCATAATCTTTATAAATATTTCCTCCATAATTAAAACCATCTTCTGCAGAATCAAAATCTAAACCTCGAGTACCAATTGTAAATTTAGCATCCGCAAAATATCTGCCTTTATGATATCTTGCAATGGCTAGAAGTTCGTTAAAATTTCCTCCCCATTGATGCCCTAAACTCTGATTGTTATGACCATAATTGGTAATTGGCTTGCTGTGCGAATACACATAAGGACGAACATGATTGTATTCTAGTTGCAATAATAAATTATCAATTTTGAAAGCATTATAGTATTTCACTCCAAGCTGATATCCGTATTTATTTTTCCAACTATTATCTCTTTTTTTAACATCACCCAAGGAAAATTCATCTAAGATAAATTGCCCATAAAAATTAATTTGATCACTCCATTTGTATTTATACGTCAATCCCAAAACTGCGTTTCCACTTCTTGCAGAAGAAGCGAATTCTACAGATCGATAAAAAATAATTGGATTTACAAAGCTTACATCAAAACCTCTATTATTTGTATTGGTCCAAATCACAGACTCAAAGAAACCTAGATTTAATCGATTAGAAACATTCCAACTCAAATAATGATTTGCCATAAACTTAGTAGCATAAGTTCTTTCTACCGTAACTTCAGGTCTTACATCCTTGAGCCACATATAGGTATTGGTATATTTAATTTTCCAAAAATTTGTATTTAATTTAAAATAAGGATATGGACTTGCGCCATCGCTTTCTAATAAAGATCGGTATCCATCACCGATAAAATTTCTTCCGTAACCCAATTGCAAGTCGATGAATTTGCTTGGAGCTAAAGTCAAATTAGCTTCTGCTAAAGGGAAATCAAATCCATCTGTTTTAAAATCTTTAGCAATTCCCATTCCAGGAACTATAGCAGGATTTCCTCCGGCGGGTTTTATTGATTGCGCATATCTGTTGTAGTAATCTGCAAAACGACCTTGACTTTCAAAAACTGTAGTTGTAAAATTAAGCATCTTACCCAATCCCCCACGAAAATTAATTCCTCGAGTATTCACATAAGTGTAAGAAGACTCACTATGAGATGCTTTTCCAGCCTGTAAATCAAATATCGGGTTCAATGTAAACCAATAGTCATCCCCCTTAATTTCTACCATACTTTCATTCCACAACTTTCTTTCCCACCAACTAGATGCTTTCTTTTTTAAATCTTCATTTACTAATTTGAGATTATAATATTTAGACACCTCAGAATACGTGTATGGTTTTGAAGCAGTATGATTATTAGTTCCTATTTGATTTAAGGAAGCATCAAATTGCGCATAATAACTATGTGAAAAAGGAACATTTAAGTGACTTTCAAATTCAGGATTATCAAATTTTTGATAGACAATATTATCTAGTTCCGTAATTTTTTTAGTATAATTAGGCATAATTTTAGCCTTAGCCAAAGCTTCTGAAGCTATCACTTCTTTTGATTTCAATGGAATTAAAATCAGCAGTGTAAATTTAGCGTAAGTAGGATTACCATTGTAAGTAGCTGGTAGGATTTTAGGAAATTTATCAAAAACTCTTTTCGTTTCTTCAATCAATTTTTCCTCTGCAGCATCAATATATATAACTTTAAAAGATCCTTCTCGATCAACCTCGAAAAGCACTTTTAAATTTCCTTTAAAATTAGTGTCTTTTAATTGTTGTGGAACTTTAAAATTTTCAAAAACAAAATCTTGAATTTGATCATAAAAACAATTTTCTATTGCCTTTGATTCTAAATTCACACAAGTTGAAAAAACAGGAAAACGCTCAGCAGAATTTAAAGACTGCACAGAACTACTTGTAATCTCTTGTGCGGTCACTGAAAAAGAAAACAACATTAAAAAAAATAAAATTATTCCTTTGTTGCAGTTTATAGTATTCTTCAATTTAGTATTCATTGTTTGAATTTTCGCCATTAGCAATCAATTTTGCACCAGAAGTACCAATTCTTTTAACCCCAAGTTCAATCATAGCAACAGCTTCATCATAAGTCCGTACTCCTCCAGCAGCTTTAACAGGAAGTGGCGATGCATTTTCAAGCATCATTTTGATAGAAGGAATTGTAGCTCCATTTGGCAAGTTATTTTCCGTTTTATAAAAACCCGTAGATGATTTTACAAAAACTTTTGAAAATAATTCTTCTTGAAAATTAGAAACAATTACATTTTTGATCAAACTTGACAATTGAATAATTTGTTTATCATTGAGTGCTGCCACTTCAATTATCCATTTTACAACTTTATTATTCTTTAAACCTAATTGTGTTCCTTTTAGGATTTCTTCTTTTAACAATTCAACATCTCCATTTTTGAAAGCTTCATAATTACAAACAAAATCAAGATCATCAGCACCATCCTCAATAGCTTGAGCAGCTTCTTTAAGTTTATCTTCAATCAACGATTTTCCTTCTGGAAAATCAATTACAGTACCTATTTGCAAATTTGATTTTTCTTTAAGAATCATTTGTTTTGCTAAAGAAACCCTATCTGGCCTAATCATAATAAGTTTAAAATGTTCTTCGATAGCTTCTTGGATAAACCCTTTAGCGACAAGAATATTTTCCTGTTCGCTAATACCTGCTTGCGTAGCTGTTTTTAAATAGGTAGAATCTAAATATTGCTTTATATTCATGATGTTTTGATTTGATAATTGTAGCAAATTATGACTTACAAAAATACATTATATCTGAACATATCTTTCAAATAAAATTTTCTATTTGTATTATACAATCTAAAAATAGCCTTTGTTATATGAATTCAAATGTGAATTAAAAAATTACAAACTAAAGAGTTACATCCATATAATAAAAAAGTCCCACATAAGTGGGACTCAAATTTTAATTTTACTTCGTTTTATTATTAAAACCAAATAAAGTAATAAGAAGTAATGATAAGCACGCACCTGAAACATTTGCCATAACATCAAATATATCTGCTTGTCTGGTTGTAGTGAAAAAACCTTGAGCTAATTCGATTCCAATTCCAAAAAAAAGAGAAAAAAGAAATGAAAAAACTAATGGTTTATAACTAACTACTTCTTTATACTGATTCTTAAAAAATAAAAAGCAGAAGGTTGTTAACACAAAATGAAAAAACGCATGAACGAATTTATCTATATTTGATACATTCCCTAAAGGAACACTACTAAACTGTGCTAAACAAAAATAAGAAATAATCAAAGACCAGATTAGTGCGGCCCAAAAATAGAGCTGTTTACGCACCTATTAATTCTTTATAAGCTTCACTAGAAAGCAATCCTTCTACTTCACTCATGTTTGCTATTTTTATCTTGATCATCCACCCTGCACCATAAGGATCAGAATTTACGCTTTCTGGATTACTTTCTAAATCGTCATTGAAAGCAATAATTTCTCCTGCTATAGGAAGAAACAAATCTGAAACGGTTTTTACTGCTTCTACTGTCCCAAAAACTTCATCTTTCTCTAAAGTTTGATCTAAAGTTTCCACTTCAACATAAACAATATCTCCTAATTCTTTTTGAGCAAAATCTGTGATTCCTACTGTTGCGATATCGCCTTCAATACTAATCCACTCGTGATCTTTTGTGTACTTTAAATTTGCTGGTAAGTTCATCTAAATTGTAATTGATAATTATTAATTGTGTTCTTTGTTACAAATGTAACAATCTTCTATTCATTTCTGGTTGAGATTCAAAAAAAATTAATTCCCAAAGTTATAACGAAGGGTAAAGCCTGAACGAATATTGGTTAACGGAAAAGAAGTAGATATTACTGCTTTTGAAAACGAATGGTCATAATAGAAAATTGCTGTCAAATTTTTACTAAAAGAATAATCTGCTTTTATTTTTAGTGACCATATATTCTGTCCTCCCGCTAATTGATTGTTGTTATAATCTAAATAGCGAACAATGGTCTGATTATTTCTATACGCTACATCAGCTGCGATATTTATATCACTTTTTATTATCCCTGTTGGACTATCTGCCAATCTCGATGAGAGTACAACATCCTTAAAACGATATCCCATTCCCACTATATATTCAACACCTTTTACTTCGGTTAAAAGATTATTATCAAAACTCATTGACAACGCTCGGTCTTTTTTGATTTCAGTAAGGACTTTAAAAGAACTTTTCAATTCGAAATCCATTCTAATTAGCGGACTAAATTGTTCTACTAAATTTATATTAGACATAATAGTCTGATTTAAAAAATTACCACTTAGATCTACTCCATTAGGCGTTTTATCATAATCAAAATTAGATCTAAAAGCATTTATGGTGTAGGAAGCTCTGTAATTATGCTGCAAAGAAAAGCGTTTAAAATTTTCTTTAAAAAGACTATAACGCATCAAGCCATTGTATTTAACCGCCCAATTGGGTATCGGAAAACTTCTAAAAATACCTAATGAAACCGCAGAGGCATCGCCACCAGAATAAGCCGCCAAAAATGCTGGCAATAATACTGACTGATTGTTTTTACCATATCCTAAAGGAAATCCTTCTGGATCTCTATTCAATGGGTTGTTAATGTCAATACCTCGTTCTGTGGCTAATCTATTTGCAATTGTAAGACGGTTGGCTCTAAAATCATCAAAAGCTGCCGAACCATTTTCATCACTAGTAGAAAATGAAGTTTTTATTAACACAGTTGAAATTGAAAAAATACCTGTATTGTAAGGAGATCTAGCGTTATAAATACCATTTGTAACATCATATTGTTCTGATGAGTTTTCAGATATAGATCTGTCTAATGTTAAATCAATCTTCAAGTCTGGAAACAAATCTATATTGGCTGTGGCTTTAAACAACTTGTTACTTACCTGAGTGAAATTTTGGTTAAAATCAGGGTAATCCGTTAACCATCCGTTTTTTGCAGCTTCATATCGAATATCATCTTGGCTTCCAAAGATAAAACCTAAAGAAGGTCTTGAGGAACCTAAAAATCCAATTCCCGGCGTATATCCTGGTAAAACCGTACCACTATTATAGGTATAATTGACCTGAATGTTTTTTACACTAGTTAAAACCCCAAGCAAACCATCCATAAAAGGATTGTTTTTTGGAATTTGATTCGCATTAGCATTTACTATTTTCTCCCCAGGTTTTGGCAGTACTGTTTTTGCTTTAGGAGTTGTTTTAGAGTTGTTTTTTGAAATACCCAAATACTTATACAACATCTCCATATTGAATGTGGTATTTATATTATTTGAATTCGCATTTTGAATCGTATTTCCTAAATTATAATCAGTACCGTCAATACTAATTTGCGAAAGCGCGTTAGAAGCACGTTGCCAAGTATAATCACCCGTATAAGAATAATTTGCTTTTACAAAACTAAATAATGGTATTTTATTAATTGGTATTTCATAATTAACTACCAATTGTTGCATGTGCTGATTTGGATCTCCTATATCCCAATAACTATCCCAAATGGTAAAACTATCAATAGGTTCATTGTCTTCATTTAAATAATTTTTTACAATATTACTTGAAGAAGCTGTGTAATTTAACTTTAGCGATTTAGTTAAATTATAATTAAAACCATATTGATAATTAAAAGCAAAATTTCTACGATATAAAGGATCTAGACCAATACCTTCTACTTCTACTTGCCTAAATTGCTGACGATTATATTGTCTATTTATATTGGTATTGAAAGTTATATTAGAAGGCAAATAATTAAAATTAAAGTCACTCAACAACTTCCAGTAATTACTTTTTTTCAAAAACTCGTTCTTTTTAAAAGGTTCGATTGGTTTAGATTGAAAAGTATATCCATAATCTACTGATGAGTTGGCTTGCTGATCTACATAATCTTCTATTTCAAAATCATGTCTTTCTACTTGATTAAAAGACTGAGAAAAAGTAAAGTTTTCAGGATCATACAAATGTTGTTTTTGCTCTGGCTGACGTTCTTTTCTTACTCCGATAAAGTTTATACTTTTCCTTTTAGTATAATCTACTGCTCTATTAATTATATTATCTCTCTTATTTTGATCAGTGGTGTTTTCTAGTAATTGCTTTAGTTTTATATCTTGATTAAAAGGGTCGTACTCCGGGGTAATTGTTTCTTCGCCAATAGCATAATTAAAAGGTAAATTAACGCCCCATTTTTGTGGCAATAATTTACCTAAATTCACATTAGTTACAATATTATATTGTCTTGTATCTTCTCTACTTCGTTCGTTTGGCCCTTGTTCTAAAGATCCAAAACCAATAGTGGTTTTTCTACCGGAAGCAGAAATCGTAGCAAAATCAGCAAGGTTGGTATCAACATTAAGAACTGCTGCCATTCCTCCGTGATTATCCATATCTGCCAATCGAAGTTCATTAAACCATACTTCTCCTTTTATGTCATTACGGGCATCACTATTTTTTAGACCTACCATAAGTGTTCGTACTAATCCAAAATTTGGATTCCCTTTTATACCTAATTTCAACCCATTACTTCCATCTCCTTCTGGTCTATTTGGATCTGAATCTGGATAATAAATTCCGTCAGCAGGCAAAGTCATCGGATCGATGCTCATTGCTATAATTTTTAATTTAGTTAACAATGCCAATGATAAATCGATTTGATTTTCCTCTGGCCAAACGGCTTCGGCGCTTAAAGAACTACAATCAGAATTAGAAATTCCTGCAGGAACCGTTACTTTCAATGGAATTTCTATTTGGTAAAAATTTTGTGTAAAGTCATTTCCAAAACGAATAAAACCTACCATTTGATTGTCTTGAAGAGCGATTTCTCCTGGCAATGATTCGGCATGCAAGAACATTTTTAATTTCTTGAACTGACGCATATCAATACTAACATTTTTAAAAACAGCTCTTGAATCTCCAGGTTCTAATCCGTCACCCGAAACTCTTAAAGCCAGCGCCTGTTCATTTTGATTAATAATGGTATTGTTATTATAAAGTTGCTCTCTTTGAACTCCTGGAGGCGAAATATAATTCACGGGGCATCTTTCATTATTTTCTTGCACACTTACAGCCTGAACATCTAAAATAGTATTGTCATCTGCCAGATTTAAATCATTAAAATCAAGAGCATTTGTATATCTTCTCCATTCGCCACGAACCAAATCTAAGGCTCCAAAACGAACTGTAACCTCAGACGTAAATCCAGTCATAAACATTCTCATGAAACGAATTGATCTAAAATCAGAAATGTTTCCTATTGTATTCTCTGGTTGAGAAACAGGCACTTTAAATTGCAACCACCTCGCTTCTGTGGTAGAACCATCAGGCAAAGTCACTTGTGTATTTCTTACATCAGTTACATAATTTTGACCAACATTCATCCCCGGCTCAATAGCAACACTATATTCGTAGTAAGCATTGATGGTATTCATCGTATTGTCTCTATTAATATCCTCAACATCAGGCAAAGTTGTCGCTCCTCTATTAGGATCATTTATATTAACAGCCGAATTTCCTTCGGTACCATTATAATTTTTATACCTATCTAAAATGCTTCCAGTAGTATTTAAATAATAAATGTAATCATCTGCTGCAGGATCTAGTTCAGAGGCAAAATTAGTATAAACAGAACCTTCATTCGCATTAGACAAACCATCTAAACCTATATCTTGGTTTTTTCTGTTATCAGCATTGTTATCAAAGGCATAAATCAAGGATTGAGACGCAGGAACATCTCCCCATAAAGGTCTTGGATTTGTTAATATTTGATCTGGACCTAAACCATTTTCATATTGTTTTCTTCCATCTTTTAGTACATCTTCTGATATTTCACCTAAATTAAAATAAATTTTTCCTGTATTTGTCAAAGGTGATTGTCCTTTTCCCACATAGGGATCTAAAACCCAAAACTGAATATACTCTACATTACCTTGTTCAAAATTGGTAGCATTCAAAGACCTCATGATTCCTCCAAAATTACTAGCTGGATCCGAAGCGGTAGTAGTACTATTATTATAAGAACCTCTTTCGGAGGGATAATAACTCAAGTCTAATGTATTTACAACTTGGGTTTGGCCTTGCGCGATATCTGTAAGTGGATACAACTCTCTACTAAAAATTCTTCTGGTTGAATTAAGTGAAAGATCTTCATTAGAAATTCCAGAAGGTTTTTGAGTATAAAAAATTGGGTCAATAGAATACCATGATAATTTGGCTCTTTTGAATCCATAACTTAAATCATTTGCATCAGCATTAAAATTATAATTACTTTTTGCATTTCTAGCAGGAGTAGATGCTAAACTCCAAGAATAAGCAGAACGCATGTCTATAGTAGATTGCGAGCCTTCAAAATCATCAACATAAATAGTAGATTCTCCCTGAAACTTATCTGCTTTGGGCGAATCAGGTTTCAAAAAAGCTACTTCACCTCTTATCGAAAGATTAGAGGGAACATCAGTATCAATATTTGGCAATTTATTTACTAAGCGTGTCAAAAAAGGAACCGCAGTAGAGAAATTAGTATTAAATCCAAAAATAGTATTATTAACAGATTCTTGACCAAAACTTGATTTTTGTGTAAATGGTTTTTCAGACATTTTTAGAAATGTACCACCAACTAAAAAATTATCAGAAATTTTATGTTCTACATTAACTCCCATGAAACGTCTGGTTTGCTGACCAAAAATCGAATTATTCTCTAAAGAAACTTCAATTGGTGTATTAGAAGCTTGTAAAGAAGGATCCAATATTTGAACACGACCTAATTGATAATTAACACTATAATCGACACCTTCAACCAAAACTCTTCCCGCAGCAGTAACTACTACTGAACCTTGAGGAACATTGAATGCTCCAATTGGAATACCATCGCCACCACTTGACTTATACTTACCTCTTAATAGAAATTTATTTTTATCACTATCTTGCAAAGCACCTGATTGTGTATTTCGGTACATACTTCGAAAAACATATTTCTTTTGATTTTCATTATAAGTTGTCGTATTATTATAATTTTCTGCTGATCCAGTATTTGTTAGTTTTGAAAATAATAATTCACCAAAAGGTTCTTTAGTTGTAAATATAATTCTCCCGTTCTGAGCATCAATTGTTAGACCAGGCATGAAATCAAAAAAACCATCTCCTCCATCTTGAGGATCGTTGTTATAATTTAACTTATCTAAATTAAAAACTTTTAGCAAAGGCGTTTCAGCAACTTTATTTTCTTTGGAAGGATTGGCAGGAAAAGGACTTCCCGCAACTGGACTAATATAATTTAGTGGTGAAGGATCAGAATACAGGATATTAAATCTAAAATCTTCTTGCTTTAATTGGTATCCACCTTGAATTTGGTATATATTTTTCATCATCAAATTCCAAACGGGATTTTTTACGTTTGTCAAATTGCTTTTCAGCATTTTTAATACTAAACTTTGTGAAATAATTGCTTGATTAGATGGATTCGTTCCTGTTACCACCGTCGCATCTACACCGTCATTACCAAACTCCCCTACTTGATAAACTTTATCACCAATTGTATATTGATAGGCAACAGCAAGCACTTCATCATTAGCTAATCTTTGTTGCAAGGAAATATACCCAAGTTGCGGATTAAAGGTATATTCATTTGGATTAAGTTTTCTTGCATTTTCAAGTTTAGAATAATCTTGACCTTCGCTAATCGTAATATTAAAACCAGAATTAGCCGTTACAATTTCACGAATATTAGCATTCAGTAATCCTGTTCCTAATGTAATTTGCGCTGGATCATAATCATTATTCGAGTTGTCCGTTGGAGAATCTGGCGGATTATTAAAAATGCCATTAGAAGGATTTAAAACTACCACCTCGGTATCTGGTAAACCAGACAATTGTCCTTCACCTAAATCCTGAAGCGCAATAATATTTCTTAAGTTATTGTTAGTTGTAGTTACCCTATTTTGCTTATTTGTTACCCAGATTTCAATTCTAGAAATTTGAACTCTACTATCTATAAATGGGTAATTTGCAAGTGATTTATCATATCTATTTCTAAAATACTGAGATAAGAAAAAGTGTCTGTCTGAATCATAATCTAATGCAAACATCTCGAAATTTTCAATAGTACCTCCACCTTCTGCAACTAAACTTTTTGTTTGTGATTTTTGTTCCGAAAAAACACCTGTTATAGTTGTCTTACCAAATTGAAGCTTGGTTTTGACACCAAATAAACTCTGTGCCCCTCTAATCAAAGAACTGTTTAATGGCATGCTCACATTTCCCACCTCTATTTTCTGAATAATATCATCCTCTGAGGGGGAATAATCTAGTTTTATTAAATTCTGAAAAGCAAATGTTGATTGCGTATCATAATTAGCATTTACATTAAGTCTAGTTCCTACTTTACCCATTAAACTCATACTAATTCTTTGATCAAAATCAAAAGTTAGATTAGAACGATTTCTTGGAGAAAAAGAGGGATTATCTTGTTTCGTATACCGCATACCAATATCCATCTCTACAGATCCGGTAGGCTTTACATCAATTGTATTACTTCCAAAAATTGATTCGAAAAGACCCGATTTAATGTAATATCTTGGCAATAAATCCTTTTTAGCCAGATCGCTACCTTCTTTTTTACCATCAACAGCATCGACTTTTTTCTTAAAATAGTCTCTCATCGACTCTTTTAAAACTAAATTCTCGTATTCTTTTGGAGTTAAAATTATTGGATAATTGATAGAAAACCCTTCTACAGAATTGGTATAAATATACCGATCAGTAACAGGATCATAAGTATATGCAGAAATAATACTTTTTGGATTTTTTAGTTGAATTTTCCCTTTAGAAAATCCATTTTTAGTCGTATCCTGAACAACTTGTTCTACTTGAGCTTGTGATACAAAACCACAAAATAAAACAAGCAAAAAAATACAAATTTTATGCATAGAATTCGTGTTTCTTATGTAGCTTTTAAAGGCTTTTTAATGCTTTTTTAATAATTGTCTCTACAGAAGCATCTGGATCTTCTTTGACAATTTTTTCAATAATTTTCTCTGAAGTTTTACGTACAAATCCTAAAACTTCCAAAGCAGATAACGCTTCATCTCGATTTGTATTGCTTTGTGACATAGAAACTTCGTCTAAATCATATAATTTTAAGACTTTCTCCTTTAAGTCCAATATCACTCTTTGAGCTGTCTTACTTCCAATTCCTTTTATGGACTGGATTGTAACCACATCTGCAGACCCTATAGCGTTGGTAATTTGTTTAGGATCTAGCGAGGATAACATCGTTCTAGCGATACTCGCTCCAATTCCTGAAACGGATAGCAATAATCTAAAAATTTCTCTCTCTGATTTTTCTATAAAACCAAAAAGTGTATGCGCATCCTCTTTAATTTGAAGATGCGTATACACTTTTATAAAATCTGTATTGGGCAGTAAAGAATAAGTATGTAAAGAAATATTAATATGATAACCAACACCACCACAATCAATAACAATATGCGTTGGTGACTTCTCTACTAATTTCCCCTGTAAATGTGCTATCATACTTAAAATATATTTTCAAATATAATAAAATTAACAGAGGATTAACTTAAAATTATAACTTTAACTATATTGCTACAGTATAAATATTGATTTAGTTTCTCTTTTTAATTGCTTTTTCTTGAGCATCAATTACGGCAATTGTTGCCATATTAACCATTTCCTCTACGCTAGCACCCAATTGAAAAATGTGAACAGGTTTCCCCATACCTAACATAATAGGCCCTATAGAATCAACCTTATTTAATTCTTTCAAAAGTTTATAGGTAATATTTGCTGCGTCTAAATTTGGAAAAATCAAGGTGTTTACTTTCTTACCCGCTAATTTTGAAAAAGGAAATTTATCTTTTAACATTTCTGAGTTCAAAGCAAAATCGGCTTGTATTTCTCCATCCACTATCATTTCAGGATGATTTTTATGCAAGTATGAAACTGCTTCTCTTACTTTACCCGCATTTTCACTTGTCGATGAACCAAAATTAGAAAAAGATATCATTGCTATTACGGGTTCTATTCCAAACATTTTAGCTGTTTTGGCTGTCATGATCGCAATTTTAGCCAAATCATCAGCTGTTGGATCAATGTTAATTGCCGTATCCGATAAAAACATTGGTCCACGAGCGGTCATCATCATATTTGTAGTAGCTACAATAGATGCTCCAGGCGCTTTTTCTATAAGTTGCAACATTGGTTTTACCACCGATGGATAACTTCTAGAGTGTCCCGTTACTAATGCATCTGCTTCTCCTTCATTAACCATCATTGCAGCAAAATAATTTCTTTCTCTCATTAGTTTTTGAGCATCAAAGAAAGAAATACCACGTCTTTTTCTGGCAGTCCAATATGTGGTAGCAAACTTATTTCGACGTTCATTTTCTACGTCAGTTTTTGGATCAATAATAGTAACATCTGCGTCAAAACCAATTTCTGCTTTCAACTCTAAAATAATTTCTTTATTCCCTAACAAAATTGGAAAACCAATTCCTTCTTCCCAAACGATTTGAGCTGCTTTTAGAACATCTAAATGATCCGCTTCGGCAAAAACGATTTTTTTAGGATCCATTTTTGCTCTGTTTGTCATCAAACGTAACATCTTATTGTCATTTCCTAGACGGTCCAATAATTCTTCCTCGTACTTATTCCAATCCATTATTGGATTTTGCGCTACACCAGAATCCATTGCAGCTTTTGCAACAGCAGGAGCAACAACGGTAATTAATCTTGGATCAAAAGGTTTTGGAATAATATATTCACGACCAAAATTCAGCTTAGTTGCTCCATAAGCAACATTTACTTGTTCCGGCACAGATTCTTTTGCTAATAAAGCTAAAGCTTTGACAGCCGCCATCTTCATTTCTTCATTGATAGTAGTAGCGCGAACATCAAGCGCTCCTCTAAAAATATAAGGGAAACCAAGAACATTATTTACTTGATTAGGATAATCTGAACGACCTGTAGCCATAATTATATCTTTACGAGTCTCCATCGCAAGATTATAATCAATTTCTGGATCTGGATTTGCCATAGCAAAAACGATAGGATTTTCAGCCATTCCCTTCAACATTTGAGCAGTCATTATATCTCCTGTTGATAATCCTAAAAATACATCTGCTCCATTTAATGCTTCTTCAAGACTCATTGAAGCACTATCCTTAGCATATTTTAATTGAAGTTCAGATAGTTTAGGATTATCCTTAGTTAATAAACCTTTGCTATTGAACATAAAAATATTTTCAATTTTCACACCTAATAGCACATATAAATCGGCACAAGCAATAGCTGCTGAACCTGCTCCAGAAACCACTAATTTTACTTCTTCGGCTTTTTTATCTGCTAATTCCAATGCATTCAATAATGCCGCTGAGGATATAATGGCAGTACCATGTTGATCATCATGCATAACGGGAATATTCAATTCCTCTACCAGCCTTCTCTCAATTTCAAAAGATTCCGGCGCTTTGATATCTTCTAGATTAATTCCACCAAAAGTTGGTGCTATATTCTTTACAGTTTGAATAAACTCTTCAATATCTTTAGTACCAATTTCGATATCAAAAACATCAATATCAGCAAATATTTTAAACAACAAACCCTTTCCTTCCATTACTGGTTTAGAAGCTTCTGGTCCGATATCACCAAGTCCTAAAACAGCTGTTCCATTAGTAATTACAGCAACTAAATTTCCTTTGGCAGTATATTTATAAACGTTATTTACATCCTTAACAATTTCTAAGCATGGCTCAGCTACGCCAGGAGAATAAGCCAATGATAAATCTCTCTGCGTTGCATATTTCTTTGTAGGAACAACTTGAATTTTACCAGGAGTTGGCTTTGCATGATATAATAATGCTTCTCTTCTTTTACTATTTTTTTCCATTGATATTAGATTTTTATCTAGTCTACAAAGATAGAAGACTTGTCTTAAAAAGTTATCTTTTATCGTATTCTTTTCTAAAATTTAAAGTCATACAAACATATTTAAACAACAACAGCCACATAAATTGCGGCTGTAGTTATCATTTTGAAAATAAATTCTTACTGTGTAATATAAGAATTCAAATGCTCTATAGTATCCTTTTGAATATCAATAATGGCTTTTACCACATCACTAATTGAAATTATTCCAATGACGACATTATTTTCTAAAACAGGTAGATGACGGACTCTTTTGGTGCTCATTAATTCCATACAAAATTCTAAATTATCTGAAGGATTTACTGTAATAACATTTGTTTCCATGATCTCATGTACCAAGGCTTTTTTTGATGATTTTGCTTTTAAAACAATTTTTCGAGCATAATCTCTTTCAGATAAAACACCTTTTAAAACAGTATCTTCAATAATGAGAATAGCACCAATGTCTTTTTCACTCATTACTGTCAATGCTTCATACACTGTATTTGTTGCAAGTATAGAATAAACTTCCTTTCCTTTTGTACTTAAAATTTGATTAACAGTCATAACTCTTTGATTTTGTGAGATATAAAGTTAAAAAAAATATAATAAAAACAAGGAATAAAGATTAAATAAATAAAATTGAAACTTAAAAAAGTTATAGACTATTTTTTTATCGAAAATTTTTTTGTTAAAATAGCATAAATATGGAATCTATAAAAAAATTACTGCAAAAAATCAATATTCCTTTTTAATCCTAAAAACTTAGCTCTTTTGATAGGAGATTTTTTAAAAACAGTTTTGAAAGTTTCTTCAGTAATTTCAATCCAATCTTTTTTAGACATCGTCAACAACTCAGAATTTGCTGTAAATAAGGGTTCGTTGTGCTTTTTTGAAAACTTATTCCAAGGACAAACATCTTGACAGATATCACATCCAAAAGCCCAATCATTAAATTTTCCTTTCATCTCTATAGGAATATTTTCTTTTAGCTCAATCGTAAAATAGGAAATACATTTACTACCATCTACCACATAAGGAGCAACAATCGCTTCAGTAGGACAAGAATCAATACAAGCAGTGCAATTGCCACAATGATCAGTAGTAGCATTATCATATTCTAAATCGAGATCAATTATCAATTCTGCAATAAAATAAAAAGAACCTACTTTTTGGGTTATTAAATTACTGTTTTTACCAATCCACCCCAAGCCACTTTTAGATGCCCAAGCACGATCTAATACTGGTGCAGAATCTACAAATGCACGCCCAGACACATCCCCAATAGTTGATTGAATTGAAAATAAAAGCTCTTTCAACTTCTCCTTAATAACAAAGTGGTAATCTTCACCATAAGCGTATTTAGAGATTTTAAATGCTTCTGGATTTTGATGTTCTTCTGGATAATAATTTAATAGCAATGAAATAACACTCTTTGCATCTTCAACAAGTAAAGTAGGATTTAATCGTTTATCAAAATGATTTTCCATGTAGGACATCTGTCCATTATTATTATTTTTCAACCAATTTTCCAAACGCGGCGCATCTTCTTCTAAAAAACCAGCTTTAGAAATACCACAAGACAAAAAACCAAGACGAATTGCCTCAGATTTGATGAATTCTGTATATGTTGATTTATTTTGAATGATATAAATTAGCAGTTAAAAAAAAAGATTAAAACTCTATATAAAACAATAATTTTTACACTTATGCTTATTAAAAAAAACTAGAACAAGCCTCCCTGAATATTAGTTTTAATCTTTCCTAAATGTTTATAAGCTTTCTCAGTAACTTCTCGTCCTCTTGGTGTTCTCATAATAAAGCCTTCTTGAATTAAAAATGGTTCATAAACCTCTTCAATTGTTTCACTACTTTCTGAGACTGCTGTTGCCAAAGTTGACAAACCAACAGGACCACCCTTAAATTTATCAATAATTGTATTCAAGATTTTATTATCCATCTCATCTAAACCATGAGCATCAACATTAAGTGCTTTTAAGGCATATCGGGCAATTTCAATGTCAATACTTCCATTTCCTTTAATTTGGGCAAAATCACGGACTCTACGCAACAAAGCATTCGCTATACGAGGAGTACCTCTACTTCTGCCAGCGATTTCAATAGCAGCCTCCATGGTTATAGGCATATTAAAGATTGAAGCACTTCTTTCTACAATTGTAGTCAATAATTCAGTAGTATAATATTGCAAGCGAGAGGCAATACCAAAACGAGCACGCATCGGGGCTGTTAATAAACCTGATCGTGTAGTAGCGCCAATTAATGTAAATGGATTTAAATTAATTTGAACCGTACGTGCATTAGGTCCAGACTCTATCATGATATCAATCTTGAAATCCTCCATTGCAGAGTATAAATATTCTTCAACTATTGGACTTAATCGGTGTATTTCATCTATAAATAGAACATCTCTCTCTTCAAGATTTGTCAATAAACCTGCTAAATCACCAGGTTTATCCAGAACAGGTCCAGAAGTTATTTTAATACCTACTTGAAGTTCATTAGCAAGAATATTAGCCAAAGTGGTTTTACCTAATCCCGGAGGCCCATGAAATAAAGTATGATCTAGCGCTTCATTTCTTTGATTCGCAGCTTGAACAAAAACTTTTAAATTTTCCAGAACTTGGTCTTGACCAGCAAAATCATCAAAGGAAAGTGGTCTTAACTTTTTCTCAATATCAAGCTCTTCTGCATTATAACCGTTTGAGGTTGGATCTAGATTTTCATTCATGAAACAAAGATAGAATAAAGTTACAAGTAAAAAAAAATGCCTTCCAGAATTGAAAGGCATTTTTTTATATTTTAAAATCTAGTGATGTAAAACTTCTTCACCAGGCTTCATTGGTACATTTTGAGGAACAAAATCTACATCATGATTAGGATTACTATAGTCATAAGGCCATCTGTGAACTTCTGGAAGTTCTCCAGGCCAGTTACCATGAATGTGTTCTACTGGAGCAGTCCATTCAAGTGTATTTGATTTCCATGGGTTTTGAACCGCTTTTTTCCCGTAAAAAATACTACTGAAAAAGTTGTAAAGAAAAACCAATTGAAAAACACCTCCTACTAAAGCAAATGTTGTAATAAGAACATTTACATTTTGTAAGTCATCAAATAAAGGAAAGTTAGTGTTAGTATAATAACGTCTTGGCAAACCAGCTAATCCAATAAAATGCATTGGGAAAAATACTCCATAAGCACAAACTGCAGTTACCCAAAAGTGAATGTAACCTAAGTTCTTATTCATCATTCTACCATACATTCTAGGAAACCAGTGGTAAACACCAGCAAACATACCGTATAAAGCAGAAATCCCCATTACTAAGTGAAAGTGAGCTACAACAAAATAAGTATCGTGAACGTTAATATCTAACGTACTGTCTCCTAAAATAATCCCTGTTAAACCACCAGTAATAAAAGTAGATACCATTCCTATTGAAAACAACATCGCTGGATTCAATTGTAAATTACCTTTCCATAATGTTGTTATCCAGTTAAAAGCTTTAACAGCAGATGGAATCGCAATTAATAATGTAGTAAAAGTAAATACAGATCCTAAGAAAGGATTCATACCTGAAACGAACATATGGTGACCCCAAACTATTGTAGATAAAAATGCAATAGCTAAAACAGACATAATCATAGCTCTGTAACCAAAAATTGGCTTACGAGAACTTGTTGCCATAACTTCTGATACAATACCCATCGCAGGTAAAATAACAATATAAACCTCAGGGTGACCTAAAAACCAAAATAAGTGTTCAAATAAAACTGGAGAACCACCTTGATAATGTAAAACCTCTCCCGCAATATAAATATCAGACAAGAAGAATGAAGTACCAAAACTTCTATCAAAGATTAACAATAAAGCTGCTGATAATAACACTGGAAAAGATACAACACCAATAATAGCTGTTACAAAAAACGTCCAAATTGTTAATGGCAATCTTGTCATTGACATTCCTTTAGTTCTAAGGTTGATTACAGTAACTATATAGTTCAAAGACCCTAACAAAGAGGAAGCAATAAAAATAGCCATTGATATTAACCAAAGTGTCATACCCATACCAGAACCTGGGATTGCTTGTGGCAAAGCACTTAAAGGAGGATAAATTGTCCAACCAGATGATGCAGGTCCTGCTTCAACAAATAAAGAAGAGAGCATGATTACAGCTGACAAAAAGAACAACCAATAGGAAACCATATTCATAAATCCTGATGCCATATCACGAGCTCCGATCTGAAGAGGTATAAGTAAATTACTAAAAGTACCACTTAAACCAGCTGTCAAAACAAAGAAAACCATTATGGTACCGTGTATTGTAACTAAAGCTAAATAAATGTCATTAGCCATAACTCCATTAGGTGCAAATTTATCACCTAATAAAATATTAAAAATTTTAAAAGATTCCTCTGGCCATGCTAATTGCATTCTAAAAAGCAAAGACATCATAACCCCTATAACTCCCATTATAATACCTGTAATTAGGTATTGTTTAGAAATCATTTTATGATCTATACTAAAGATATATTTAGTAATAAAAGTTTCTTTATGATGGTGTTCGTGTTCGTGATCTAATGCGTGATCGTGACCTTCTGCTGACATATATGTTTACTTTAAATTTTCTTAATAATTATTTCATAGCTATTTTAACAACAGCTGTACTATCACCAACTTTAGTTGAATCTTGCTTTACAGCACCATCAACTGCAGGTGCAGCAGAAGCCTTAGCTTCTTTTACTTGATTTACCAAAAGAGCTTGCTCACTCACCCATTTTTTATAATCCTCTGGAGTATCAACAATTACTTTCATTTGCATATTGTAATGCGATGCACCACAAATTTTATTACATAACAATAAGTAATCAAAAGTGTAAGGATCTAAAGCAGTTTCACCTTTAGCAACTAGTTCAACACTTTTCTTAGCTCTTAAGTCATTAATATGCGCTACTTTTTCAATCATATAAGGCAACTCTCTATATTCAGCAGTTGTCAAGATTGGTGTAAAAGCAAACTCAGTAACCATTCCAGGAACACAGTTCATTTGCGCTCTAAAGTGAGGAAAATAAGCTGAGTGCAAAACATCTTGTGATCTCATTTTAAAATGAATCTTTTTTCCTTTCGGGATATGTAATTCTGTAACTACAATATCGTCTTGAGAATAAGGATCTGACATATCAACACCAAGACTATTTACACCTTCGATCAATCTAACATTCGCCTTACCCAAAACATTATCAGTTCCTGAATATCTTGCTTTCCAGTTAAATTGCTGTGCATATAATTCAATTACAATAGTGTCTTCATCTTCATCAACAAACATAATGTTTGTCCAAGCATATAAACCATATAATATTAAACCAGCTAAAACAACTGCAGGAATAACACTCCAGACAGCTTCTAATTTATTATTATCAGCAAAGTATAACGCTTTTTGATCTTTTTTACCTTTATATTTAAAAGCAAAATAGTGAAGTAACGCTTGAGTAATTGCCTGAACAATAAAAATAAGTACCCAAGTAATATTCATTAAATTATCAACATCCAAACCGTGCTCAGAAGCAGGAGTGTGAAGAACAAGAGGTCCCCATTTAAATAAACCATAAATAGTGAAGATGTAAAGAAAAGCTAAAAATGCAAACATGATATAACCTTGTACGTTATTATCATCATCTGTAGCTACTTCTGATGTATCTGAATTGGATCCAACTTGCGTTAGGTCGAATATTTTAGTCAATTGCCATAAAGCAACAGCTAATAAAACTAAAACTATAATTACCAACAAACTTGTCATCTGTTTTCTACTTTAAATATTAATAATGGAAATGTTTACTTTCATCGATGAAAGGATTTCTTTTTGGCAACAATGGTGATTTAGATAATGCTGTAAAAACAACAAAGATAAATAAACCAAGGAAGAAAAGAACAGAAGCAATCTCAGAAACTCCAATAAACCATCTGTCACCTACTGTTCCAGGCATAATCATAAGGAAGAAATCAAGATAATGACCTGCTAAAATTACAACACCAGCCATAACTAAAACCCATGTAATTCGTTTAAAATCAGTGTTAATAAGAATCAACAAAGGGAATAAAAAGTTCATCACAACAGCTCCAAAGAATGGAAGATTGTATAATTCGATTCTAGTTATAAAATAAGTAACCTCCTCAGGTATATTAGCATACCATATCAAAACGAATTGTGAAAACCATAAATAAGTCCAAAACACACTAAATCCAAACATAAATTTAGCTAAATCATGAATATGACTTGTATTTACATGCTCTAAAAGACCTTTTGATTTTAAATACAAAGTCACTAATGCTATAATGGTGATACCACTTACAAAGAAACTTGAGAAAACATACCATCCAAACAAAGTACTAAACCAGTGTGGATCAATAGACATAATCCAATCCCATGACATAATAGATTCAGTTACTATAAAGAAAACTAAAAATATTGCTGATATATTAAAATTCTTTTTGTAATTAAGATTATCATTTGACTCATCTTGAGCTAAACAATTTTTTCTTGAAAAGTATTGATATAAATTCCATCCAACCAAAAACACTGCAGCTCTAATAATCCAAAAAGGAAAATTTAAGTAACCCGTTTTATTAGCAATTAATTTATCTGCAGCAACTACTTCAGGATCCAACCATATAAAAAGATGATTTAAGTGCAAACCTGATAATAATAAAACTATAAAGAAAATAACAGAACCTACAGGCAAATATGAAGTTATACCTTGCATCACTCTGAATAATACAGGAGACCAACCAGCTTGAGATACTTGTTGAATAGCGTAAAAAGCTAAAACACCTAGAGAAACTAGCATAAAAAAGATACAAGCAACATAAAAAGCTGCCCATGGCTTATTTTGTAATTGATGTAAAACATGATTTAAATGTTCTGCATGCTCTTTTTCTTCACTAACTACATGAGTCTCTCTCTTAATATTAGAATCAGCTTGAATAGCTTCAGCCTCAACTTTAACCTGAGTGCTATCATCAACAACAGCAGCAGTTCCTAAGGCTGTATTAGCCACTTTATCATCTGCTAAAACTAGCTTTTCAGTACTAGCTTTTTCATGTGAAGCATCAGTTGATTTAGACTCTTCATGTTTTGCTTCACCATGGCCACCATGACTTTCCGCTGCGAGAATTTTTTCAACTTCTTGAATATCTTTGGGTGCAGTATAAAAACCATATCCAATTCCTAACGCACCTACGGCCATCAAGATGAATGAAAAAGTTTTTAGTTTACTTGAAAATGTATACATATCTATTACGATCAGTTTGTTCAACAATTATAATTCGCTTTTTAGTTTTAGAACATAGTCAGCAACTAACCAACGTTCTTGGGGATTCAATTGATTGGCATGTGAACCCATCGAATTCAAACCATAAGTTATAACATGATAAATACTTCCACCAGTTATCACTCTATCTGCATAGCTAGGAACACCTAGAAACTTTTCTCTTTCTACCAATTTACCTTTTCCATTTCCTGAAGAACCATGACAAGAAATACAGTAAATATCAAAAAGCTCTTTTCCTTTTTCAAGGTTTTGAACAGAAGAATCAAGTGGAGATTTAAGATTAGCTTTTGCTAATTCATAACCAGCTGTAGTGTTCTCATACTCATAAGGCTCAAAGCCTCGGTTAATTGAACCTTCAGCAGGCAATTGTCCTTCTTTACCATCTTTAAATGCATTCGACTCAGAGTAAGTTTCATAACCTACTGATTCGTACATATTTGGAAAATATTGATAGTTTGGTGCCGTAGTATTATGGCAAGATGAAACTAAAATAGTTATACCAAATAAAAGTGTTATTTTATATACGCTTTTCATATCTAATTTAATGCTTATCTATTACTTTAACTTCTACAGCTCCTGTGTTTTGAAAAAAAGAAATCAATTCTTCTTCATTATCCCTTACAGCAACTTCCATTAAAAAATGGTCATCTGTAGTTCTTACATCTGGATTTTCAGCTTCTTTAAATGGCCATAATCTACTTCTCATATAAAAAGTAATAACCATTAAATGCGCAGCAAAGAATACAGTAAGTTCAAACATAATTGGAACAAAAGCAGGCATGTTTTCAATGTAACTAAAACTTGGTTTACCACCAATATCTTGTGGCCAATCTTGAATCATTATATAGTTCATCATCCAAGTGGCAAATGAAATACCTACACAACCATAAAGAAACGAACAAATCGCTAATCTCGTAGGTGCAAGTCCCATTGCTTTATCCAAACCGTGTACTGGGAATGGAGTAAAAACTTCTTCAATATGATGATGAGCTGCTCTGGTTTTTTTTACCGCATCCATCAAAATATCATCGTCATTATAAATGGCGTATATTACTTTATTACTCATGGTGTGAATCTTTATTTGCTTCTCTTTCTCTTTTATAATTATCTCCAGTTCCTTTAAGAATTGTTTTTACTTCAGCTTGAGCGATCACAGGGAACGTTCTAGAGTATAATAAAAATAATACGAAGAAGAAACCTATTGTTCCAATGAATGTTCCAATATCAACAAAAGTTGGTGAAAACATCGTCCAAGAAGAAGGTAAGTAATCTCTATGTAACGAAGTTACGATAATTACAAATCTCTCAAACCACATTCCTATATTTACAACTATTGAAATTATAAATGAAAACATAATACTAGTTCTTAATTTTTTGAACCACATGAACTGAGGAGAAAAAACATTACAAGTCATCATTGACCAATAAGCCCACCAGTAAGGTCCTGTTGCTCTGTTAAGAAATGCATATTGTTCATATTCTACACCAGAATACCAAGCAACAAACAATTCAGTAATATA
Source organism: Flavobacterium sp. GP15 (assembly GCF_014281985.1). Classification (NCBI taxonomy): domain Bacteria; kingdom Pseudomonadati; phylum Bacteroidota; class Flavobacteriia; order Flavobacteriales; family Flavobacteriaceae; genus Flavobacterium; species Flavobacterium sp. GP15. Next base: position 223,184 of record NZ_JACFTC010000001.1, read on the forward strand.
GGCAACACCAACAATAGATCCTGTAATCATGATTACAATATTCATCAATTCAATATGTTGAACTGTGATATAGGCTTCAAGATTAGATACTTTTCTCATAATAATAAGCAAGGTATTCACCATTGCAAAACCAGAGAAAACTGCACCAGCAACAAAATATGGAGGAAATATGGTAGTATGCCATCCTGGTATTACTGATGTTGCAAAGTCCATCGATACAATTGTGTGTACTGAAAGTACAAGTGGAGTAGCTAAACCTGCTAGAACCAAAGATACCTCTTCGAAACGTTGCCAATCTTTAGCTCTACCGCTCCAACCAAAACTTAATATTGAATATACTCTTTTGTTAAAAGGAGTTATAGCTCTATCACGCAACATAGCAAAATCAGGTAACAAACCAGTCCACCAGAAAACTAATGAAACTGATAAATAAGTTGAAATTGCAAATACGTCCCAAAGCAATGGAGAGTTAAAATTCACCCATAATGAACCAAATTGATTCGGAATTGGTAATACCCAATAAGCTAACCATGGACGACCCATGTGAATAATTGGGAATAAACCTGCTTGAATAACAGAGAAAATTGTCATTGCTTCTGCAGAACGGTTAATTGCCATTCTCCATCTTTGACGGAAAAGTAATAATACAGCAGAAATTAAAGTTCCTGCGTGACCAATACCAACCCACCAAACAAAGTTCGTGATATCCCAAGCCCATCCAACAGTTTTATTTAATCCCCATGTACCAATCCCTGTAGACACGGTGTATATAATACAGCCTAATCCCCAAAGGAAGGCTATTAATGCGATTGAAAATACAATCCACCAATGTTTGTTTGCTTTACCTTCAACAGGTGCTGCTACATCTACAGTTACATCGTGATAAGTTTTATCACCTATAACTAAGGGTTTTCTAATGGTTGCTTCGTAGTGAGACGACATAATCCTTTATATTGATTCTTAATTAATTTATTTTGTACTAGGTATTTCTAACTTTAACGTGATAAATCACATTTGGTTTTGTTCCAACATGTTCTAACAAGTGATACATTCTTTCATCAGCTGCTAATTTTGTAATCTCAGCCTCTGAATCATTTACATCACCAAATTTCATTGCTCCTGTAGAACAAGCATTTGAACACGCCGTTTGGAATTCACCATCAACAACAACTCTTCCTTCTCTTTTTGCTTTTAAAATAGTCGCTTGTGTCATTTGAATACACATAGAACATTTTTCCATAACTCCACGAGAACGAACATTAACATCTGGGTTTAAAACCATACGTCCTAAATCGTCATTCATATTATAATCGAATTCACTGTTTTTGTTGTACAAGAACCAGTTAAAACGACGCACTTTATAAGGACAGTTATTCGCACAGTAACGCGTACCAACACATCTATTATAAGCCATTTGATTTTGACCTTGACGCCCGTGAGAAGTTGCCGCAACAGGACAAACTGTTTCACAAGGTGCATGATTACAATGCTGACACATTACAGGTTGGAAAGAAACTTGAGGATTATCTCCTGCTTTCTCCATTTCATTAAATGTAGATAAAGAACTAGACAAACCAGCTATGTTATCTTTTCTTTCATTGTCACCAGCAAAAGTGCTTTCAGAAGAATAATATCTATCAATACGCAACCAGTGCATATCACGACTTCTTCTAACTTCAGATTTACCAACAACAGGAACGTTATTTTCAGCATGACAAGCAATTACACAAGCCCCACATCCAGTACAAGCATTTAAATCAATTGAAAGATTAAAATGGTGTCCTGTTGAACGATCGAAAGAAGTCCATAAATCTACCTTAGTTGCTTCTACTTCTTTATGATCCAACGAAACCATTGGTTGTTCATTCCAAATTTTAGCATCTTTAGTATTAAAGATCTCTAAAGTAGTTTCCTTAATAATATCACCTCTTCCCATTAATGTCTTCTGACCTTGAACACAAGCAAACTCATGTTCTCCTCCAGATTTTGTTAATGTAATTGATTGCACATTATTGAAACCTTTATATAAAGTGTAGGCATTTAAACCTACCATCATTTCTTCTTTTAAAGCCGCTTTACGACCATAACCTAATGCTAATCCAACAGTTCCTACAGCTTGACCTGGCTGAACAATTACAGGAACGTTTTCTAACTTCAACCCATCTGCAGTCGTGATCGTAGCATAACTACCGTTTAAACCACCATTTGCAACAATCTCATTAGATAATTCATATTTCTTAGCATCTGCGTTCGAAACAGTAACATAATTATCCCATGAAACTCTAGTGATAGGATCCGGAAACTCTTGCAACCATGGGTTGTTAGCTTGCTGACCATCACCCATACCCGTTTTAGTATACAATACTAACTCTAGACCTTGAGCAGCCTTAGACTGAGACAAAGCACTAGCAGCAGCTTTAAAGTCAACTGAAGCAGCAGAAACACTTGGCACTGCCCCAACAAAAATACCATCATGTAAAACTTTGTTCCATGAAGAACCAGTAATTATTGAAGCTGCATTTCCTTTAACATAATCATAGTAAGAACCAGGAATACCGTTTAAAGATAAAAGCACTTCTTGAAATTGTTTTGTATCAAAAAGAGGGCGAATTGTTGGTTGCGTTATTCCATAAGTACCTTTTGTAATACTTACATCATTCCACGATTCCAAATAATGAGGAACAGCAGCAGCAATCTTACTTAACAAAGCAGTTTCATCTTCTTTTAAAGAAAAAGCTACTGATGTTTTAACCTTCTTTAATCCTTCAACAAAAGAAGCACTATCTGCTAAAGTATATACAGGATTCACACCACTCATAATCAAAGTATGAACGCTACCAGCTTTCATATCAGAAATTAATTGAGTAAGTTTTGCATTCGATCCTTTTCTTATCTGTCTAACTCCTGAAGTATTAAAAGCTTCACTTGCTAACATTTGATTAATGCCTAAAACTAATAATTGAGCATTTTTATCTTGAATACCAGAAACTAACAATCCCTTAGAACCAGCTGCTTTTAATTGCTGAGCTGCTTTTGTTACTTCTGATTTAAAGGCAGCATCTAAACTTACCCCTATAGAAGAACCTGTTATTACATTATATATATGAACTAAAGCTTGTTTTTGATTTGCAGTTGACATAGCAACACGCTTATCAGCAGCAGCTCCAGACAAAGTCATATTCGACTCTAATTGAAAGTGACGTGACATTTTACCCGCTTTAGGAATTCTTCCTTTAGCATAGCCAGCATCATATCCTCCACCTTGCCAATCACCTAAGAAATCAGCTCCAACAGAAACAATCAATGACGCTTTAGAAAAGTCATAATCTACTAAAGCTCTTTCTCCGTAAACCGATTCAAAAGCATCTAACGCTTCAGATTCAGAAACCGCATCATAAATAACATGTTTTGCGGCTGTATTTTTACTTAAAAATTCAGCAATAAGTTTTTCAGTAGATGGACTTGCTAACGTATTAGTTAACAAAACAACCTGACCTCCTTTTGCAGCAGCATCAGCTAAACTTGCTTTTAACTCAGAATCAACAGTAGCCCAAGTTGAATTTTTACCTTCAATTTTTGGCTCTTTCAAACGCATACTGTCATACAATGACAAAATAGACGCATGGATTCTAGCATTAGCACTAAAATTAGCTCCAGCAATTTTATTATTATCTATTTTAATAGGACGTCCTTCGCGAGTCTTTACTAAAAGATTAGCAAAATCAAATCCGTCAAAAACAGAAGTTGCATAATAATCAGCTACTCCAGGAATAATTTGCTCTGGCTGAAGAACGTAAGGTATTGATTTGTTTACAGGACCCTCGCAAGCTGCAAGCGTAGCCGCCGCAGTACTAAAACCAACGTACTTTAAAAAATCACGACGTGATGTTGACGAAGATGATAAAGCATCACCGTTTCCTAAAAACTCATCAGTAGGAATTTCTTCAACAAATTCGTTATTTCTAAGCGCCTCAACAATAGAACTATTTTTGTCTAGTTCCTCAACACTTTTCCAGTATTTTTTGTTTGATGACATATATAAATATTAAAATCTTAATAATTTGATTAATAATGGCATTTACCACATTCTAAACCTCCCATTTGAGCTGCAGTTAATTTCTCAACTCCGTATTTTTTAGAAAGCTCAGCGTGAATTTTAGTGTAATATTCATTCCCTTCCATCTTAACGTCAGTTTTTCTATGACAGTCAATACACCAACCCATAGTTAATGGAGCGAATTGTTTTTGTATTTCATATTCTTGAACTGGACCGTGACAAGTTTGACATTCAATTCCAGCAACAGTAACGTGCTGAGAGTGATTAAAATACACGAAATCAGGTAAATTATGAATACGAACCCATTTTACAGGTTGTGTTTTACCAGTATAACTTTGAGTTTCAGAATCCCAACCAACTGCCGTATATAATTTTTGAATCTGTTCATCATAAAAAGCTTTGCTGTACTCAGGAGTAGCAGTAGTTTCTGCAACTTCACCAATTCCTTTATGGCAGTTCATACAAATATTTAAAGAAGGTATACCTGCATTTTTACTTACTCTAGCCGCAGAGTGACAATATTTACAATTAACTTCATTTTCACCAGCATGAATTCTGTGTGAGAAATGAATAGGCTGAATAGGCGCATAATCTTTATCTACACCAATCTGCATCAGAAAACCATAAACAAAATAAGCACTAGCCAACAATAAAAATATTGAAGTTACTAAAACCAAGAATTGATTTTTCGCAAATGCTTTCCATATTGGAGTTGTCGCCGCTTTTGGAGCAACTACAATTCCGTTTGCACTAGCCACTTTAGATAAAACCTTGTTTACCAAAAATAACATCACTACCAAAACAATCATAACAAGTGCCAAAGCACCTAAAATTATATTATTTGAAACTCCACTATCAGAAGCAGCAGTTCCAGGAACAGCTTCTTTTCCTGCAGCAGGAGCGGCAGCCTCAGCTTTAGGCTCAGAGGTATAAGCAATGATATTATCAATATCACCATCAGAAAGTTGTGGAAAAGCAGACATAACCACTTTATTATTCTCTTCGAAAACCTTTACAGCCTGCGCATCTCCCGATTTTATTAAATCAGAACTGTTTCGAACCCACTTATGAAGCCATGAAGCATCATATTTACCTGCAACACCTCTAAGTGCAGGACCTGTAGCTTTTGCATCCAACTTGTGACATGCAGCACAGTTTGCATTAAAAAGCTCTTTTCCCTTAACCGGGTCAGCACTTCCAGAAGTAGCTGAAGCATCAGCTTCTTGAGCAAATGAAGTAAAGGAAATAGTTAACATAAAAGCTATGCTAAAAATTAATTTCCTTGAGATCGAATTACGGTTACCCACCTTTTTCATAAACTATATTGATTATCTAATAAAAATTGGCATAGTTTTTTCTAATTGAATTATAAAAACTAGTCCTTAATTTTAAAACTTCGACAAAAATACGACTTAAGAACTATTCTCAAAACCTTAAAATAGTCTTAATTTCAATTTATATCAATTCTAAATAACATTTACGCTTTGGCATCAATCATTAAATATTATTTTTGCACAAAAACAATCACATTATGAGAATTTTAGCCCTTACGAAAGCCTTTTTTTTAGCTCTAACATTATTTATTTCCTGTTATAACTCAAACGCACAAGCTACAAACATAACTGTAAAACAAGACACTAAATTTGAACAATTGCTAAATGAGAAGAGAAAAACGAATATTTCTAATGCAATAAACGAAAGATACCAAATTCAGATATTTAGTGGCGAAAGCGAAAAAGCAAAAAGCACATTAAATGAATTTAGACAAGAATTTAAAGATATTGATGCAACAATATTTTTCTTTACACCCAATTACAAGGTTTGGGTTGGAAATTTTAAAACAAAAATTGACGCGGAACGCAATTTGATTGAAATTAGAAAAAAATACAATAATGTACATTTGATAAAACCTAACAAATAGCAAAACACCACATTCTTAAAACAAGAAAACCACTCTAAAGAGTGGTTTTCTTGTTTTACATATATTCATTCTTTATAAATTATGGAATTAGAAGTTTAAAAAAAACCACTTTGCAACAAAAAAAAGAATGCAATATTACTTTAATACATCAATTACTAAATTGACTTTTCATACCTACTAAAAACACACTTTAAAGTGGAAATAAGAAAAATAAATAGCTTTACCCAACTACCTATTATTTATCAAGCATGCTATTTTATAACCATTTATTAATCCCCATTTAAAAAGTAAATCCTTTTGATTGAATGACTCTCTTTTGCTAAAAAAATATAAAAATTGGGCACACTAAATTTAAATCAATATTAATGTTTAGTTATTAAAAAAAAATCATTTTAACCTAAAATACTTTTTAGAAAAGCAAATGATAAGTAATGAAACCTAATTGCTTTATTCAAAAAATGAAGAAAACTAAATTACAATACTGATTTCAAAACTCAGTTCCGGTAACACTTTCAAAATAGAAAGAAAACAATAAATCAATTAAGAAAAAAACTATCTTCAATTCATAATCCAATCCGAATTACTTTATACAATGTGAAATAATAATATAAAAAAACTAAAGTGAATTTTTAATTAAAATTTGAGAAGTATTAATCATAAAACTAAAACCACAAATAACTCATCAGCTTTATACTATTTACATTTATTAATAAATTTTAAAAATATAGTCAATCGATAAAAAGTGTTACTTACTAATCATAAACATCGTCTAAATCAATTACTTTTTTAATTGAATTTTTATCTAAGCAAGAAGTAACATTTATAAAAAAAAATAATAGAACAATTAGTCTAAAATAAAATCCCAGTTTTTTAAGTATAAAAAATTGTTAAAAAAATCTGTGTTGTAGATAAAAAAATTCAATCAAAATGTTTAAAAAAAGGTACTATGATATAAAATACAACCCAAATTTTAAAACTTTAGTATCATTCCAATTTAAATATTTACAACTACATATAATTTTATTTTTATTCTTTTTTCGTTAATAGCAATCAAATGACAAAACAAAAAAATTGATGAAATTTGAAATTATTCAGGATAAAATAAAATAGATTTATTAAGTGCTAAAAAAAGCCAATATAATTCTTGTGTGTTCAACATATAAAAGCAGAAACTCACATACTATCATAAATAAAAAAGGAGAGTCATATCTGCATAATAATTTTAGTATTCTAACAGTAAACTTTATAAAAAAGAAAATAAAAAAATTTTAGTTGTTAGTGAAATTTAAAAAATCAAACAAATACATTAACCTATATCGTTAAAAACAAAAAATCCCGACGAATCGGGATTTTTATATAAAAATAGAATGAAATACTATTTCAATTTCTTTTTGATTGCTACTTCATGATATGACTCAATAACATCTCTTTCTTCGATATCATTGTATCCTTTTATTTGAATACCACAGTCATAACCTTTAGCTACATCTTTTACATCATCCTTGAAACGTTTCAATGCTAACAACTCACCTGTGAAGACAACAACGCCTTCTCTAATGATTCGCATTTTAGCATTTTTGACGATTTTACCATCCATAACCATACAACCTGCAATAGAACCTACTTTAGAAATTTTGAATATCTCTCTAATTTCAGCAGTACCCAGAACTTCTTCTTTCATTTCAGGAGCTAACATTCCTTCCATTGCATCTTTTAAGTCATCAATTGCAGCATAGATAATAGAGTAATAACGGATATCGATTTCTTCTTTATCAGCTAATTGTCTAGCATTTCCGGCAGGTCGAACATTAAATCCGATAATAATTGCATCTGATGCAGAAGCTAACATAACGTCAGTCTCTGTAATTGCACCTACCCCTTTATGTATAATATTAATTTGAATTTCTTCAGTAGATAATTTAGAGAACGAATCAGATAATGCTTCAACTGATCCATCAACATCTCCTTTAAGGATAATGTTCAATTCTTTAAATTGACCTAAAGCTATTCTACGTCCAATTTCATCTAAAGTAATATGACGCTGTGTACGTACTGATTGTTCACGCATTAATTGAGAGCGTTTAGAAGCAATTTGTTTCGCTTCTTTTTCTTCTTCAAACACATTGAACTTATCCCCTGCAGTAGCTGCTCCATCAAGACCCAAAACGGATACTGGAGTAGAAGGACCTGCAACAGTTACAATATTACCACGTTCATCATGCATGGCTTTAATTTTACCATGATGTTTACCTGCAAGCATATAATCTCCTACTTTTAAAGTACCATTTTGAACTAAAATTGTAGAAACATATCCTTTTCCTTTATCTAAGAAAGCCTCAACAACTGTTCCTTGTGCTGCTTTATTTGGATTCGACTTCAAATCAAGCAATTCTGCTTCTAACAAAACTTTCTCTAGTAACTCTTTCACACCTGTTCCTACTTTTGCAGAAATATCATGTGATTGAATTTTACCACCCCAGTCCTCAACAAGTAAATTCATACCTGCTAATTTCTCTTTTATTTTCTCAACATTAGAGTTAGGTTTATCAATTTTGTTGATAGCGAAAATTATAGGAACATTTGCTGCTTGAGCGTGGCTAATTGCTTCTTTTGTTTGCGGCATGATGTCATCATCAGCAGCAATTACAATAATAGCAATATCAGTAACTTGAGCTCCACGTGCACGCATCGCGGTAAACGCTTCGTGACCAGGAGTATCTAAGAATGCAATTTTTTGTCCGTTATCTAATGTTACTCCGTAGGCACCAATGTGCTGTGTAATTCCTCCAGATTCTCCTGCAATAACATTTTCCTTACGTATGTAATCTAGTAAAGATGTTTTACCGTGATCGACGTGACCCATCACAGTTACAATAGGCGCTCTAAAAACTAAGTCTTCCTCTCTGTCTTCAACAACTTGAATCGCTTCTTCAATGTCTACCGTAATAAACTCAACTTCGTAACCAAATTCATCAGCTACAATAGTTAATGTTTCAGCATCTAAACGCTGGTTCATGGTAACCATGATTCCAAGTGACATACACGTACCAATAACTTTAGTAATTGGCACATCCATCATAATAGCAATCTCCCCTACAGTAACAAATTCAGTAACTTTAATAGTTTTACTTCCTTCATCAATAGCTCTTTGCTCATCATCTGATTTCTGACGGTGCGTATCTCTTTTATCTCTTCTATATTTAGCCGCTTTAGATTTCCCACCTTTTCCTTGTAGTTTTTCTAAAGTTTCTCTAATTTGATTTTTAACTTCTTCTTCTGTTGGCTCAACTTTAGCAACAATAGCAGGTCTATTTCCTTTTACAAAACCAGGTCTAGCACTTCTATTTGCATTAAAACCACCACCTCCTACATTAGGAGTAATCTTATTAGGATTTGGTGCACCAGGAACTCCAGGAGTCGCAGGTGGTCTAGGAGCACCCGGTTTAGGAGCTATCCTTTTACGTTTATTTTTATTAGCATTTGCTGCTGCAGATCCTGGAGCTCCCGGTTTATTTGGAGTAATCTTAGGCTCTTCTTTTTTCTTTTTTGGCTTGTTGAATTGAGATAAATCAATAATTTGACCTGTCAAAGTAGTACCAGACAATTTTTGATATTGTGTAGTAATTGTTTCATCAACTGGAGCTTCATCAGTTTTTACAACTTCTGCTTTAGCAACTGCTTTTGCTTCAGGAGCAACTTCTTTTGATGCGTCTTCTTTAACCTCTTTAATTTCAACAACAGGTTTTACCTCTTTTTTGTCTGAAGCGTTTTTTTCGCTTAAAGGTTTTTCTTGTACCGGTTTTTCAACTGACACTTTCTCAGGAGTAGCTTCATTCACCGTTTGCTTCACTTCAGGAGCTTTAGCAATTGGAGTTTCTACTTTTTCTACAGCTTTTGCTGGAGAAATAATTGAAGGTTTCTTAGGACTTAAGTCAATCTTTCCTACTTGAACTGGACCTGATATAACCGCTCTCGCTTTTATAACTTCCTGTTGTTTTAGACGATCTTCTTCCGCTCTACGCTTGTCTTCAATTTCTTTTTCACGCTCTAAACGCAAAGCCTCTTTTTCTTTTCTTTTCTCTTCCCCTACTTCTTTAGAAGCTTCTTTATTCCCTTTGTCGCCTGCAAATTCACCGCACAAGACATTGTATACATCATCAGAAATTTTTGTGTTTGGATTTGACTCAATAGCAATTCCTTTATCTTTTAGATAATCCACAGCTCTTTCCAAAGAAATATTCAATTCCCTTAAAACTTTGTTTATTCTAATAATTCTCTCTTCAGACATAAAACCTTTTTATTATTATCTTTTTTGTTATTCCTCGCTTTACTTCTAACCCGATACCTACCGAGCAAGAATTCATTGTAAAGCGGCATGTTTATCGTTGAAGAACTATTGACTAACTGTCAAATTCTTCTTTCAATATTCTCATTACATCTAAAATCGTTTCCTCTTCTAGGTCTGTTCTTCTCACTAAATCATCCACATCTTGTTTCAAAATACTTTTTGCAGTATCCAAACCAATTTTTGCGAATTCTTCAATAACCCAGCTTTCAATTTCATCTGAAAACTCCGTTAATTCAACATCATCCTCATCAGCTGTTGCACCAGCAACATCGCCTTCGCGAATAACATCTAACTCATAACCAGTCAAAAGACCCGCTAATTTTATATTATGCCCACCACGACCAATAGCTTTTGAAACTTCTTCAAGCTTCAAGAAAACTTCTGCTCTTTTTGTTTCCTCATTAATTTTGATAGAAGAAACTTTTGCTGGACTTAATGCTCTAGTAATAAACAATTGAATATTACTTGTATAATTGATAACATCAATATTTTCATTTCCTAATTCACGAACAATTCCATGAATACGAGAACCTTTCATACCAACACAAGCTCCAACAGGATCAATACGATCGTCATAAGAATCTACAGCTACTTTTGCTTTTTCACCTGGGATTCTCACTACTTTCTTCACCATGATCAAACCGTCAAAAACTTCAGGAATTTCTTGTTCAAACAATTTTTCTAAAAACTTCTCTGAAGTTCTAGACATAATAATTTGAGGTTTATTTCCTTTCAATTCGACACTTTCGATAATTCCTCTAACGTTATCTCCTTTGCGGAAAAAATCAGAAGGAATTTGTTTTTCTTTTGGTAAAACGATTTCGTTTCCTTCATCATCAACCAAAATAACTACTCTTGGACGCACATGGTGCACTTCAGCAGTATAAATATCACCTATTAAATCTTTAAATTGCTTGTAAAGATTTGTATTATCGTGTTCATGAATTTTTGAAATTAAGTTTTGGCGCAAAGCTAAAATTGCTCTTCTACCTAAATCAATTAATTTCACTTCTTCGGAAACTTCTTCACCAATTTCAAAATCAGGCTCAATTTTTCTAGCTTCTGTTAAAGTGATTTCAAGATGATCAAAATCTAAGTCTTCATCAGCAACGATAACCCTTCTTTGCCATATCTCCATATCGCCTTTGTCTGGATTGATAATAATATCAAAATTATCATCTGATCCGTATTTTTTCTTCAATGCATTTCTAAATACATCTTCTAAAATTGCCATAAGCGTTACACGATCAATAAGTTTATCATCTTTAAACTCTGAGAATGAATCGATTAATGCTAAGTTTTCCATGCGAATTCTTTAATTAAAATGTTACTGTAACAATTGCTTCTTTAATATTTCCATAAGGCAACTTAAGTTCTTTTTGAACTGTCTCCTTGCCTTTTCCTAACTTTTTAGGCTCTCTTGCTTTCCAAGACAAAACTACAAAATCATCATTAGCATCCACTAATTCAGCTTCAATTATTTCTCCCTCAGTCTTAACAATCAATGTTCGACCTATATTTTTCTTATACTGTCTTACTAGTTTCAGTGGTGATCCAACTCCTACCGAAGCTACTTCTAGAGAATAATCTTGCTCCTCTCGGTCTAAATTATTATCGATAAAACGACTCACATCAATACAATCTTGTAATGCAACTCCATCATCACCATCTAAGTTGACGATTACCTTAAAAGCATCAGTTACCACAAGGTCTATCAAAAATATTGATGGCTTCTCTAAAAGACAATCTACCAATAACGTATTTACTTTTTCTTTAAATGTCATAGTTTTTATAAAAAGAGGGGACATATTAGTCCCCTCATTATCTAGATTTTAATAAATAACGGTGCAAATATAGTGTTTTTTTTTATTAACTAAAATAATCGGTTGCTTTAAAAAAAATCCTTACCTTTATTTACGGAAATAAATAAGTATTTTCTCCATAATTTAACACTTTTTAACTATGAAACGCATTTTAGTCCCAACTGATTTTTCTGAATATGCAGAAAATGCACTAAAGACAGCAGCTTTAATCGCCAAAAAAAACAATTCAGAAATCTATTTGTTGCATTTATTAGATTTACCTAACCAAATGAACGATGCTATTACAGCAGGAAGCAGCATTCCTGAAGTAATGTTGTTTATAAAAAAAGCAAATGAAAAATTACAAAAAATAACTGAGCAACCTTACTTAGACGGACTTACAATTTACACTTCGGTACAGTTTGAAAAGGCGTTTGATGGGATTTTAACATTCAACAAGAAAAATGAAATCGATCTAATCGTAATGGGATCTCATGGAACCTCAGGAATGGAAGAAATACTCATTGGCTCTAATGCCGAAAAAGTAGTAAGAATGTCTGAAGTACCTGTTTTAGTGATAAAAAAAGACGCAAAAGATCTAAAGTTTGAAAACTTCGTATTTGCTTCAGATTTTTCAGAAGAAACCGTAATACCCTTCAAAAAAATGCTAGAATTCACCAAAGCTTTCAACGCAAATTTATCCTTAGTAACAATTTCAACTCCAAACAGCTTTAAAAACACACTAGAAGCGGAGCAAAAAATGAATGAATTCGTTAAAAACTATGAAATAGAAAACTACTCTTTACATTTATTCAATGACAGCAATATCGAAAACGGTATTAAAAATTTCAGCAAAAAAATAAATGCCGATCTAATTGGGATCTGTACCCACGGAAGAACAGGATTGGCACATTTTTTTAACGGAAGTATCAGTGAGGATTTAGTAAATCATATTAGCAAACCTGTTATCACTTTCAAAATTTAAAACTTCATTACAAGCAAAACTTCAAAACTTTAATAAATTAAAAAAAAGCGATTTAAAAAAAAGTAATTGTAGTTGATTAAATTCCATAAAAAAACCCCTCAAATTTGAGGGGTTTTTTGTTGGTCTACTAGGACTCGAACCTAGAAAGACTGCACCAAAAACAGTTGTGTTACCATTACACCATAGACCAGTATTGCGGTTAGCGAGTGCAAATTTAGAATAAATTTTAGTTTGCACAAACTTTTTACAACTTTTTATCAAAAAAAAATCACTTTTTCAAAAATCAATATTGCCAACTCCACGAAAGATATTCATAATCAATGCTTTATTAAAATACATTACTTTTGCAGAAAATTTTGTTAATGACTACCTCTATAAACAAAAAAACATTTTCTTTGTAGCTTACATTTAAATTAAATTTTCGACATGGCTAAAGCAAGTTTCAATTTCAATAAATGGAATACAATCATTGGTTGGTTTACATTTGGAATCGCATTATTAACCTATACTTTGACAGTTGAGCCAACCATGAGTTTTTGGGATTGTGGCGAATACATAGCTACCGCTGCAAAACTAGAGGTAGGACACCCGCCTGGAGCTCCTCTATATCAAATGATTGGTGCTTTTTTCGCAATGTTTGCTACAAGTAGCACAAAAATCGCATTAATGGTCAACATGATGTCAGTTTTCTCTAGTGCCTTTACCATTTTATTCTTGTTTTGGTCTTCGTCAATAATTTTAAGAAAACTTGTTGCTCGTTTTTCTGATTCAAAAAATAACGAAACATTAGAAAATAATACCAATAAAAATAACGATATCGTTGTATTAGGAAGCTCATTTGTTGGAGCTCTAGCGTACACATTCTCAGATAGCTTTTGGTTTAATGCCGTTGAAGCAGAAGTTTATGCAATGGCTTCTTTATTTATTGCATTACTATTCTGGTTAGGTTTAAGATGGGAACAAGATATGAACACACCAAGAGGAAACAGATGGTTGCTACTTATATCTCTTGTAGTTGGACTTTCTTTTGGAGTTCACTTTATGGCTTTGTTAACAATTCCTGCAATTGGATTTCTTTACTTTTTCAAAAATTATAAAGTTGTAACGATTAAAAATTTCATTATTGCAAATATTGTTGTTGTTGGAATCTTACTTTTTATTTTTAAACTGCTATTGCCTTTGACAATGGGATTCTTTGGAGAAACAGAAGTTTTTATGGTTAACAGTTTAGGTTTACCTTTTGATTCTGGAACTCTTTTTGTAGCTATTTTGTTAATTGCCTTGTTTTACTTTGGTTTAAAATACACCAATAAAAAAGGGTTAGTAACTTACAATACTCTTATACTTTGTATCCTTTTTATCTTGATTGGTTTCTCTACTTGGATTATGCTTCCGGTGCGTGCAAATGCAAATACTGTAATTAATGAAAATAAACCTTCGGATGCGCGTGAAGTTCTAGCCTATTATAACAGAGAACAATACGGTGTAAATCCTTTGTTTTACGGACCTCAATACACAGAGAATTTTGCAGGACTTGACAAAAACAACCCTTACCTTGACAAAGCTCCTAACTACGAGAGAGATTATAAAACAGGAAAATATGTTATTGTAAATAATTACAAAAATGCCGGACAAAATTCTGATGATAATCATAAAACATTTTTACCAAGAATGTGGAGTGATGGACATATTGAAAACTACATGAACTTTACCAATCCTCCTACTTTCAGATTTAACCCTGATTATCCGTATGAAGAGGATTTAGCTAAATACGGTATTGATGCTAGCCAATTAAGTGAAGAAGATTACAATAAGGCAATTGCTCAACTGAAACAGGAAACTGAAAAAACGATAAACGAATTTAGACATGCTTATGCCCAAAAACAGATTGACAACGAAGGGTATATCAAATTCCTAAAAAGCTATAGTAATTATTTAATTGTTGATAAGCCTACAACTGTAGACAACCTTGGGTTTATGGTCGAGTATCAATTTGGTTATATGTACTGGAGGTATTTGATGTGGAACTTTGTTGGCCGTCAGAACGACATTCAAGGAAGGTATGATTACTTAGATGGCAACTGGTTAAGCGGGATCTCCTTTATAGATAACTTACATTTAGGAAGTCAAGATAACTTACCGTCTGATGTACTTAATAACAAAGGTCGTAATGTCTATTTCTTTTTACCGTTTATTCTGGGACTTATTGGATTAATGTATCACGCTAACAAAGATTTAAAAAGCTTTTATGTCTTACTCGCTTTATTTCTTTTTACCGGTATAGCATTAAAAATCTACTTAAACGAAAGGCCTTTTGAACCTCGAGAGCGAGATTACGCCTTAGTTGGTTCTTTTTACGTATTTGCGATCTGGATTGGATTTGGAGTTTATGCCTTATATGAAAGTGCGCAAAAATATTTAGCTCCCAAAATAGCAGGTCCGCTGATTATTGTGGCAAGTTTATTAGCCGCTCCAGTACTAATGGCTTCTCAAAACTGGGATGATCACGATCGTTCTGGAAAATATACTGCTACTGCAATTGCAAAAGCATATCTTACTTCTTGTGACCCTAACGCTATATTATTTACAATTGGTGATAATGATACATTTCCTTTATGGTATGCCCAAGAGATAGAAGGAGTTAGAACTGATGTTAAAATAGTAAATACTAGTCTTTTTATGACTGATTGGTATATTGATCAGATGAAGACTAAAACCTACGAAGCAGATCCTTTGCCTATTTCATTTACACACGATCAATATGTAGGTGATAATCTGGATTATGTAGCTTATATTCCTAAGGTACAAAGTCGATGGGATATAAAAGATTTTATGGACTTTATCAAAAATCCAAAATCTACAATTGAAATGCAAAACGGACAAACTATTCATTTTTATCCAACCAATAAAATTAGAATTCCTGTTGATAAAAACATAATTATAAAAAACAAAGTAGTTTCTGCGCAATTCAACGATTCTATTGTTCCTTATATTGATATTGACATTAAAGGAAACGCATTATATAAAAACAGGTTAATGATGCTTGACATTGTAGCCAACAACAATTGGAAAAGACCAATTTATTTTAGCGGTGGTGCTTTTGACAATGAAGATTACATCTGGATGAAGGAATACCTGCAATTAGAAGGAATGGTTTATAAATTAGTACCTGTAAAAACAGCTTTAGCAAAAGATGCTAGTCCACTAGAAATGGGTCAAGTAGATGCTGATAAGATGTACTCTAAAGTAATGGAATGGGATTGGGGAAATAGCGATAGTCCGAAAATATACCATGACCCAGAAACAAGAAAAAATAGTATTAATTATCGCTCTTATCTTTCTAGATTAATGAATCAGCTGATTGTTGAAGGAAAAAAAGATAAAGCTAAAAAAATAATCGATTTGGCTATGACAAAAATGCCTATTGATAATTTTGGATATTATTCCTTAGTCGAACCTTACGCTGGCGGCTATTATAAAATTGGAGAAAAACAAAAAGCACAACAATTACTCCAAAAGCTTATTGGTAAATACCAAGAAAACCTTAATTATTACGGCAAGCTAAAAGCTTCAGAACAAAGTAGTATAGCTACACCAATTATTATTGACATTGAGCGCTACAGAAGTTTATTGCAAGTGATGAAGGAAAATGGAGATTTAGATTTCTACAATAAAAATAAAATTACTTTTAATACTTACATAAAGATGTTCGAGCGTTTTGAACGTGAAAAGGAGTAATTATTTTACATAATTTTAAAATGAGTTAATTAGAAATAAAGGCAACTGCAATCATTTCTAATTAACTCATTTTTATTTTCAGCAAGTCGTTTTATAAATTAATTACTATTTTCTATTATTCTAATTATGAAATTATATTGGATAAAGACACATTGGATAATTAAAAAGCTATTTTCAGAGTTTATTTGGGATAAAACCAATACTAAAAACACAGTTTATCTCACGTTTGATGACGGACCAATTCCTGAAGTTACTCTGTGGGTTCTAGAAAAACTAAAGGAATATAATGCTAAAGCCACTTTTTTTTGCATTGGCGATAATATCGATAAAAATCCAGCGGTATTTAAAAAAATTGAAGACGATAGTCATGGTATAGGAAACCACACCTACAATCATTTGAACGGCTGGAAAACAAAAAACAAAACCTATCTAGATAACATTAAGAAGTGTGAAGAAAAATTGCAACACAGTCTTAAAAAAAAGAAAAAATTACAATCAAAACTCTTTAGGCCGCCTTATGGAAAGCTTAAAATTGCCCAATCTAGAGCGATTAGGCAATTAGGATATAAAATAATAATGTGGGATATATTAAGTGCCGACTTTGATCCATCTATTTCTAAAGAAAAATGTTTAGAAAACGTATTGACCAATATAAAATCAGGTAGCATTATTGTTTTTCATGACAGCGTCAAAGCTTCCAATAATTTAGAATATGCATTACCCAAAACATTGGAATATTTAAAACAAAATAATTTTACTTGTGGTATTTTATAAAATGCTATAACTGATCTTGAACAATACCGATAAGAGTATTAGCATCTAACTCACCCGACTGCCTCCATATCATTTCACCTTGCTTATAAATCATTAAAGTGGGTACTCCTTTTATACGAAGTGCCTCGGCCAACTCTTGATTTTTATCAACATCTATTTTAATAACTTTTGCTTTATCTCCAAGAGCAGCTGCAACATCTCTTATTACAGGATGCATAGATACTGACGGTTCATTCCACTCGGTGTAAAAATCAATTAACACGGGGACTTGCGTATTTATAAGTTCTCCAAATTTTGACATAAACTCAAAAATTTATTTATTTTTAAAAGTAATTAAAAATCAGTTGTTGTAGTAAAAAAATAGTTTTTTATTAAAAATTAAAAATAATTTCTGATAAATTAATTTAGATAAAAATAAGTAATTATTTAATTATAACCGTCATGTTTGGTACAATTACATTGCCATTACTACCTGAAAAACGCTGAATAAATACTTCGATATAATCATTAACTTTCATTTCTGTGGATGCATTCAATGGTATCACAACAAAATCATTTACAGAATTACCTTTACCATAAACTTTGTAATTATCTAAAGTCACCCCATTTTTAGCCAAATAAATTATATAAATACCTGTAGCTGGGACTTGAAAAGAAATAGATCCAGAAATTTGGAAAATCCTCTTCTTTTTACCTAAGTAAGTTAACTTTGAGAGATTATCACAAGAAAACCTAAATAAACTTGAAGAAGTACTTACTGCCGCTATTTTATATTTAGTTGAAGAATCAGTTATATTAATTCCAAGCCCGCCAGGAGGAGCATAATCTGCTCCAAAGTCACCTGAGGCAACCGCATCACTTTCTGTAGGAATACCTGCACACCTAACGCTCCAGCTATTATTAAAACTATATCCTCCATAAGTTCCAGAAGTATACTTATTTATATATCCATTTGGATTGTTACCTGTAAAAACTACACTTTCCATAACTGCGTCACCAGTAATTGCTAGACCACTTGTAGATACATCAAATCCAATTGCTGATACATTAACTTCAGAAAAACCTCCTTGTTTTTGTACTAAACCAAATGTTCCAGTTAATTTCTCGAAAGTCCCAGTATTATTTCCGAACCATCCTAAATTACTCAATAGCAATTGACTGATATTACTGTATGTAATTCCAGTTGTATTCCCAGAAAATTGAACAGTACTAATAAAAACTAATCCTAAACCATTTATAGAACCAACATTAGCAGAATTGGCAACAATACAATCTCTAAATATTAGATTTTCAGTACTTGCACCACTAATATTAAAAACTTTTCCACTAGTTGATCTAATGGTAAGTCTAGATATTGTACCTCCTGTTGCACCATCAAAAATATTGCCTGTCGAAAATAAAATGTCATCGCCAGAATCAAGACCCTGTATATATGCACCATTTAAATCTATGGGTTTGTCAAGAACAACAGTTCCATTTATTTCGTACAAATAATTGGTTTTCAAAATATATTTACTACCACCGCCAGCACTTAATTCATCTGCTAAAGCAGTTGCTAACACATCTGTAGATTTTATTCTTTTAAAATTTAACCTACCATTAGTATCTGTGTTCAATTTAACCCAAGAATTAGTAGCTGTAGTATAATGGTAAAATGATTTTAAGGTTGTATCGTAAACGATTAATCCATCTGCTGGAGCAGGACTTGTAATGGCTAATCTTTGAGCAGTGGTCATTCTAGGAGTTAACATTCCTTTCGTGGTCGAAGAAACATCTAGCATAGCACTAGCATTAGGTGTTATAGTTCCTATTCCTACTTGGGCATAAGATTGCACCATGCAAAACATAAATGCAAAAATCCAAAAGTTGCGTTTTAAAGTAATTTTTTTCATAATAAGGTCTGTTTATCTTTTAGATTTTGGGAATCATATACGCTAATTTACTACTATTAATAGAATTAGAACTTGCATAATACTAAAAAAAGATCAAAAATGAAAAATTTAAGCTAATAAATATCAAATATAATATTTTTAACCAGTTTTTTTTTATTTATTATATTATCATTTTAAACTTGTAATAGAAATTAAATTAGGCAATTCCACTACCTCTTTTTAGTTCTATAACGGTAATCTCGGGCATAATTCCTACTCTTCCAGGATAAGCATGAAATCCAAAACCTCTATTTACATATACGTATCTCCCCATATGCTCATACAAACCTGCCCATTGCTTATAAACATATTGTGCTAAACTCCATTTAAAATAGCCAGGAATTTCGATACCAAATTGCATACCGTGCGTATGACCTGAAAGTGTTAATTGGTAATGTTTTTTATCGTGTTGTACTACATGATCCCAATGAGAGGGATCATGACTCATCAAAATTTTAAAATCTTCTTTTTGCAATACTCCCGCAGCTTTGTTTAAATCTCCTGCTTGCTTAAAATTATGACCCCAATTCTCTACTCCTACCAATGCTATTTTAGAATCCCCTTTTTGAATAAAAGTATGTTCATTCAACATCAAATCGAAACCTATTTGACCATATAAGTTTTTAATTGCTTTGAAATTTTCTTCTTTTGCTGTTTCATTAGGCCATGTTACGTATTCACCATAATCATGATTCCCAAGTACCGCATATTTGCCATACGCGTGTTTTTTTATTCTATTAAACGTTTCAATCCAAGGATGCATTTCAGTTGCATGTGTGTTGACAATATCTCCGGTAAACAAAATCAAGTCTGAATTTTGCTCATTTACCAAATCAATTGCATAATTTATCTTTTCAGCATTGTCAAAACTACCGCTGTGAACATCTGATATTTGAGTAACAGTAAAACCATCAAAATCTTCTGGTAAATCAGGAAAGAAAATACGTTGTTTTATTACTTTGTAATTATATTTTCCAACAGTGACACCGTAAATCAAAGACAGAAATGGAATTGTAGCAATTCCTATACCAATTTGACTAACGAACTTGCGTCGCGATTCAAAAAAATCAGCTTCTTTATCATAATTAATAAAGTAATTAACGGTTCCGGCACCTAATCTAAAAATGTCTTCGCCTAATAAAAATAACGTCAAAATTAATTTTGGCACATAAACGATCAGCAATAGGGCCATCGTAATCATTGTTTGATGCGTTTGACCTACACTACGATCAAATTGCATTAAAGAATAAACAATGTATATCAGAAATAAAATACTCAAACTCTCTACTACGATCAAAACTGGCCTCGACCTTATGAGCGTTTTTAAGGCTTGAAAAGTATATAATTCGACAATAGTAACAATAACAAAGAGGAGCGCGAAACGAAAGATCATTTTAATTTAATTTTAAACAAAATAACAAATTAAGAAAACACAATTGGTTTTTATTAATCTAAATTTAACTAAATATACACTTTCGTAAAAGGGAGAATCTGATTAAATTTAAAAACACTACTGTTTCTAGGTTACAACAAAAGCCTATTGCAAAAACTTAAATATTTTTTATTAAACAAAAAAACTAGCTCTAAAACTAAGAACAATCATAATTTAGTACAAAAAAACAGCATTAAAAGCTATAACTAAACAAACGATCTTAGATAAATAAACCAAACCTACACTTCTTTATCTATGCAATTTTGTACTTTTGAAAACTATACAAAATAATACTCATGTCACAACAAAAACGCTTATTCTTACTGGATGCTTACGCTTTAATTTTTAGAGGTTATTATGCCTTTATAAAAAACCCAAGAATTAATTCTAAAGGAATGGATACTTCGGCTATAATGGGTTTTATGAACTCCTTAATGGATGTCATAAAGAGAGAAAAACCAGATCATTTAGCTGTAGCTTTTGATAAAGGCGGAAGTCAATTACGAAATGATATTTTCCCGGAATATAAAGCGCACCGTGACGCCACTCCCGAAGCTATAAAAATTGCAATTCCTTACATTCAAGATTTATTGACTGCAATGCATATTCCTATTATAGAAGTTTCTGGATTTGAAGCTGATGACTTGATAGGCACGATCGCAAAACAGGCAGAAAAACAAAACTACCAAGTTTTTATGGTTACACCCGATAAAGATTTTGCTCAGTTAGTTTCCGAAAACATTTTTATGTACAAACCCGCTCGAATGGGCAACGGTATAGAAATATGGGGCGTTCCAGAAGTCTTAGCTAAATTTGAAATCGAGAGACCTGACCAAGTAATTGATTTTCTGGGAATGATGGGAGATGCTGCAGATAATATTCCTGGACTTCCAGGAGTGGGAGAAGTGACTGCTAAAAAATTATTAAAGGAATTTGGAACCATGGAAAACCTTTTAGCCAATACAGATAAACTAAAAGGAAAAATGAAGGAAAATATAGAAGCCAATAAAGAAAAAGGATTACTATCTAAAACCTTGGCCACTATATTATTGGATTGTCCCGTTCAGTTTAATGAAGATGATTATGAATTATCAAAACCTGACGTAGAAAAAACTGATGCTTTATTTCAGGAACTAGAATTTCGTCAAATGAAAGCACAATTTGACAAATTATACAATCCTTCTTCAGCAGAAAATGAAACTAGTGACGGTACTGATGAAAAAACTTCAAAAAAATTACCTGCAAAAAAAACCAATGAAGAACAGTTTGATTTGTTTGGCTTTTCTGAAGAAAATAACGATGAAGTAAAATCAAATTCTTTCTATGCAACATTAGAAAATACGGACCACAACTACACTTATGTTCAAGGAGATTTAGGAGTAAAGCTTTTTATACAGAATTTAATGAAGCAAACTTCGGTTTGTTTTGATACAGAAACAACTGGAATTGATGCTTTAAATGCAGAATTAGTAGGAATCTCTTTCGCTTGGGAAAAAGGAAAAGCATTTTATGTTCCGTTTCCAGAAAATCGAGAAGAAACTCAGCTTCTTATTGATAAATTTAAACCTTTTTTCGAAAGTGAATCGATAGAGAAAATTGGACAAAACATAAAATACGATTTAAAAATAGTAGCACAATACGGCGTTGAAATTAAAGGAAAACTTTTTGACACGATGATTGCACATTATTTAATTAATCCTGATATGCGTCATAATATGGATATTTTATCAGAAACGTATTTAAAATATTCACCCAAATCAATTGAAGAATTAATTGGAAAAAAAGGCAAAAACCAAAAATCAATGCGCGATGTTGCATTAGAAGAGATTAAAGAATATGCTGCTGAAGATGCAGATATCACTTATCAATTGAAACAAAATTTTTCTCCAATTCTGGATAAAGCAGAAACGAAAAAATTATTTGAGGAGATCGAAATTCCTTTAATTCCCGTTTTAGCAGCAATGGAATTAGAAGGAATTAATCTTGATGTTCCTTTTCTTAAATCGATGTCTGTTGAAATGGCGGCAGAAAGCAATGCGCTGGAGCAAAAAATTTACGAAACGGCTGGTGAAAAATTCAATTTAGCATCCCCAAAACAATTAGGTGATGTCCTTTTTGACAAAATGAAAATTGGTGGAGCCAAACAAAAGAAAACTAAAACAGGTCAGTATGCAACTGGAGAAGAAATTTTATCTTATTTAGCAAACGACAATCCTATTGTAAAAGATATTTTAGAATGGCGCCAAATGGTAAAACTGCAAAGTACTTACATAGATGCTTTACCCAATCAAGTTGATACAAAAACGGGTCGTGTACATACTGATTACATGCAAACCGTCGCTGCTACAGGACGTTTAAGCTCTAACAATCCGAATTTACAAAACATACCCGTTCGAACGGAAAGAGGCCGTTTGATTCGTAAAGCGTTCATTCCTCGCGACGAAAATTACACCTTAATTTCTGCGGATTATTCCCAAATAGAATTGCGGATTATTGCTGCTTTATCTGGTGAGGAGAATATGATAAAAGCGTTTCAAAACAATGAAGACATTCATAAAAGTACCGCAGCCAAAGTATTCAACGTTCCTTTAGAAGAAGTGACAAAAGAACAACGTAGCAATGCTAAAACAGTAAATTTCGGAATTATATATGGCGTTTCTGCCTTTGGACTTTCGAATCAGACTTCACTTTCGCGCAAAGAAAGTGCTGAATTGATTGATGCGTATTATACGACTTATCCGAAACTAAAATCTTATATGGCCAATCAAGTAGATTTTGCTAGAGAAAACGGATATGTTCAAACTGTTTTAGGAAGAAGAAGATACCTGAAAGACATTAATTCTGCCAATATGATGATAAAAAGTGGCGCCGAACGAAATGCTGTAAATGCACCCATTCAAGGAAGTGCCGCTGACATTATAAAAATTGCAATGATTAATATTCATAAAAAATTAATAAATGAAAATTGGAAATCAAAAATGCTGCTGCAAGTACATGATGAGCTTGTTTTTGATGTTCATAACTCTGAATTAGAAAAAATTCAACCTATGATTAAGCATGAAATGGAAAATGCTTTCAAACTAGATGTGCCTTTAGAAGTAGAAATAGGAATAGGTAAAAACTGGTTAGAAGCGCATTAAAAGCACTAGTCAGTTGTCAGTGATAAACTAGTTGTCACCAAGAATAAAACAATCACATTAATTTTAAATGAGATTGTGTGCTTTCTCGCAATGACAATAATCCAAAAAAAAATCCATCTAATCGATGGATTTTTTTGTTTTTTATAACTTCCTGGTAGATTCTCTTTCTTTCAGTTTAGTTTTAATAACCTTGGTTTCATAAGGAACATGCTCTTCTTTAGACTCCAACCTATCAATAAGCAATTTAGCAGCAACCTCACCTATTTCTATTCCGTGTTGGCTTACTGTTGTTAATCGCGGTGACAATCTTCTCGAAGCTAAGATACCGTCAGCAAATCCAATTACAGAAAGTTGTTCGGGTATTTTATATCCTTTTTTAAGTCCAATTTTTAATGCGGCAACAGAATCGGTTTCTTCTAAAGCAAAAATTCCGTCAATGGTATTATTGTCAAGAATTCCTTCTATTTTGTCATTCAAATTTTCTTCAGAATCAGTTCTAAGAATAATATCTTTATTTACAGGAATATTATTAATTTCTAAAGCTTCTAGATATCCTTGAACTCTTAATTTACCCACACTCAAATTGTCTATAGAAGACAATAATGCAATGTTTTTACATCCAAGATTTATCAAATGTTGCGTAGCATTTAAAGCAGAATCAAAATCATCTACTATAACTTTGTCACAATCAACACCTTCGGCAATCCTATCAAACATAACAATGGGAGTTCCGTCATTAATAATTCTAGAAAAATGTTCATATTCTTGATTTTTTTGTGCCTCTTCAGAAACAGAAACAATAAAACCATCAATAGTCCCATTACTCAACATTTCCATAGTATGCTCTTCTTTTTCTAGCGATTCATTAGAAATACACATAATTACATTGTACCCATTTTCATCTGCAATTTTCTCAATACCACTAAAAACTTTTGCAAAAAAAGAGTTTAATATATTTGGAATAATAACACCTATAGTCTTCGTTTTTCTATTTTTAAGATTTAAACCAATAACATTGGGTTTATAATTTTTAAGTTTAGCATATTCCTTAATTTTAACTTTGGTTAACTCACTAATCTCCGGACTATCATTTAGCGCTTTTGAAACTGTAGAAACAGAAACATTGAGTTCTTTTGCGATTTGTTTTAAAGTAGCTTTAACTTTCATAAATAAATTAAATATATAAAATGGAAAAAATCCATTAATGAGACAAAGCAATGTTTAGAATAATAAACATAGTACAAACAAAAATAGTTTATATAATACACAATAGGGCTCTAAAAAATAAGAAATACTCAATATTTTATAAAAAACAAAAGACCGCTAGACAACAATCTATTGGTAAGTAAAATTGTAAATTTTCAGGACAGAAGCATATTTTAAATATACATTTGATAATCAGCACTAAAACAAGTTTAAAATAATCTTTTAAGGTATTTGCATTTAAAATAATTAATTGTACTTTTGCAACCCCTTTATGGGGATGGAATGTTTAATTAAAATAATATTATGGACGCATTAAGCTACAAGACACAATCAGCAAGCAAAGCCACCGTTACAAAAGAGTGGATCGTTGTTGATGCTGATGGGCATAACTTAGGACGTATGGCTTCAAAGATCGCAATGATCCTTAGAGGTAAATACAAAGCAAGTTATACACCACACGTTGACTGTGGAGATAACGTAATTGTTATCAACTCAGAAAAAATTAACCTTACTGGAAACAAAATGGACGAGAAGACTTACATTCGTCACACAGGTTACCCAGGAGGACAAAGATCTTTAACTGCTAAAGTATTGCAATCAAAAAACCCTGCATTATTAGTAGAAAGAGCAGTAAAAGGAATGTTACCTAAAAACAAATTAGGAGCTGAACTTTTCAGAAATTTAAATGTTGTTGTAGGTTCAGAGCACAAGCAAGGCGCTCAAAAACCGAGAACAGTTAACCTTAACGATCTTAAATAATGGGAGTTATTCACAAAATCGGTAGAAGAAAAACCGCTGTTGCACGTGTTTATGTTTCAGAAGGAACAGGAGTAATCACTGTAAACAAAAAAGCATTCGAAACTTATTTCCCAACTGCAACTTTACAGTACAAAGTATTACAACCAATGTCTATGACAGAAAATGTAACTAACTTTGACGTTAAAGTTAACGTTTACGGAGGTGGTTCAACTGGTCAAGCAGAAGCTGTAAGAATGGCATTAGCACGCGTTATGTGTGAAGTAAATGCTGAAAACAGAGGAATATTGAAACCAGAAGGTTTATTAACAAGAGATCCAAGAATGGTTGAACGTAAGAAATTCGGTCAGAAGAAAGCTCGTAAGAGATTCCAATTCTCTAAACGTTAATATTACCTGTCTTGCACACTATGTACAGGACAGTATCAATTTATTATTGAATTTAAAAAACACAGTTGTTGTTGCTCTCCTACCGAGGTAGGAAATAGTTTAGCATCTAAATGTATAAAGCCGGGAAACCGCCATTTGTGCATTGCTAATCAACAGAACGTAAACTAGAACAAAAATGGCAAACAAAATAGAAGTTAAAGACTTACTAGAAGCAGGTGTTCACTTTGGACACATGACTAGAAAATGGGATCCAAACATGGCTCCTTACATCTATATGGAACGTAATGGTATTCACATTATCAATCTATATAAAACTGCAGCAAAAATTGAAGAGGCAAATGACGCTTTGAAAAAAATCGCTGCATCAGGTAGAAAAATATTATTCGTTGCTACCAAAAAACAAGCAAAAGACATCGTTGCTGAAAAAGCAAAAGCTGCAAACATGCCTTACATCACTGAAAGATGGCCTGGTGGAATGCTAACTAACTTTGTAACTATCCGTAAAGCTGTTAAAAAAATGGCTACTATTGATAAAATGAAGAAAGATGGTACATTCATGACTCTTTCTAAAAAAGAGCGTTTACAAGTTGATCGTCTTCGTGCTAAATTAGAGAAAAATTTAGGTTCAATCGCTGACATGTCTAGACTACCAGCTGCTTTGTTCGTAGTTGATATTAAAGCGGAACATATCGCAATAAAAGAAGCTCAAAAATTAAACATTCCAGTTTTCGCAATGGTTGATACTAACTCTGATCCACGTGAAGTAGAGTATGTAATTCCTGCAAATGATGATGCTTCTAAATCAATTGATAAAATTTTAACTTTAGTTACAGCTGCAATTACTGAAGGACTTTCTGATAGAGGTTCTGATAAAGAAGGTGATGCAACTCCTGCTGCTGAACCTGTAGAAGCAACTCCTGTTGCTGAAGCTCCTGCTGTAGAAGCTGCTGCTCCAACTGCAACTGAAGAATAAAACAAAAAGAATTTCCAAATTCTAAAATTCCAAATTCCAAAAATTAAACTCAGCAATGATTTGATTTATCAATTGGAAACTGGAATTTTGGGTTTGGATTTTTTTATTAAAACTATTTTTTAATTTAAAATATAAAAAACATGGCAACAATTACTGCTGCAGACGTAAATAAATTAAGACAAACTACAGGTGCCGGAATGATGGACTGTAAAAAAGCTTTAGTTGAAGCTGATGGAGATTTCGATAAAGCAATACAAAACCTTAGAGAAAAAGGACAAAAAGTTGCTGCTAATCGTTCTGACCGTGAGTCTTCTGAAGGAGCTGCTGTTTCTTTTATTAATGCAGACAAAACTAAAGGAGCTATTATAACTTTAAACTGTGAAACAGATTTCGTAGGTAAAAATGAATCTTTCGTAACTTTAGCTAAAGAATTAGTTGAAAAAGCGATCAACTTTTCTTCTAAAGAAGAATTTTTAGCTTCAGATTTTAACGGAATGACTGTTGCTGAAAAATTAATTGAGCAAACAGGTGTTATTGGTGAAAAAATCGAAATCGGTGGTTTTGAAATCTTAGAAGGTGCTTTTATCGGATCTTATGTTCACGTTAATAAAATTGCTGCATTAACATCTATTTCTACAGCAGTTGATAATGCTGAAGTTTTAACTAAAGATGTGTCTATGCAAGTTGCTTCTATGGGAGCTGATACATTATCTTACAAAGATTTTGATCCTGCTTTCGTAGCTTCTGAACTTGCAGCTCGTATTGCTATAATCGAAAAAGAAAATGAAGAAGCAAAACGTTTAGGAAAAACGTTGAAAAATGTTCCTAAATATATTTCTTTCTCTCAATTAACTGAAGAAGTTCTAAAACAAGCGGAAGAAGATGCTAAAGCAGAATTAAAAGCAGAAGGTAAACCAGAACAAATTTGGGATAAAATTATTCCTGGAAAGGTGCAACGTTTCATTTCTGACAATACTACTTTAGATCAAGAAAAAGCTTTATTAGATCAAAACTTCATCAAAGATGATAGTAAAAAAGTTGGTGATTATGTTAAAGGATTCAATGTTGAAATTACAGGTTTCAAAAGAGTTAGTTTAGGATAATCTATCTTAAACTTCATATTAAAAAATCCCATTTCAAAGCAATTTGAAATGGGATTTTTTTTTATATTTGAATTCTAATATTATCAAAAATGCAAACTAAAACTCGTTGCGCTTGGTGCTTATCAAGTGATCTCTATAAAGAATACCACGATCAAGAATGGGGAAAACCAGTTTATGATGATGCTATTTTTTTTGAATTTCTAATTTTAGAAACATTTCAAGCAGGATTAAGTTGGATTACTATTTTAAAAAAAAGAGAGCATTTTAGAAAAGCTCTTAACCAATTCGATTACATAAAAATAGCACAATACCAAGAAGATAAAATTCAAGCACTCTTAATAGACCCCGGAATCATACGCAATAAATTAAAAGTTCACTCCGCCGTTTCAAATGCAAAAGCCTTTATGAAAATACAAGAAGAGTTTGGAAGTTTTTCTAACTATATCTGGAATTTTACTAATCAAAATCCAATAATCAACCACCCCAAAACACTAAAAGATGTTGTTGCTACTACTCCACTTTCAGATACAATTAGCAAAGATTTAAAAAAAAGAGGCTTTAAATTCGTCGGTTCTACAGTAATTTATGCCTTTTTACAAGCTACTGGAATCGTCAAAGATCATCTACAAGATTGTTGGATTAGCAAACAATAAAACCCTGTTTTACTTTTAATAATATCCCAAAAAAAAATACCATTTAAAAATTTGGGCGACTTATAAAAAATCAATTATTTCTCTATAAATACCATAAACCGAAATAAATTACTACATTTGCAGCTCACTTTAGGGGTGTCTGCAATACTGTAGGCTGAGATTTTACCCTCTGAACCTGATCTAGTTCATACTAGCGTAGGGAAAAGTAAGATGACTTCATCGCGCACTCCTATGCGTAATTGTAGCCATTCCTAAAGTATAATTGAATAAAATTATAACGGAATGGAACTAAAAATAAACAATCAAATAAAACAATTTCAAGCAGATGTGCTACACATCCAAGACGTGCTTGATATTGAAAATTCCCAAAAACAAAATGGAATTGCCGTTGCTATTAACAATATAGTAATTCCAAAATCAAACTGGAATTCACACATTATACAAGAAACCGACGAAATTTTAATTATTTCCGCAACTCAAGGAGGATAATTGGGCTGCTCGGGCTGGCTATCCATTGCAAGTTCGCAGTCAAAAAACTCAAAAACACAGTCGCAACAAGAGCTTCCTTTGGTCGCTTTCTTACTCCTTGTTTTCTAGAGTTTTTGCCTTTGCGAGCTTTTCATTACTATCCCTAGCAGAACAACTACATTTTCAAAACACAACTAGAGAACACTACTAAACACAAAGACTAGAACTATGAACAACGAAGAAAAAATTTCCAGGACACCTTTTCCAAACTCCACTAAAGTTTATATAGATGGTGAAATTCACCCAATAAAAGTGGCGATGCGAGAAATTCATTTAGCAGACACCAAACTTTCTAGAGGAGGCATAGAAACAAATCCTGCTGTAACAGTTTATGATACTTCAGGGCCGTATACGGATCCAAATATTGAAATCGACATTAGAAAAGGATTGCCAAGAATTCGGGAACAATGGATTTTAGATCGCAATGATGTAGAAGAATTGACTCAAATCTCCTCCGAATATGGAAAAAAACGTTTAGAAGAGGAAAAATTAGATCACTTGCGTTTTGAATATTTACACAAACCGATGCGTGCTAAAAAAGGAGCCAATGTTTCGCAATTGTATTACGCAAAACAAGGAATTATCACTCCTGAAATGGAATACATTGCCATTCGCGAAAACCAGCGCTTGGAACAAATAGAAAATCAAACTAAAGCCATGCAGTGCCAGCACGAAGGTCATAGTTTTGGAGCCAACACTCCAAAATCTAAAATTACTCCCGAATTTGTGCGCAGTGAAGTAGCACGAGGAAGAGCAATTATTCCAAATAACATCAACCATCCCGAGAGCGAACCAATGATTGTGGGACGCAATTTCCTTGTAAAAATCAATGCAAATATTGGAAACAGCGCTGTAACTTCAAGCATTGAAGAAGAGGTAGAAAAAGCAGTTTGGGCATGTCGTTGGGGAGCTGACACAATCATGGATTTATCTACAGGAAAAAATATTCATGAAACTAGAGAATGGATTATTCGTAATTCTCCTGTACCTATTGGTACCGTTCCTATTTACCAAGCGTTAGAGAAAGTAAACGGAATAGCCGAAGATCTAACTTGGGAAGTATTCCGCGATACTTTGATAGAACAAGCAGAACAAGGCGTTTCTTATTTTACAATTCACGCGGGAGTTTTATTGCGTTACATTCATTTAACCGCAAATCGTGTTACCGGAATCGTTTCTCGTGGAGGATCTATAATGGCGAAATGGTGTTTATTTCACCACAAAGAAAATTTCTTGTACACGCACTTTGAAGAAATTTGCGAAATTATGAAACAATATGATGTTGCCTTTTCATTGGGAGACGGCTTACGTCCAGGATCAATTGCCGATGCAAATGATGCCGCACAATTTGCCGAATTAGAAACATTAGGAGAGCTCACAAAAGTGGCATGGAAACATGATGTTCAAGTCTTTATTGAAGGTCCTGGTCACGTACCCATGCACATGATAAAGGAAAACATGGACAAACAATTAGAACACTGTGATGAAGCGCCTTTTTATACACTGGGTCCATTAACCACAGATATTGCTCCAGGATATGATCATATCACCTCTGCCATTGGAGCTGCAATGATAGGTTGGTATGGTTGCGCGATGTTGTGTTACGTAACCCCAAAAGAACACCTGGGCTTACCTAATAAAAAAGACGTAAAAGATGGAGTGATCACTTATAAAATCTCTGCTCATGCTGCCGATTTAGCCAAAGGGCATCCAGGAGCACAATACCGCGACAATGCATTGAGCAAAGCACGTTTTGAATTCCGTTGGGAAGATCAATTCAACTTATCGCTAGATCCAGACACCGCAAGGGAATTTCACGACGAGACCCTTCCTGCCGATGGCGCTAAAGTAGCACATTTTTGCTCGATGTGTGGACCAAAATTCTGCTCGATGAAAATATCACAAGAAATTCGCGATGTAGCTGAAGCAGAAAAAGGGATGAAAGAAAAATCAGAAGAGTTTATAGAACAGGGTAAAGAAATTTACATCTAGAAAAAGGCAAACAACGCATGATTGTGATTTCAAATCCCGTAGTTTTAAATAGAGAAAAATTCCTTATCAACACCCTTTTTGAAGAGGGATTGGAATTGTTACATGTACGAAAACCTAATTATTCTGATGAAGAAATGAAAAGTTTTTTGTCTGAGATCAATCAAGAATTCAGATCGAAATTGGTATTGCATAATCACCACCATTTGGCAGCAGAATATGGTATTAATAGGATTCATAACCCTGTCAAAATTCAAAAATTTGGCTGGGATAAACCTAAATTTTCCACATCAACGCATTCTTTAGAAGAGTTTAATGAATTATCAACTTTTTTTGAATATGCCTTTTTAAGTCCTGTGTTTTCCTCTATTTCAAAAACAAATTATCATCCAACAAACGATTTATTTTTAGAGATTAAAAAAAGAACCAATTTTAAAACAAGAATGATTGCGTTGGGCGGTATTCAACCAGAAAACATACCCAAACTATTACAATCCGATTTTGATGATTGTGCGCTTTTAGGAACTATTTGGAACGATGATAATCCAATAAAAAAATTCAAAATATGCCAACAAATCGCTCATATGCATTAAGTATAGCAGGTTTTGATCCCTCTGCTGGGGCTGGTATTCTAGCAGATATTAAAACTTTCGAACAGCACCAAGTGTATGGCTTTGGTATTCAAACAGCCAATACAATACAGACTGAAAATAAATTTTACGATATACAATGGACCGACTTAGACTTTGTGTTAAGTTCAATAGAAGTTCTATTTAACGACTATGAAATTAAAGCCGTAAAAATTGGCATAGTTCCCTCTTTATCTTATCTAAAAAATATAGTTTTTTTGATTAAGCAACTATCCCCAAAAACGAAAATTATTTGGGATACAGTTTTAAAGTCGAGCACAGCATTTGATTTTTTAACAATCGAAAATAACTCCGAATTAATTTCAATTTTAAACGAAGTAGAACTTATAACACCTAATTATGAGGAGATTTTAAAATTAGGAACTGCAAAAGAAAATGCAGATTCAATTACGGAGCGACTAACTAAAAACTGTGCGGTACTCATAAAAGGCGGCCATCATCCTACCGAAACGGGAACTGATTTTTTACACAATCAAAGTCAGATCTTTAGAATTTCACCAGAAACTACCAAAATATATGCTAAACATGGTTCTGGTTGTGTATTATCAGCAGCTATAACGGCTAATCTAGCATTAGATCAAAATCTTTTAAACGCATGCAAAAACGCAAAAATATATTCTGAAAAATTTCTATTATCGAACCCTTCTAAACTAGGCTATCATTATGTATAATAAATTACAATACATTTCTCAAGGAAATACAGTCGAAGAACAAATAACAAATATTCGCAAAGCATTAGACAATGGTTGCGAATGGATTCAATTGCGATTTAAAACTCAAAATACAATGGATCTATTCAATTTAGCCGAGTCTACAAAAATTTTATGCGATGTTTATTCTGCCAATTATATTATTAATGACAATGTTTATTTAGCCCAACAATTTGAGGCCGATGGCGTTCATTTAGGATTGACAGATATGAAAATCAGTGAAGCCAGACAAATTTTAGGCGACACCAAAATGATAGGTGGCACTGCTAATACTTTTGCTGACATTCAGCAAAGATCTGCTGAGCAATGCGACTATATTGGTTTAGGACCTTTTCAACATACAGATACTAAAGAAAATTTGAGTCCAATTTTAGGAATTGAAGGGTATCGTTCAATACTGAAAAAAGTAAAATCAAAGAAGATTGCAATTCCAATATATGCTATTGGAGGAATTGCGCTCGAGAATATAGAAATATTAATGGAAACTGGCATTTACGGTATTGCTGTTTGTAGTCTGATTACAAAAAGCGAAAAGCCTAAAAAACTAATTAGTCAACTTAACGAAAAAATATATGGCAGCGTCACTATTTAAAATTGGAGATAAAATTTTAGAATCGCGATTATTTCTAGGAACGGGAAAATTTGGATCAAATATCCAAATGGAAGAAGCCATACTAGCATCAGGAAGTGAATTAGTAACCGTGGCACTTAAACGAATTGATTTAGAAACCGACACAGATGCGATATTAAAACATTTACAAAACCCAAGAATCAATTTATTACCCAATACTTCAGGTGCAAGAAATGCCAAGGAAGCTGTTTTTGCAGCGCAATTAGCTAGAGAGGCACTAGAAACAAATTGGCTTAAACTCGAAATTCATCCGGATCCAAGATACTTAATGCCTGATCCTATCGAAACTTTGAAAGCAACAGAAGAACTCGCTAAATTAGGATTTATCGTTTTACCGTATATTCACGCTGATCCTGTTTTATGCAAACGATTAGAAGATGTAGGAACGGCAGCTGTAATGCCTCTGGGTTCACCGATAGGAAGTAACAAGGGCTTAAAAACGATCGATTTTTTAGAAATCATCATCGGACAAAGTAAAGTTCCAGTTATAATTGATGCTGGAATTGGCGCTCCATCTGATGCCGCAAAAGCAATGGAGTTAGGTGCTGATGCCGTTTTGGTCAACACTGCAATTGCTGTTGCAGGAAATCCTAAATTAATGGCAGAAGCCTTTAAAGAAGCTGTTATTGCAGGTAGAAAAGCTTTTGAAGCCAAACTCGGTCAACAATTTAATCATGCGATAGCTTCTAGTCCTTTGACTGCTTTCTTATATGAATAAAATATTGAAAACGGCACGCAGATTTTGCAGATCTACACAGATAAAAAATTAAATTTAAATGAATATGCCAGAATCTGCAAAATCTGCTTGCTAAAAAATCATTATTGTTATTTTTTAATATTAAGTAATACATCTAATTAATACTAATTATAAAAATCTAAACAAATGACTGAAAATGAGATATCATTCAAAATAAGAGGAGCAATTTTCAAGGTTTATAATACACTCGGACCAGGTTTATTTGAATCGGTTTATGAAAGTGCTTTGAGTTATGAATTGACTAAAATGGATTTAAAAGTTGAAAGACAACTTGCAATCATAATTCGTTATAACTAAATCATATTAGATGTTGCTTTTAAAATTGATTTATTAGTAGAGGACAAAGTAATTGTTGAGCTGAAATCTGTCGAAGATTTAGCTCCAATTCATTACAAGCAAATTACAAATTATCTAAAGCTTACTAATAAGAAATTAGGAATACTAGTCAATTTCAACACTACAACCATTTTAAATGACATCAAAAGAATTGCCAATAAAATATAAAAATCTGCGCAAATCTACCAAATCTGCGTGCCATAAAAAATCAAATGAACACATTCAAATCAGTTTTTGAACAATATAATTGGGACGACATTCAATCCAAAATATACGCAACCAGCCATGAAAAAGTGGAGCAAGCATTGGCGAAAAACAAACGCAATCTCGATGACTTTATCGCATTGATTTCACCCGCAGCACAACCCTATTTAGAACAAATGGCACAACAATGTCATACGCTCACTAAAAAGCGATTTGGAAAAACAATACAAATGTACGCTCCGCTATATTTAAGTAATGAATGCCAAAATATTTGTACCTATTGCGGTTTTAGTTTAGACAACAAAATCAAACGCAAGACTTTATCTGATACAGAAATAAAACAAGAAATAGCTGTTCTAAAGAAAGCAGGATTCGATCACGTTTTATTAGTGACTGGCGAGGCCAACTACACGGTAAATATCAATTATTTCTTGAACGCTATCGAACAAATAAAAAAGGATTTTTCTATAATTTCTATCGAGGTGCAACCACTTTCTCAGGAAGAATATGAGCGTTTGCATGAAGCTGGCGTACATTCTGTTTTAGTATATCAAGAAACCTATCATCAAGAAGTATATAAAAAATACCATACGAAAGGCAAAAAATCAAATTTTGATTATAGGCTAGAAACACCCGATCGTATTGGCAAAGCTGGCATTCATAAAATAGGATTAGGCGTTCTATTAGGTTTGGAAGATTGGCGGACCGATAGTTTTTTTAATGCCTTGCATTTGGATTATTTACAAAAAACATATTGGCAAACTAAGTATTCTGTTTCTTTTCCGAGATTACGTCCAGCCGAAGGAATTATAGAACCTAATTTTATAATGGATGATAAAGATTTAACCCAACTCATTTGTGCCTATCGTTTGTGGAATGAAGAGCTAGAAATTTCTATATCGACAAGGGAGAATGAAAAATTTAGAGATCATATTATTGCTATAGGAACTACAAGCATGAGCGCGGGCTCTAAAACAAATCCAGGTGGTTATGCTGTAGATCCGCAATCCTTAGAGCAATTTGAAATTAGCGACGAACGCTCTGCAGCAGAAGTTGCAGCGATAATAACTCAAAAAGGATACGAACCCGTTTGGAAAGATTGGGATAGAACCTTTAGTCAAAAGTCGAATGTCGAAAGTCTTAAAGACAGCTCGATTCTTCATTAAGTATTTTATTGCCTTTATAACTTTCGACTTTAAAAAATTTAAGACTTAATTAAAATGAGCATTATACAAGATTTTTTACGTTATAACAGACAAACCATGTTGTCTGAAATTGGTTATGAAGGACAAGAGAAATTAAAAAAATCGAAAGTTCTTGTTATTGGAGCTGGCGGTTTGGGTTGTCCTGTTTTGCAATATATTGCCACTGCTGGTGTAGGAACAATAGGAATTGTAGATTTTGATAAAATTGAAATTCACAACTTACATCGTCAAATTTTATATACCGAAGAACAAATAGGCTTTCCTAAAGCTTCAACTGCAAAAAGTGTCATAGAAAAACTAAATCCGTTAATTACAGTTTTAGCTTTCGAAGAAAAAATAACGATTGAAAATGCTGCGAGAATTATTACTGATTTTGATTTGGTCGTTGATGGCTCGGATAATTTTGGCACGCGCTATTTAGTGAATGATACTTGTGTGACTTTAGGGAAAACATTAGTTTATGGAAGTATATTAGGATTTGAAGGACAGTTAGCAATTTTTAATCATTTAGAAAGTAAACATTTGCGTGATTTATTTCCGGAACCACCAAACCCTAAAGACGTTCCTAATTGCAATATGAATGGGGTTTTAGGTACTTTACCAGGCCTAATTGGATTGATGATGGCACATGAAACTTTGAAGTTGATTATAGGTTTACCAACTTTGCATAATGAATTGGTTTTGTTTAAAACTTTGGATTGGAGTTTTACAAAGCTGACTTTTTAAATTTAGGAGTTGGAACACGGATGACACAGATTGGAGAGATGAACACGGATTTTTTGTTTTCGAAATAACTTGTTTTTAAAAGCTGTTAGCTCTTTCCCAAAGTTTAAAAATAAAATTAGGAATACTTTTGCCCCAGATGGTAGTGGAAAGCGCTGACTGAAAAAAACTATTTTTTCTAGACAGAAAAGAGCGACCGGCAGGAAGCTCCTTTTATGGCTTTAGAAAAAAAGTTTTTTGACGGAAGACTTGCAACGAACAGCTGGAATAGGCCTTAATTTTCATTACTTAAAATAGACATAAATTCAGTGCGCTTAATTTCACGGCATCCTAGACTTTCAAGATGGGGATTATAAACCTGACAGTCTAATAATTTATAGTTTTGTGTTTTTAATTGTTCTACCAAAGCGATAAAAGCCACTTTTGAGGCATTAGAAACTAACGAAAACATACTTTCGCCGCAGAAGATAGTTCCTAAATCGATTCCGTACAAACCACCGACTAATTCTTCGTTTTGCCAAACCTCAACTGATTTGGCTATTCCTAAATTATTAAGATTACAATATGCTTCAATCATGTCATTGGTAATCCAGGTTCCGGTTTGACCGTTTCTTTTTACATTTTGACAATGAGCAATTACTTCTCTAAAGTTCTGGTTGAAGGTAACTTTAAAGTTTTTCCTATTTAGGATGTTTCGCATACTTTTCGAAACAATTAATTCTTCTAGAAATAAAACCATTCTAGGATTGGGAGACCACCAGAGAATAGGATCTCCAGGTTCAAACCAAGGAAAAATACCGCTTTTATATGCCAACAATAAACGCTCAGTAGATAAGTCGCCCCCGATAGCTAAAACACCATCGCGATTGGCTTGGGAAACCGGCGGAAAAAATAAATCGTTAGTTAGGTAGTGCATTAATACAAAAATCAAGTCAATGATAGTGGTAAAATCATTAAAAAAAAAACCAAATTCCAATTTTAAGACAAGCTAAAGTTGGAATTTGGTTTTTAAAAATTTTATAATTTTATTTTAGAATGGCAAATCGTCAGCTTCTTCTTCATTTAAATTTGTTGCTGGAGCAAATGCTTGTGCTGCCGGCATTGGAGGCATTTGTGCTGCAGGTGCATCGGCTTGTGCTTTTGCAATTCTCCAACCCTGAATTGTATTAAAATAAACTGTTTCTCCCTGAGGATTAGTCCATTCTCTACCTCTTAAGTTAATATCAATTTTAACAGGTTCTCCTACTTGAAAACCATTTAATAAATCACATTTATCTTGAACAAATTGAACTAGAATATGCTGTGGATATTGCTCATCAGTAGTAACAACTACATCTCTTTTCTTGAAACCTCCAGATCCAACTTCTTTAGTTTGATCGATCATTTTAATTTTTCCTGTAACTTCCATCTTCTCTATTTTAATTGTTTGCTCTCTTTATTTTTTGGCTAAAAGTACCTTCCAAGCGGTAAGTACTTCGTTTTTATTTAAATATTCTTTAGCTAATTGGTATTTCTTGATTTCATCATCTGCACTCAGTACCCCTTTTACTTCAAAATTTTCTTTTACAAATATAGTAATTTCTTCAAGAGTTGGCAAAGATTCGACATTTCCTAACATGCCTAAATCATTTCCGTTAAACACAGCACTTTGCTTTACAAAATCAGGAATGGCATCTACTCCAATTCCTAAAGTGGTTAGTGGTTTTGGCACTTCAAAAAGTCCTTGATTGGATCTCGAATACCAATTTCCGCCCAATCGAGATACTAGATCAATCTTATGTTGATCAATCGCTCCATTTTGATCTAAAATACTTTCGTCGATATGAATTCTGACTACTTCGCAAAGAATTAAATTTCCTGCTCCACCTTCTGTTCCTAAAGCAATAATTTGAGTCACTTTACATTCAAATTGAACGGGCGATTCTTTGACTCTAAATGGTTTTACAACCTCTGAAGGAATTGGCGTTAAGCCTGATTTTAAAAACTCATCAACACCTTCAGCATATTCTGTACTGGCAAGCGAAGTTTGTTGCACCATATCATAATTCACTACATTAATTACTACTTCACCCGTGGCTTCGGCATTAATCAAAGTGTGTTTTATAGAATTGTCTCGTACCCTTCTTGCAGGAGAAAATATAAGAATAGGAGGATTTGCGCTAAATACATTAAAAAAACTAAAAGGAGATACATTTGGATTTCCTTCCGTATCCATTGTACTGGCAAAAGCGATAGGCCTTGGACCTACGGAACCTTGCAAATATCCTTGTAATTTTGCCGTTTCTATACTTTTAGGATCAATAGTAATCATACTTTAAGATTTAGTTCTTGTAGCTACAAAAGTAGACAATTGAATTAAATTTTAGAACGTCAATAAGAGAATTAGATTAAAATAATAGTGTGATTTTTTCAAAATAAAATTCTTTGATTGATCCTAAAATACTTCCATCTTTAATTCGTTATATTTATACCTCAAAATTTTATTTATGCAGTTTTCTGACCGAAGAAATACAACCCGTTGGATTATTATTTTCGCCTCTTTTTTGATCGTTTCATTGATACTTTGGAATACTTATACCTTTTTCCAGATTTTCAAAAATGAAGAACGTTTAAAAATGAATCTTTGGGCAAATGCGCAAAAAACTTTCATCAATGCTAATGAGACTACGGATGTCGAACTTCCGTTACAGATTTTCAGCAATAATACGTCAATACCAATTATTCTTACAGAGAATGATAGCATAATTAATACCGTAAACATTGACGATATTATTGTAAAAGACAAAGATAAAGCAGTAGACTTTTTACACAATTTAAAAAATGAAAATGAACCTATTGTAATAGAATATGTTCCCGGAAAATTTCAGAAATTATATTATGGTAATTCTTCTTTGCTCAATAAATTAAAATATTATCCTGTTGCATTAGTACTTATTATT
The DNA here is from genome assembly GCF_014281985.1 of Flavobacterium sp. GP15. Classification (NCBI taxonomy): domain Bacteria; kingdom Pseudomonadati; phylum Bacteroidota; class Flavobacteriia; order Flavobacteriales; family Flavobacteriaceae; genus Flavobacterium; species Flavobacterium sp. GP15. The sequence goes on from NZ_JACFTC010000001.1 coordinate 263,064, forward strand.
GTGCTGTTTGGCGGCCTAGTGTATAATTTTTATAGAAGCACCAAAATGGCAACTCAAAACAAGCTTTGGGCGGGAATGGCAAAAGAAACAGCACATCAAATAGGAACTCCGCTTTCGTCATTGATTGGCTGGGTTGAAATTTTAAAATCGGAAGCCGTTGAAGAAAGTACGACGATTGAAATTGAAAAAGACATTGAGCGTTTGCAAACCATAACGGATCGTTTCTCTAAAATAGGATCGGAACCCAAATTAGAGAATAAAGATATTGTTGCCGAAACCCAACAATCTTATGACTATTTGCAATCTCGGTTTTCTAAACAAATTGAATTCTCTTTTCAAGCGCCACAAACAAAAATTATGGTTTTGCTAAATCCTACTTTGCACAGTTGGACAATTGAAAATTTAGTAAAAAATGCAATTGATGCCATGAAAGGAAAAGGTAAATTAGCATTAGAAATCAAGCAAGAAGGCGATTTAGTCAAAATAAATATTTTGGACACCGGTGCAGGAATTCAAAAAAAACAGTTTAAAGCTATTTTTGAACCCGGTTTTACCACTAAAAAAAGAGGTTGGGGATTGGGTCTTTCCTTGACAAAGAGAATCGTAGAGGAATACCACAAAGGAACCATAAAAGTGCTTCAATCGGAAATCGGAAAAGGAACTACCATGCAAGTTATTTTAAAAAAAATAGTTTAGCACTACTCTCTTTTTGACGATTTAACTGGTTTAGATTTTGAGATAAAAAGTGCATTTTCACCATTCCATTTATACGTTTCAGTCCATTTACTTATTTTTAAAAGATAAGTATTGTCTTTCTCTGAGTCTTGATCGTATTCTCCTTCTTCAATTTGCTTGACTATTAAATCCGGTTTCCCTCCAGTTTCTTTAGGAAAAACAAAATTTTCTGAATAATAATACACTCCAGCATCACCCACTTCTTGTTTTTCTGGCAGCATCACAAAACTTTTACCGTTCCATCCAAAATAATAGTATAAGGTCGGAATGCCGCATGCCTCTCCGCTAAAACTAATTCTATAAATATTTTCTAGATTGGTCAAACCTAAACTACCAATAGTCTTATTTTGAAAAAAATAACTACCATCAAGATTTTTTGTGATTGTTTTTTGCCCAACAACAGCATTCTCACTATCCAGGATTTTTACAGAAATGCTAACTGAATTTTTTTCAAAACCATCTGCATCTTTTACAGTTTCAATTTTATCTATAGCAGTTAGATAAGTATAGTCGGCACTTTTAGAAAAACCAACAGCCAAAAATCCTTTCCATAAAAAACCTTGAACTAATTTTCCAATATTATTTTCATATTCAATTGCAACCCAAGAAACATTTAATCCTTTAATTTTTAAATCATTTTCAGTCGCTCTAAGTACTTTTATCTTTTTTCCTAATTGCAGGGAATCGAGCAAATTGGATTGTATAGAAGGCATTTCTCTAACATAACAATTTTTAGCGGCAACAATAGTTTCATAAGCATCATAATTATTCCAATAATAATTATGACTGCTTTTCTCTTGACTAAAAATTATAAAAGGAAATAAAAAAAGTATTGAAATTAGAATTTTTTTCATGACGAATGAATATAAAAAATCCACGAGTTTAGAAATAAATTACCAAATTCGTGGAAATAAAAATTATTAATTTTATGTTATAGATTGTTTGTAATTGCTTGTGCCAAAGATTCGAATTCTTCTTTAGAAAGAGAAACTTTATTTTGAAAACGCATTTCATCCATTTCGTTCAACGGAATTAAGTGTACGTGCGCATGAGGCACTTCTAGACCAACAACGGCCATACCAACTCGTTTACAAGGGACTGTTTTTTCTAAGGCTATTGCAATTTTTTTTGAAAACTGCATTAATCCTATATACAATTCCTCTTCTATTTCAAAAATCTTATTAATTTCTTTTTTCGGAATACAAAGTGTATGTCCTTTTGCATTGGGATTAACGTCTAGAAAAGCTAGAAAATTATCGTCCTCAGCTATTTTGTAACAAGGAATTTCTCCGTTTACAATTTTGGTAAAAATACTTGACATAGTAGAAATAATTAATTGATTGTGATTGCTTAGTCTCTTGTAATTTCAAGTATTTCAAATTTCAAAACGCCATTAGGAACCGTGATTTCAGCGACTTCTCCAACTGATTTACCAAGTAAACCTCTACCTATAGGTGAAGTTACTGAGATTTTACCTGTTTTTAAGTCAGCTTCACTTTCTGCAACTAATGTATATTTCATTTCCATGCCATTGGTTTGATTTTTTATTTTAACATTAGAAAGAACCAAAACTTTAGAAAGATCTAAATTTGTTTCATCTATCAAACGAGCATTAGAATGTACTTCTTCTAATTTGGCAATACGCATTTCTAACATTCCCTGTGCTTCTTTAGCCGCATCATATTCTGCATTTTCAGAAAGATCGCCTTTGTCTCTAGCTTCAGCAATATCTGCAGAGGCTTTTGGACGCATCACACTTTTTAAATAATCTAACTCTTCCCTTAATTTCTTTAACCCATCAGCGGTGTAATACGATACTGTACTCATAACTTCCTTATTTATATAAATAGAAAAAATCCCATCAGGACGGGATTTCTTTCCACAAAGATACTATTATTTTTATTTGCCTATAATTATATGTTAATCATATATAATTCAAAGTTAAATAATTTAAATTTGTTTCGCTAATACTTTGACACTTTTAAAATGAAAAAATACGCCGCTTTTTTTTTTATTATTCCTTTCTTTTTTTCCTGTAGCGATTCAGGAGTAAAGAACACCAATCCTTACTTACCTAACTATTCAGTTCTTATTGACCTCAACTTAAACTTGCCCCAATATTCTGATCTAAAATTTGTGAGCAATGCGGTGTTAATTCCAGAAAAAGGGGTTCGTGGCGTTATTGTTTTTAATACTGGTAGTGGCTACAATGCTTTTGATGCCGCTTGTCCTAACCAAGCATTATCTTCTTGTTCTACTATGACAATAAAAGGTATCAATGCCCTTTGCGCTTGCGACAATCAAGAATACAGTTTGTTTACCGGACAAGGAAAACTGCAATACCCAATGAAACAATATCGCGTTCAGATAAATGGTGATGTGTTGCGAGTTTTTAATTAAATTACAATTTATAACTTATCGAGAACAAAATTACTCTTGGTAAAAGATAAGTGTTTCGCTCACTGATTACATAATCTGAAAAAGAATAATCATTTTTTAGTTTATTGTCAAACAAGTTATTGGCGGTTAGTTCAAAACCTAAAGGACTATTTTTCTTTTGGTATCGTAAAGAAGCATTAGCAATATCATAAAAATTACTTTGATTTGCGTTATTTGTATTTTTCAGGTTTTCATATTCCAATTTAAAAACCCAAGATTTAAAAAAATTCACATTTGCATCAGCATTTATTGCATCAGTTTGAAAATTTGACTTTGTCAATCCTGAAAGCTGACTAAATCCTTTATTATAACCAATGCTGAAATCTGGCCATTTGCGATAAGCGGTTTTAATAACCAAACCAAAATTTTGACTATTTCTATCATTTGTGGTAATAACACTGTTGATGATTTGACTGTAATTAAACCAATTCAAGCGCGTGTTTAGTTTTAGATTAAAACGATAAATCCTTTTACTAAAAGAACCATTTATACCATAAGTAGTTTCAGGATTGTCGCTTAAAATTGGAGTATTAAATTGATCGATTCCATCTAATTGAATCTCATTGCGAATGGTTTTTATTTTTTTATTGAAATTTGCCATTGCATTCCAAGTAATACCTCGATACATATTCATTTTTGAATACCTTAAATTAGCTGTATGGAATTGTTCATTTTGCAAAAGCGCATTTCCTTTGTATACCAAATTGTAATTTTGTAAAGTATAATTAGGAGCTAATTGACTTACTTCTGGAAAATTATTTTCTAATTTATAATTAAAATTAAGCGTTTCAGATTTATTAAATTCATACTCGCTATTCCATTGTGGTTGTAAAAGTGTTTTAGATAAGTGTTGTTCTCTACTAATTTGATTCGTTTTTAAATTATAAAAATGGACATAAAGACCAGGTTTATTAGTCCACTTTCCTATTCTAAATTTATACTCAACGCCAGCGTAAGCATCATTTAATTGGTATTTTATGTCATTACCAAATCCAGCCGATGCAAAATCATTACTAGTTCCGTTAGTAAGAATTTGTTTTTCGGCAGTTGTAAAACTTGAAGTGCCTGAATTATTCCCAACATTAGTATACAAATGGTTGAAATTATTAATAATCCAATAATGCTTAAATAAAGCATCAATACTATTAATTTTTACTTTTTTGATTTGGTTAATCGTGTAAGAAACATCATTTTGTAACGGAATTAAGCCCACAAAAAAAGGCTTATCAGTAAACCATTGATTTTTTGGTGTATTGTTATCATACGCTTGGTTTATTACAAAAGTCGTAGTGTGCTGCTCATTGTAACTTTTATGCCATTCTAAATATTGCTTTACGGACACATTATCTGCCTTACTGATAGTTTCAAAAACAGTTGAATTTGCAGCTGTTATCGAATTTACAGTGCTAGATAAATCATTAGTACTAGATTGATATTGGGCGTTGTAATACCATTTTTCTTTATTGGTAGGCGAATAATCTAGTTTGATATTCCCTATTCCCAATACGGAACGATTTTCGCCATTTTGCAATTTATTTTCGAAAGCAATGGCACTATTTTGTAGATATTCGTTTTTACTTTCTGTTTTGGTTGCTGTTAATACTTTAGAAAAAATACTGAAACCAGAAATCGTCAATTTTGAAGAGGTTTCGTGGCTAAAATTTAAAGCTGCAAATTGGGATTGATTGGTTACTACATCCGTATTATCATTTGCAAAAGAATATAGATTAGTAAACGATTTTCTCCCCGAAAGAAACGTGCTCATGCCACCGCCAAAACGCATTAAATCATCAAAAGTAAACGTGCTTCTGCCGATGTTATTGGCATCGCCTATAAAACTCAAATTTGTTTTGGGCGCATAATAAAACAAAGCAGTATGAGCGAGATAAAAACCATTATCAGCATTTCCTACTTCGGCACCCGCTTCGACATCACCAAAGACAAACTTTTTTTTATGGGCTTTTAGTTTTACGTTCATAGCCAGTTCATCACTATCCGAAACTTGTTTCATAAAGCCTACCTCATTAAAGTTGTCTATAACTTCAATTTTGTCCATCGCATCCGCAGGAATATTTTCGACAGCTAGTTTTGAGCCTCCGCCAAAAAATGATTTTCCCTCAACGAGCATTTTGGTTACTTTTTTGCCCTGTACCGTAACATTTCCTTTTTTATCTACTTCAACACCGGGTAATTTTTCTAGAATTTCTTTCATTTTGCGCTCGTTGCCGTTAGCAAAACTTTTTACATCAAATGTCATGGTGTCTTTCTTGATGACTATAGGCTTAAACTCATGTTTGATGACAATTTCTTTGAGTTGTTCCCCCGTAGGTTTTAGTTTAAAATCATGACTTGTATTAGTGGCATCATTTGTCATTATAAAAACCTCTTCTACAAAACCAATATAGGAAACAGTGATTTCATATTTTACGTCCGCATCTAGTTCTAGGCGATAACGTCCTTTGTTATCCGCAATAGCGAATTTTAAGTTGGCTTTCTCTTGTAATGGTTTTGCAATAACATTAGCAGATTCTAATGGTTTATTTACATCGTCCGAGACCACACCTACAAGAATTTTTGTTTGGGAGAAACAGAGAGTCGTAAAAAATAATAAAAAAAGTGTTTTGAACATTAAAAGTGAAATAGTTAAAAAAATGTACTTAAAATTTACATTCCCATTTGTGTTTGTAGTCCTTTTTCATAAACCTCTTTGGTTACCGTTTTTCCTTTTGGGAAATCTATAGTAATCGTATTATCATTTAAATTGATTACTGCGGCTAAATATGTAGTTCGATTTTCTGTGAGTTCTAAGATGAGACCAGGCAATCCATAAAAATTCTTAGGACCAAACGAATAGGGTAAACTAGGCGCAAACCATGCAGTTACCTCCTTAACACTTCTTTGCCCTTTACGATTAACAAAGAATATTTTTTTTATTGCTTTATAACAAGTGTAGTCTGCAATAATTTTAGACTCCGTACTTATTTCCCAATTTGTGTTGCTATAAATACTTTCTATTAGGACTCCCTCTTTTGTTTTATCTATTTCAATTTTACGTTCAATATCGATATAAATTTCAGAAGAAGAAGTAAAAGCCATGCTAGCGATATTTTTCATTTTAACTTCATACTCTGAAAGATTATCTAATTTTTTATTAATCTTGAAACTAGATTTAGATTTATTAAATAGCAATTCAAATTGTTGCGTTTTTGCATCATTAACCATTTGAGTAATGAAATCTTTCTTATCTTTTGGCACTTCACCTAAATCAACAGACATTTGTACATTATAAAAAACCTTACCTGATTGTGCAAGAGTGCTATTTAAAACAAAGAAAATAAAAAAAAGAGTAATTGTATTTTTCATTGTATGTTATTAGTTTTTTTTAATAAATTTAATTTTGATAAACAAAATAAATCATTTAGACTATATTTTTTTTAAGTTTTAGTTGTTAAATAAAATTGGTAAACCCCTTCAAAAAATTCTTTTGCAGGGGTTTAATAATTTAGCAGTTTGACATCAAAGCATTTAACAAGTCAATATCATCTTCTCCACAATTATAGGTGTCCACAACATACTCATAAATATCAATTGCCATATCTTGACATGGAGTGGCTTTAACTAAAAGCATCTCATTTTTTACTGAAATTTTTAATTTTGCAACTTCATTATTATTTGCCATTGCAACTCCACTAAATGCTACCACTGCAAAAGCGCTGAATAGTATATTTTGATAATTAAATTGGTTTAAATTTATAAATATTTTCTGGTTAACCAAGGTAAATATCAAAAAAAATAAACAAGAATTACATTTAAAATTTAACGAGTTGTTCGTCTGATTAAGGAGATGTCAATAAATCAATTTCTTACAAAATTTAAAAAGATTAGAAATTCATAAACCTTTAGCTTTCTAAAATAAAGTATCATTTCAATTAAAACTTCAAATTCATCCCTACTAAAAAATTAATTACTGCTTGCGCATAATAACCGACCCCAGACGTTACACCGTTTATTATCAGCTGTAGAAAAATTTAAATTGGCTTTTTCTTGCAATGGCTTAGTATAACAGTAGCAGATTCTAATGGTTTATTTATATCGTCCGAAACCACTCCTACAAGAATTTTCGTTTGGGAGAATGATAGAGTGGTGAAAAAAATGTTTTGAACATTAAAATTGAAATAGCTTTAAAAATGACTTAAAAATTTACATTCCCATTTGTGTTTTTATTTCTTTTTCATAAACCTCCGCACTAATTGTTTTCCCTTTTGGAAAATCAAGTGCAAGTTCCTTATCTGTAAAAATCTCTATGGAAGTAGCATAAAAAGTAGTTTCTCTATCTACTAGTTCCAAGATGAGTCCTGGCAAGCCATTAAAGTATTTAGGACCATATGCATATGGCAAACTTGGAGCAAACCATGCAGTAATAGGAATGCTGGTATTTACTCCTAACCTATTAATAAACTTCATGAAATAAGTGGCTTTGTAACATAAATAATTATCAATTATCTTACTTTCACTCGATATTTCCCATTGTAATTTATCATGCGCTTTCTTTATGAGTTTTCCATTGTCCTCCCGTTTTATTGCAGTATTAGTGTACTTATCGAAAAAATAATCACTTTCGTTCGTTACAATAAAAGCCATCGTCCTAGCCATTTTTCTTAAGCCATTATTTTCAGCGTCAGAAATTAGATACTTGTCCAAAACTGAACTTGACTGTGTACTGTTAAATTGCAACGTACAAGTTTGCTTGTTTGCGATTTCAACTGTTGCCTCATTTAGTTTGTTAAATTCTGGATCTTTACTAACTGTGCCATAACCAACTAATTGAATTTTATAAATAACTTTACCAGAAACTGATTGTCCAAAACAATTAGCCATCGTTGAAGCGCAAATACAAATGAATATAATTTTTAATTTTTTCATGATTTTAACTTTAAAATACAAACAAAACTTTCAATAGTTTTGTTTATATTTTTTAATAATTAATTAATTCTGTGGAGTTTTCGCATCTTCACAAGCTTGGTAATAACCTTAATAAGCCGCATAATTTTGCTCTGCATAATGTGTGCCATTACCATCATATACGCGGTCTACATAATTCATTGCTTTTGTAGTACAATCTTGCACTTTTAAAACAACTTCCTTTTTCTGTTTCTCTTTTTTCCCCTCTTTCAATGCCAAAGCATTTGCCATTGCAACTCCACTAAATGCTACCACTGCAAAAGCAGTAAATACTAATTTTTTTATAATTAAATTAGTTTAAATTTATAAATATTTTCTGGTTAACCAAGGTAAATATCAAAAAAAATAAACAAGAATTATATTTAAAATTTAACGAGTTGTTCGTCTGATTAAGGAGATGTCAATAAATCAATTTCTTACAAAATTAAAAAAGATTAGAAATTCATAAACCTTTAGCTTTCTACAATAAAGTATCATTTTAATTAAAAATTCAAATTCATCCCTACTAAAAAGTTAATTACTGCTTGCGCATAATAACCGACCCCAGACGTTACACCGTTTATTATCAGCTGTATAAAAATTTAAATTGGCTTTCTCTTGTAATGGTTTTGCAATAACATTCGCAGATTCGAATGGTTTATTTACATCGTCCGAGACCACACCTACAAGAATTTTTGTTTGGGAGAAACAGAGAGTCGTAAAAAATAATAAAAAAAGAGTTCTATACATTGTAACTAAAAAATCTATAAAAATGAACCATTAATTTTTATATTTACTATTTATGAAATTTTTCAATATCCTTCTTGTTTTGTAAAAGCCTCTTCTATTTGCTTTTGAGTTAATATTTTTATTTTATCTAAGAATTTTACATCAAAATCAAAACTACTATTAAGGTTTATACTTTTAACACCATAAATAGCATTTCTCACTTGGAGTTCTAAAATTAATCCTGGTAAATTACCATAACCAATAGGACCATTAGGAAAAGGTAGTTTAGGGCAATACCACGCTACAACAGGATGGTTCCACACCTTATCACCATAGACCACTTTATTACTACTAGTTGCTTTATAGCATAAATAATTATCAATTAATTTAGTTTCACTAGTCAAGTTCCAATCACTTTTAAAAACTTCTTCACCGTAAATATTCTCTCCCAAATAAGGACTTTGTTTTAATACTTTCCCCTTTATACTGTATATCATTCCTGTGTAGTGTCCCATTGAAAGAGTAAAGCTTTTAGAACCCAAATTACCATCGATTTCTAATTTTTTTTCGTTATAAAATTTAGAACCATTTTGAGTAATAATTAATTGAAAATTTAATTTTTTACAATCAATCATGGATTTCAAAAATAAATTTTTTAAAGTAGCGTTGTTATTAAATAAACCAACTTCATTCTCTATATTCAAGCCATAAACGACACTGATATTATTTTCTTGTCCATTTGCTGAGGATACAAAGAAAATTAAAAAAACAATAATAGTATTTTTCATTGTAAGTTATTAATTCTTAAAATCGCTAATTTTTGCAATCATTTTTTCTAATTCTTTTTCATCGATTATTTTATACTCTTTAATTTTAGGTAAGATAGGAGGATTATTAAGATTCATTTCAATTTTTTTAACCTCAAAAAGAACATTCCTAACTTGTAATTCTAAAATCAAACCAGGTAAATTACCAAAACCATTTGGCCCAAACGAAAGAGGTATTTTAGGGCAATACCAGGCTATTACAGGAAACTTAAAATTCCCTTTAGTATTTATAATTGTTTTAATAGCAGTAGCTTTATAACACAGAAAACCTTGAATTTCTTTTGTTTCATTAACCAAAGTCCATTCGTAAAGTTCATTTTTAAGTAAAAAATTCCCAAAACTTTTATCTAATTCAGAAAGTGCAAAGTCTTTTGTTTGATAAATTACCCCTTTATAACCTGAGGCAACAATAGCCAATTGATTGTTATTTTCTCCTATTTCAAGTCCTTTGTTTAAAGAAAAAAAAGAATTTTGCTTATCGAATAATAAATTAAAAGTCAAATATTGCGCATTATTTACAGCCTCCGAGTATAATTTTTTGAATGGACCATTCTCTTTAAGTCCTTCTAACATTTCAATACTTAGCCCATACTCTACAGTTCCGTTTTTTACTTGTCCAAGACAAGAAACGAAACAAAACAATAATATGATCTTTATTAACTTCATTATTTATAAATTTTACGAAAATCATTATTTAATTAATCACACTTAAAAAGAAGAAATTATATAATCATAAACCTACAAAATAATTCATCATCAAAAAGCATTTATTTTAATAAAATAGTATGTTATTTATAAATTTAGAACTTCTTTTCACTAATATTGAATGTTAAGAATACCTACAAAATTAAAAAAGGCTAGAAGTTCATAAACTCCTAGCCTTGTTCAATAAAGTATCATTTCAATTAAAACTTCAAAGTCAGTCCTACTAAAAAGTTAATTCCTGCTTGCGGATAATAACCGGCTCCTTCTAAAGTAGCAATTGCTGGCGGATTAGACTCATCATCATCATAATTATAGAAAAAACCATTTGATATGTATTTGTAATCAAAGATGTTATTTACTAAAGCTGAAAGATAAATCGATTTGAAAATTGATTTTGGAATAATCTCATACGAAACATTCAAATCATTCGTAAAATAGGATTTTAGTTTAGATCCTTTTGCATCAATATTTGCCATATATTGTTCCCCAACATACTTTGATAAAAAAGAAACTTGAAGGTTCATTATTGGAACATAACTCACTATATTTCCTGCAATAAAATCAGGTGAAAAAGCAATATTGGTATCTCCTAACGAGGTTAAAACACCATCTCTCTTAAAGAAAAAATCTTTGTTTTTATTTGTGCTCACCGTTATATTTGGTCTAATAAATAAATTATCCAAAATAGAAATTGTTGCATCAACCTCTACACCTAAACGATAACTATCGCCACTATTTTCACGTATTGGCGCACCTACATCGTCTAATGCTCCTGTAACGATCAACTGATCTTTGTAAGCCATATAATAAACATTGGCGTTCAACTTTATTTTTGAATCCACATGACGCAATCCCAATTCAAAATCGTTTAATTTCTCTGGGCGTGGACTCCCGTTTTCATAATCGGATCTGTTCGGTTCGCGATTGGCTCTGGCATACGAAAAATATAAGGCGTTGTTAGCATTAAGCTCATAATTTAATCCCGCTTTAGGATTAAAGAAATTAAAATTATCATTGACCAAACCTGCTTCGGCACTATTGGCTTTATAATGAACGTTTCGAAGTTGTAAATCTCCGTATAAATTTAGCTTTTCTGTGATTTGGAAATTGGCTTTCGCAAAAACATTTCCATCCATTTTTGTCGCGGCATCATCATAATAATGATCATCTAATTCAGATTTTGAGGCATAGCGCGCCCAAATTATTCTTCCAAAGTGATTTCCTTCGTACTTATTGTAACCGCCTCCTAAAATAACATTCCATTTTTCTTCTTTATAACTGGCCGAAAAAGTAGTTCCATAAAAATCATTTACCAACCATTTCTGGCGAATCAAATCAGTTTTATTAATGGTAGTTGCATCAATCACAATTGGAGTCAATCCATATTCCACAAACTTTGCATTCGGCTTATAATTTTCATAAAAACCCTTTCCTTTGGTATAATGAAAAGCCAGATTCGTACTCCATTTTTCGGATGCTTTTTCGTTCCAGTGCAATTGATAATGATCTTGTTGGTAGTTATCCGTTTCATTGTCATAAAAACGAAGTACTCCAAACTTATCTGTATACTTCCCCGCAGGATTAAACGTTCGGTCATTTCTTAGTTTGTCCAAATCCTCTAAACCATTCCAAGATTGATAGGTTTTTTCATTTCCGCCAAAAGCTAAGGCTTTAATTAAAGTAGTTTTGCCCACATAAGTTCCTTGAAGAAAATAGGATTTTAAATCCGAAAAAGCCCTGTCAATATAGCCATCTGATTTTAAAGCAGACAAACGCCCAGCGATTTCAAAATGATCATTCATCAAACCAGTACTAAATTTAACGGTGTGTTTTCTAGTGTTAAAACTTCCAAACGAATTAGCGATTTCTCCCGTGCTTTCCTTAGCGTATGTATCGGTCAACATATTCAAGCTTGCACCAAAAGCTCCCGCGCCATTGGTTGATGTTCCTACACCACGTTGCAATTGCAAACTTTCTACTGAAGAAGCAAAATCAGGCATATTCACCCAAAAAGTTCCATGACTTTCGGAATCATTATACGGAATTCCGTTGATGGTTACATTGACACGAGTAGCATCACTTCCACGAACACGGATTCCGGTATAACCTACTCCATTTCCTGCATCAGTAGTGGTAACCACGGACGGTAAATAATTCATCAAAATAGGAATGTCCTGACCGAGATTACGAGATTTGATGTCTTTTTTAGTCAGATTACTAAAACTAACGGGAGTTTTTGGAGTAGCACGAACTGCCGAAACTAATACTTCGTCTAATTGATTGACTTTTGTAGAATCTTTTACTTGTGCAAAAGAAATAGAAGAGGATAATGTAAAGAAAACAGACAGTATAAAAGTGCTGTTTTGTACCTTTTTGCCTTTAAGGCTAGAAAAATTGCAAATAGTTTTCATCCGTAAAAAAGATTACGAATAAAAGGGGGAATTATTCTTTTTTTTAAATTATTGATTGTTTTTATGACAAAAAAATAGTGTGCACACTATAATTTGTCATTTTTTCCCTTAGCAACATTACTTGCTCAGGTTCGTTGGGTATGATCTCAGCCTGTAATTCTGAATTTTCAGAATCTAAGCACCCCTTTGAGACGCAGCAAAGGTAAAAAAGTATTAAGATAAAAGTAACAAGTAGCCTAACATTTTTTGCAAAGCAGTCAATCAAAAAAATTACTAACTACAACTCAACGTTTTACCTCTTTAAATAAAAAAATATTTTAATAGTAATCAAATCACAGCAATCAAAAAGAAACCACTATTACACTCTCTTATCTAAATAATTGATTTTTCGACAGTATTTTCAAAAACCTGGTTTCTTTCTTGTTTTCTTAATTTCGGAAATAGACTTTTTATTTTTAATTCTTTTTCGAATAGCTGCTTTTGGAATCTTAGTTGGTTTTCTTTCTTTAGGAACTAGTAAACCGTTTTTTATAAGTGATAAAAAGCGTTTGGTTACAATTTCTTTATTTTTTAGCTGACTTCGGTCTTCATCACAATTCAGAATCAAAATTAATTCAGACGTTAATCTGGAATACAAATTAGTTTCAAGTAGTATTTTTTCTTCTTCTGAAAGGGCTTGCGAATTTTTCAAATCAAAACTCAAAACTACCTTAGACGAAACCTTGTTTACATTTTGTCCTCCTGCTCCGCTACTTCGAACTGCCTTATAGTGCAACTCTGCTAGTATTTTATGAATTTCCATGCTGCTCTATTATTTCTGTTATCTCTTAAGATTGATGTGCCGGCTTCAACAAATCATTTACTGTTTTTACAGGATTAAAGGTAAGTAATGGAACCTCAACAAATACCGTAAGCCAATTATCCATAGCACCATTCCATAATCCAGGCAACTCATAAGCCTTGATATTTTGTCCCATGCAAATTTTATCTACAATAAAACCGCTGTTGTGATCTACAAACTGAGCTAAATTAAATTTCTCGTTTTTATAGTTTTTAATGCCGCAAACTAAGTCTACAGGATTAAAATGAGTGGCGGCATTGTGAATTCTTTTTTGTTCTTTATCCGATAAATTTATTTGGGCACTTTCTACAATTTGCAACGAAATTCTACCTTCTTTATTCTGAACCCAAAAAGGACCGCCGCCTGGTTCTCCTTCATTTTTGACCATACCACATACTCGAATCGGTCTATTAAGCGCTTCTTTTATAAAGGCTATTTTATCATCTACAGTGCCTTTTTCAAAATCATCTGCTACTTGCACATTTAATTTTTTTCTAAGGAAAACACCAATTTCTTGTACTTTTTCTTGACTTAAAACTGTTGCGTCAATTAGTCGCAAATAATTAAAAACTTGTTGTTGCAATTCAACCAAAATTCCCGCCAGTGCATTTTTATACAATGCAATTTTTTGGTTGTTATTATGAATTACATTGTCAATATTTTTTATAAAAATGACATCTGCGTTTAGTTCATTTAAATTTTGAATAAGTGCTCCATGACCGCCTGGTCTAAAAACCAATTCGCCATTTTCCTCTCGAAAAGGTTTATTTTCTGTATCAACGGCAAGAGAATCTGTGCTTTTGTTTTGATAGGAATATGTTACCTTAATTTTGGTATTTGTTTCCTCTTCAACCTTATGCTTTATAGAAGTAATTATTTCCTCAAAATGAGACTGGTGCGCTTCAGAAACCGTAAAATGCAAATTTGAGTTTCCATTAGAACTAGAATAATATCCACACTCATATAAATGCTCTTCTATTGGTGAAGCCACATTGGAAGCGTATTTATGAAAAGGCAAAATCCCTTTGGGTTTATTAGCAAAATCAAAAAAATCACTAGAGAGCAAGAATTTTACAAAATAATATTTTTTATAATCATTCTCTAAATCATCAAAATTGGTGAGTTCTGATCGCAACTTTGAATTTATTGCTTCAAAAAAAGGAAATTTCTCAAGTCCAACTAAGAATATAGAAAGTCGACTCGCTTTTTTTCGATTTATATAGGCATTTATCGTTTCGTTTTCTAAATCAAATTCTTCTAGAAATGCAATTAAAAACTTAAACATTCTTGTTGCGGCACCAGAGGCAGGAACAAATTTCAAAAGTGTTAACGACTCCTTGTTCTCCTCAAAAAATGCAGCTTTTTCTATAAAATCATTTTTAGACAATTTTAAAATTCCATTATTCAAACTCGCCGGCTGAATCAACTTTGTTTTGCAGATTCCATTTTGAATAAACTCTAATTGCTTTACTACTTGATCCACTGAAATTTCACGTTTATAAAGCTGTACAAAATCCAAAGAAGAAAACCCATGTTCTTTAGCTTTTGTCAAATCATCTACGATTGCAATAGCCTTTTTAAGTCGCGATTCTTTATCGCCTGTCAAACGGATAAAAGGCTTATTATTGCTAATTAAAGACTGTTTAAAAACCTCAAAAACACTTTCTCGACCTTCTGTTTTGTCTCTTAAATCATCTTTTTCCCAAGGCACATCAATATCGGTAAGAAAAAACAAATCGTATTCATGTTCCTGAGCTGCTTTTTGCAACAAAGGATCACAATAATTGTAATACACATCAGAAAAAACTTTGGTGACCAACAAATTCGTATCGCAAAACAAGTATTTATTAGCAAGTACTAGTTTCTCATTTTCTAATTGAACTTGACCATACGCTATAGGAAGCATATCGGACAGATCACATATTTTTTGTTCTTTATCCCATTTTTCTTGCAGATAATCTCTTGCAAACTCAGGAGTCCAAACCGTATGATAATGTGCAGCAAGTTGTTTAGCTAATGTTGTTTTTCCGGTGCTTTCGGGACCAAACAAAGCTATTTTTATAACTGAACTTTTTTGTTGTCTAAGATTTTTTTCCATTCTAAATAGCCATAAACGGCAATAATTGTAAATACTATATACTGAAAACTGGTAAAAGTGTATCCTTTTGCCAAATATAAAGGAATAGAAAGCAAATCTCCAGCAATCCAGAAAATCCAGTTTTCAATTTTTCTTTTGGCCATAAGCCACATTCCCACAAAAAATATGCCTGTTAATAAAGTATCTAAATAGGAATACCAACTGGTAAATTTATCAAAATAAAGATAAACGATTACCACAAAAACAAGGGTAGCAACAAAAATTAGTATTGCCATTCCTTTCTCTTTTTTTGTCATTATTGCTATTGGAAACTCCTCAACATCTTCTTTTTTTCGGGTCCAATGATACCAACCATAAATACTCATTATAAAATAATACACATTGATCATTGAGTCTCCCAACAAGCTCCATTGCCATAGCAAATAAGCATAAATAGAAGTGCTAATTAATCCCGTGGGGAAAACTAAAATATTATCTTTCTTAGCATACCAAACACTACATAAGCCAAAAAAAACAGCAATAAGTTCTAGATAAACTTCATGTACTGGATAATCATGATATTGTGCAAAAAAGTGATCAAACATGCTATTCTATTATTTTGTTGGGTTAAAAAACGCTACATCATTTTCAAAAGCGGTTCCAATAACTACTAAATCAGCTCCCGCATCATAAGCATTTTGAATTCCTTGCAAACATACAATTCCGCCACCAACAATTAATGGTATTCCTATATTTCTAGAAACTGTTGTTATCATTTCTAAAGGAACGGGATATTTCGCACCACTTCCTGCTTCGAGATAAACCAGTTTATTCCCTAACATTTCTCCCGCTTGAGCTGTTGCCAAAGCCATATCTATATTTTCTCTATCAATTGGTTTGGTTTTACTCACGCGTTCTACTGCTGTTTCGCTTCCGCTTTCTATTAAAATATAGCCTGTAGATATAATTTCGAGTTGGGTTTTCTTTAATAGCGGAGCTGCTTTTACTTGATGGGATATCAAATAATCTGGATTTCGTCCAGAGAGTAAAGAAAGAAACAAAATTCCATCGGCATGACTGGAAATTTGCGACGGGTTTCCGGGGAATAAAACAATGGGCAAATTACAGTTTAGTTTTATTTTTAA
The DNA here is from genome assembly GCF_014281985.1 of Flavobacterium sp. GP15. Taxonomy (NCBI): domain Bacteria; kingdom Pseudomonadati; phylum Bacteroidota; class Flavobacteriia; order Flavobacteriales; family Flavobacteriaceae; genus Flavobacterium; species Flavobacterium sp. GP15. The sequence continues at coordinate 279,914 of NZ_JACFTC010000001.1, forward strand.
AATCAATTCGTCTAGAATATTATTTTCGACAAGACTTCCTCCAATAAAAATATGAGTCGCCGGTGACTGATTGATTTTCAGAATCAATTCTTTTATATTTTCTAAAACTATTTTATCAGGATCCAGTAAAATCGCTAATAATTTGCGATTCTCTGATCTTGCCAAAAGTATTTGACCATATATATCCTTATCTTTATTTTTCATAATAAACGTAAAAGTATGCGTTTTTTTGAAAGTGAGCCAAACTTTAAGAAAACTTATCTTAGTTTTAGGAATCAAAAATGCGAGAATTACAACTGTATGATAAAAATAGAAATTTTAGAAAAATATGGCGCTTTTAGACGCCTTTATAAAAAATCAGAAATCATTTTCGAGAAGGATAAATTAGCCACACATTATTACCAAATCATTTCTGGCTCGGTAAAAATGAATAATTTTAACGATGAAGGTCGCGAATTTATTCAAGGTTTTTTTACTGTAAATCAATGTTTTGGTGAACCTCCTTTGTTTTTAGAAAGAACGTATCCCGCAAATGCTGAAGCAGTCGAAGAAGCTGAATTAATCTGTGTTTCTAAAGCTAATTTTCTCCAACTAATGGCTGAAAACCCCGAAGTTTCTATTATTATGATTGAAAATTTAGCGCAACGTTTGCATTATAAATCGGTAATGGCTGCTGAGATTTCTACTCAAGATTCAGAACACCGCCTTTTGCAATTATTTGATTATTCGATTACTTATTTTAATTTTAAAAAAGAAAATAATGGTTTCCATATTGATTTAACCCGACAACAAATGGGCGATTTAACGGGACTTCGCGTAGAAACTGTAATACGAACCATCAAAACATTAGAAAAAAAAGGAGAACTAAAAATCATTAATAGAAAAGTATATCGTTGATTTTCTGGTTTATGATATAGGTCATAAATAAACATATTGATGTGTCTGTAAATTTGTAATAACAAAAAATTTAACTATCATGTCACTATATCAAAAAACACTCGCTGATTTCAACAACAATTTTATTGGTTTTGCAACTTTAATCGTTATTGGACAAAGTTGTTTAGGTTCAGCTGCTGCAATGAATATCCTAAGAAACGGAACAAGTATTTTGCAAATGGGACAATTGGCAATTATTGTATTAATTTGCATGCTTGTTAATACGTCAATTTTAGCCCAGATGAAACATAAAGTAATTTTTAACTTGACTATCATCAGCGTTATTTCAAGTATTTTCTTTATTTTAATGAACACCTTAATTATCCGATGATAAAAGAAATTGAAAACCGAGAAGATCTAAAACTGTTAGTTAGCACTTTTTACGAAAAAATAAGAGCGGATCAGGAAATCGGTTTTTTCTTTAATGAAACCATTACCAACTGGGAAGAACATCTAGAAAAGTTGACCGATTTTTGGGAAATGAATATATTTGGTACTCGAAAATTTACTGGAAACCCAATCGTAGCGCATAACGCAGTAGATAAAAAATTCAACCAGCAGATTACGTCAAACATCTTTGGTATTTGGCTGAATATATGGTTTGCTACTATTGATGAATTATTTGTAGGCGAAAATGCCGATGTTCTAAAACGTAGAGCGCAGAAAATGAGTACTTTTCTTTTTATGAATATTTTTGAGAGTCGCAGAAAAGTGTAAATGCTTTCAATTTGAGATTACTTAAAAGTGGCGACACGAAGACTCAGAGCCAGTAATCTTCTGATTATTTCTTAATAAAAATAAATTTTTATCTTTTAGTATTGCTTTGTAACGCTGGAAGCGTCTCCTATATATGGTGTTTAGCGGTGAGACGCTTCCAGCGTGACAACTAGCGGTGATTGCGTTAGTAATAAAAAAAGTTTGTGCCTTTGTGCCTTTGTGCCTTAGCGGCAAGTACAAATTAAAGACCACTTAAAAGCAATTCCTCGAAGTCTCAAAGTCACTAAGTTTAGGATTATCTTGATTTGTAAAACTAAAAGAAGTTGTGACTTTGTGTCTTTGCGGCAAAAAACGCTACGTAACTATTTTAAACATTTAGTTGAAAGGCATATACCAAAGTAAAACCTTCAATTTCCTCAAAATAGATTTTGAAATTTTTGATTAAGCGATCAAAATGCAATTCAGAAATGGCTTCTTTAGTTTGTAATTCAAAACTATTGACTTTAATATGATTTTTGAAACTGATTCCTTTTTCGTTTCTGATTTTAAAAATAGCTTCTTTAGCACCCCAAATCACGGTTAATTTCCGAATATACTCTTCGTTATCGATTAAATACTGAAATTCTGAATCGCAGAATTTATCGGCTATTTTTATGATTTTATCACGTTGTAATTCAATGTCGATTCCCACGGTTTCGTCGCTTAGAATAATTGCAGAAAATTCATGTGAATGCGTGATTGAAATGTGCTTGCCATCTTTAAGATGTGGTTTTCCAAATTCATCATAGTACAGATCAAAATCGGTATAACCGGCCAAATGAAATAATTTGCGCACGCTGAGAAAAGCGCGTTGGTGCAATGGTGATTTCATTCCGGCTAATCGGATGCTGTTTTTTTCGTTTAAAACTACGGTATCCAAAAGTTCTTGGTAAGATTCTGTAATCTTCCAAACTAGAATTTGTGTTGTTGAATTAAAGGATATTGTCTTGAATAATGGCATGTTAGTATCGTGATCCCTAGCCCCGATTGAAGCGACATCCTTTTATAATAGTAGGCTTCCAGCCTGCGAAAGGCTGGGAGCCTACTATTATAAAAGATACAGTGCAAAGCGGGAAATAGCTCCTTAAACTAAAAATAATTCAGTTTAAAAAAATTATTTTACTGATTTTTAAAAGATTACAAAATTAAACAATTCATAAATATTTAGGAATCCTTTTAAAGTCATAACTTTATTGCGTAATTTTGCAAAAAATTTACATTACAAATATACTATAAATGAGTACTACAACTATGCCTTTTGTGGCTTTCAAAGTAAAAGACATTTCTCTAGCGGCTTGGGGAAGAAAAGAAATTGAACTAGCTGAAGCTGAAATGCCAGGTTTAATGGCACTTCGTGCTGAATATAAAGACGAACAACCGCTTGCAGGTTCTCGTATTGCAGGATGTTTGCACATGACTATTCAAACTGCGGTTTTAATCGAAACATTAATCGCTCTTGGAGCTGAGGTTACTTGGTCTTCTTGTAACATTTTCTCTACGCAAGATCAAGCTGCTGCTGCAATTGCTGCTGCTGGAATTCAAGTTTACGCTTGGAAAGGTCTAAACGAAGAGGATTTTGACTGGTGTATTGAGCAAACCTTATTCTTTGGTGAAGATAGAAAACCATTGAACATGATTTTGGATGATGGTGGAGATTTAACCAACATGGTTATTGATCGTTACCCACATTTAGTAGCTGGAATCAAAGGATTGTCTGAAGAAACTACAACTGGAGTTCACAGACTTTACGAAAGAGTAAAAGCGGGAACATTGCCAATGCCTGCAATCAATGTTAATGACTCTGTTACTAAATCGAAATTTGACAATAAATACGGTTGTAAAGAATCTGCAGTTGATGCAGTTCGTCGTGCAACTGACATTATGTTAGCTGGAAAAAGAGTAGTTGTTTGCGGATACGGTGACGTAGGAAAAGGAACTGCTGCTTCTTTTAGAGGTGCTGGATCTATTGTAACCGTTACTGAAATTGACCCAATTTGTGCTTTACAAGCGGCAATGGACGGTTTTGAAGTTAAAAAATTAAATACTGTTGTTGCAAATGCTGATATCATCATTACAACAACTGGAAATAAAGATATCGTTCTTGGTTCTCACTTTGAACAAATGAAAGATAAAACGATCGTTTGTAACATCGGACACTTTGATAACGAAATCGACATGGCTTGGTTGAACAAAACTCACGGAGCGTCTAAAGTTGAAATCAAACCTCAAGTAGACAAATATACTATCGCAGGAAAAGATATCCTTATCCTTGCTGAAGGTCGTTTGGTAAACTTAGGTTGCGCTACAGGTCACCCAAGTTTTGTAATGAGTAACTCTTTTACAAACCAAACTTTAGCTCAAATCGAATTGTGGAAAAACAGCGCGGCATACAACAATGACGTGTATATGTTACCTAAACATTTAGATGAAAAAGTGGCAGCTTTACACTTGGCTAAATTAGGAGTTGAATTAGAAACATTACGTGACGATCAAGCGGCTTACATTGGTGTAGAAGTTTCAGGTCCATTCAAACCAGAATATTACAGATACTAGTCTGATTTGTCATTCCGACAAAGAAGGAATTTTATTTTAGATTTAAACCCTTACATTAACTGAGCTAAATTCAGTTTGAATGTGAGGGTTTTTATTTTTAGCACTACAGAAACAAAACAAATAAGCGTATTTTATGAAAAACTTTTTATTTTTAGGCGTTGCTATTCTCTTTGAGATTATTGCAACCTCAGCACTAAAAAAATCGGAAGAATTCAGTAAGTTAATTCCAAGTATCATTACAATTGTAGGTTATTGTGGTGCCTTTTACTTTTTGAGTTTTGCCATAAGAACCATTCCAATAGGAATTGCTTATGCAATCTGGTCTGGAGTTGGAATTGTTTTAATTACTATAATTGGTGCTGTTTTTTTTAAACAAATTCCAGATTTACCCGCAATCCTCGGTTTATCGCTAATTTTAATTGGAGTTATCATAATCAATGTTTTTTCAAAAACTACAGGTCATTAATTGCATAAGTCTTAGCAGTGAATTTCAGATTTATATCTATTGATGATTTCTTGTTTTTGGGCAGTCCCTGCGTAAAAACTTCGGGTCGGGCTATTCGCTGTATCTTTTGTTCCGCTAAAGCTTCACAAAAGGATGCCGCTGCTATCCCTTATGCAACCCACTGTTAATTCCTACAAAAAATAAACCTTAATGACAATTATACTTTTATATTCCTTTATATTTGAGGCTTATAAAAAATTCTAAATTATGAAACTTCTATTAATTACAATAATAGCACTTTTAAGTACTCTTGCAACAAAAGCACAATATTCTAGTGCTCAAAGACAAATGAATGCGGCGGTTCAAATGACAAGACAGCAAAACCTGATGTATATGCAAATACAACAACAGCAACTTATATTACAACATAACAAAAACAACACTCAAACAGCAGAAATTAAACTGAGTAAAGAGCAACGAAAAACTAAAAAACTAGAACAAAAAATAATACAACTTAGTGAAGAAAAAGCCAATTTAGAAATCACTAAAAACAATCTAAAAACTTCAGACGATAATAAATTAGCCAAAAACATTACTAAAACAGAAGAAAAAATAACTAAAGCTAAAACAAAACTAGAATCTTCGGAAACAAAAATAAAAACATATGAAGCTGAGATCGAAAAATTAAGAGTAGATAGAGAAGCACTCACAAAAAAACAGGAGGAAGAAAAAGAATTAAAAAAGGAAGAAAAGGAATTAAAAATAAAACAAAAAGAAGCTAAAAAAGAATCCAAAAAAAATTAATTTTTAAGCTAACATAATATTGATCCTCGCAAAAACAGCTGTTTTTCGAGGATTTTTTTTGATTGATACTTATTTCTCATTAAACCTTTCTTGTTATTTGATATCTTAATGAGAATTAACTCTTGCACTATGTCAAAATCCTACGCCATTTTATTTTTTTTACTTTGTTCTTTGTTTTCTCACGCTCAGGAAAAATACACTATCAAAGGGAAGGTAATCGGTGCAAATGACAAATTCCCATTAGAATCAGCTACGGTTTATTTCACTACTGTAAAAGATTCTACGATGTTAGAATATACCCTTACCGACAAAAATGGTGATTTTATACTAAGTGTAAAAAAACAAGAAAAGCCTGTTTTTCTAAAAGTAACCTATATGGGTTTTGAAACACATAAAGAACTTGTTCCGGAAATTAACGGCAACAGAGATTTTAATACTATTGCGCTTAAGGAATCGGCAAATATGCTTTCTGGTGTAACAATTATTACTGAAGAACCTCCGATACGCGTAAAAAATGATACTATTGAGTTTAAAGCTTCTTTATTCAAAGTTCGCCCGGACTCAAATGTAGAGACTTTACTCAAACAATTACCTGGTTTTGAAGTAGACAGTGATGGCAAAATTACCGTTAACGGAAAAGAAGTAAATCAAGTATTGGTCAACGGAAAACCATTTTTTGATCGCGATGGAGTGATGGCTTTAAAAAATTTGCCCGCAGATATCATTAACAAAGTTCAGGTTTCCGACTATAAAACAAAAAAAGAAGAATATACAAAATCAGCTTCAAGCTCAGATAATGCCAGCATTAATTTAACAATTGACAAAGAAAAAAACAAAGGCTATTTTGGTAAATTCCTAGGCGGTTATGGTACCGATGATCGATACGAATCTAGTTTTATTGTCAATTTATTTGACAATAATAGAAAAATAAGCCTTTTAGGATCTTCAAATAACATTAATGCTCCAGGCTTCTCTATGGATGAGGTTTTTGATAATATGGGAGGAGGCAGAAACGCTAGAGGAAATACTTCAAAAAATGGAGCAAAAGGAATTACCAAATCAAACTTATTAGGGTTAAACTATTCGGATGAATGGATCAACGGTTTACAAACCTCGGCTAATTATAATTTTTCGAATACAGAAACCGATAATTTATACAAATCCAAAGCAATTAATTTCTTGCCTACAGGAAATTTTACAACGGAATCGGAATCGAAAACAAAAAATGATAACACGAGTCATAAAGCGGGTGTTGAATTAGAGTATAAAGCAATTCCAAGCATTCAAATATTTGCTGCGCCAAAGTTTTCTAGTACTAAATCCGATAGTTATTCCGATTCAAGAAGCAATTCTACAGATGAAAATGGAACATTGACCAATGACTCGAAATCGAAATCAAGCACTCAAAACGATTCGAATAATTTTCAGAACGCGATTAATTTCAATAAAACATTTGAAAAAAAAGCCAGAAATTTGAGTGTCGTATTCAACAATAACAACTCTAAATCAAACAGCAACGGATTAACCCAATCGGAGACAACCTATTATGCAACTCAAACAACTGACAATAGAAATCAAAACACCATTTCTGATAGTTCAAGCGATTCCTATGCTGCGGAAATAGAATACACAGAACCCGTAACCGATTCATTGCGTTTTAGAATAGGACTTGCATATAATTTCAATACTACAGCAAACGAAGTTCGAACCTATAATTTTAATTCTTTAAATGAATCGTATTCAGAGTTGAATGACTTACAATCTAATTATACTTCTTCAAAACAAAATAGTATTATTCCAAAAGCTGGAATTCGATTTGAAAAAAATAATTTTACAGTCGACATCAATTCGTCCTCTTCTATTGTTCAATATAACAATTATTCTAATTATTTAAACCAAGCAACCGATCTCAACAAAAAATACATTTTACCCAATGTTAGCGGACAAGTAAGATATAAATTCGATCGCTCAAAAGCACTTACAACGAGATATAACTACTCGGTTTCATTACCGTCTTCCAATCAATTACTTCCTGTTGTAAATCTTTCTAATCCGCTGAATACGGTCATTGGTAACCCTGATTTAAAACCAAACGAAAAGCACAGTGCGAATATTAATTATAGAAATTTTGATTTCCGTACGCGTTCTGGATATTCTATTTTTGCTAATGCAGACTTTTACAGCAGTGAAATTATATCGTCCTCTGTTTACGATGCCAATAGGAAGAGAACAACTACTTACGAAAACATATCCGGAACTTATGTTATTTCTGGAGGAGGAAGTTGGAATAAATCGATCAAACAAGAAGCTAATTTATTGCGATACGGCATTTCAATGAATGCCAATTTTTCAACTTCAAAAGGCTTTACTGACGGTGTTTTGTTTGACGCAACCTCGACAGGAATAAGTCCTAGAGTATATGCAAACTACGATTACGGAGAATTTTTCACAGTAGCACCTTCATATAATTTCTCTTATAACGAAACCCAATATGATAATTATCTGACCAAATCAAGTTCAAATGTCGTACATCGATTAAACATACAAACTACTAGCTATTGGCCAAACAATTGGACGTGGGGAAATGATTTTGGTTATACGTACAACTCTAAACTTTCGTCTGAATTTAAAAAGGATTTTTATCTCTGGAACACCAGTTTATCGTATACTTTTTTTGATAAAAATTTCATCGCAAAAATCAAAGTCTATGACTTACTAAATCAAAATCAGAGTAGTACCAGAACAATCTCAGCAACCACAATACGCGATGATGAAAACACAATTTTAAAGCGATATGCTATTTTCTCATTAACCTACAAAATACAAGATTTTTCAGGAATGAAAAATCCTCCAGGAGGCAAAAATGGTAAAGGTCGAGGAAACAGAGCGGTGCCAATAGACATGTAATAATTATTAATTCAGATAATTGCAAAAACAAAGCCCTTGATTTTTCATCTCAAGGGCTTTGCTTATTTTTACTACTATGGGAATGTTTTTATTTTCTTTTTTGAGCAAAAAAGCGTTTCATTAAATCAGCTGCTTCATCAGCTAAAATTCCAGAAACAATAGTAGTTTTAGGATGCAGCTTTGTTCCCATTTTTACAAAACCACGATTTTCATCGCTAGCGCCATACACAATTTTAGAAATCTGACTCCAATACAAAGCACCAGCACACATTTGACAGGGTTCAAGCGTAACATAAAGTGTACAGCCTATTAAATATTTGCCGCCCAAGAAATTAGCCGCCGCAGTAATAGACTGCATTTCCGCATGAGCAGTTACATCATTTAGTAACTCAGTCAAATTATGACTTCGAGCGATAATTTTATTATCAATTACTATAATAGCGCCTACAGGAATTTCGTCTTTATCAAAAGCCATTTCTGCTTCCTGTAAAGCTTTTTTCATGAAATATTCGTCGGTAAAAGGATTTATCATAGTGTTTAATTCGTAGTACGATATAAGCGATAGCTTTCTAAACTATATATTGTAGTTTTTAGGATTTTGTGACGTTGAAAAAACATCTAGAATATAAATTCTATGTTCTTCAATTCGGTACACTATTTTGAAATTTCATTTCGGGAAAAAGCGAATTGCTTATGAATTAAACAATGGTTCTATTGGATTTTTTTCAGGGAATAAATTTAGCTTATCACCTAAATCAAATAAGGTTTCTACAACTAAATCCGCGTTTTGCGGGCTTTTAGTGTAGATATAATTATAACTATTTCGAATAGATTCTATTGCATTTGGAGACCAAATAACCGGCTTCACTTTTTAATGATTTTTTTTCGAGCTTCCTCAGATGAATACCCTGCTTCTCCTGCATCCGAAAGCTTCATAATTTCACTTAAGTGACTTTTATATTGATTTATAGTTAACGACTCTCCACTTGTAGAATAAGTATAAATATCATTATTTAGTAAATCTTCTATTTTATTTAATAACTGTACATTTTCAATATCTAATATTCTGTGCACAATATTTCTGCGTTGGATTTCTACATTCATAGTAACTGAATTTATTTCAAAGTTATAAAAAAAATCCGTTAATAAACCGATAGAAAAATCGAATGCGGTTGCAAATACAGAATGTAAATTTACAATTTGCGGAATTTATTATTTAAAACCGTAAATTCGCTTTTTATATTCTAATGAAAAACAACTTACTCCAAAACATAAATTCTCCATCCGATTTGCGCTTAATCGATGAGGCTCAGCTTCCTGAAGTTGCGCGAGAACTACGTAATTTTATCATCGATATTATAGCGGTAAAAGAAGGTCATCTAGGTGCCAGTTTAGGTGTAGTAGAACTTACTATCGCCTTGCATTATGTTTTTGACACGCCAAATGATTTATTAGTTTGGGATGTGGGTCACCAAGCTTACGGACACAAAATACTTACTGGTCGAAGAGATGATTTTCACACTAACAGACAATTAGGCGGGATTTCCGGTTTCCCAAAAAGAGACGAAAGTATTTACGATACTTTTGGCGTAGGCCACTCCTCTACTTCTATTTCTGCCGCTTTAGGAATGGCAATCGCTTCTAATTTGAAAGGAGATTTCGAGAAACAACATATTGCAGTAATTGGTGATGCATCAATTGCGTCCGGAATGGCTTTTGAAGGATTGAATCATGCCGGAGTTACAGATGCTAATTTATTAGTGATTTTAAATGACAATGCTATTGGAATTGATCCCAGTGTTGGTGCCCTAAAAAAATATCTCACTGCCGTAAAAGAAGGAAAAAATCCGAGACAGAATAACATGATCAAATCCTTGAATTTTGATTATTCAGGTCCTATTGATGGCCATGATATTTTTGCCGTAATCAAGGAATTAAAACGTTTACAAAAAATAAAAGGTCCTAAATTCCTTCACGTTATTACCACAAAAGGAAAAGGACTAAAACAAGCAGAAGAAGATCAGGTAAAATACCATGCACCAGGCAAATTTGACGCTTCTACTGGTGAAATATATATAAAAGCAGAGGAAAATCTTCCTCCAAAATACCAAGATGTTTTTGGCTTGACCGTATTAGATTTAGCCCGAAAGAACGAAAAAATAATTGGAATTACTCCAGCAATGCCATCGGGAAGTTCCTTAAATTTTATGATGAAGGAATTTCCAAAACGCGCTTTTGATGTAGGAATTGCAGAACAACACGCTGTCACGCTTGCCGCCGGAATGGCTACACAAGGAATGATTGTGTACTGCAACATTTATTCTACATTTTTACAAAGAGCGTATGATCAAGTCATTCATGATGTCGCTTTACAAAACTTACCGGTTATTTTTTGTTTAGACAGAGCGGGTTTAGTCGGTGAAGATGGCGCTACGCATCATGGCGTTTTTGATATCGCTTATTTGCGTTGCATTCCAAACATGATTATTTACGCTCCAAGAAATGAAATTGAATTGCAAAATATATTATACACTGCCCAATTAGGATTAAAACATCCTATTGCTATTCGATATCCGCGCGGTCGTGGTGTAATTCCGGATTGGCAAAAAAATTATCAAGGAATTTACCAAGCAATAGAAATCGGTAAAAGTGACTGTCTAAAGCAAGGTTCTAAAATTGCTATTTTGTCTAATGGAACTATTTGCAACAACGTTACTTTGGCTATTGCCAAAACAAAAAATCCAGAACAGCTAGCACATTATGATTTTCCATTTGTAAAACCACTCGATGAAAATCAATTGCATTCTATCTTTAAAAAATTCAAAACGATCATCACAATTGAAGATGGGACAGTTATTGGAGGTTTTGGTAGTGCAATTCTTGAATTTGTCTCAACAAACCATTATTCATCACAAATTACCACTCTTGGCATTCCAGATGAATTTATTCAGCATGGAAATGTAGCCGAATTGCAACAATATTGTAAAATAGACGTTAAAAGTCTCGAAATACTTTTTTCAAACTTTTAAAATATTTATTTTGCGCCGTTAAATACAATCACTCCCAAATGAAGTTATTAACCTACACTTTACTCTTTTTTATCTGCACTTTTTCTATAAAATGTTTTTCTCAGGACTCTACAAAAGTATATATATTTGATACCTTAAGACCTGCTACAAAAAAAATGATTGTAGCTAAACCTTCTATAAAGTATTTTAAAATTAGAACAAAAACCCATTATATTCCTTTGACGTATTGGAACAAAAAAAACACATTGGGTTTTGACATTTCCGAAGTAGCTTTTTTTAATTGGAATGCAGGAGGAACAAGTTCGATTTCCGGTTTATTAAAAGGGAATTTTATAAGAAACTACAGAAGAAGCAATTACAACTGGTCTAACGAGTTAATTTTTAGATACGGTGTAAACAAGCAAGACGGACAAGGTCTTAAGAAAACAGACGATGCCATGAAATTAAACTCTACTTTTGGATATCGAAAAGACACGCTCTCCAACTGGTTTCATTCTGCTAAATTTAATTTTAACACGCAATTCACCAACGGTTATGCTTATCCTAATACCGATAGAGCTATATCGAAACCATTTGCTCCAGCGTATATTTTTATGGGAATTGGTGCTGAAAACATTAATGTAGAAAAAAATAGAACTTTTTATATTTCGCCATTTACCTTCAAAACTACTTTGGTTTTAGACCAATCTTTGGCCAATCAAGGTGCTTTTGGGGTTGATAAAGCTACTTATGATCTAGACAAAAATCTTATAAGTGAAGGAAAAAAATCGAAAATGGAACTTGGTTTTCTAATCACTGGAAAATACCGAAAAGAAGTTTTTAAAAATATAATATTAGAGAATCGAGTGAGTTTGTATTCGGATTATATTAATCGTTTTGGAAATGTAGATATCGATTATGATTTGCAAATAGAGCTTGTCGTAAATCAATATGTAAAAGCCAACATAGGCGCTCACGTAATTTATGATGATGATATTAAATCTAAAAAAGAAGTAGCAGGAATTCAAATCACTCAAGGCCCAAGAACCCAAATAAGGCAAGCCATAGGTGTTGGTTTAGAATATGTGTTTTAATAAAAAAGTCCTGATAAAAATCAGGACTTTTTTATATCGTTACAGTAAAGTATTAATTAGTTTTTTACAGCGGTTATTGTTTTATAAAACAAAAGCGCATTTCCATCTGTAAGCATCGAAATAAAATGACAAATGTGTAATAATCTTTCGTAAACATTCTCTTTCTCTAAATGGTGTTTCTCAGGCAATAATTTTAAAATTAAGGAATCGTAGTTAGATTCCGTTTCATTAAATCTATTATTATAAGCCGTTATAAATTTATCTAAAAGAGTTTGAATAATTTGATATCCTACAATTTCTTTCTCTATTACTTCTCTACTCTGATAAATATTATTAACGCTAATCTTAATAATATCATCCATCTGGACTTTGTATTTGCTTTTATCCATCAACGAATAAGGGAACTTACCATTTAGGATTGCTTCCTCATTAGCTACAAAAACACTCACTGCATCATTAATTAAACTGCCAATTGCCAAAGCACGCAAATAACTAATGCGATCCTCTTTCGTGGTTAGTGTTTTATATTTTGATGTGTCGATACTGTCCTTTACTAATTTAATTAGATATTCTAACGCAAAATCTTCAGATACCAATCCTAAGTTTATTCCGTCTTCAAAATCTATGATGGTGTAACAAATATCATCTGCTGCTTCTACCAAATAAGCTAAAGGATGTCTTTCGTAACCAATATCATCTCCTGATTTATTGGGAATCATACCCATGTCGGCGGCTACTTCCTGAAAAAAGTTTTTATCGGTCTGAAAGAAACCATATTTTTTATCTGCAATATTCTTCGTTGGTTTTTTAGGCAAGCTTTCTTTTGGGTATTTCATAAAAGCGCCCAAAGTAGCGTATGAAATTCGCAATCCGCCTTCAATTCCGGGACGACTGGCTGTTAAAACGGAGAAACCATTTGCATTCCCTTCAAAATCTATTAAATCTTGCCATTCTTTATCAGAAACTTGTCCCTTGTATTTTTGGCCGTTCCCAATTGAGAAATATTCTCCTATTGCTTTTTCACCAGAATGCCCAAAAGGTGGATTTCCAATATCATGTGCCAAAGAAGCTGCTGCTACAATAGCTCCAAAGTCATTCATGTGAAAACCATGTACTTCTTTAAGATGCGGATATTTTTCAATAATTTTTTTACCAACTAGTCTTCCTAAAGAACGTCCCACAACTGAAACTTCTAAACTGTGCGTCAAACGCGTGTGTACAAAGTCAGTTTTAGAAAGTGGAATGACTTGTGTCTTGTCCTGCAAACTTCTAAAAGCTGCCGAAAAAACGATTCGATCATAATCTACTTCAAAACCCAAACGTGTGTCATCTTGTTCTACACGCAATCTTTTGCCTTTGTCGCCTTGTCTTCTTAGTGATAAAAGTTGTTCCCAGTTCATTTTGTGATGGATATATTATGCTGAATTTATAAGGAGCGAATATAAAGAAAAAGTAAGAAGCGGAAATAAAAAAAGCTGCCAAAAATGACAGCTATAGCGCTTAAAAATATATATTATTTTTCTTAAAGTTTCATTTTTGCCGCAAACTCATGTTTCTTTACCACATAAGTAACTGATAATGTATCGTGCCAACCTCTTCCATTATCATTAAGAAAAGTAAAAGCTTCAAAAGCAATCATTCGAACTAGAGTTCTAATAATTACACTTTTCATATTCGGTTTATTGCCGTTATGCTTTACGACTAAAGTTTTAGTAAAATATTTACCAAATGTTCTGGATAAATACATTTCCATTATAGCGTAATAAAAGAATAAAACTACCAGACCAAAAATGATATTTTCAATTAGAGTTAGAGATATAATCCACTCAGAAAGTTTAAAATTACCCGTTAATTCTCCCAGTATATTTATGGCTGCACCAATTCCCATTGTAAGTAAGTAAACAATAAACAAATCGATTATACAGTTTAAAAATCGTTGTCCTTTAGAAGCTAAAAGATCTTCAGTAATCATAAATTCTTTAGTTTCCATTTTTGTTTTTTTTTAGGAGAGTAGATTTTATAGGATGCTACATTTCTCAAATATAGCGAATTAATGTGGCTTTAGTATCAATATTGACAGACAATACTAGCCAACGGTAGTGAAAATTCAGATTTATTTACAAAAGAAGATTATAAAATCAAAGGAGCAAAACCGAGCTGCTTAATTATTCGTTTTTTCAAATAATCTCATTTTATTTAAAATACTATAATTTTCATTCGAACCAAAAAATTCAAGAAAAGCATTTCTATCTTCAAGAAAATTATCTCTACATATACTTTTAGTATGATCAATATAGGTCTTTGCTTTTACTATACAGTGTTTTTGCAAAACATTCATTAAAAGACTATCTGCAATGAACAAACGATTGAATTCTATACAAAAGGCTAAGAAAAAATCCTCGATCACACTGGCTTGTTTCGAATTTATAACCAAATCGTTGGTACACGTAGAATATATTAAACGTAAAATATTCGTGCTAACTTTTTTAGTATATTGAATTGCTTTCATAATCACATTCTTTTGATAATACAAATATATCTCAGGTTGAGAACTTTATCTTTATACTATTTTATGATAGATTTATGAAATTCTCACTCTTATCGAATGCTTTAGACTTTTTTAAATCAAAAAATTACTTTTGCTTTTAACACAAAATAAATTAGCGCTTTAATAATAACGAAAGCATTAAAGCTTATTCATCAATACAAAAGGCAATTATTTTGAATAGAAATAAAGTTTTGACTCCATAAAAAGATACATTTGAATTTTAGATAAAGTTCTAGAACCTATTATTTACCCTTTTTACAAAGTAACGTATTGAAGTAAAAAATGAAAAACACTCTTATTGTAGTATTCTTACTGATTTTTAGTGTGCAACAAATTAAATCACAGACTGTTTTAATTCATAAGACAAAGCAACCCATAGTTATTGATGGTGATTTATCCGACTGGCATTCTCCTTTTTCGCAGCCATTTGTTATTCATAACTCTGAAGAAAAAGCAACACAAACAACCGTTGCGTCTCTCTCTTGGGATAATAATTTTTTATATATCGCTTACAATAGTATCGATTCTGAAATTGTAGGCAAAGCAAGGAATCAAGATTCTCCTCTCTTTGAAACTGATGATTTAGTAGAGATTTTTATTAGTCCAGATGCAAAAGTTAAAAATTA
Organism: Flavobacterium sp. GP15; assembly: GCF_014281985.1. NCBI lineage: Bacteria > Pseudomonadati > Bacteroidota > Flavobacteriia > Flavobacteriales > Flavobacteriaceae > Flavobacterium > Flavobacterium sp. GP15. Next base: position 295,591 of record NZ_JACFTC010000001.1, read on the forward strand.
CATTGAAATTGGCGTAAATGCTTTCAGCAGTAATTACGATCTGCTTATTCGATGCATTGGAAGTGACTGCGCCAAACGAAAATCTGATTTATCAATTAGTGTAAAAGGATTGCAAACAGCTTCAAAAATTACCGATTCTGGATATAGCGTAGAAATTGCTGTTCCGTTTTCGAGTTTAAACGAAATAACAAATGGCAATTTTAAAACTCCAAAAATTGGAACCATTTGGAAAGGAAATTTATTCCGAATTGACTTCGGACAAACTAAAGAATACCAATCCTTAAAAGCCTATAAAAGCAAAAAATATGGTTTTCATCAAGCAGCCGAGTTCGCAGAATTACGATTTGTGAAGTGATTGTAATGTAAAATGAAAGTCTTTATAGGAATTGTTTTTATGTTGATTTTTGGAACGCGCGGGACGTTTGCGTTATCAATGAGAATTTAATCTAGATTCCCAATTTTTAGGCGAACGTGAAGTGTGAAAGATTCCAATTACCGTTATAGTATCGTTGGTAGTTATATAATGAATTCCATAAGGAAAACGAGTTATAAAAAGAATTTTTACAGATTTGTATCTTTTTTGAAATGAAGAAGGATTTCTAGTAATCTGATTCAAACCAACTTCTAAACAAAGTTCAAAGTCATAAGATAGTCCTTTTCTTTGTTCTTCATACCAAAGAATTGTTTCTTCAATATCCAATAATGCTTCCTTTATAAAATGTATACTGTACATTTATCTTAATGAATCAATATGTTTTTTCACATCTTGCCAAGTAAAATATTCAGCTCTACCTTCCTCGACTTTTTGCAATCGAAAATCTAACTCCGATTTGAGTTCCGATGAAAGATCAATGTCTTTTTTAGAAACACTATCCCATAACTGCTCAACTAAAACAATTTTCTCAGCAGTAGTTATTTTATTTAAATCTTTGATTTCCATTTTATAAAATTACAAAAAAAAAATTCATAATAACCTTAATAAATTATCCTTTATTTACAATATTAGATTCAAATCATCGCTTCATTTCTTCGTGAGTATATGTATTACCGTTAGTAATATCTGTCAGTGCTTTTTGAATAAGTATTTCTTTTCCTATTTTATTTTACATAAAAAAGTCTACATAAAAGTAACAGTAAAGCTTTTTAGCAATTACGATTATTCACTAACTTCAACTAAATTAATATCGATTTGAATTCCGTTCATTAAGGTATATTCTAATTTAACGAAACCATATTTATCGTTATAGAAAGCTACCAGTTTACTTTCGCCGATATTAGATTTTGCAGTTGAATTAATTTTATAACAATCTAAACTTCCAAGACTAGTTTTGATTGCTTCTTTCCCAACAATTACATAAGTGTAATCTAAAAGAAGTCTACCTTTCCATTCTCCCCATTGTTTGTTTGACCAATGATCGCCAATGCTCATCTTGTCAGTCCAAGTGTAACCAACAGGCTTATTTAATTTAATATAAGGAAAGGGACAGGTTTCTAATGCATTCAAAAATCCGATTCTGGGAGGATGAATCCAAACATTCTCTTTATTTTCGACTACTCCAGTTGAACTAAAAAATTTAGGATTGGGTTCAAAATTATAACGGATTTCAGTTTGATTTTTGTTTATCCGTTGAAACATCTTTGGTTTTATAACGGACATTTTAATGGCATCAATTTTATTTTTATCCACTTCATTAGTAGTTAAACTGTCTTTTGTATTATTGACGAGAAAATATTTGTTTTCATTCTTTTGAATAGAATAGGAATACATAAATGTTTTGCCAATTTGATAAATAACATTATTCTTATCTACTTTACTTTTTTCTATTTTAACTCCATCATATTGTTGCGCCATGCAAATGTTGGAAATTACTAAAGCAATTATGAGCAGTTTGTTTATTTTCATTTGAGAAGTATTAAAAAAGATATAGGATAAATTTAAGTAAATTCTTTCATTATTGCTGAAAATTTTATAATGCAAAAAGAAAGTCTTTTTAAGGACTTTCTTTTTTTGTTTTAGATTTTTTGTGCTGTTAGGAATATCTAAAACACTTTACAATTCGAGATTTGAGCAAACACCAAATTTTAAAAATCAAGTAAATTTAACTCCTCTAATCTGATTGCCATTGCATATTTCGAAACGCCAAACAACTCAGAAATAGATCTAAAACTCTGATTATTGTACCTTTCTGCAGTCGCTAACTCTAAAGAAAGCCCACGTAAATTTCTACATTTATATTTTAGTTTACTTGGCGAATTTTGAATTAAGTTAATAGCACTATCTTCATCTATTAAAAATTTATCAGTCAAAAAAAGTTCAAAAAATATTTGTTTAACTATTTTAGCTGGCATCAAAAAATAAGTAGCAAATTTATCTGCTTGAATTTCCTGCAAATTCCTCATGTCGTTTTTCATGGCGCCATCTAAAGGTCTATCTCTATGCATCACATTTTGATTATGCAAAATCGCATGTCCTAATTCGTGAGCAGCGGTGAAGTTTTGAATATTCTTTGCATAATTATTTGATATTAAAACTATTTTATCTTTTTGATTGATTAAACCCGCGATTTCAGAGTAAGAATTATTATTTTCAATAATACCTATATTCGGTAATATTTCACAATTATATCCTAAACATTTCTTTAAAGCAACACTAGGATTCAAAATCTTTACTGGATGATCTGGAATATCACGATTCCAAATTTTATCTCTATTTACCCACATCAAATTTTGAAAAGCAATTGCAACTTTCTCGATTTCTGAGTTAGTTAACCTATTCCTAGACTTAATTTCTAAAAGAAGGTTAACTTTTTTTTGGAAATCAATTTTAAATTTAACTTCATCCGCTAAAATTTGAATTTTTGAAAATGACAAATCATTTAACTCCAACAACTTTTCTCTAAAAATATTAGTTTCTAAAATAATTTTAGTTGTCCAAGAATATTCACTAACATTAAAAGATAAAAGATTTAACTGAATAATTGATATACTTCCAGCAAGTCCAGCCACTGCGCCACTTAGTGCAACTTGAGAGTCACCTCTTGCTGATTGAAATGCATTATCAAAAACAAATACAGAAATTTCAGCTAATTCAATACAAAGTTTCGAAATAGCTATTGGTATATCCACAGATGTTTTTAATTCATCCAATGCTTTTATTGAAAGTTGATTTTTAACTAAAGCATTGGTTTCTTTATTTCTTTTTTCTCTTGCACTAATTGTTACTCCAAATTGAACAGCATCTTCTTGAAATAATTTCACTAATTCAGGAAAAATTCTGAAATGAATTTCGTCAGACATTTTTATTAATTTAGGAAGAACCTTTTCATAATTAGCACGTCCATTAGTTAATGAAATAACTGTTACTAGCAATTTAGCGGATAACATTCCTTGAAACGCAGCAGCGCTTCCTGAACCAGGTTTATGATTTCCAGCGCCAAACTTATCTAAAAGATCTTCTGTGGTAAATTCTAATAAATTTTCAATATCCATAATATATATATTTTATTTTTACGAAGATAAATTCAAGCGGAAGTCTCGTTCATTCGTAATGATATTTTAAATGACTTATATTACTATATAATTAAATTATATTTTTTTGATTTGGTGATTAACAATAATATTTCTCACCATAGAAAAGTTAAATTTATAGCACCGATTCCCTAGCCCTGATAGCAGTGGAAATCCTTTTTTGCCGTTGTTCGGCGAAAAAGATTGTAACGGATAGCAGGAAACAGCTCCTCAAAAAAAAAACCATTCTCCTCACAAAAAGGAGAACGGCAGTTTTCTAATTATATAAAATCGTCGTTCTTGAAAAGTGTGAAATTAAGATCCACACATTTCGCAATCGTCTGGATCAGAATTTCTGGCCATTTCGATCATCGTTCTGTATTCTTCAGAGCTCATTTCTACTTGAGCAGCAGGAACCGCTACTTGTATCGGTTTAGCTTCCACTTCGATTGGCTCAGCTTTTTTATCGTTGTTTAATGTAAATTTAATCGCATCAACCGCAGCTTTTGTTCTTAAATAATACATTCCAGTTTTTAATCCAGATTGCCAAGCATAGAAATGCATTGAAGTCAATTTAGAGTAATTGGCGTTTTGCATAAACAAGTTCAATGATTGTGATTGATCTACAAAATACCCACGTTGACGTGACATATCAATAATATCTTTCATTGACATTTCCCAAACTGTTTTGTACAATTCTTTCAAATCTTGCGGAATATTCAAATCTTGAACTGATCCGTTATTACGCATTAATTCTTGTTTCAAGGTTTCGTTCCACAAGCCACGCTCTACTAAATCGTGCAATAAATGCTTGTTTACCACGATAAACTCACCTGAAAGTACTCTACGTGTATATACATTAGAAGTGTAAGGTTCAAAAGCTTCGTTATTACCCAAAATTTGAGAAGTTGAAGCAGTTGGCATAGGCGCTACTAATAACGAGTTACGCACACCGTGTTCCATTACTTCTTTTCTTAAAGAAGCCCAATCCCAACGACCTGACAAATCCTCATCTTTCATTCCCCACATATTGTACTGGAATTCTCCTTGAGACATTGGCGATCCTGCGAAAGTAGAATACGGTCCTTCTTCTTTTGCCATTTCCATAGAAGCGGTTACAGCAGCAAAATAAAGCGTTTCAAAAATTTCTTGATTCAGCTTTTTGGCTTCGTCAGAGGTAAATGGCAAACGCAACATAATAAATGCATCTGCTAATCCTTGTACTCCAAGACCAATTGGTCTGTGGCGCTTATTAGAATTTTCTCCTTCAATTACAGGATAATAATTTCTATCAATAACTTTGTTTAAGTTTCTTGTTACGCGTTTCGTCACCGTGTACAACATGTCGTGGTCGAATTTCTTACCATCCACAAACATTGGTAACGAAAGAGACGCTAGGTTACAAACTGCGATTTCATCTTTAGAAGTAAACTCCATAATCTCTGTACATAAGTTCGATGAACGAATAGTACCTAAATTTTTCTGATTTGATTTTCTATTGACTGCATCTTTATACAACATGTATGGCGTTCCAGTTTCGATTTGCGATTCTAGAATTTTCTCCCATAATTCATGCGCTTTAATGGTTTTTCTTCCTTTCCCCGCTTTTTCATAACCGATGTACATGGCTTCAAATTCGTCACCATAAACATCATACAAACCTGGACATTCATTAGGACACATCAAAGTCCAGTAACTATCTTCTTGTACACGTTTCATGAATAAATCAGAAGTCCACATCGCAAAGAATAAATCTCTAGCACGCATTTCTTCTTTTCCAGTATTCTTTTTCAAATCTAGGAATTCGAAGATATCAGCATGCCACGTTTCGATGTAAATCGCAAAACTACCTTTACGTTTTCCACCACCTTGATCTACATATCTTGCCGTGTCATTAAAAACTCTTAACATAGGAACAATCCCGTTTGAAGTTCCGTTGGTTCCACGAATGTAAGATCCAGTTGCACGAACGTTGTGAATTGACAATCCAACGCCACCTGCAGATTGCGAGATTTTAGCGGTTTGTTTCAACGTATCGTAAATTCCGTCAATACTATCATCTTGCATCGCTAACAGAAAGCAAGAAGACATTTGCGGTTTTGGAGTTCCTGCGTTGAATAACGTTGGTGTAGCGTGTGTAAAGAATTTTTTAGACATTAAGTCATAAGTTTCAATCACTGAATCCAAATCACCTAAGTGAATTCCAACCGATACACGCATCAACATATGTTGCGGACGCTCTACAATTTTACCGTTTATTTTAAGCAAATACGAACGCTCTAGTGTTTTAAAACCAAAATAATCGTAGTTGAAATCTCTATTGTATATAATATGCGAATCTAAAAATTCCGCATTATCCATAATCACTTTATGCACTTCCTCTGATAATAAAGGAGCTTCTTGACCATTTCTTGGATTCACATAATGAAACATATCGTTCATAGTTTCCGAGAAAGCTTTTTTGGTATTCGAATGCAAATTTGAAATCGCAATTCTCGCAGCTAATTGTGCATAATCAGGATGCGCAATCGTCATCGAAGCCGCAGTTTCGGCAGCTAAATTATCTAATTCTGACGTAGAAACTCCGTCATAAAGTCCTTCAATCACTCGCATAGCTACTTTTACAGCATCTACCAAATCATTCAAACCATAGCATAGTTTTTTAATTCTATCTGTGATTTTGTCAAACATTACAGGCTCTTTGCGACCGTCTCTTTTTACTACGTACATAATTTTTTTGTTTTTTTAAAACAACAAATCCCTTTGCTGTTTTTAGTTATTTGTTAATCTGATTTTGCCACGAAGGCACTAAGGCACAAAGTTTATTTATGCTTTTTGTTTATCTTTTTGTCATAGAGACAAGAAGTTATTTCTACTTGGATTGACTTATTTTTTGGCCACAAAGACACCAAGGCACAAAGATTCTTCATGCTTGAGTAACCTTTTTAGATTGCTACATCACCAAAAAAATAATGAAATTTTCACTTAAAACTAAACCTTACTTTTCTTTGCGGCTTAGCGTCTTTGTGGCTCAATACTAAAAGTCAGCGTCAAAAGATATTTTTTGAGCATCAACATCAGTGTTCATCACACCCGATTTTTGATATTCAGCTACTTTCTTTTCAAAGAAGTTTGTTTTTCCTTGAAGCGAAATCATGTCCATAAAATCAAATGGGTTTGAAGTATTGTATTCTCTATCACAACCAAGTTCCACTAACAATCTATCGGCAACAAACTCTAAATATTGAGTCATCAATACTGCATTCATTCCTATTAAACTTGCAGGAAGTGATTCTGTGATAAATTCTCTTTCAATATTCAAAGCATCAACGATGATGCTTCTAATTCTTTCTTTTGGAACTTTATTAATTAAGTGGTGGTTGTGCAAATGCACTGCAAAGTCACAGTGAACACCTTCGTCACGAGAAATTAATTCGTTAGAGAATGTCAAACCTGGCATCAATCCACGTTTTTTCAACCAAAAAATAGAACAGAATGCTCCTGAGAAGAAAATTCCTTCTACGGCTGCAAATGCAATCAATCTTTCAGCAAAAGAATCGGACTCAATCCATTTTAATGCCCAGTCTGCTTTTTTCTTAATCGCAGGAAAAACTTCTAAAGCATTAAATAAATCATCTTTCTCCGCTTCATCTTTCACGTAAGTGTCAATTAACAAAGAATAGGTTTCACTATGGATATTCTCCATCATGATCTGAAAACCATAGAAAAATTTAGCCTCAGCATATTGCACTTCATTTACAAAGTTTTCTGCTAAATTCTCATTTACAATTCCATCAGAAGCAGCAAAAAATGCAAGAATATGCTTAATGAAATACCTTTCATCATCATTCAACTTATTATTCCAGTCGTTTAAATCCTGAGATAAATCAATTTCTTCTGCCGTCCAAAAACTAGCTTCCATTGATTTATAAAACTCCCATATATCATGATGTTTGATAGGAAAAATTACGAAACGATTTTTATTTTCTTGTAAAATTGGCTCTAGTTGTGTCATTGTATGGATTTATTTTTTTTATGCGTTTAATGAATTTTGTAGCTTTTTGAGCTTTACAAAGGTTGTGAAATATTGCGGTAATAAAAAGCCAAACTTATCCACAATCTCCCCTAGTTTTTAACAAAGGAAAGAAATAGATGTGATTTTACGATTTATTACAAAATACTGTAATACAGCGAATTAAAAACGTTAAGAAACGCTAAAGCACCGTAAAACATAGGGTTTAGTAAACAAAATAATAAGGTAAAGTTTATTTTTATTTTTGGTTTTTTAAGTCTTGTGCTACTTGCTCTAATTCCATATACCAGTCTTCACCGAATTTTCGAATTAAGGCCTCTTTGACAAACTTATAAACAGGAACTTCTAATTCCTGACCTAAAGAACAAGCGGGATCACAAATGTCCCATTTATCATAATTAACTGCGGCAAATTCCGTAAAATCTTTCACTCGAACAGGATACAAGTGACAAGACACCGGTTTTTTCCAATCGATAATTCCTTGGTTGTAGGCTTGCTCGATACCACATAGCGCAGTTTTACCGTCAAACATTACATAAGCACAATCTTTACCATCAATTAGTGGAGTTTCAAGTTCACCATCTACACCAGTAACCCAAGTTCCTTGCGCTTCGATAGCATCAATTCCTGCTTTACGCAAAAATGGTTTCACTTTAGGATAAATGGTTTCTAAAATCTTTGTTTCATCTAAGCTTAAAGGGGCTCCAGCATCACCGTCAACACAGCAAGCGCCTTTACAAGCGGTTAAATTACAAACAAAATCTTTTTCGAGTAAATCCTCTGAAACTATGGTTTTTCCTAATTGAAACATTATTCTGTAGTGCTTATATAATTAACCGCAAAGGTAATTAAGAATCCCATAACTTAAGGTTTAAAAAACAACTTTAACAAGACCAACTTGCCTAGACTCCTAAAAAATTTAATTCGCAAATTTTATCATAAAACTTCAATTTTAATCTCTTTGTACCCAATAATTCCCCTTTAAAAATGGATTCAAATTATTTGTAAAAAAATAATTAACGAGTTAAAAAATTCTAAACAAGCAAAATTTTACAAATAGAGTGGTTGTTGCTACTGATATTAATTTGATACTTAATCAAAAAGAGTAACTTTGCAGCAAAAAAAAGCCCATGCTAGGATTAGACATTAAGGAAATTATAACCGTAGGAATGGTTCTGTTTGCAGTAATTGACATTATTGGTTCTATACCAATTATCATCGGATTACGAGCAAAATTTGGACATATCGAATCAGAAAAAGCGTCCTTAGTTTCAGGAGTTATAATGATCACCTTTCTATTTGTTGGAGAAGAGTTATTAAAATTAATAGGGATCGATGTCAATTCATTTGCTGTAGCAGGTTCATTTGTATTGTTCTTTTTGGCTCTTGAGATGATTTTAGGCATTCGTATTTACCGTGATGAAGAAGCCAGTTCCGCCTCTATCGTTCCTCTAGCTTTTCCTCTAATTGCTGGAGCAGGAACAATGACCACTTTACTTTCATTGCGCTCTCAATTTCACACAGCAAACATTATCATCGCCATTGTTTTGAACATAATTCTAGTATATGTAGTACTAAAATCTTCTTCTAAGATAGAGAAAATGCTAGGAAAAAATGGACTTGGTGTGATTAGAAAGACGTTTGGAGTAGTACTTTTAGCAATAGCTGTTAAATTATTCGCTGCGAATGTTAAAGGTTTGTTTGTCTAAAATAAATTTACCTAAATTTACGCCCTTAAGACCCGATAATAAAACAAATTAGATTCTCAACGAATTTCGTTTGACAATAAAACCATCTACTTGATACTTTTAAAATAATAACACATTATGAAAATTTTTATTAACATATTGGTATTTTTAGCAATTTCTCTAATTCTATTTAATGTTACTTTACTTGATTTTAGAAATCCATTTCAAGGAGATAGTGTAGTTGCATTTATTGGCATTGCAGCTTCTTTTTGTGCGGTTATGATACTTTTGATTTTTAAAATGTCAAAAAGAATTGAAGAAAAAACCAACGGAAAATAAATCCTTATGTTTGATGTTTTAATAATAGGAGGTGGCGTTTCTGGAATGTCATGTTCGCTTATTTTGGGCTCAGCAAAAAACAAATCTTTTGTTTCTGATAAAAAAATAGGCATTTTTACCCATCAAAAAACCTCTTCATTACAAGAAGCATTATTCAACAATGCATACGGAATTCCGAGTGGAAAACTGGGCTCCGATTTATTAAAAGAAAGTACGGGGCAACTCTCAGCAACTCATCCTCAGATCTTACAAATACCTAACGAAAAAGTACTTAAAATTGAAGGAGAGTTTCCCAATTTTACCGTTATAACTAATCGATCAAACTACAACACTAAAATGATCGTTATTGGTATTGGCGCAGCAAATACATTTGCCATAGAAGGCTTGATGCAATATGTAGAACCTCACAAAAAATCGCTTCCAGAAAAACAAAGAATTCAACTCAAAAATGACGATCATAAAGTTGCCGAAGGCATTTATGTAATTGGAACTTTAGCAGGCTGGAGAAGCCAACTCGCAATTGCAGCTGGTAGTGGCGCTGCAGTAGCAACAGACATTCTTACTTTATGGAACCACGGCATACAAACTCATGCTCACGATAGCATAAGATAATTAGAAAGTAATAATTAATTTGCAGTAATGATTTTTCTAACTGTAATATGATTTTCAGTATCCGTTTTCCATAAATCTCCTGTAACAGACACTTGTTCTCCTACTTTAAAAACCTTATAGTTCTCGTGCCCTCCAACATTTACGATACTTACCGTTGCGTAGAAGATTTTATTATTGCTGGTTTTAATTTTGGCAGTATAGCCATCCTTACCAAACTCAACCGCATCTACTGTTCCTTCAATTGCATTTTTATCTTTCATACCTGCACAAGCGAATACGAAAGCAGTAAGCAGCAAAAGAAAACTTATTTTAAACTTATTCATTAATCGATTATTTTAAAATTGCCTTAATCATTGCATCTTCTTTTAATACAATTTCATAATAATATTTTTCTCCATAAAGTTGCCTTGCAAATTCACCCACCAAATACCGTTGCACTAAAGATTTACTTTTTCCAAAATTCAAGTCCAATCCGTTTCCAAAAATGAACTTTTGAAAAGCATCATAATAAACATTAGTCTGTTTCATTTTGACTTGAAATTGCTCAAAAGTCAATCCTTTAAAACTACTTCTATCTTTATCCAGTTGCTCGAATACAAAATTTCCTAAAATGCCCGACTGCAATAAATAGGCAGTACCTTCATTGCCATGTTCTACTTCAAGAGGCACAAAAACGTCTGGAACAATTCCGCCTCCGCCATAAACAATTTTCCCTTTTTTAGTTTTAAATTTTATTTCTTTTAAAACCTTAATACTATCTTTATCAAACAATTCGCCATTTGTATAACGAGATTCTGATTCTTTAAAATAAGCTTCATTCCCTTTTGTATATGGTTTCTGAATAGAGCGACCCGTTGGCGTATAATATCTAGCAATCGTTAGACGCACTGCAGAACCATCGGAAAAATCCATTTCGCGTTGCACTAATCCTTTTCCAAAAGAACGACGCCCCACAATTGTACCTCTATCATTATCTTGAACAGCACCCGCAAGAATTTCACTCGCTGAAGCACTATTTTCATTTATCAAAACAAATACATTTCCGTTTTCAAAACTTCCTTTTTCGGTCGCAAAAGTCTTATCTACATTTCCTTTTTTATTTTTAGTAAAAACGATTAGTTGTTTGTTTGGCAATAACTCATCAGCAATTGCAATGGCTTCTTCCATATAACCACCTCCATTATCACGAACATCAATAATTAATGATTTTGCGCCTTGCTGCTTAAGGTTTATTAAGCCGGTCATAAACTCGCTATAAGTAGTTTCGGCAAATCGATTGATTTTGATATAACCCGTAGTAGCGTTTAAAAGCAATGCCGCATCAACACTTTTTATGGGAATAACATCTCTTTTAATTTTTACTTTTAGTTTCTTGCCTTCTGACTTTCTATAAATAGTAAGTTCAATATCAGAACCTACTGTTCCTTTTAATTTAGAAAACAAACTATCACTTGGTAATTTTCGTCCAAATAGTTTTGTTTTATCGGCATACAAAATACGATCTCCAGACTCTATACCTGCTTTTGCAGAAGGACCATCAGCAACCGGTTTTATTACAGCAACGGAATCTTTATACATATAAAAATTGACTCCAATTCCCACAAAATTTCCTTTCATACTTTCTGCTACTTGCAGTTGTTCGCTTGGAGGCATATAAATAGAATGTGGATCTAGTTTAGCTAATATGTTATTGACCGTTAGATCTACTATAGAATCTGTATTAACAGCATCAACATAATCATTATCTATAAAATCGATTAGTTTATTGAGTTTGCTTTTCGAATTGTTTTTTACTAGATATTCTGCTGTGTTTGGGAAATTTAACATACCACCCAATACAACACCTAAGGCAAGTGTTGCAAAAAAGAGAAGAGGTAAAAATTTTGTATTAAATTTCATTTGATGGTCACATTATTTTAATAGTAACAGCTTTTTTTGGCAACTTTTAAATGACTTCTATTCTTCTAACTCAGGAATATGCTCTACCTCTACTCCTGCTTTTATCAAAAACTGAATGCCAGAATCATCGCGATAACCGTTGTGATACACGACTCTTTTTATTCCGGATTGGTGAATCAGTTTACTACATTCTTTACAAGGCGAAAGTGTAATATATAAGGTAGCGCCTTCACAAGATTGTGTAGATCGAGCTACTTTTAAAATCGCATTAGCCTCAGCATGCAGCACATCCCAACGTGTCAAACCCGCTTCATCTTCGCAACAATTTTCAAAACCAGAAGGCGTTCCGTTATAACCATCTGAAATAATCATTCGATCCCGGACAATAATTGCGCCAACTTGTTTGCGTTTGCAGTAAGACAAAAGACTCCATTCACTAGCAATTCTAAGATATGCTTTGTCGTACTTATTCAATTTCTTTTCGTTCATATTTATCGGTGCCAGATTTCGCTAGCGATAATCATTGGTATAACAACTCCTATTATAAATGCTGACATCACTAAAGTCCAGTCTCTTTTAGAGAATCTAAAAATAGTTTGTACAATATAAGAAAGCACTAAAACTACAAAAACCACTACAATCTGTGCGGCTTCTATACCTAATGCAAATTCACTTAAAGGTAAGATTTTAGAACTTGCGGTACCTCCTAAAATAGACTTAAAATAATTTGAAAAACCCAAACCATGGATTATTCCAAAAAAGAGCGTGATAAAAAATACCAAGTTAATACTTTCCTTCTTGCCGGATTTTCCTGCCGTAAATAAATTGAATAAAGCTGTTATCAAAATGGTTATAGGAATAAGTAATTCGACAACATTTACTTTGATAGCAACTATACCAAAAACAGACAACATCAATGCCATGGTATGCCCAATAGTAAAGAGTGTTACTAATAAAACGACACGTTTCCAATCACTGAAAGAGAAGGGAACAGCAAGAGCTATTAAAAATAGAACGTGGTCATAGGCGTGTATATCTAAAACGTGTTTTAATCCTATTTGAAAGTAAATCCAAAATTCTGACATTAGTACAATATTAAGTTGATAAAGGGCTGTAAACTTACGATTAATTTTGAAAATGATTGATTTGAATATTTAAATAAACGGAAATGAAAACATATATTTTTAAAAGAAAAAAAATTAAAAATTAAAAAATCAATAAATTTAAAAATAGATTTATCTTTGTGGGTTAAAAAACAAAAACTATGTCATTTTCAGATTTATTTGATAGCGGATTTAAGCAAAGAAACCAAGGTCATTTTTCAGCTATTGTTCGTGTGGCGCTTACTGATGGAAAAGTTTCTCCAGAAGAAAAAGGATTTTTAGACAAACTAGCCATTAAACTTGAAATTTCTCCTGCAGAATATGAAGAGATTTTAGAAAATCCTTTAAATTTTCCAATAAACGCTCCCTATTTACACGAGCAAAGATTAGATCGTTTGTTCGACTTAGTTCGAATGATTCATGTTGATCATCATTTAGGAGACAAACAAGAATTACTTCTTAGAAAAATTTGTATCGCATTAGGTTTTAATATTGATAATGTTGACTACATCGTAAACAAATCATTAAAATTAGCAGATAAAGAAGTTGATCTTGAAACTTTTTTGTTTGAAATGCAAAACATGAATAAATAAAATATAAAAAAAGCTTCCATTATAATTGGAAGCTTTTTTTTTGTGCTCTTTTTATTTTTAGTATTTGCTTAATTTAGCATTTTCCATAAATTCCTCTGCTTTTTCTACCATATTGTAACTTCCGCAGAAAAAAGGAACGCGCTGGTGTAATTCAGTCGGTATAATTTCCATAATACTACCAAAACCATCCGAAGCCTTTCCTCCTGCTTGCTCTACAATAAATGCCATCGGATTACACTCGTACAACAAACGCAATTTACCTTTTGGAGCCTTAGAACTAGTAGGATAAATATAAATACCACCTTTGATCATGTTTCTATGAATATCTGAAACTAAACTTCCGATATAACGAGAAGTATAAGGTCTGTCTTCTTCTTCAGTCTGACAATATTTAATGTAATTTTTTACTCCTTGTGGAAAATGAACATAATTCCCTTCATTAATAGAATAAATATGTCCATCCTTAGAAAATTGCATATTAGGATGAGACAAATAAAACGTACCAATTGCAGGATTCAGAGTAAATCCATTTACACCATGACCAGTTGTATAAACCAACATTGTAGAAGTTCCGTAAATTACATAACCTGCAGCCACTTGATTAACTCCTGGTTGCAAAAAATCCTCCATTGTTACAGGAGATCCTATTGGGGTTACTCTTCTGTACACTGAAAAAATAGTCCCCAAAGACACATTTACATCAATGTTTGAGGAACCATCTAAAGGATCCATGAGCACTACATATTTATTATTATGGCTTTTATCACTTCCTGCTACGGTAATAAATTCATCATTTTCCTCTGAAGCTATTCCGCAAACAATTTCTCTATTGATTAAAGTTTGAATAAAAACCTCGTTGGCATAAACATCTAATTTTTGTTGATCTTCACCTTGAATATTTTGTTCTCCAGCTGCACCAATGATATCCACTAATCCCGCTTTATTGACTTTATAATTAACCACTTTTGCAGCTAATCGGATAGAGTTGATGATTCGTGACAGTTCTCCAGAAGAATATTGAAATGCATTTTGGTTTTCGATGATAAACTCACCTAGTGTTTTGTTGCGTTCTTTCATTGCGAAATCGTTGTAGTTATTTTGAAGTCACAAATATCGGTTTTTTTGTGAAAATGAATTCAATAATATTTACTTAGTTTATCAGTATTGTATATTTGCTTTCAAAATCACTACTTTATAAGCTCATTAGCTTTGTAAGTACCCACTAAGAACGATAAAAACCAACTATTTATGAATATTAGAAAAGGAAAAGCCGAGGACATGAAAGCTGTTTTGAACCTAATTCAAGAATTAGCAACATTCGAAAACGAGCCCGATGCAGTTCAAATCACGGTTGAAGATCTTGTTCGGGATGGTTTTGGAACAAATCCATTATTTCAAGTTTTTGTTGCCGAAGTAGAAACCGATACTACAGAAACTAAAGAAATTGTTGGAATCGCCTTGTATTATTATCGCTTTTCTACTTGGAAAGGAAAAACAATTCATCTGGAAGATTTAGTTGTAAAAGAAAAAATGCGAGGAACAGGATTAGGCTACGCCTTATATTCTGAAATTTTAAAACAAGGCAAAAAGGATAATGTAAGAAGAGTGGAATGGAATGTTCTGGATTGGAATACGCCAGCAATAGAATTTTACAAAAAATCGGGAGCAAAAATTCTTGATGGTTGGTTAGTAGTACAAATGGACGAAGAAGGAATTAACCATTTTGTTGATTCTAAATTAAAAATTTAAATCCATTGCAAACTATTATTGCGCATATGGACAAAAAAACATAAAGTTTAAGAACGGTAGAATTAATAGTAATATGAGAGTATTTAAATTTGGTGGAGCGTCTGTAAAAGACGCCGAAGGAATAAAAAATGTCTATGACGTTTTACAAAAAGTGGGCTATGAAGATGTGTTGCTAATTGTTTCTGCTATGGGAAAAACAACCAATGCATTAGAATTGGTTATTAAAAATTATTTTGATAAATCTCCCGAATTAAGTTCGGCGGTTCAAGAGGTAAAAAAATACCACAATCAAATTGTAATGGACTTATTTGAGGATGAAAAAAATGCAGTTTTTGCAGCTGTTAATTCTCAATTTTCAGATTTAGAATACTTTTTAGCAAACAACAAATCTCCTAACTATAATTTTGTCTATGATCAAATTGTTAGCTTTGGCGAATTAATTTCGACTACTATTTTGAGTCATTTTATGACTTTTATGGGTATACAAACACAATGGCTTGACGTTCGCAATTTTATAAAAACTGATGCAAATTATAGAGATGCAGAAGTAGATTGGGAACTGACTCAAAAAAACATATCAAAAAATATAAAAAGTAAAATCCTTAATATTACACAAGGATTCTTAGGCTCCGACGAAAATAATTTTACCACAACATTAGGTCGTGAAGGATCAGATTACACCGCAGCTATTTTTGCTTACTGCTTGAATGCCGAAAGCGTAACCATCTGGAAAGATGTTCCTGGAGTGATGAATGCCGATCCAAGGTATTTTGAAAATGCAAGCTTGCTTAATCAAATTTCGTATCGTGAAGCAATCGAACTCGCTTTTTATGGTGCCTCGGTAATTCACCCAAAAACGTTGCAACCTTTACAAAAAAAAGAAATTCCTTTATACGTAAAGTCTTTTATAAATCCTTTGTTAAAAGGAACTAGTGTTTCAAAAGGAGTCGATTTAGAACCTCATTTATCTTGCTTTATCGTCAAGAAAAATCAACTATTGATTTCGCTATCCTCGATAGATTTCTCCTTTATAATGGAAGAGAACATTAGCGAAATTTTTGCCTTGTTTCACCGTTTTAAACTCAAAGTAAACCTAATTCAGAATTCTGCCATTAGTTTTTCTGTTTGTGTCGAAGACAAATTCAATAACTTTAATGAGTTGAATGCGATTTTATCTAAAAAATTTAAAGTTGATTTTGAAGAGAATGTTACTCTTTACACCATCAGACATTTTAATGATACCGCAGCACATACCGTTGAAGAAAACAAAGTTGTTTTACTAAAACAAGTAAGCCGAGAAACTATGCAAGTCGTGACTAAGGAAATATAAAACTATTTATATAGACAAACTAATGGGAATTAAGGAGTAATCTTGATTCCCATTATCTTTTAGGGGAAATTTCTAACTTTACTCCCTAATAAACTCATTCTGATAAAATTAAATTATAAATACTACTTTTGATGCTTTTGAGTAACTGTATTTATGTTTAAAAAATTTCTTTTTTGGCTCACAATAAGTTGTTTTTCTGGGCTTCATGCTCAAGAAATCAATACCTTATACAAAACTAAAAAAATTATTCCTTCCCGCGATACAATTTACATTGAAAAAGAAAGTATTAATTCCAGCTTTTTTAAAATACTCGATTCGGATGGAAATCCCATTGACACTGCTTTTTATCAAATAAACTTTAAAAAAGGGATTCTATTATTTAAAGAAAATAGCCCTTTACAAAGGGATTCCATTACTGTAAAATATTTAAAATTTCCTGATTTATTAACTCAAGAATACAAGATCTATGACTCAAGTCGTCTGGTAAACAATGAGTCGGGATTGGGTAATTTATATAAAATAGAACAGAAAAGTACAAACAAAAACATTCCTTTTGATGGCTTAAATACTTCAGGAAGTATCACAAGAGGAATAACCATTGGAAATAATCAAAATGCAGTATTAAACTCTAATTTAGACCTCCAAATAACCGGAAAAATTTCTGAAAAAGTAAGCCTAAGAGCCTCTATTCAAGACAGCAACATCCCATTACAAGATGGAGGTTATTCACAAAAATTGGATCAGTTTGATAATATTTTCATGGAATTATTTAGTGACAAATGGAATATTCGAGCAGGTGATTTATTCCTTGAAAATAAGAAAACACAATTTCTAAATTTCAATAAAAAAGTACAAGGACTTGCTACTAGCTTAGACTTTGATACCGCCACAAGCAAAACAAATGCATTTGCCTCCGCAGCTTTGGTTCGCGGTCAATATGCTAAAAGTGCTATTATTGGTCAGGAAGGAAATCAAGGTCCTTATAAATTAAAAGGACAAAATGGAGAATTATATGTATTAGTCATTTCGGGATCTGAACGTGTTTATGTAAATGGCACTCAGCTAAAAAGAGGAGACAATAACGACTACACAATCGATTATAATGCTGGAGAAATCATCTTTACACCTTTGTTTACCATTACGTCTGAAATGCGAATTACGGTAGAATACCAATATTCAGATCGAAATTATACTCGATTTGTAACCTATGCAGGAGCCACACACGAGAATAACTCTTGGAGTTTTGGTGGTTATTTATACTCTGAAAACGACCAAAAAAATCAACCTTTACAGCAAAATTTGTCGCAAGAGCAAGCAGACATATTAATTAATGCAGGAGATAATCAAAATCTTATGGTCGCGCCTTCAGCCTATGTAGATTCCTACTCTGACAACAAAGTTCTTTACCGAAAATCTGTTTTAAATACTGTTGAAATTTTTGAATATTCAACAGATAAACAAGAAGAACTTTATAATGTGAGATTTACTTTAGTGGGCGATTTTAAAGGAAATTATAGTTTAACCAATTCAACCACGATCACAAGAGTATATCAATATGTTGCGCCAATAAATGGAATTCCACAAGGAAACTACGAACCAACCGTGCCTTTGGTTGCACCTACAAAAATTCAAGTAGCTACTTTTTTAGGAAAATACAAACCCACTGAGAAAACAGCAATCGATTTTGAAATAGGAATTAGTAACAATGATAAAAATTTATTCTCTTCATTAAATGATGGTGATAATAAAGGATTAGCAGGGAAAATAAATGCCAAACAACGTCTTTTCTCTAAAAAATGGACTCTAGATGCTTTTACAAATTATCAATTTGTCCAAAAGGACTTTACCTCAGTGGAGCGATTGTACACCATTGAATTTAATAGAGATTGGAATTTAGGAACGCTGGCAATTGGGAACCAAAGCCTACTTATTTCAGGCTTAGAATTAGATTTAAATCCAAAAAACAATACCGTTAGCAAAGGAAAAATAAAGTATCAGTTTGAAAAATTAGATTTCTCTGATAATTTCTCCGGAAATCGACATTTATTAGATGGATTTTTTCAACTTAAAAATTGGAATTTCAAAAATCAAAGCAGTTTTCTAAAAAGCAATGGCAGCCTCCTTTCCTCTCATTTTGTTAGAAGTCAATCTCAAGTTCGGTTTCATTTTGATAAAAACTGGATAGGCGCAAGCTTACGACTAGAGGACAATCAAGAGAAAAATAAGAATACCAATGCATTTTCTGCATTCAGTCAAAAGTTTACAGAATATGGATTTTTTACAGGAAGAGGAGACAGTACCAAAGTTTTTGTAGAATTAGGATATCTAAAACGCACTAATGATAGTTTACAAAAAAGCATTATTCAAAGGGTAAATACCTCTCAAACTTTTCGTTTAAAATCAAGATTAATTCAAAGCAATTCGAGTGACTTATCTGTATATGCTAATTACAGGATATTAGAATTCAGTAATGATTCTAGAAAAAAAGAATCATCGCTAAACTCTAGAATTGTATACACAGACCGTTATTTCAATCAATTTATTCAAAATACTACTACTTACGAAACCAATTCAGGAAGCATTCCACAGCAAGAATTCACTTATGTAGAAGTCCCTATAGGACAGGGAGTTTACACTTGGAATGACTATAACAACAACGGAATTCAAGAGTTGCAAGAGTTTGAAATAGCTCCATTTATAGATCAAGCCAAATTTATCCGCGTTTTTTTACCGAATCGATTGTATATTAAAACCCATCAAAATAAATTTTCGCAGTCTTTGACATTAAATCCAATCCAGTGGCAAAATGAGAAAGGAATAAAAAAATTCTTATCCTACTTTTATAACCAAACAGCTTTTATAATGGATAGAAAAAACAGGAATAATGGTGCCAACTTTGAATTAAATCCTTTTAGTTCAAGTAATGAAAATGTTTTAGGCTTAAATTCGAGTTTAAGAAATAGCTTGTTTTATAACCGAGGAAGGCAAAATCATTCTGTAACCTACACTTACTTAGAAAGCAAAACAAAAAATCTTCTTTCTACGGGATCACAAGAAGCAACAAATAGTTCTCATCAGTTACAATACAATCATTTATACAAAAAAAGTTGGCTCTTCGGATTTTTGATCAAAACTATTCAAACAGCAATAAATTCCGAGAATTATTTAGAAAAAAACTATGAAATAAGCGGTTACCAACTCGCACCAAAAATTAGCTATTTATTTTCTAAAAATACGAGTTGGGATATTTTTTATGAATTACAAAAAAAAGAAAATCAAATAGGCTTATCAGAAAAATTAATTCAAAATCGTTTTGGAACTTCTTTTTCTTATGCGAGTGAATCTAAATTTACCATGAATGGAGAGGTTTCTTTTTATCAAAATAAATTTGATGGAAATGAGTTTTCTTCTGTTGGATTTCAAATGTTAGAAGGCTTGCAAACAGGGCAAAATTTGACTTGGAAACTACTAATACAAAGAAATATAACACAGTTTTTAGATATCAACTTAAATTATGAAGGTAGAAAAAGTGAAGCCAATTTGGCTATTCATACTGGAAACATACAATTAAGAGCTTATTTTTAATTTTTTAACATTATGTTTAGGAAAAAAGTTATTAAATTTAGATGTCTTAAACATTTTCTAAAAACCTTAAATAAATTATCATGAAAAAATTATTTTTATTGTGTTTTGCTTTTCTATTGTCTGGTAGCTTTTATGCTCAAGAAACTGCAGCACAAAAGAAGAAAGCAGCTGCCAAAACAGAAAAAGCAGCAGAGAAAGTAGCTAAAGCAAAAGCAGATGCTAAAGAAACAGCTTTGAAAACCAAAACTGAAGCTAAGAAGAAAGAAACAGAAGCGAAAGCAAAAGCAACTGATGCAAAAGCGAAAGCAACCGAAGCGAAAGCAAAAGAAAACAAAGCGAAAACCACTGAAAGTAAAACAAAAGCAACTCAAACAAAAGAGAAAGCTCTTGAAGCAAAAAAAGAAGTAAAAGCAAAAGCGGAAAAAGTAGAGGCAAAAGCAGCAAAAGTACAAAAGAAAGCGGAAAACCTTAAAAAAGAAGCACCAACAGCTAAAGCTACGACAAAAAAAGCACCAGCAAAAATTAAAGAAACCAATGAAAAGGCACCAAAAATTGCAGATAAAATAACTGGTGAATACAACGGTAAAAAGGTATATACAGGTCCTAGAGGAGGAAAATATTATATTAATGCAAACGGAAATAAAACATACATTCAAGATTAATTCCATTTAAAATAAAAAACAAAGGGGACTTTCTAAACAATTGTCCCCTTTGCTACGTTATGACCATTGCACTAGCGAAAAAAAATTAATGATATCAAATTTTAATAAAAAAACAATCTTAATTGCTCCCTTAAACTGGGGTTTGGGTCATGCTACCCGCTGCATACCAATTATTAAAGCATTGATAGAAAATAACTACATCCCAATTATTGCTTCAGACGGTGATGCTTTAGCTTTATTAAGAAAAGAGTTCCCCAACCAAAAAACATTAGAACTCCCCTCGTACCAAATAGAATATGCGGGAAAAGGAGAAAATCTAAAATGGAAATTATTTAAAAATGGCTTAAAAACAATCAAAGCCATTCAAGAAGAGAAAAGAATTACGGAACATTGGATTGAGCAATACGATATTAAAGGAATCATTTCGGACAACAGATTTGGAGTTTACAGCACAAAAGTTCCTTGTGTTTACATCACACACCAACTGAAAGTACTGTCTGGAAGTAGCACTTGGTTAAGCAGTAAAATACATCAAAATATCATTAAAAAATTTGACGCTTGTTGGGTACCCGATTTTGATGAAACTCCTAATCTAACCGGAAAATTAGGACATCTAAAAAAGACTCCAAAAAACATACAATACATTGGACCATTAAGTAGGTTGCAGCTTCAAGAAAAAGAAAAGAAATACGACTTAATGATTGTTTTATCAGGACCAGAACCTCAACGAGGAATTTTAGAAGCGAAATTAAGATCAGAAATTATAAGATATTCTGGCAAAATAATTTTTATAAGAGGAATTATAGAAAAAGAACAAGTAAAGCAGCAAATAGAAAATGTGAGTTATTATAATTTTATGAATGCTACTGAGATATCAAATGCATTTAATGAAAGTGAAATTGTACTTTGTCGTTCTGGATATACTACAATTATGGATCTTACACAACTAAACAAAAAGTCTTTTTTTATCCCTACTCCAGGACAATTTGAACAAGAATATCTTGCTAGAAAACTACAAGAAGAAAACGCTGTTCCATTTGCCTCACAAGATGATTTTAAAATAGAAAACTTGGAGCAAGTTGCGAATTACAAAGGATTACCAAAAACAGAAATAAAAACGGATTGGAGTTCCTTATTTCATGTTTTTAAGAAGTAGCATTACAGCTGCTTTTTTTTACTTTTTACTTTTTGAAGCGTAAAAGAAAACTCTGATCCTACACCATAGGTACTATCAACATATATTTTTTCGTCATGTGCCTCGATAATATGTTTTACAATAGCCAAACCTAAACCGGAACCGCCTTCTGTTCTTGCACCGCTTTTATCTACTCTGTAAAAACGTTCAAATAATCTGGAGATATTTTTCTTTACAATACCTTCTCCGTTATCAGTCACTCTAACGATTAATTTTTCTTCGGTCAAATCCTCTATGCTCACTTCAGTAGTTCCTTTTTTCTCCCCGTATTTAATAGAGTTCACGATTAGATTCATAACGACTTGTTGAATCTTTTCTTGATCTCCGATTACCATAATGGGAATACTATATTTCATGTCAAACATAAGAATAATGTCTTTTTTAGAAGCTTTCATTTCTAATAAATCAAAAACATTTTGAATTAATTTGACAATATCAAATTGAGTAATCTCAAGGTTTAACTCTCCTATTTCGAGTTTAGAAATCATGTCTAAATCTTGAACAATGTAGATCAATCTTTCAACTCCTTTTTCGGCACGTTCTAAATATTTTTTTCGAATTGTTTTATCATTCATAGCTCCATCAAGCAACGTTGACAAGTAACCTTGAACCATAAAAAGAGGTGTTTTAAGTTCATGGGAAACATTGCCTAGAAATTCTCTCCTATATTCTTCTCTTACTTTTAAAGTTTCAATTTCTAATTTTTTATCCGTAGCAAACTTTTTTACTTCACGCGTTAGCGTTGCCATATCAGTCGTTATAGGCTGATTCATAAAAGTACTCGACTCTAATAAAGCAACATCATCGTATATTTTTTTTACTTTTTTGTAAATAAAGCGCTCTACTCTATACTGAAGAACGATAAAAGAAAAAACAGCAATACAAAAAGCAAAAACCAGACAAAATTGATATGAAAATTTAAAAAAAAGATGCGTTAGAAATCCTACCAATACGGTAGAAAAGAAGGTAATGTAAAGCGAAGACTTAACAGCAAATCGATATGTTTTTTTAAAATTTATAGTCATCTATACTTCAAACTTATATCCTACTCCTTTAATTGTTTTGAATAATTCTTCTCCTATTTTTTCACGTAATTTTCTAATGTGAACATCTATAGTACGTCCGCCAACAATGACTTCATTACCCCAAACTCGATCTAGAATTTCATCTCTTTTAAATACTTTTCCAGGTTTTGAAGCTAAAAGGTAAAATAACTCAAATTCTTTTCTGGGCAATACAATTTCAATATTGTCTTTTACAATTTTATATTCTTCGCGATTAATTTCGATACCACCTACATTCAGCGTTTCGCTATTTTGATCATTTTCTTTTAAACGACGCAACAAGGCTTTTACTTTACTTACTAATAACTTTGGCTTAATTGGTTTAGTAATATAATCATCTGCGCCAGCATCAAAACCTGCTACTTGAGAGTAATCTTCGCTTCTAGCAGTCAAAAAAGTAATTAGTACATTACTTAATTCTGGTATTTTTCTAATGTTTTCACACGCTTCCATTCCGTCCATTTCTGGCATCATAACATCCATTATAATAAGGTCTGGAATTACTTTTTTTGCTTTGGCTATAGCCTCTTTACCATTAGAGGCCGTAAAGATTTGATAATCTTCTTGAGAAAGATTATATCCTATTATTTCTAAAATATCTGGCTCGTCATCGACTAATAGAATTTTGGTGTTTTTTTTCTTCATAAAGCGTCAAAAGTTGTTTTTTTTATGGTAAATGTAATCATAAATAGGAAACTGAAAAGGTGTTAACGGTAATTTAATATTGGAGCAATTTATTAGCAAAAACAAAACATAACCCTAACAAGACGGTAACTTACATTTTACATTTCGGGACTTACTTTGCAAAAAAAAAACAAAACAAATGAAATTCAAAATACTTTTTATATCGTTATTTATAACTGCTATTTCTTTTTCACAAAACAAAGGAACAATAACTGGAATCTTGACCGACAAAGAGGCAAACAATCAATCCTTACCATTTGCTAACGTACTTATTGCTGGAACTAATATTGGAACAAACACTGATATTGACGGTAAATTCTCGATGTCTGTAGTTCCTGGTAATTATACAATTCAATTTAGTTTTATTGGATACGAATCTGTTGAGATTCCTGTGAAAATTATAGCAAACCAAACCTTGACCATCAATCAAGCATTAGGTTCTGCAGGATACAAATTAGAAGATGTAATTGTAAGAGCTAGTACTGTAAGTAGGCAAAAAGAAACAGCGCTGTTATTAGAACAAAAAAATGCTGTAGACATTAAGCAGTCTATTGGTGCTCAAGAATTATCAAGAAAAGGAGTTAGTGATGTTGCCACTGCTGTTACAAAAACGACTGGTATTACAAAACAGGAAGGAACAGGGAATATTTTTGTTAGAGGATTAGGAGACCGCTACAATTCGACAACCATGAATGGACTTCCAATCCCTTCTAATGACCCAACCAAGAAAAACCTTAATTTAGATATTTTCTCTACCGATATTGTAGAATATGTATCAATAGACAAAGTATACAACGGAAAATTCTACGGCGATTTTGCGGGTGGTAATGTTGACATTATCTCTAAAGAACACAAAGGCAAAAGCTTTTTAAAATTTCAATTAGGATCAAAGATAAATACGAATGCCTTGAAAGTAGACAATTTTAATTTACTACAAGGTTACGGAGCTTTAGGCTTTACCAATCGTGCTATACCGTCAAATCCTTTGACACAGTACAATTATAAAACAAATCAATTAGAGAATAAAGCGCCAATTGCTAGCTCTTACAATATTTCAGGAGGAACGTCATTTAAAGTTGGTGAAGAAGGGAAAATTAGCATTTTCGCTAATGCTTCTTACGACAATGAATTTAACTCTAAAAGTAATGGCTCTGCAAAAGGATCAGTATCTGGAACAGGTGTTGCAAATAAAAATTACCATACTTACACTGACATTAATTACAATACCAACACGACTGGACTGTTAAATTTAGGGTACAAAATAAACTCAAACAACACCGTTAACTTTAACTCATTATTCATTAACACAAGTACACAATCTAAAAAAGAATACAGTGGTTACTTTGCGGATGGTGGTGATGGCGGAAATGCTTTAATTAGAAGAAATGAGTACAATAAAAATGCTTTATGGGTTAATCAATTATTAGGAGAACATAAGTTTAAGGAGCGTTCTAAATTTAATTGGGGATTATCATATAACAGTATTAAAGGAGATACTCCAGACCGAACAACAAATACCTTAAACAAAGTGGCCGCTGGTTATACACTTTTATCTAATGCTGGAAGTAACAATCGTTATTTTCAAAATTTGAAAGAAGATGAAGTTGCTGCAAACTTAAGCTACGATTACAAATTCAGCAAAACGGAAGAAGGGGAATACAAAGGAAAATTCACTTTTGGATATAGCGGACGAGTTAAAACTAGAAACTTTGAAGCCACACAATTTAATTTTAAATCTGATAATACTCACTTATCTGACATTGTAGATCCAAACAACTTAGATTTATTTTACAACCAGTCTAATTTAGATAACAACTATTTTAAAATTATCACTTTTAGAGGCGATCAATTTGAATCTTCAGCTTTAAATCCACAATTTTATAAAGGAGACCAAAACATAAATGCAGGGTTTCTAAATACAGAATATAAATTGAACAAACTAACGACTGTTATAAGTTTAAGAGCAGAAAAAATAGCTCAAAAAATCACTTGGAACACCCAACTTGATCCTATTACAAAAAGCAGTCAGCTGGATAAAACTGCTTTCTTACCTAGTATCGTAATGAAATATGAATTGGCAGAAAAACAAAACTTGCGTTTGGGCTTAAGCAAAACTTATACCTTACCACAATTTAAAGAAAGAGCACCATTTTTGTATGAAGAAATTACTCAAGTATATATTGGAAACCAAAAACTGTACGCATCAGATGATTACAATTTAGATCTAAAATGGGAATTTTTTCCTAAAAACGAAGAGCTAATTTCGGTAACTGCTTTTGGGAAATACATTCAAAACCCAATGAACGAGGTAACGATTAATTCCTCTACAAATGACATTTCTTATGTAAACACAGGCGATTATGGTTATGTAACGGGAGCCGAAGTAGAATATCGCAAGCAACTATTGAATATTGATACCGAAAATTCTAAAAAACTTTCTGCAGGTGTAAATGTATCTTACTTATATTCTAATCAAGAATTAAACTCTAATAAAGTGAAGAAAGAAACAGATTTCGAAGTAGATTTTACCTCTAAAAAAGGAAAATTCACAGGAGCTTCTGACGTATTATTAAATACCGATTTAAGTTTTTTTAATGAATGGAACAATAAAAAAAGCAATCTAACTTCAACATTAACGTATTCTTATTTCTCTGATAGAATATATGCTATTGGTACCTTACAAAGAGGTGATATTGTTGATAAAGCATTTGGTACTTTAGACTTTGTAGCTAAATCTAAACTAAATGAAAAAGTAGGATTAAGTTTTCTTGTAAAAAACATTTTAAATCCTACCATCAATCAAGTTCAGGAAAACACAAATGGAGATGTAAACCTATTAAGCTACAAAAAAGGATTATCACTAAGTCTTAGCATTAACTATCAGTTCTAAATAATTAAGCAAACATCTAAAAAGAGGCTATTCATTAATACGAATAGCCTCTTTTTTTGTTTCAAAAACTTATTAGTGATCTTCAAACCGTTCTTAACATCGCAACAATAAGCTAACATTAAATAGCCTTTTTTTTAATCTAAGGTTCACGTTAACCTAACTTTAGAAAAAAGCTTTTGTTTGATATTTGTCCTAATAAAACAAATGAAAAAACATTAAAAAAACTATGAAAAAATTAACTGTAAATCTATTAAGTCTTTTAGTTGTAACTGCAGGAGTAATGACCAGTTGTACTTCTAACGATTCAGACACAACTAATCCTTCAACCTCAAAATTTATTGCTAATGCAGATGATTTTAAAGGAACAATAACAGAAGGTGAAGTAGTTCTAGATGCTAGTAAAGTTTATAAACTTACTGGAAAAATCCAAGTAAACAATAACGCTACTTTGACAATTCCTGCAGGAACTGTAATTCAGGGAACTGGTGGAACAGCGTCTTATATTGCCGTTGCACAAGGAGGTAAAATCAATGTAAACGGAACAGCATCAAAACCAGTTGTAATGACAAGTGGAAAGGCTACAAAAGCTGGTGGTGACTGGGGTGGATTAGTTATTTGTGGAAAAGCACCAATTAATCGCATTAGCGGAGGCGCAAGTAGTGCACAATCAGAAGTTGGTGATTTAACTTATGGAGGAACAATATCTAATGACAACTCTGGTTCTATTAAATATTTAAGAATAGAATATGCTGGAGCACTTTTTAATGCTGATAAAGAGTTTAACGGACTATCGTTATTTGGTGTAGGTTCTGGAACAACAATTAGCTACGTTCAATTAATTCACGGATCTGATGATGGAGTAGAATTCTTTGGAGGAACAGTAAACACGGATCACATAATCTCTATAGGAAATGAAGATGATCAATTTGATTGGACTGAAGGTTGGTCTGGTACAAACACAGATTGGTACGGTAGATTAGATTACGGAACAGGAAATAGAGGTATTGAAGCAGACAACTATGAGTTTGGTTTTGCAAATACTCCAATCTCTAATCCTACTATTACAAACCTAACACTTATTGGACCTGGAAGTACTGCTAATACAACTGCATTTGCAGAAAACCAAGCAATTAAACTAAGAAGAGGAACAAAAGGTATTTTTACCAATGTGGTGATCAAAGGTTGGGCTACAGGTTTTGATCTAGAGCATGATGAAACGTTAGCAAATGCTGGAACGTCTCTAAAAGTTGTTAATTTCAAAATTGATTCGGATGTAACAACTACTATGAAAGGAAAAACTACTGCTGTAGCACCTGCAACTTCAGGAGTTAGCGCAACAGTAAATGCTAATTTTGCTACTACTTCTGCAACAGCTACTGGAGCTGGAAATGGAGTTGGAATGCCGAGCTGGGCTGCTGGATGGGCAACTGGATTCTAATAATAGAAATAAAATAGTAAAATGCCTCTCTTTTTGGAGAGGCATTTTTTTTGGTACACTATTTGAATATTTTTTTGTACATTTACTATTCAAATAAATCTGATGGCAAAAAACTACTTTTATACTATTACTTTATTGGTCTTTTTATTTTCCTTAAGCGCTAATGCTCAAGAAACTAAGCCGCAGCCAAGAACGCAAGATTCACCTACAATAGAAGGTTTAAACTTGTATCCAAATCCTGTGAGCAATGGTAAAGTTTACATTGCTACAAAAAATGATTTAGACAAAGAAATAATCATTTTTGATGTTTTAGGCAAAAAAGTACTTCAAACACAACTTAGCTCCAGAGAGCTAAACGTTTCTACCTTAACTTCTGGGGTTTACATCATAAAAATTAATGAAAAAGAAGCCTCGGCAACTAGAAAATTAATTATACGATAAGTATTCTAAAATAAATAAAAAGCTCCAAAATAATTTGCAGCTTTTTATTATGTCCAAAAAATCCATCAGGATGGCGTTTTTGATAACATCGAGCATTTTTTGATTACTTTTGTAAAAAAAATATTTTGATTTCAGCTGCTGATATATTTTCTATTTCTAGTCAAAAACAATTTGAGAAAATTGCCTTAAAAGTATTTCGTCATCAGTACGAAAATAATCAAGTGTATCGTGAGTTTTGTGAACTTTTAAAAACAGATTCTCATAAAGTAAAATCAGTAGAGCAAATTCCATTTTTACCTATTCAGTTTTTCAAAAGTCACAATGTAGTTTCAAACACTGATGCTATCGAAGCAGTTTTTACAAGTAGCGGTACCACTGGAACAATAACGAGTAAACATCTTGTAACAGACGCTTCTATTTACGAAGAAAGTTATCGCAAAGGGTTTTCAGAGTTTTACGGAAACATTGAAGATTACGTCGTTTTGGCTTTACTCCCTTCTTATCTGGAGCGCGAAGGATCATCGTTAATCTATATGGTCGAAGATTTAATAAAACTTTCTAATCAACCAGAAAGTGGGTTTTATTTACACAACCACGATGAATTAATCAAAAAATTAATCGAATTAGATCAGGCAGGACAAAATGTGATTTTAATTGGAGTTACTTACGCTTTATTAGATCTAATCGAGAAACAGCAATTCAATTTGAAACACACGATTATAATGGAAACTGGCGGCATGAAAGGCAAACGTAAAGAAATGATTCGGGAAGAACTGCATCAGCAACTTTGTGAAGGTTTTGGCGTTTCTAGTATACACTCAGAATACGGAATGACTGAATTGCTTTCTCAAGCCTATTCCCTAGGAGAAGGCATATTTGAATGCCCTTCTTGGATACAAATCCTCATTCGCGACACTGAAGATGCTTTAACTTATATTCCACAAGGAAAAACAGGCGGAATCAACGTGATTGATTTGGCTAACATCAATTCTTGTTCTTTTATTGCTACTCAAGATTTGGGCAAAAAAAATCCCAACAACTCTTTCGAGGTATTGGGACGTTTTGATAATTCTGATATTCGAGGATGTAACCTGATGGTGATGTAAATCTTATTCATAAATATCTTTTCGATGACCTAAATCTACTACATCGATTAAAAGAACATCATCAATTATTTCATAAATCACTCTATAATCTCCAACACGTATTCTATATCCTTTTCTTCCTTTTTACTTTTTACAACCTGAAGGTCTAGGATTTTTTGATAAACTTCCAATCGCAAATAATATTGGATTAGCTATCTCATCTGATAACTTATCAAACTTCTTCTGCGCTTTTTTGGAAAAATCAATGTTATAGATTTGACTTTTTTGCTTCCCTTGTTTTCAAATAATCTTCAAATGAAATTCGATAACCATCATCCTCCTTTTTGGCTTCATCATAAAGGCGAACGTCTTCTAAATCCTTCAATTTTTCAATCATTTTATTGTATTGCTTTATAGGCAAAACAACAGCCGTTCTATTTCCTTTTTCATCAGTTAAAAATTGTGTTTCCATAATTTTAAATATTTAAAGTAAAGTTATGAAATTAAACAACTCTAACTACAAAGTAATTTTTCTTGCCGCTTTGCAACAACACAAATTGATTATTGATTAAATCTTTAGTCGAAAGCATAAAATCTTCTGCTACTTTCTCTCTATTTACTGAAATAGAATTAGCAGTCAAAGCACGTCTTGCTTCACCATTTGATTTAAAAAAGCCTGTTTTTTCGTTTAATACGTCAATTATATTAATTCCAGTTTCTATTTCAGGTTTTGCAATTTCAGCTTGAGGTACACCATCAAAAACATCTAAAAAAGTAGCTTCATCCAACTGTTTTAAATCCTCTGAAGTTGAATTCCCGAACAAAATATTAGATGCTTTTATCGCATTTTCTAAATCTTCTTTTGAATGCACCATTACTGTAATTTCTTCAGCCAAACGTTTTTGTAACAAACGCAAATGCGGTGTTTCTCTATGCTTCTCTGTTAAATCTTCAATTTCTTCTTTCGATAAAAAAGTGAAAATTTTAATGTATTTCTCTGCATCTACATCAGAAGTATTCAACCAATATTGGTAAAACTTGTAAGGTGAAGTTCGCGCTGAATCCAACCAAATATTTCCTCCTTCAGATTTTCCAAATTTAGTTCCGTCTGCTTTTGTAATCAAAGGACAAGTTAAAGCATACGCTTTTCCACTTGCAATTCTACGCACTAATTCCGTACCAGTAGTTATGTTTCCCCACTGATCACTTCCACCCATTTGTAGCGTACATTTTTTATCTCTATACAAATGCAAAAAGTCATATCCCTGAACCAATTGATAAGTAAACTCGGTAAATGACATTCCTTCGGCAGCTTCAGAAGTCAAACGCTTCTTCACAGAATCCTTCGCCATCATATAATTTACGGTAATATGTTTACCTACATCACGAATGAAATCTAGGAAAGAAAAATTCTTCATCCAGTCGTAATTGTTTACTAATTCAGCTGCATTGGGGGCATCTGAAGTAAAATCAAGAAAACGACTCAATTGTGCTCTAATGGCTTCTTGATTGTGACGCAAAGTAGGCTCGTCTAATAAATTTCTTTCATTGGATTTTCCTGACGGATCACCAATCATTCCGGTTGCACCACCTACTAAAGCTAATGGTTTGTGTCCAGATAACTGAAAATGTTTTAATAACATCACTCCAACTAAATGTCCTATATGCAATGAATCGGCAGTTGGGTCAATTCCCACATATGCCACACGCATTTGTTCCATCAAATGTTCTTCTGTACCTGGCATAACATCGTGGAGCATTCCTCTCCAAGTCACTTCTTCAATAAAATTTTTCATCTTTTTTAATCAATTTACTTTCGTCAATTCAGCCTTTTGGGCTTTGTATGCACAAAGATAAAATTTATTGTGGATTCGGTTATTGGTTTATGGGGTTATTCAAAAAAAAATATTCGTATTTTCGTAGCATGATTTTAGTAACAGGAGGAACGGGATTAGTAGGCGCACATTTATTGCTTCATTTAATTGAATCACAAACTAGAGGGAGCGAGAGAATTCGGGCAATATATCGAACTACTCAAAGTATCGAAAAAACGAAATCGCTATTTCAACTTTACAAAAAGTCAAATTTATTTGACAACATACAATGGATTCAAGCCGACATCATCGATGTTCCTTCTTTAGAAAAAGCTTTTATTGGGATTACTCAAGTCTATCATTGTGCTGCCCTAATATCATTTGATCCAAAAGACGAAGAAAACATTCGCAAAATAAATATCGAAGGAACTGCTAATATTGTCAACTTTTGCCTCAGCTATTCCATTCAAAAACTGTGTTATGTAAGCTCAATAGCTGCACTTGGCGATTTAGCCGCTCACGAAACCATAATCACCGAAGAAACCGAATGGAATCCCGAAAAACCACATAGCGATTATGCCATTTCTAAATATGGTGCTGAAATGGAAATTTGGCGAGGACAACAAGAAGGTTTAAACATATTAATTGTAAATCCAGGCGTGATCATTGGTCCGGGATTTCAAGAACAAGGAAGCGGTTTACTTTTTAAGAAAGTAGCTGATGGATTATCATTTTACACTCTTGGAACAAGCGGTTTTATTGCCGTAAGCGATGTTGTAAAAATCACAACTGAATTAATGAATAGTGAAATTTGCAATGAAAGATTTACATTAATTGCCGAAAACAATTGTTTTAGAGACATCTTAAACAACATTTCTGATGGTTTGCAAAAAGAGAGGCCCACTAAACATGCGTCACCGTTTTTTATGGAAATAGTATGGAGAATGGATTGGATTCTATCCGTTATTTTTAAACAAAAAAGACAATTTACAAAGGCTACTGCAAAAGCATCCTACTCTAAAAGCTCGTACTCTAATCAAAAAATAAAAGAAACCTTAAACTTCAAATTTAAAGCGATCAATTCCTATATAAAAGAGATCTCAAATCTTAAGCTATAGCCAAACCTATTCAACAGCCTGCATTTTCATAGCAGGTTCTTTTACCATTTCTTTATCAATAAGTCCTTTTCTTCCTCTAACCAACGAATCAGAATTATATCTCTGAGTTTTTTCTAACTTTATATTTTTAGTGTTTTTAAGTTTCTTTTGCTCGGCTTTAACTATGTCTTCTGCAGATTTTTTCTCTTTGTTAATTCGTTTGGCTACTTCATCAAACATGACTTTGTACCCTTCATAATCAGTAGAATAATAAACATTACTAGTAGCAAACTGAAGACTATCTACTTTATACTTTTTAAATATAAAATCTCTTGGATTTATTTTTAAACTATCTATAGAAGTTGGATTTTGATATTTTATAGCATCCAAAAGCGATATGTCATACATTATATCTACCATAACCTCTTTTTCAATTAGGCGTTTTGGTTTTTTAACCGCATCGTCTTTACAACTTATAAAAAGGGTCAATGAGACTATAAAAAAAATTATTCTTTTCATTTATCAGAAGTTTTTATCTTTCAAATAACAAACGTTTACCCGCACGTATATCTTTGACCTTAAAGGCAGTATAAACCAATTGACCATTTACGAAAGTATGAGTAATTCTAGACTTAAAAGTAAACCCTTCAAAAGGAGACCAACCACATTTTGCTATTATATTTTCTTTTTTTACGCTCCAAGGCAAACCAGAATTTACTATGACTAAATCTGCATAATAGCCCACTTTGATAAAACCACGTTTCTCAATTTTGAATATTTTAGCAGGATTGTGACACATCTTTTCCACAATTTTCTCTACACTTATTTTTCCTTGATGAAATGCTTCAAACATTGCTACAACAGCATGTTGCACCAGCGGACCTCCAGAAGGAGCGTTCATGTAAGATTTACTTTTCTCCTCTAAAGTATGCGGAGCGTGATCTGTGGCAATTACATCAATACGACCATCAAGCAATGCTTCCCACAATACTTTTCTATCATTTGCAGTTTTCACGGCAGGATTCCATTTTATCAAATTCCCTTTTGTTGCATAATCGTCATTCGTAAACCATAAATGATGAATACAAACTTCTGCAGTAATTTTTTTATCTTCTAACGGAATTTTATTGGTAAACAAATCCATTTCTTTTGCAGTTGAGAGATGAAAAACATGCAAACGAGCTCCTGTTTTTTTGGCTAAAGCCACTGCTTTTGACGAAGAAATATAACAGGCTTCCTCACTGCGAATCAAATGATGCACTGTAACTGGAATATCCTCTCCAAACTCTTCTTTGTATTTTTCTAAGTTATTCTTTATTGTTGTTTCGTCTTCACAATGCACAGCAATTAGCATAGAAGTATTAGAAAATATTTTTTCGAGTGTCGCTTCATTATCGACTAACATATTTCCAGTAGAAGAACCTAAGAAAATTTTTATTCCCGCAACATTTTTTGGATTTGTTTTTAAAACTTCCTCCAAATTATCATTTGTTGCGCCCATCATAAAAGAATAATTCGCATAGGACTTTTGCGCAGCTAACTCATATTTTTGTTCTAATATTTCTTGAGTAACTGCATTAGGAATAGTGTTGGGCTGCTCAATATAGGAAGTAATACCTCCTGCAATTGCCGCTTTTGACTCTGATTCGATATCGCCTTTATGAGTTAAACCGGGCTCTCTAAAATGCACTTGATCATCAATAGCACCTGGCATCAAATAATTCCCTTCGGCATCGATAATTTTGCAATCCGCAGATTTAGCACTGATGGTCTCTGAAATTTCAACAATTATATCATTCTCAATTAATAGATCGCCTTCAAAAATCACTCCTTCGTTTACTATTTTGGCATTCTTAATTAAAATCCTGTTCATCGTTTATTCTTCTATAATGTATTAAATAACTTCTTTAATCTTAGTGCGATAACCCCAAAAACAGCTTCAATAATTATTGAGTTACTCATTTTTGATTGTCCTTTTGTTCTATCGGTAAAAATAATAGGAACTTCGGTTATCTTAAATTTTTTGCAGTAGGTTCTGTATTTCATTTCGATTTGAAACGCATAACCAACAAACTTTATTTTATCTAAATTAATTTCTTCTAAAACTCTTTTTTTATAACAGACAAAACCCGCTGTAGCGTCATGAATTTTCATGCCAGTAATCCATCTTACATAAACCGAAGCAAAATAAGACATCAAGACTCTACTTAGAGGCCAGTTTACTACATTTACTCCTGTAACATATCGCGAACCAATAGATAAATCGGCATCACCCAAGTGACACGCAGTATATAACTTCTCTAAATCGTTTGGATTATGCGAAAAATCAGCATCCATTTCGAAAATATATTCGTATTTATGTTCTAATGCCCATCTAAATCCGTGAACATAAGCTGTTCCTAGACCGGATTTTTTTTCTCTTTTTTCTATAAATAATCTACCTCCAAATTCCTTTTGAAGTAAAACAACCTTGTCAGCAGTGTGATCTGGCGAATTATCATCAATTATTAGAATATCAAAAGTTTTTCGTTGAGAAAGCACAGATCGAATAATGCTCTCAATATTTTCAATTTCGTTATAGGTAGGAATTATAACAATACAATCATTCATATTTTGACTAATTTCAAGGCAAAAGTAAACTTTTTATACTATTACAGCCTTAATAAAATTATAATAAAAAGAATGATATAAAAATTAGTAATTTTGCGACCCTATGATCGAAACTATACTTCATCCAAGAATAATAGAGAGCAAAGACTGGGCAACCGTTCTTTTTGTTCTATCATTTGCTATAATTGCAATTACCAAATCTATATTTGAAAATCGTTTTGGTGACTTTGCCAACCTTATTTACTCAAACAAATACATAAAAGTTTACAAAGACAGTACGAATTTAAAAAGCGGATTTACACTTTCCTTGTTTTTTGTACAAATGATTTCTTTGACGTTTTTTATACAAATATCACTCAGTTATTTTGGATATGCCTCAAAAACAGATTGGCTTTTATATATTCAAATATTTACTTTTCTAATATTCTTTATTTTATCTAAATATTTGATTGAAAAGATCATAGCAACTTCCTTTAATATCGAAGAGTTTACCGAACAATTTAATCTTCAAAAAGTTACTTACAGGACCTATATTGGGTTATTAATACTCCCTTTTAATATAATTTTGTTTTATTACGACTCATTTTCGAGAAATATCCCACTTTTTATAATTGCGATTGCGCTGATAACAAACGCATTAACCTATTTGATTTCAATAAAAAATTATCAAAAATTAATATTCGGTAAGTTGTTTTACTTTATTTTATATCTTTGCACTCTCGAAATAGCACCCTATTATTTTATGTATTATTGGTTTATAAAAGGGAATGCTTAGAAAAAGTGAAAATATGAAAGTGAAAACAATTTTGGTATCACAACCTGAACCTAAGGTAGAAAATTCACCTTACTTTGAACTTCAACAAAAGCATAAAGTAAAAATTGATTTCAGACCTTTTATTCATGTAGAAGGAGTAAGCGCAAAAGAGATTAGACTTCAAAAAATCGATCTTAACAATTACTCTGCTATTATTTTAACAAGTAAAAATGCTGTAGATCACTTTTTTAGAGTTGCAGACGAAATGCGCTTTAAAGTACCTGAAGGTTTGAAATACTTTTGTCAATCAGAAGCGATTGCTTTTTATTTGCAAAAATATGTCGTTTACAGAAAACGAAAAATCTATGTAGGACCAAAGGATTTTGCTGATTTATCGCCATTGATTAAAAAATACAAAGACGAAAAATTCTTACTACCTGCTTCGGATCAGTTGAATGCTGATGCTCAAACGACATTAAATGCATTAAAAGTAGATTGGACGCCTGCTGTTTTTTATAGAACAGTAATGAGCGATCTTTCAGATTTAGCAGATGTATATTATGACGTATTGGCTTTCTTTAGTCCAACAGGAATTAAATCATTGTTTATGAATTTCCCTAAATTCGAACAAAACGATACTCGTATTGCTGTTTTTGGTAGTACGACACAAAAAGAAGCTCTGGATCATGGTTTACGAGTTGATATACTAGCACCAACGCCAGCTACACCTTCAATGACTATGGCTTTAGAAAAATATATCGTAGAAGCCAACAAGAGTAAATAAATTACTTCTATTTTAAATACACAAAAGCCATTCCTAATCAGAATGGCTTTTTTTTATGATTGAGTATATAAAAAAGAGCTACAACCTTTCTACTTCATCTTTTTTAATTAAATTTGATTTTGAACTTAAACTAAAATTTAATTTTTGGTTTACAATAGCAACTTATGAAAATAAATTCTTTAGTAGTAGAAATTGACGGTATTGACAAAGAAATTCTGCGTGATTTAATGAATGATGCTCGCAAACCAATTCTTCAAATTGCTAATAAAATAGGCATTTCTGGCGCGGCAATTCACCAACGATTAAAGAAATTAGAGCAGTCTGGAGTGATATCAGGATCTAAATTTACTGTTAGCAACAAAGTTCTTGGCTATAACACAATGGCTTTTGTTGGTATTTATTTAGACAAAGCTTCTAGTAATCCAGAGGCCGTTAGAGACTTAAAGAAAATTCCAGAAGTTTTAGAATGCCATTACACGACCGGAAATTGGTCTATTTTGATTAAAATTATCTGCCGAGATAACGAACATTTGATGCATTTATTAAACACTAAAATTCAAGCAATCGATGGTGTTTCTAGAACGGAAACCTTTATTTCCTTAGACCAACAAATTGACAGACAGATTCAGCTGTAAGGATTAAATCAAATGAATAAATCATAAAAAAAACCGACTCAATTAACAATCGAGTCGGTTAATACTTTTCTATAATTTGAAATTATCAAATTAATCTCTTCTACTTCCTCCCATATAGATTGAAACATAATACAACAAAGTTGCAATAGATCCCAAAGCAGCCACAACATAAGTTCTTGCAGCCCATTTAAGCGAATCTTTAGCTCCAGCTTGTTCTTGCTGCGTAAGCATTCTTTTATTCTCTAACCAAGCCAAAGCACGGTTACTCGCATCGTATTCAACCGGCAAAGTAACAATAGAAAATAAAGTAGTTGCTGCAAAAATGACAATTCCTACTAACAACAATTGCGGAAAGGTTTTTAGCATCAAAATTCCAGCTAATAAAATCCATTGCATGTAACTTGAGGCTACATTTACAATTGGCACCAATTTAGAACGCATCGTCAGCCATTGATAACCCACAGCATGCTGTACCGCATGTCCGCATTCATGTGCCGCAACCGCAGCCGCAGCCGCATTTCGTTGATTATAAACGGCCTCACTTAAATTTACTGTTTTATTAACAGGATTATAATGATCCGTTAATCTTCCCGGAGTAGAAATCACTCTTACATCACGTATCCCATTGTCAGCAAGCATTTTTTCAGCGATTTCTGCTCCCGACATTCCGTTTTGCAACTGCAGTTTAGAATAAAATTCGAATTTGCTTTTTAGTCTCGAACTCACCAACCAACTGAAAAGCATAATTGCTCCAGCAAGAATTAAATATCCCATTCCCATATCTTTGTATTTTAATTTTTTATAAACACTACTGAAACATCAAATTGTGAACCAATTATTAAAATTGACAAATTGACATTTGTTAAATAATTGATAATTCATATTAATTACTTAGTCTATTTTTCAAAATCTACTAACTATTAAACTTTTGTCCTACTGAAAGCATATTTATAAGCTTATAAAACATCACTAGAACTATTCTAGCATTAAAATCAGAAGGAATTATTCACATAAATAAAATTGAGCATTTGTTTATTAATCCAAGCTCAACGACACTTCTCTATTATTTAAATAGGGATTAGAAGCACAAAAATCAATATTCAAAAAAAAAAAAAAAAAAATCCAAATCCCAGCAATTGGAATTTGGATTTTTTTAATTTAAAAAACTGTAGTTCTATCCTACCAAATTAATTATTTTACCTGGAACGATAATCACTTTATTTGGTGTTTTACCTTCTAACTGCTTAATGGTTCTATCATCTTTCATAACGATTTCCTCAATTTGCTCCTTGGTTAAATCCAAAGGTAATTTGATGGTGAAACGCATTTTCCCATTGAAAGAAACCGGATATTCTTTTTCACTTTCTACTAAATGAGCTGCTTCAAAAACTGGAAAAGCAACCGTTGCAATTGAACCTTCGTGACCTAACAACGACCACAACTCTTCAGCAATATGTGGCGCATAAGGCGAAATTACAATGGCTAAAGGTTCTAGAATAGCACGAGAATGACAATTTTGAGTTGACAATTCATTTACACAAATCATAAACTGAGATACTGACGTATTGAAAGAGAAATTCTCGATATCTTCTGCTACTTTTTTGATGGTTTTGTGTAATGATTTTAAATTGTCTTTTGATGGTGCATCGTCTGTAACAATCATACCGTTATCATCAAAGTACAAACGACATAATTTTTTTAAGAAGCCAAAAACTCCCGAAATTCCAGCAGTATTCCAAGGTTTAGCTTGTTCTAATGGACCCAGAAACATTTCGTACAAACGCAACGTATCGGCTCCGTATTCGTTACAAATATCATCCGGCGTAACAACGTTATATTTTGATTTGGACATTTTTTCTACTTCTCGACCAACGATAAAACTTCCATTGTCTTCGCAAATGAATTCAGCATTCTTGTAATCTTCTCTCCATGCTTTGAATCTTTCAATATCCAATTCATCAGAAGCATTTACAATAGAAACATCAACGTGGATTGGTTGCACATTTTGACCTTCTATCTTATTTTTAGAAACATAGGTATTAGTTCCTTCCAATCGATACACAAAAGCACTCATTCCCAAAATCATTCCCTGATTAATCAGTTTTTTGAACGGTTCTTCGGTTGGTGCATAACCTTTATCTTTTAAGAATTTGTTCCAAAAACGAGAATACAATAAATGTCCTGTCGCATGTTCGTTACCTCCAATATATAAATCTACACTTTCCCAATAAGCCAATGCTTCTTGGCTAGCAAATTCGTTTTCATTTTGCGCATCCATATAACGCATCCAATAAAAAGAACTTCCCGCCCAACCCGGCATTGTGTTTAATTCTAGAGGAAAAATGGTTGTATTATTTACTAAATCTGTATTGACTACTTTATTTTTCTCGATATCCCAAGCCCAAACTAAAGCGTTTCCTAAAGGTGGCAAACCATCTTCTGTTGGCAAATACTTTTCTACTTCTGGTAAAATAATAGGCAAATGTTTCGCATCAATCATTTGAGGCAAGCCATTTACATAATAAACTGGAAACGGTTCTCCCCAATATCTTTGACGAGAAAAAACAGCATCACGCAAACGGTAATTTGTCTTTCCTTTTCCTTGTTTTAATTTTTCTAGCGCTTCAATCGCTTTATAAGTTCCTTCTTTATATCCTAATCCGTTTAAAAAATCAGAATCTATTAATTGAAATCCATCCTTAGAACCAAAAGCGGCCTCAGTAATATCTTTATCAAAAATATTCTTGATTTCTTGCATTCCTTCTTGCCCTTTGAAGAAATTCGCAAAAGCAAAATCTCTTTCATCTCCGCAAGGAACCGCCATCACTGCTCCAGTTCCGTAGCCAGCTAAAACATAATCCCCAATCCAAACCGGAATTGCTTCTTTAGTAAATGGGTGCTCAGCATACGCTCCTGTAAAAACGCCTGAAATTGTTTTAACATCCGCCATACGCTCTCTTTCAGATCTTTTTGACGTTTTTTCGATATAGGATTCAACAGCTGCTTTTTGTGCTGGAGTTGTAATTTTGGCAACCAAATCATGTTCTGGTGCCAATGTCATAAAAGTCACTCCAAAAATAGTATCAGGACGTGTCGTGAAAACGTCAATAATCTCGTTATGACCTTTCACATTAAAGGAAACCATCGCTCCAACAGATTTTCCAATCCAGTTTCTTTGACTTTCTTTGATGCTTTCGCTCCAATCAATATCATTTAAACCTTGCAACAAGCGCTCTGCATAAGCAGAAATTCGCATGCTCCACTGCGTCATTTTTTTTCGAACTACAGTAAAACCACCGCGCTCAGAAACGCCATTTACAATTTCGTCATTGGCTAAAACAGTACCTAATCCTGGACACCAGTTTACTTCCGTCTCCGCTAAATAGGTTAATCTGTATTGTAAAAGGATTTTTTCTTGCTGCTCTTTTGTGAAAGCGTTCCATTCACTTGCTGAAAATTGTTGAATAGTATCATCACAAACAGCGTTCACATTTGCATTTCCTTCTGATGCAAAAACAGCAACCAAAGACGAAATATCTTCTGCTTTGTCGCTCTTATTATTGTACCAAGAGTTAAACAATTGTATAAAAATCCATTGTGTGTGCTTGTAATAATCAGGATTTGAAGTTCGCACTTCACGACTCCAATCAAATGAAAATCCAATAGTATCTAGTTGCTTTCTATAACCAGCAATTTTATTTCCTTCTTTATCAAAACCACCATCAATATTTACAGCCGTTGTATCTTCTGGACGTTGCCCAGTTTGAATGGCATACTGCTCCGCTGGTAATCCAAAACTATCATATCCCATTGGGTGCAACACATTAAAACCTTGGTGTCTTTTATAACGAGAATACACATCCGATGCAATATATCCAAGCGGATGTCCTACGTGCAAACCTGCTCCAGAAGGATAAGGAAACATATCAAGCACATAATATTTAGGTTTGTCTGAATTGTTTTCGGCTTTAAAGGTTTGGTTTTCTAACCAATATTTGCGCCATTTGGCTTCAATTTCGTTCGGATTGTATTTCATAATTTAAGATTCATAGCAACTGATCTACTCATTTGCTTCATTTTTTTCTGGAAATGATTGTTTTAAGGTGTCAAATTTACGTTTATTGTACGAAAGTTGAAACTTTGGTCGTTATTAACTTCAAATAAAGAAATTCTTTATTATTTTTACCCAATAATTTCAATAAACTATGAGTTCTTCCTTTGATAATTTTCAAAAACGCCGTTTAATCTCTTCCTATTTTTCAGTAGTACTAAGTGTTTTCTTAGTTTTATTTCTACTTGGAATTTTGGGTCTTTTTATTATAAATTCTAAAAAACTAGCTAATGATTTTAGAGAAAATATCGCTATGACGGTTTTCTTCAAAAATGAAGCTAATGATAGTATTATAAAAAGTTTTGGAACCGAATTAAAATCAAAACGTTTTGTAAAATCATTCAATTTTGTTGACAAACAAGTTGCAGCAAAACAACATACCGACATTATCGGAGAAGACTTTATGACTTTTCTAGGAGAAAATCCATTACAAAACTCCTATGATATTCATCTAAAAGCAGATTATGTAATCAAAGATAGTATTGCAAAAATTGAAACTAGTTTACGTAAGAATATCATGGTGTCTGATATTGTTTATGACAAACAACTAGTAAATCTAGTAAACGACAACATCAAGAAAGTAAGTATGTGGATTTTGATAGTGAGCGGTTTCTTGACTGTGATCGCTGTTTTATTAATCAACAGTTCACTGCGATTATCGATTCATTCAAATCGTTTTATCATTAAAACCATGCAAATGGTAGGCGCTACAAAATCATTCATTAGAAAACCTTTTGTTATGCGTAGTATAAAGCTAGGAATGATTGGAGCAATATTAGCAGTGCTAACTTTGATTGGAGTTTTACTTTATGTTGAAAATAGTTTTCCAAACCTTGGAATTTTAGAAGACAAAGCTTCGATCGGAATGGTATTATTAGCTGTTTTAGGTATTGGAATTCTAATCACTTGGCTAAGTACCTATTTTGCTACACAACGTTTCTTAAATTTAAGAACAGATGATCTGTATTAATTTAAGATCTTAGATTAACGATTTTTTAGATTTAATAAAAAAAAGCCTGCTAATTTACCACAAATGAAAAATAACGAAAATAAATCAGATTTCCTTTTTGACAAAGTAAACTATAAAATTCTACTAATTGGTATCGGAGTTATTGCCTTAGGATTCATACTCATGTCTGGAGGAGGAAGTAAAGATCCAAATGTATTTAGTGATGCTATTTTTAATTTTAGAAGAATTAGATTGGCTCCAACTACGGTTTTAATTGGATTTGGAATCACCATTTACGCTATACTTAAAAATCCAAAGAAAGTATAAATGAATACAATTCAAGCTTTTTTAATTGCTATTATAGAAGGATTAACAGAATATCTTCCAATTTCCTCAACAGCTCACATGGTTTTTCTTAGTTCCTATTTTGGAATTCAAGAAGATGATTTTGTAAAACTTTTTCAAGTTTCCATTCAATTTGGAGCCATTTTAGCTGTAGTCGCATTGTATTGGAAAAAGTTTTTTGACTTCTCAAAATTCAATTTTTACATCAAGCTTATATGTGCTGTCATTCCCGCTTTAGTATTAGGGAAATTATTTGATGACAAAATCGAAGCTGTATTAGGCGACCCCATTCCTATCGCTATTGTATTAATATTAGGTGGAGTAATTCTACTTTTTATTGACAAAAAATTTCAAAATCCAACGGTTTTAAAAGAAGAGGATATTACCGTAAAAAAAGCAGTAGTTATTGGATTCTGGCAATGTTTAGCCATGATGCCTGGCACAAGTCGATCAGCAGCTTCTATTATTGGAGGAATGCAACAAGGACTTACAAGACATGTTGCTGCCGAATTTTCTTTTTTTCTGGCGGTACCTACCATGATGGCAGTTACTTGTTATTCGCTATTTTTAAAAACATACGAAACCTCACAAATGAAAGGTTACGAATTAATTTTAAAGTCAAACGAAAACATTCAATTATTCCTTATTGGTAATGTGGTAGCTTTTATAGTAGCAGTTATTGCTATTAAATTTTTTATCGAAATCATCAAGAAATACGGTTTTAAACCATGGGGTTGGTACCGAATCATTGTTGGTTTGTTTTTATTGGTTTACTTCTCATATTTTAAATAATTCACTTTGAAGACAGTCGAAGATTTTCTAGACGGACAAATTTT
Organism: Flavobacterium sp. GP15; assembly: GCF_014281985.1. Classification (NCBI taxonomy): domain Bacteria; kingdom Pseudomonadati; phylum Bacteroidota; class Flavobacteriia; order Flavobacteriales; family Flavobacteriaceae; genus Flavobacterium; species Flavobacterium sp. GP15. The sequence goes on from NZ_JACFTC010000001.1 coordinate 339,423, forward strand.
ACTTATTGATAAACCTTTGAATTGGAGTTCTTTTCAGGCAGTAAATAAATTAAAATATGCGCTAATCAACAAACTTGGACTTCCTAAAAAATTCAAGATTGGTCATGCTGGAACTTTAGATCCATTAGCAACTGGCTTATTATTAGTATGTACAGGGAAATTTACCAAAAGAATAACAGAACTTCAAGGTCAGGCCAAAGAGTACACTGGAACTTTTTATATTGGTGCTACTACTCCATCTTATGATTTAGAAACCGAAATTGACCAGACGTTCTCAATTACACACATTGACGAAACTTTGATTCACGAAACCGTGAAACAATTTCTAGGCGAAATCGATCAAAAACCACCCATTTATTCTGCTATAAAAAAAGATGGTGTCCGTTTGTACGAACATGCACGTGCCGGAGAAACTGTCGAAATTGCTTTCAGAAAAACGACGATTCACGAATTTGAAATCACCCGAATTGCGCTTCCAGAAATCGACTTTAGAGTAGTTTGCAGCAAAGGAACTTATATCCGATCACTTGCGTATGATTTTGGAAAGGCAATGAATTCAGGCTCACATTTAATTGCTTTACGCCGTACCAAAATTGGAGATTATAATGTGATCAACGCTACAGACGTAACTATTTTTGAAGAAAACTTAGGAAAAGAGATCTAATTTTTTCACCTTATCGAGTAAATATTCTAGATTCATAACAGTAAAGTTTTACCGTGGTGAAGTTTAAATTAGATGAAAAGCCGAATTAACTTAAGATTCTGGGCATCTAATATTTATTTTTAAACCAAACCTATTTACTCTAAAAAGCAAAAACACATGACAAATCATTAAATGAATTTGCGATGTGTTTTCTCTAAAAAACAAAGCAGTTGTAAAAAATGCTTTATTTCTAACTGGCTTCAGCCACTCGTTAATAATTAGCAAGGCGCTTTCCTCCAAAAAGAAAATGCGATACATAATCATACACTTTTTCAAGTAATTTTTTCATAATAATGTTTTTTTAATTGTTAGACAATCTGATTAACACCTATAAAAAAAGCAAATCAAAATAATAGATTTGGTTAACAATCAGCAATTTACAATTATTTTTAGAATAAAAAAAATAATTTTTAGAACTTAAGAAAGCTTCTGTAAATTAATAAAATATAACTACTGATTTTTTAAAATTTAAGAATCAAACTCTTGCATTAAATTGATAATTTCTTCTTGAGTACTTACTCCTTTGTCGTGCAAGTACCAAAGTTGCAAATTAGTTTTAGCTGTTTCATCAACAACTCCAAATTCCTTTTTATAATTTTGAATTAATTCGATCGCACCTTTTGGTCTTGGTCCCCAATGTCCTAATAATTCTCCTGTTACTTTATCAACAACGATAACTATTGGGATTGATTTTGAATTATTTGTTAAAAACAACTTCATTAAATCATCATTTTCATCACGCAAAACAATTTTTAGTTCAATTTTACCTGATTCTAGAGCCATTTTATTAACAACTGGTAACAATTGGGCTGCATCACCACACCAACCTTCTGAAATAACCAACCAAATATAATCTCCTTTTAATGATTTTAACTTTTGACTAATTTGTTCTGTTATTTGCACGGTTTTATCCAAACGATTCATTCTAGTCTCATTTAGAGTACTGTAATGCGTTAAATCTTCAGATTGTTCGTTTCCTGTAGCTTTACCTTGCAATAATAAATCAGAAACTAATTTTCTATATTCTAAATAAGGATGACTATTAAACAATCCTTTGGCTATCGAAGTTTTCATAATTGTTAGTTTATAGTTACAAAGTTACCATAAAAAAGAGGTTAAAATGTGACATTTGTCACTTTCTAAAGTACAAAAAGAGTAATTTTATACCAAATAACGAAAATGGATTTAAAAACAAAATCAATTGGACTCATTCTTTCAGGAGGAGGTTCTAAAGGTTTGGCACATGCTGGAGCAATAAAGTTTTTAGAAGAACAAAACATAATACCGGATCGCATTGCAGGAACAAGTGCTGGTTCTATTGTAGGAGCTTTGTACGCTTGGGGAAAAACACCTGAAGAAATACTAACTTTTTTTAAATCGATTTATCTTTTTCATTGGAAACACCTGACGTTCAAAAAAGCTGGATTAATAGATTCTGGTTCCTTCAAACAGTATTTTCATACGATATTTAAAGATGCATTAATAGGTGATTTAAAAATTCCAATACAAATTACCGCTACCGATATGGTGCGGGGAAAACTAAAGGTTTTTGGGCCCGATACAAAAATAATTGATGCTATATTGGCCTCTTCAGCCTTTCCAGGAATTATGTCTCCTTATGAAATTAACGGTCGTCTGTACAGCGACGGAGGCATTTTAAATCATTTTCCAACTGATATTTTACAAGGACATTGCGAAACGTTAATCGGAATTTACGTAAGTCCAATTCAGAAAATTGAAGCAAAAGACCTAAATTCAATCAAGGCCGTTACTACAAGAGCTTTTGACATTCTTTCGGCAAATTCAAATATGCACAAATTTAACTTTTGCGATTGGGTAATTGAACCTACCGATTTGACTTTGTACAGCACTTTTGAAACTAATAAAATAAAGATGGATACTGTTTTTAAAATTGGCTATGAAGCAGCCAAAGAATCCTACGAGAAACTTAATTTATAAAATATAGACATCCCTTTTTTTAAAAATCAGAATATGTCTATATTTGCACGAATCAACACAACGCAAAATGAAATACAAAAGAATTCTTCTAAAATTAAGTGGTGAAGCTTTAATGGGTGATTTGCAATACGGAATTGATCCGAAAAGATTAGGTGAATATGCCGACGAAATCAAGCAGATCCATGAAAAAGGAATTGAAATCGCTATTGTAATAGGTGGTGGAAATATTTTTAGAGGAGTTGCTGGTGCAAGTGCAGGAATGGATAGAGTGCAAGGAGATTATATGGGAATGCTTGCTACCGTAATAAACGGAATGGCTTTGCAAGGTGCCTTGGAAGAAAAAGGAATGAAAACTAGATTGCAAACAGCCTTAAAAATGGAGTCGATTGCGGAACCTTACATTAAAAGAAGAGCAGATCGTCACCTTGAGAAAGGAAGAATTGTAATTTTTGGAGCTGGAACAGGAAACCCTTATTTTACAACAGATACTGCCGCTGTTTTACGTGGAATAGAAATTAATGCCAACGTAATCCTAAAGGGAACACGTGTAGATGGTGTTTATGACTGTGATCCAGAGAAAAATGCTGCTGCCGTGAAGTTTGATTTTATTTCGTTTGACGATGTCCTTAAAAAAGGATTGAATGTAATGGATACTACTGCATTTACTTTAAGTCAAGAAAACAAATTACCAATCGTTGTTTTTGATATGAATACAGCAGGAAATCTATTAAAGATTTGCGAAGGAGAAAATATAGGAACAGTTGTAAATATATAAGCACAACAAAAGTAGATATAGAATACAAAGAGCTAAAATTTTAAAGAAATGACTGAAGAAATTGAATTTATATTAGATAGTACCAAAGAATCTATGATCGGTTCTATTGCGCATTTAGAAAAAGAATTTTTGAACATCCGCGCTGGAAAAGCCTCACCAGCGATGTTAGGAAGTGTCTTTGTAGATTATTACGGATCAGCGACACCGCTTTCTCAAGTTTCTAAAATCAGTGTTCCTGATGCAAGAACAATTACTTTGCAGCCATTTGAAAAAAATATGTTGCAACCTATTGAAAAAGCAATTATGATAGCCAACATTGGATTTAACCCAATGAATAATGGTGATGTAATTATCATAAGTGTACCGGCATTAACCGAAGAAAGAAGACGAGAATTGGCTAAACAAGCTAAAGTAGAATCTGAAGATGCTAAAGTAGGTATTAGAAATGCTCGTAAAGATGCTAACACTGATATTAAAAAACTAGAAAAAGACGGAACCTCTGAAGACATTTGTAAAAGTGCTGAAGAAGAAGTTCAAAACTTAACGAATAGTTTTATCAAAAAAATTGATGAGTTATTAGTTTACAAAGAAGCTGAAATCATGAAGGTTTAATCCTTATAGCATTTATATAAAAAACCGTGTTTCAAAAAAATATTTTTTTGAAACACGGTTTTTTTATTTTTACAAAAAAAATCGGACTAGGTACTAGAAACAAATTTAAGTCCAATTATAGAACTTATTAGTGTTGTTATAAAGAATATTCTCCAAAAATCAGCGGGTTCTTTAAAAATAAAAACACCAACCAAAACAGTTCCTACGGCACCAATTCCGGTCCAAACCGCATAAGCAGTTCCTATAGGCAATGTTTGTGTTGCTTTATAAAGCAATAGCATACTAACGGCCAAACAAGCTAAAAATCCTGCTAACCACAATGTAGCAGTCATTCCCGAACTTTCTTTGGCTTTGCCTAAACAAGTTGCAAAACCGACTTCGAAAAGACCACCAATAATCAATAAAATCCAATTCATATTACTGTTTTAAAATTAATACCGAAGGAACGCCACTCAACCAAATACTTCTTGAATCTACTAATTCCTTCCAACTTCCTAAACTAATCAGCATCAAATCTTGCTGTCCTAAAAACTCACTTTCGATAGTTCGATTGTCAATTAGATCAATGTTATTTGGATATTTTTCTTGCAAAGAATCTACAGCGCTCTTGATGACAAAATTAGAATTAAAATACCCATTTACATCAAGTATCACCAATTTTGAATTGTTGTTATAAATTAATTTCTGAGCATATTCTATCAAAAAGGAATCTTCAGTACTAAAAATAGGAACAAATACACGATTGACTTCTTGTAAATCTTTGTCGATCAAAATACCAATTGGCATTTTAGTTTTAGAAATAATCTGTCGGGTTCTTTCATCAAAAGGAGAATTTTCAAACAAACCTTCTTTTCCTGTAAACTTATCAATCAATCGATCTGGATTAATAATCCGAGTGGTAAAGCCAATTACTTTTCCTAAAATAGTGCCTTCAAAAATAGATTTACCCAAACCTATTAATAGCAAATCATAATCTCCTTGATTGGCTATATCTGCGATTTCAGTTTCAATATCCACAGTTGCTTTAAAGATAGTTTTGATATCCTGTTGTAACAATTGAGACTCCTCAACAATTGGATCAAAAGTGTTTTTTTCTTTATCCTCTAAATTAAAAGAGTGTACCTCATCACTCAAAGACAAATGCATAGCGGTTATACAAGATTGTGCTTTTTGCTTCTTGGTCAAACTGTTTGCCAAACGCAGCAATGATTTTCCTTTTTCATTATTTCCAAAGGATATTAAAACACGGTATTTGTTAAAGTTAATTGGCTCAACAATTGCATCGCTGTCTTTTGTCTTAAAAATATAATTGATCAAGTCTAATGCGGGTCCAGTCATAAATGTTGTAACCAAAGCCATAATAACCATCATGGTAAAAACTTCTGGCGTCAGCACTTTAAGTTCTAAACCTATATTGAGAACGATTAATTCCATCAAACCTCTGGTGTTCATCAAAGCGCCAATAGTAAGACTGTCGCGCCAACTTTGACCTACAAACTTGGCTGCTAATGCACTTCCTAAGAACTTTCCAACAACAGCAACTAGAATGATGAATCCTGTTACTTTCCAGAGATAAGGATCGTTTAATAATCCTATTTCAGTTTTTAAACCTGTAAAAACAAAGAACAAAGGAAGCAAAAGAATTAAAGCTACATCTTCGACTTTTTCTATAAAAATAGTTCTGAATTTTGGAACATCTGGCATAATTGCTCCAGCCATAAAAGCACCAAATAAAGCATGAATTCCGATAACTTCAGTAGCATAAGAAGACATAATCAACACGAGGAAAAAGATGGCAACTACTGGTTTTACAATACTATCCTTAGAACCGTATAAATCCCCAATTCGTTTTAAAAATGGTTTTACTATAAAAATCATAGCAAGAACATAAAGTACCGCAAGCATAATAATATATAGCGAACTAACAAAAGTTCCTGCTTTTACAATAGCGATTACAACTGCCAGAATACACCAAGCCGTAATATCATCGGCGGCAGCGCAAGTAATTACGATTGCACCTAATTTTGTTTTATGAATTCCTCTTTCCTGAACAATTCGTGCCAAAACAGGAAAAGCGGTAATACTCAATGCAATCCCCATGAAGAGACTAAAAGAAAGAAACTTAACACCTTCTGGAGCAAACTGATCGTATACAAAATAGGAAAGACCAATACCTAGCGCAAAAGGAATTACAATACTGGCATGACTGATTACAATGGCTTCATTAGCCTTATTTTTTAGGACTTTCATGTCTAATTCCATTCCGATGACAAACATGAAAAGGATTAGACCTATCTGACTTAAAAACTTTAAGTTCCCTAAAGACTCTACGGGAAATAGCGCCGCTGAAAATTCCGGAAAATACATCCCTAATAAAGAAGGACCCAGAACAATTCCGGCAATAATCTCTCCGATAACTGACGGCTGACCAATTTTTTTAAAAACCCAGCCAAAAAAACGAGCAACCAAAATTATGGTTATAATTTGTGCTAAAAGAATCGCTAATGGATCTTGAAAATTGTATTGCATAGAAGCTAAAAAATCTTTCCAAGAACCATTTCCGCTTGCGGGCGTAACAATAGTTTTACTCGCTTCTAAGAATTTCCCTTTACTAATAATCCAATATATTAAGGCAGAGAATCCGCCAGTTACAGCGAAATAAAAAATAGTATTTTTATATTTTTTCATATCTAATTTTACGGCATTAAACTCGAATTCAAAAACGGGCTAAGAGTAGCCAAATGTATCATTATTATTCTAATATTTATATTGTAGTAAATAAAATATATAAGCTGAAACCAAAGTTAAAACCATCAAAAAAAAGAAGCTAAAATTAATGACTTAGAATCCATTTAATTACCTTTACATCCTTTAAATATTAAATATGGCGAAGTGGTTTAGCATAGGATTTTGGGAACTAGTAGCTCGAATTGTCCTCAAAAATAGAATTTTAATGTTATCGATTATTATTGCGATAACGGCTCTTTTAGCATTACAATGGAAAAATATACAGTTTTCATTTACAGAGGCTAATTTACTTCCTGACGATCACATCGTTAATAAAGAATACAATGCTTTTTTAGATAAATTTGGCGAAGAAGGAAACTTAATCGTGGTTGGTGTAAAAGATGATGCTTTTTTTACACCAAAAGCTTTCGCTGCTTGGAACAAATTAATGACCGAAATCAAAGCGCAAAAGGAAGTCGATTTAGTGGTCTCGATAAATGATTTAAAGCAACTAAAGAAAAATGAATCATTACAAACTTTTGAATTAGTCCCTTTTGTTGATTCTAAGAAAACAAATAGTGCAGCATATTTGAATTCAATCAAGAAGGATTTGTTTCAGAACATGCCTTTTTACGAAGGTTTACTTTTTAATAAAAAAAGCGGAAGCATTCGCTCGGCTATTTATCTAGACAAAAAAATTGTAAATACTGCACATCGTAAGGATTACATTGTAAAAGAATTTATTCCAAAAATAGATGCTTTCGAGAAAGAAACCGGAATTGACTTACGTGTTTCCGGAATGCCTTATATCCGTACGTTAAATGCGTTGAGTATTGTAAATGAAATCAGTCTGTTTATTGGTGCTTCGTTACTATTAACTTCCTTAATATTTTTCTTCTTTTTTCGTTCGTTTCGCGCTACATTGATTGCCATCATAATTGTAATTATTGGTGTCATGTGGACTTTTGGATTATTAGGATTATTCAATTACCAAATCACGGTTCTTACTGCACTTGTTCCAACATTAGTTATCGTTATTGGAATTCCGAATTGTATTTTCCTAACCAATAAATACCAGCAAGAATATAGCGCACACCACAACAAAGCAAGAGCTTTGCAGCGCGTTATTACAAAAGTAGGAACAGCAACGCTGATGACTAATCTAACCACGGCGGCGGGATTTGCCACTTTTATAATTACTAGTAGTCATCTTCTTAAGGAATTTGGTATTATTTCCTCTTTAAGCATTATTTCTCTTTTCTTTTTATGTTTGATTGTAATTCCTATTTATTACAGTTACCAACCCGTTCCTAAACAAAAACATTTAGAACATTTAAATCGTAATTACACCCGTAAATTCATAAACTGGATTGCAAAAACAGTAAAATACAATAGAAAATATGTCTATATCGTTGCCTTAGTTGTATTTTTAGTAAGCATTACGGGCGCTTTAAAAATCAAAACTTCAGGAAGTCTTATCGAAGATATGCCGAAAAATACTAGCTTTTATAAAGACATTTTATTTTTCGAAAAAGAATTTGAAGGAATTATGCCTCTTGAAATTACGGTTGACACCAAAAGAAAAAAAGGGGTTATGAGTTTGTCTACACTAAAAAAAATGGACGAATTACAGGAAACTATAGAAGAAATTCCAGAACTTTCTAAACCTATTTCGATATTAAACCTAGTTAAATATTCAAAGCAAGCGTATTATAATGGTAATCCTGATTATTATGATTTACCAACCTCACAAGAGCAAAGTTTTATTTTAGGTTATGCTAAAAACGCCACAAAAAACTCGAAAAACAATTTAATGAAAAGCTATGTAGATAGCACAGGACAAGTGGCAAGAATCACCACTTTTATGAGAGACATTGGCACCGGAAATATGGCTAAAATCGAAGATAAACTTTGGGCAAAAGCCAATAAAATTTTTCCTAAAGATCGCTATCACGTCGTTATGACTGGTAAAGCATTGGTTTTTGAAAAAGGAACACAATATTTATTAGACAATCTTGTCACTTCATTATTATTTGCAGTATTTTTAATTTCACTATTAATGGTTTTCATGTTCCGTTCTTTTAAGATGGTGATTGTTTCATTGATTCCAAATTTACTTCCGCTTGTAATTACTGCTGGATTGATGGGTTATTTTGGCATTCCATTAAAACCTTCAACCATTTTAGTTTTTAGCATTGCTTTTGGACTTTCAGTTGACGATACGATTCACTTTTTGGCACAATACCGTCAAGAACTAAAGCGCAATAATTGGAAGATAAAAAAATCAGTTTTTGCTACAATAAAGGAATCGGGAATAAGTATGTTTTATACTTCGGTAGTATTATTTGTTGGTTTCTCTGTATTCATGTTATCTGATTTTGGCGGCACTGTCGCTTTGGGCGGATTAATCGCTATTACCTTAGCCTTCGGAATGTTATCAAACTTAATGTTATTGCCTTGTCTAGTTTTAACATTAAACAAATCATTGACAAACAAGCAAGAATTTATTGAACCTAAAATTGTTATTTTAAATAATCCAAAGGAAACAGACAACGAAGTTTTGCATTAATTCCGATTTATTATTAAAAAATTACCTTACAATTTTACAATGAAATTATGAAAAGATTAATGATCGCTATTCATTAATAAAAAAATTATTGTGCCTCAACTTTTTTTAAAGTAAAATAGTAACCTTTTAAGGGTTAGTCCATTTTGTTAGATTAAGTTCAAATCTAAATCTCTTAACAGCTGTTTGCGTAAGCTTTTTAATACTGAATTGACAATTATTGATTGCATTTTGATATTAAAAATCCGTTAACAGCTGTTAACTTATTTATAATGGCTATTAATAAATCTCCCTAAACCTAATACCTTTGCAAAGTATTAGAACAATACTATAAAAATCTATTCCTATATAACTACTTAAAGTAGCACATATAAATTAAAAAATTGCGTCATGAACCTTAGAAAAAAAATTTTAACTAGTGCTTTATTCTTCGTTTTCGTCTATTCTGCTTCTGCACAATATATAGTAAAATCGAGTGATTTAAATCAAGAAGGAGCCTTAGAATTAGCAAAGCAAGCCAATTTAGAAGCTCAGAAACTTAACAAAAAAGTTTCTGTTGCTGTATTAAATTCCTCTGGTGTTACTATACTTTTACTTAAAGGCGATAATGTAGGACCTCATAATACAGAAGCATCAAGAAGAAAAGCATACACCTCATTTTCTACGAAAACACCTAGTTTGCTATTAATGAAAAATGCAGAAGAAAGTAAGGATGCTAAAAATCTAAATACCTTACCCGAATTACTTTTATTAGGTGGAGGCGCACCCATTTGGAAAGATGGAAATTTAGTAGGAAGCATTGGAGTATCCGGTGGTGGAGGCTCTGAAAACGATAACAATATTGCTATAAAAGCAGTTGAAAATTTAGGTTTTAAAATCAGTCAATAATCTCTTAATTAAATTACAATGAAAATAAAAAGTCTATTACTAGTATTATTTCTTGCTACAGCAAGTATGTCATTTGCGCAAGAAGTAAAATACCAATTATCAAGTCATATTTTAGATATCACGCAAGGAAAACCGGCAGCTGATGTTAAAATAACTTTATCCAAACAAGATAAAGACGAGAAATGGGTGAAAATTGATGAAAAATACACAGACAAAAACGGACGTATAGCAGATTTTGTTAAAGCAGACGGAAAAGATCATACTGGAATTTACAAACTTACATTCCACACTGAACCTTATTTCAAAAAGGCGGGACAAAAATCATTTTATCCTTTTATCGAAATCGTTTTTGAATTGAAAGATAATGAACATTACCATGTACCAATTACACTTTCTCCATTTGGATATTCTACTTACAGAGGAAACTAAAATGCATAGTTAGTTTTATTAATGTAAAACTAGATTTAAAAAAATTGAGGAGGACTCGAATTCTGAAACTAATCAGAATTCGAGTCCTCTTTTTTATTTTAGAATTTTCTTTTTCCTTAAATTTACAAAACATGACTTTTTTTTAGATGACACTCGAGAATTAAATGCCTCTTTATAAATCACTTATTTTGACAAATTCTAAAAAAATAAATATAACTAGCATGACAGAAAGTTTTGGAGACAAAGTAATCAATTTTAATAGACAATTAAACTTTTCGGGATCGCTTCCTGATGGCTTTAAAGTCATTAATCCATATATGGACAATCCTGAAACGATGCAAGTGATGCAGCAATTTTACCACAAATTTTACTCTGATACAGAACAACGAAAATTTATTGTCGGTATTAATCCAAGTCGTCATGGAGCTGGTGTAACAGGAGTTCCTTTTACAGATACAAAGCGATTGGAAAGTGTTTGTGGCATCAAAATGGAATCTGCACATACACATGAAATATCCTCTGTATTTATGTATGACATGATTGCAGAATATGGTGGAGCAGCAACTTTCTATAAACAATTTTACATCAACTCCCCTTTTCCGTTAGCTATCGTAAGGAAAACGAAAGAAGGTAACTGGCTCAATGCAAATTATTACGATGATGCTTCTCTTTTTGAAATGGTAAAGGAATTTATGATTTTGACCTTAAAAAATAATATTAGCATCGGATTAGATACTTCTGAAGTATATGTATTAGGAAAGAAAAATGCATTATTCATTCAAAAATTAAATAAAGAAGCCCATTTATTTGAGCAATTAAAAGTATTAGAACATCCGCGATACATCCAACAATATAAATCAAAAGAGAAGCAACTTTATATTGACAAATACATACTCACACTCAATAATCAATTATGAGCACTACAAAAACAGCTGTAATTTATACGATAGGTCACTCTACTCATCCCATGACAACTTTTTTGAGTATGCTTCAATCATTTGATATCAAAACTGTTGTTGACATCCGTCGTTTTCCGGGTTCACGTAAATATCCGCAATTCGATCAGGAAAATTTAAAAATTTCATTAGAAAAAGCTGGAATACAATACATTCATTTAGTTGATTTAGGAGGAAGAAGAAAAGCAGATAAAGACTCGAAAAACACAATTTGGAAAAATGAATCTTTTAGAGGCTATGCCGATTATATGGAAACCGAAGCTTTTGAAAAAGGGGTTGAAAAACTCGAACAAATTGCCTTAAAACAAGCCACTGCCTATATGTGTTCTGAAGCCGTTTGGTGGCGCTGCCATCGCTCAATGGTTTCTGATTATCTTAAAGCAAAAGGTTGGAATGTTCTACATATAATGAACATCGCTAAAGTTCAAGAACACAAATACACCGCACCCGCAAGAATAGTGGATGGAAAGGTGTTTTATTCAAAGGAAACCTAGTGGATTATTTATCCAAATGTTTTAAATTATAATTAGAAAGTCAATCATGAAAACAACATTCAAAATAGGTGACCAAGTAAGTTGGAACTCCGAAGCGGGAATAGTTTCAGGAACCATCATCAAAATACATACTGAGAATTTCGATTACAAAGGTTATACCCACCACGCAACCGAAGAAGATCCTCAATATGAAATAAAAAGTAGCAAAACAGATCATATTGCGGCGCATAAAGGAACGGCGCTTACCAAAATATAGAACACTTTGTTATAAAATATTTTTAGATTTATAATATATCCTATATTGATTTCGCGAATTACAGCTAGTAAAATTCAATTGTACTAGAAATAATATGACTACTTTTGAAAATAATAAATATGTTTCATCCTCACTAAAAGGAAATTCTTAGCAACATACAACGATAGCAAATGACAAATAAAGAACAACAAGAAAAAAAAGCCAAACAGTTTCATAAATTACATCGTTCCGGAGAAATGCTTTTATTTCCAAATGTTTGGGATTCTTTGGGTGCCGTTTTATTAGAGAGTTTAGACTATCCTGCTATTGCAACGGCGAGTGCCTCTATTGCCTACACAAACGGTTATGATGATGGCGAACAACTACCTTTTAGTAAATTATTGACGCTCTTAACCACTATTGTAAACAGTGTAAATATTCCTGTAACGGCTGATATTGAAAGTGGCTACGCTACTAATGACAATCAACTTCAAGAAAACATAAAACTGCTTCTAGCTACTGGTATTGTTGGAATTAATATAGAAGACACTAATAAAGAAACCAATAAACTTATACCTATCGACATGCAATGCAATAGAATTCGAATTATAAGAAATGTTGCTGACAGTATGGGAATTTCATTATTTATCAATGCTCGAACGGATGTTTACATTCACGGAGAAGAATTTAACACAACCGAATCTAAATTAGAGGAAACATTAAAAAGAGGTTTAGCTTATCAAAATGCGGGTGCAAATTGTTTGTTTCCAATTGCGATCCGAAAAGAAGAAGATATTAAGAAATTGGTTGATGAAATTAAAATACCAATTAACATTTTAGTACTTCCAGAGGTGCCTGAATTACATATGCTAAAAAAGATGGGGGTGATAAGAGTAAGCTTAGGACCAGCGTTTTTAAAAATAGCAATAAAAGCTATGAAGGATATGGCTTTAAAATTAAAAAATTTAGAAGGCTTGTCTGAAATTACAAAAAATGAAATAACAAGTGATTATTTAAAAGAGTTAGTGACTAAAAAATAATAAATTATAATGACAACAAGAATTTCGATCAAAGATCTTCAACCGGAAGCTTATAAAGCAATGATGGCTTTAGAAAATTACGCACAAAGCACTGACCTCTCTGTACAACTTAAAGAACTTATAAAAATAAGAGCCTCACAAATTAACAAATGTGCCTATTGTCTTGACATGCATACTGAAGATGCTATTAAACTAGGAGAAAGCGAACGTAGAATTTATTTATTATCCGCTTGGAAAGAATCTCCTGTATTTTCTGAAGAGGAAAAAGCAGTATTGCAATTAACAGAAGAAGCGACCAATATCGCAGAAAACGGAGTAAGCGATGCTACTTATAACAACGTAATCAATCATTTTGGCGAAAAAATTACTGCTCAAATTATCATGTTAATAGTAGTAATTAATTCTTGGAATAGGATTGCGATTGCCACAAGAATGATTTATAAAAAATAAAGATTGTTTAAAAAAACATTTACACTTTTTAAGGATTTAGAAATCTAATTTAAAGTGTCCTAAAATATCGAAATTTACAACCGATCTTAGCTTTTAATAAAAACCGATTATAGGAATCATCAATTAAAACAAAAATATATAAACAAGCATATTTCTTAAATTTAACCAAATGAATTTATAGAAAAACGCTAATGTAATGTTAATACCGGCAATACTGGAGGCATTAGTTTTGAAATTACTGTTATATAATCTATCTTAGCATTTAGCAAAAAGTATCATAATGAACAATTCCTATTTTTTATATAAAAAATCTCTCAAGTTGGGTCTTGTTATGTCTTTGCAGTATAAACAAGACGATGCTTTTTTAAAAAGCTCAAAAGAGTTTATATCTTAAACCCTGTCGCAACCCAAGACAGGGACTCCTTTACTATTCAATTTATCTTTATAAAATAACGCATCAAAGCTTTGATGAAGTTTTTCATGGTCAAATCCCATCTTTTAATAGTGTGGGTATTTGATATTTGGGTATTAAAAAAACTTCTAAAAAGTAGTGCAACAAAAAACTAATAAAATGTCAAAAAGTTTAATTTTAACTACCGGAGTATACGATATGATTAAAGACCATGTCAAAAGAAAAAAAGCAACAGCAGTTCAAGAAGCTACATTATTATTGCAACTTAAAAATGCAAAACAAGTCACAAGAAAAGAATTACCAGAAAATGTAATTAACATAGATACTCGTGCAACTATCAAATACCTAGATACTAACGAAGAGGAAGTTTTTACATTTGTTGCTCCAGACAAAGCAAAAAGAAGAAACAATACGGAATCGATTATGTCTACAATGGGTCTAGCATTAGTAGGTTGTCAAGAAGGTGACATCATTAATTGGGTTTTTGAAGAAGGAGAAAAAGAAATTGAATTATTGAAAGTAGAAAGAATCTAAATTCAAATCCTTTTAGCTACTAATTAGCACCAAAAAAAACAGTTTCAAATTTAATTTTGTGACTGTTTTTTTTTGTTTAAATATATTAGATTATTTTAATTTATTTTTTAAAATTAAGATTACAACCATAAAAAAGCCTGATTATGGAGCGCATTCTGCTTGAGAAATTTGAATGTTTTGTATTTAGAAAAACAAATAACCACTAAAAACAATTACCAACAAAACATCTAAATTTTGGCCACGTGTTAGCCCCGATAGTAGCGGCATCCTTTTGCTTTTTTCTCAAAAAAGTAAAAGATATAGCGAATAGCGGGAAATAGCTCCTTATTACCTCATTTCCCATCATAAAAATAGAAACAAATCAATTATATTTGCATTTCGGTTGCGAGACAATTTTTAATATCAATTATATACCTAAAATGAGACATACAAGAGTTAAAGACTTACTAAACAGTACCACGACACTTCATGAAGTAAATGCAAAAGGATGGGTGAGAACTTTTAGAAACAATCAATTTATTGCTTTAAATGATGGTTCTACGATTGATAATATTCAATGTGTAGTCGATTTTGAAAACACGCCAGACGAAACTTTGAAGAGAATTACTACTGGAGCTGCAATATCGGTTACAGGAACTTTGATCGAAAGTAAAGGTGCTGGACAGAAATTTGAGATTCAAGTAGCAAAACTAGAAATTCTTGGAGATTCAGATGCGGAGAAATTCCCAATACAACCTAAAAACAAACCAAGTCTTGATTTCTTGCGTGAAAATGCGCATTTAAGAGTTAGAACAAATATGTTTGGAGCAATTATGAGAGTACGTTCGGTATTGTCGTATGCGGTTCATAGTTACTTTCAACAAAAGGGTTTTGTATATGTAAATACACCAATCATTACAGGATCTGATGCTGAAGGCGCTGGTGAAATGTTTAAAGTAACGGCGCTACCATTTGACGGAACACCAAGAACCGAAGATGGGAAAGTAGATTACAAAGAAGATTTTTTTGGTAAAGAAACCAACTTGACGGTTTCTGGACAATTAGAAGGAGAAACTTTTGCAATGGCTTTGGGTCAGATTTATACTTTTGGACCAACCTTTAGAGCAGAGAATTCAAATACTTCTCGTCACCTTGCTGAATTTTGGATGATTGAGCCAGAAGTCGCTTTTAATGATTTGAATGACAATATGGATTTGGCTGAAGATTTTATTCAGTATGTTATTAAATATACGATGGATAAATGTCCTGAGGATTTAAAATTCTTAGAAGGTCGTTTATTAGATGAAGAAAAATCGAAACCAGCTGCTGAAAGAAGCGAAATGCCACTTTTAGAAAAATTAAATTTTGTCCTTGAAAATAATTTCAAACGTGTTTCCTACACGGAAGCAATTGATATTTTAAGAGAATGTACGCCAAATAAAAAGAAAAAATTCAACTATATTATCAACGAATGGGGTGCTGACTTACAATCAGAACACGAGCGTTATTTAGTTGAAAAACACTTTAAATGTCCAGTAATCTTGTTTGATTATCCTGCGAATATCAAAGCATTTTACATGCGTTTGAATGAAGATGGAAAAACAGTTCGTGCAATGGACATCCTTTTCCCTGGAATTGGAGAAATCGTAGGTGGATCTCAAAGAGAAGAGCGTTTTGATGTTTTAGTTGAAAAAATGAAAGCTTTAGGAATTGACGAAGAAGAATTATGGTGGTATTTAGACACTAGACGTTTTGGATCTGCAGTTCACTCTGGCTTTGGTCTTGGATTCGAGAGATTGGTTCTTTTTGTTACGGGAATGACTAACATTAGAGATGTAATTCCTTTTCCTAGAACACCACAAAACGCTGAATTTTAAAAATTTGTTTCAAGTTTAAGGTTTAAAGTTGTTTGAATTTTCTACAACATTAAACCTTAAATCTTAAACTTTTTAAACATTAAAAATGCTAAAGCAATTCTTAAATTTAAAATTATCACAGAAATTATCTCCTCAACAAATTCAGTTGATGAAGCTAATTCAATTGCCTACGCAAGCCTTTGAACAACGTTTGTTAGAAGAAATGAACGAAAATCCGGCTCTTGAAGCTGGAAAAGAAGAAGATGAATTCGAAAATGACGAGTTTGAAAACGAAGATTACGATGATTATGATGACGCCGAATCAGAGCGAATAGATGCAGAAGACATTAACATCGATGAATATCTAAGTAACGACGAAACTCCAGATTATAAAACGCAAGCCAATAATTATAGTGACGACGATGAAGATCGCGAAACGCCATTTGCAGCGCCAGTAAGTTTTCACCAAGATTTAATTAATCAATTGAACACTTTCATATTAAATGATGAAGAACGTGAAATTGCAGAATTTTTAGTGGGAAGTATTGACGATATGGGATACATTCGTCGCAGTGTGGCTGATATGGTAGACGACATGGCATTTACGCAAGGTATTTATACCGATGAGAAAATGGTTGAAAAAATGATGCAAGTTATTCATGAACTAGAACCTTCGGGTGTTGGAGCGCGTGATTTACAAGAATGTTTATTGTTGCAATTAAAACATAAAACGCCAACAGAGTATGTAGAACTTGCTACTGATATCATCGAGAATCAGTTTGATGCCTTTACTAAGAAACATTACGATAAGTTAATTCAAAAATATAGTGTTTCGAACGAGCAACTTAAAAAAGCGGTTCATGAAATAGAAAAACTAAATCCAAAACCGGGTGGCGCATTTACAGGAAACAATAAAATTACCGAAAATGTAGTCCCTGATTTCGCGATTAGAATTGTTGATGGCGAATTAGAATTAACCTTAAATGGTAGAAATGCTCCTTCCCTGCACGTTTCTAAAGATTATCAGGAAATGATGCAGACCTATAAGGATTCGCGTGATAAATCAGCACAGCAAAAAGATGCGGTTCAGTTTATCAAACAAAAATTAGACTCGGCCAAATGGTTTATTGATGCGATACGCCAACGTCAGGAAACACTTTTTGTTACGATGAATGCAATTATGCATTATCAAGAAGAATTTTTCTTAGATGGTGATGAAACCAAATTGAAACCGATGATTTTAAAGGACATCGCTGATATGGTAGGTCTTGACATTTCGACCATTTCACGTGTGGCCAACAGCAAATATGTAGAAACGCCTTATGGAACGAAATTAATCAAAGAATTTTTCTCTGAAGCGATGAAAAATGATCAGGGTGAAGATGTCTCTACCTTAGAAATCAAGAAGATTCTTCAAAATACGATTGAGGAAGAAGATAAGAAAAAACCACTTCCGGATGATCAATTGGCTGAAATCCTAAAAGAAAAAGGGTATCCTATTGCCAGAAGAACCATTGCAAAATATAGAGAACAACTCGATATTCCTGTAGCGAGAATGAGAAAGAAAATGTAAGATTGCTTATTTGAGATTTAGTGCTGACAAATAAAATAATACTTATTATATATTTATTGCGCCATTTTTCTCTAAAGCAATTCAAAAAAATAATCTTTCTATAAAATAAAAAACCCTTTGAGAATTTAAAATTCTGAAAGGGTTTTTTATTTTATCCACTTTTATATTTCAATCTAGTTCCGCTTCGCTCTTCTTGGTTGAGTTTTACTTCTCCTGATCTTTTCGCATGGCATGATAATATGCCGCACGACTTAGAGGCTCGTATTCTTCGGTTTCTCCAAGCATCACTAATTTATCATTATCCGTTTTACGAAAACTATAATTAGCTAAATTTCCGGTACGCGTACATACAGCGTGAACTTTAGTTACATATTCGGCAGTTGCCATAAGCGCAGGCATTGGACCAAAAGGGTTGCCTTTAAAATCCATGTCTAAACCAGCTACAATAACACGAATCCCTTGATTAGCCAAATCGTTACAAATTTTAACGATTTCGTCATCAAAAAATTGAGCTTCATCTATACCAACTACATCGCAACCCTGAGCCAAAATTGCAATATTTGCAGCAGCAGGAACAGGTGTTGAGCGAATTTCATTGGCATCATGTGAAACCACCATTTCTTCATCATAGCGGGTATCAATAGCAGGTTTAAAAATTTCAACTTTTTGTTTAGCAAATTGTGCTCTTTTGAGACGACGAATCAATTCTTCGGTTTTACCCGAAAACATAGAACCGCAAATGACTTCAATCCAGCCGAACTGCTCTTTATGATTTACTGTATTTTCGAGAAACATTTTGTATTTTTCTGACTTAAAAAATGAATAGTTTTTATTACTTTGTAATAGAGAAATCGACTTAAAAATTTTATACTTTTACGTCGTTTCAAAAGTATGACATTTTTATTAAAAGGTCGCTTCTTCCACTAGCTAAAATAAAACTCCGGAAGGAATATATCGAAAAGACCCGCCTAACACACTACAATTTCAAAGTTATGAAAAAAAAATTGGAAGCTGATCTCATCAGCATTGCGCACAGAGTATTACAGTTAAAAAATAAATCTGACATCAATCAATTATATTTAGAAACACAGAAATTATACGAAAAATTGGCTGTTCTAAGATTTGTAGAAGATCATTTTAGCGAAGCAAAACCCACCATTGGATATTCAGAGATTTCAAAAGAAATCGAATCTGTTTTTGAAAATCCCAGTTTAGAATCAGAGTCGATCCATGCAATAGAAGAAAATCCTATTGAAGAAAACGCTGAAGTTGAAATAGAAAAGGAAGAAGAAAACGCTATTCAAGAAAATAATGAAGTTGTATTAGAAAAGCAAGAGGAAAAAACTTCTTTATCTAGTGAAAATCCAACAGAAGAATTACCTTCAATTGAAGTAATAGAGGAAACTGAAAATATCACAGAAGAATCAGAAGAAAATACTTTTGAAACTACAGAAGAAGAAACTATTAACGAAGCCGTTGAAGAAACTGAAGAAGAAACTAAAACAGAAGTTACACAAGAAAATGCAGCACCGATAATCACAGAATCGGAAAATACTCCCTTTGTTCCTGCTTTCGAAATGTCACCTGTAGAAGAAGTCGAAACAGAACTAGAAACACCTAAGAAATCAGATGTTGTACAAATATCATTTGAAGAACTATTAGGAGGAAATTATCATGATACCTTATTTGTTAAAAAAGATCAAGTACAAAATACCGCTGCTGTGATTGAAACTCCAATACCCGCTGAGGAGAAAAAAACAGCCGTTTTAAAAACCAATATTATTGAAGCTGAAGTAGCTGAGCAATCAGAACCAAAAACAGTCTCTCTTAATGATAAGTTATCCAAAGGAATAAATATCGATTTAAACGATAGATTGGCTTTTATAAAACATCTTTTTGGTAATAGCAGCGAGGATTATAATCGCGTTTTAAGCCAATTAATCACCTTTAATACCTTTTACGAAACAAGAGATTTTGTTCAGGAAATGGTAAAACCAGATTATAACAATTGGGACGGAAAACAAGAATATGAAGACCGTTTTATGGACATTATTGAGAAAAAATTCTTGTAATTTATTATTAAATTGAATGAAAAAGAATTTTAACAAATTTAGAAGAACTGAAATTTGTAATTAATTATCTAACTATGTCAAAATTATATATCGTTCCTACGCCTATCGGCAATCTCGAAGACATGACTTTTCGAGCGATTCGAATTCTTAAAGAAGTCGATTTGATCCTTGCAGAAGATACGCGTACGAGCGGAAAGTTACTGAAGCATTTTGAAATTGGCACACACATGCACAGCCATCACATGCATAATGAACATAAAACAGTTGAGAATTTAATTTCTAGATTAAAAGCAGGAGAAACAATTGCATTAATTTCTGATGCTGGAACTCCAGCGATATCAGATCCTGGTTTTTTACTGACTCGTGCCTGTGTAGAAAACGGAATCACTGTAGAATGTTTGCCCGGCGCCACTGCTTTTGTACCTGCATTAGTAAATAGTGGCTTGCCGAATGATAAATTTATTTTCGAAGGTTTTTTACCTGAAAAGAAAGGACGCCAAACTCGTTACTTAGAATTAGCTGAAGAAACTAGAACGATGATTCTCTATGTTTCCCCTCATAAATTAGTAAAAACGTTAGCTGAATTTGTTACTTACTTTGGTGAGGATCGCCAAATTTGTGTTTCTAGAGAACTATCAAAATTACACGAAGAAAACCGAAGAGGTACAGCAAAAGAAGTTTTGGCTCATTTTGAAAAAACGCCTCCAAGAGGAGAAATTGTAGTAGTGGTTGCCGGGAAAACCATCGTTAAAGAAGCTAAAAAATCTAAATTTTCACCAGATGAAGAAATATGAATAAAGAGAAAATTATAATAATTGGCGCTGGATTATCGGGTTTAATGATTGCCTATTTGCTTCAAAAAAAAGGCTATAATATAACTATTTTAGAAGGAGACAAACGCATTGGTGGACGTATAGAAACTCTTACGGGTTCTAGCGGAGCAACAATGGAAATGGGAGCCACTTGGTTTAGTAAACCGCATCAAAATCTTATTGCATTATTAGAGGAATTCGAAATACCTTATTTTAAGCAACATACTCAAGGCATATCCTTTTTTGAAACGATGTCGTTTGTTCCTCCACAAAGATTTGAAATTTCGGATGCCGAAGAAGCTTCCTTTAGAATAGTGGGTGGAACGGCCAAATTAATTGAAAAATTAATTACTAAAGTTGGCTTAGAAAATATTAAAACCAAAGCTAAAGTAACAGCTGTAAAAGAAATTGAAAATTATATAGAAATTACAGATTCTAAAGGAATTAAACACACAGCAACAAAGATTATCAGTACTTTGCCTCCGCATTTGTTAGTTCAAACTATACAATTCGAACCTCATTTGCCAGAAAAAATTCAGCGATTAGCCAAAAAAACACATACTTGGATGGGCGAATCGATAAAATTTGCGGTTGAATATGCCAATCCATTTTGGAAAGAAAATAATTATTCAGGCACACTTTTCAGTCAAGCCAGTATCATTCAAGAAATGTATGATCATAGCAACAATGACAATAAAGGATTCGCGCTCAAAGGATTTCTAAATGGCGGCACTTATACACTCACTAAAGAGCAACGAGAAGAAAAAGTAATACTTCAATTGACAAAAGTCTTTGGTAAAGAAGCTGCGAATTATGTTGCCTATCACGAAAAAGTATGGCGCGAAGAACCACTCACTTTCTTTCCTTATGAACAACTCGTTTTGGGACATGAAAATAATGGAAATTCCGAGTATAACAAACCACTCTGGAACGATAAGTTATATGTTTCTGGTTCAGAAACTGCCTCCCAAAATCCAGGCTATATGGAAGGAGCAATGGTTGCTGCTAGAAATATAGCTACTCAATTTTAATACACTACAAGATGAATATAGCTACTTTTTTAGAAAAAATAAATAAAAATCCAGAATCGATTTCTTTTACTGAAACGATTGCAGTAATAGAAGAAAACTACACTTTCGAGCCAACAGCATTCGAAAATGCAGTATTACACAATACGGTGGAGGAAAATACTGGTTCTTGCAAATTATTTGCTTTTGCAGAATTACAAAACTTATCTCAGTCAGACACTTTATCTTGTTTTGGCGCATATTACTATGACGAAGTGTTAAAAAACCCTGATGGGAACAATCACCAAAACATCCGCAATTTCATGAAAACCGGTTGGGAAGGAATTGCATTTTATGGCAGTCCTTTAAAATTGAAGTAAACTATTTAAGACTTTTGATTTTCAGAATACAAAATCTAAAATCAGAAATCGATAATCCTCAATCAAAAATTACATGCGTTGGACAATTCAACCTAAACCTTCCGAAGATAAAATCAAGCATCTGGCGCAGGCCTTAAATGTGGAAAATTTTGTAGCGCAATTATTAATTCAGCGAGGTATTGAAAATTTTGAAGAGGCTAAGGTTTTTTTTCGTCCCTCTCTAGAGCATTTGCACGATCCCTATTTAATGAAAGATATGGAAAAAGCAGTCGAGAGAATTGAAAAAGCAATTCAGAATCAAGAGCGTATTCTTGTTTTTGGCGATTATGATGTAGATGGTACAACGGCAGTTTCGCTTGTTTCTTCTTATATAAAAAGCTATTATCCTGAAGTAGCTACTTATATTCCAGACCGTTATCAGGAAGGCTATGGCGTTTCCTTTATGGGAATTGACTATGCCGATGACAATGGATTTTCACTAATCATCGCTCTAGACTGTGGTATAAAATCGATTGATCATGTTGCTTACGCAAAAGAACGAAACATCGATTTCATCATTTGTGATCACCACCGTCCAGGAGAAACATTGCCCGATGCGGTTGCAGTTCTCGATCCAAAAAGAGAGGATTGCAACTATCCGTATGACGAATTATGCGGTTGCGGAATTGGATTTAAACTGATTCAGGCTTTAGGAAACAACAGAAGTCAAACCATAGAAGATTTAATTCCTTACTTAGATTTAGTTGCCGCTGCCATTGCCGCCGACATTGTTCCTATGACTGGTGAAAATCGAGTTTTAGCCCATTTTGGATTACAAGTAATCAATAGCAATCCGAGACCTGGAATTAAGGCTTTGGTGCATCAAATAAAAAAGAAAGTTTTAGATATAACCGATGTGGTTTTTATTATTGCACCGCGAATAAATGCTGCCGGCCGCATCAAACACGGAAATCATGCCGTAGAATTATTAACGGAATTTGATTTTGAACAAGCACAGCAATTCGCTTCTGAAATTGAAGCTTACAACTCGGAACGCAAGAATTTAGATAAATTAATCACTAAAGAGGCACTAAAACAAATTGAAGAAAACAATGAAAAAGAGCGTTTTACATCAGTAGTTTTTCAGGAAGATTGGCACAAAGGAGTAATCGGAATTGTCGCTTCTCGATTAATTGAAACGCATTATCGTCCTACTTTAGTTTTTACAAAAAGTGGCGATAAATATGCTGCATCTGCTCGATCTGTAAAAGGATTTGATGTGTATAATGCACTCGAAGCTTGCTCAGAACATTTAGAACAATTTGGCGGACACATGTATGCTGCCGGAATGACTTTAAAAGAAGAGAACTATCTGTTATTTAAAGAAGCATTTGAAAGAGAGGTTGAAAAAACCATTCATCCTGATATGCTGGTTCCGGAAATTTCTATTGATGCCGAAATTGATTTCTGTGATATTACTCCAAAATTAATCCGAATTTTAAAACAATTCGAACCTTTTGGACCCAAGAATATGACTCCAACTTTTTTAACGAAAGATGTCAAAGACACTGGATACGGAAAACCAATGGGACAAGACGAGGAGCATTTACGTCTTTTTTTAAAACAAAATGGAAGCGAAGGAATCGCAGCAATTGGTTTTGGTTTAGGAGATAAATTTGATTTGACAACAAACCAAAAACCTTTTCAAGTTGCCTATAATATTGATGAAAACGAATGGAACGGAAAAACATCAGTTCAATTAAGATTAAAAAGTATTAAGTAATGAGCACAGAAATAAAGCAAAAAAAAGATCCTTACGCCGCCTTACGTTTTAAAGAATTCAACACTTTTTTACTCCTGCGTTTCGCTATGGTATTTGCTTGGTCGATGCAATTCATTATCATAGAATGGCAAGTGTACAGCATTACCAAAGACCCTCTTTCGTTAGGAATTATAGGATTAATGGAAGTAATTCCAGCTATTTCCTTAGCTTTATTTGCCGGACATGTTGTAGATCAAAAAGAGAAAAAAGGACTACTTGTAAAATGCATTCTCGCTTTTTCAGTCATCAGTTTTGGTTTGTTTTTGCTTACTTGGCCAGTCGTGATTGGCGATATTTCTACACAATCTATTTTATATTCTATTTATTTCTTAGTTTTTTTAGGCGGACTAGTGAGAGCCTTTCTAGGACCAACTATCTTTTCTTTTCTTTCCCTAATAGTTCCCAAAAAAGTATATCCTAATGCAGCAACTTGGAGTAGTTCTGTATGGCAAATTGCCTCAGTTGCTGGCCCAGCGCTAGCGGGATTCTCGATCACGCTTATTGGTGTACATTGGTCGATGTGCACTGTTTTTGCTTGTTCTCTTTTTGCATTATTGGCTTTATCTCAAATAAAGAAAAAACCTATTCTGAATCCTAAAATTGGAGAACCTGTAATGCAGAGTTTATCCGAAGGAATCAAATTTGTATTCAACAACAAAACAGTATTAGGAGCCATTACATTAGATATGGTTGCCGTTCTGTTTGGGGGCGCTATTGCTTTATTACCCATTTTTGCACAAGATATTTTAAAAGTAGGCCCTGAAGGTTTCGGTTTTCTAAGAGCTGCTCCTGCAGTTGGTGCTTTTTTAACGATGATCATAACAGCTTATGTTCCATTGAGTAAAAATGCAGGACTAAAATTGCTAGCCGCCATATTTGCTTTTGGAATCTGTATTATTGTTTTTGGACTTTCTACTATTTTCTGGGTTTCACTAATCGCATTATTCTTTAGTGGTGTTTTCGATGGAATCTCAGTAGTGATACGTCAAACCATTTTGCAACTAAAAACTCCAGATCACATGCGTGGCCGAGTTTCAGCAGTAAACTCTATGTTCGTAGGCTCTTCAAACGAATTAGGTGCATTCGAAAGTGGATTAACAGCGCGATTAATGGGAACTGTAACTGCGGTTGTTTTTGGCGGAACCATGACTCTTATAGTCGTTTTGACTACTGGAATAATATCACCGACCTTTAGAAAACTAGATTTAAGAAAAGATTTAGAGGAACACGAAAACGGATAATAGTTGTTTTTTATTTAGAATAATTATAAATAATACTTATATTTGCTTCAAATATTTTTTGAAATGCAAACGATAAAACAGATTTATATAAATGATTTTGGAACTTCTTTCTACTGGAGAAAAGAAAACAAAGTCATCGTTGATAAAGTGCAATTGGTCTTTAAAGAAATGGGATTCTACTGTAATAAATTAGAAATCGAACAATTTAAAGAATGTATTATAGAAAGCTATAGTGTAAATAGCGAATGTGCAGATTGCGAACTAAAAAGCAAATGCTACAAATTTTTATTGAAAACACCTTTTTCACAAATTGACTTAGCAGTTACAATGCAAGAATTAGACAAGCTTAAAGATCTTGTTGAAGGTACTTTATTTAAAATAAATCTTGATGATTATTTGTATGGCGTAGGAATGAATTAGTTATCGTATTTTTTGATTTCAAAATTCTCACCATCAAAAACACCGTAGGTAAAATAGCTAATCCAGTCACCAAGATTAACATATTCAGCATTTTCGCCTACCGAAAGTTTCATCGGTAAATGACGATGACCAAAAACAAGGTAATTATAATGTTTGGTTTCTAATTTTCGCTTTGAATACAAAATAAGCCATTCGTTCTCTTCACCTAGAAAAGTTACGTCTTCATCGCCAGAAATTAACTTATTTTTAACCGATAGATATTGCGCTAAACGAACACCAATATCGGGATGAACCCAACGAAAAAGCCATTTAAAAAAAGGATTTGTAAATACCTTTTTCATGCGTTTATATCCTAAATCTCCTGGACCTTTTCCGTCACCATGACCGATTAGGAATGTTTTATTTCCAAACGTATATTCTTGATTGTCATGAAAAACAGGGATATTCAATTCTTTTTGAAAATAATCCTCCATCCATAAATCATGATTGCCAACGAAGAAGTATATAGGAATTCCACTGTCTCTAATTTCGGCTAGTTTTCCCAAAACACGAATAAATCCTTTGGGAACAACCGTTTTATATTCAAACCAAAAATCGAACAAATCTCCCAAAATAAAAATAGCTTCTGCGTCTCGTTTTACTTCGTCAAGCCAAGCTACAAATTTTTGTTCTCGAGGAAAACTCAATTCTGGAGTTGGCGCACCAAAGTGTTGATCTGAAGCAAAATATATTTTTTTATTTGGAGTTAATTGCATGAATTTATAGTGTAGATTTCACATTATCAGAAGCATACCATTCAGCAAAAGAAGAATCTGTTTCTTGCAATTTTAAGGAAAAAAGAGCTATTCCATCTGGCAATCTATTGATGATTCTTTTTGAAAAATCAACAACCATATTCTCGCTCGTTGGTTGGTAATCGACCAAAATAACATGATGACCACGAGTAATTAATTCGTTAGCTAATTCTACGTGTGGCGTTGTTCCGTTAAAAACAGTTGCATGATCAAATTGATCTACAATTTCTTCTTTCACAATTTTTTTCAAATCGGTAAAGTCAATGACCATTCCAAATTTAACATTAGAACGATCGGTAATTGGAGATCCTATTACAGTAACAGATAGCTTATAACTATGCCCGTGAACATTTTTACATTTCCCGTCATAACCATATAAGGCATGTCCGGTCTCAAAACTAAATTGTTTGGTAATTCTTATATTGCTCATCAGACTTTTATTTTAATGCAAATTTAGTGAATAATTAAAGTTCTTTGTCTCTTTTTTTTGCACTCGTATACATCCAATAGGCTAACAAAACTAGAACCACAAAAGGAATAAGAGAACCTATAACAACCCCTATTTGATAGCCGTTGTCTGTGGCATTTTTTAACTTTTCTTCTATGTTTACTTTTTGAACAAGTGTTAGAATTGTGATCATGAGTTATTTTTTGAATTGTAGTAACGCTTTTATAGTAAAATCAGAAAGAACTAATCTACCCGAAATTGCAGCACGTTCTATAAGAAGTATTGACCAATGTTGAGTTCCTTCCCACAAAACTTTTTTCATTTCTAGTAATGCATCAGGATTATAGCTTGATAATTTTGAACTAAAATCAACAACTGCAGCGTCAAGCTCCAAATCAGTTTCAAAAATCCCTGCATACAATCCTTTGCTAAAAGCCCATTGAGCCGATTTCCAGTCTTGCGCTGCCAAAGTCATTTCTGACATGGCATTTTTACCTATTTTTCTAGAAACAGCAGGTTCTATAACAAATGGACCAATTCCTATTGCCAACTCAGAAAGTTTTATAGAAGCATTATTTGTAGCCAAAGTATAGTCGCAAGCGCAAGCTATACCAACACCTCCACCAACTGCTTTACCATGGATGCGCCCAATTATAAGTTTAGAACACGATCGCATAGCATTGATTAAATGAGCAAATCCAGAAAAAAACTGAGTTCCTTCTGCTTCATTAGAAACTGCTAAAAGTTCGTCAAAAGAAGCTCCTGCACAAAAAGCACCTTTACCCTCACTTTGTAAAACTATAACTGAAACTAAAGAATTATTACTTAAATTATTAAATTCAGACGTAAGCCTATCTAGCAATTCTCTAGGAAAAGAATTACTCGAAGGATGACCAAATGTGATGATTGCTATTTTATTTTCGATGGTTGTATTAAGAGAACCAATAGGACTTTGTGACGACATATCAATTTTTTTTTGAATGTAAAAATACAATTATCAAGAGGAATATGTGTATTTGGAAAGAATTAAAAACAGTATAAAACAAGGCTTCTAAAACACAAAATAAAAAAGGCTCTGCAAAACTGCAAAGCCTTTCATTCTCTTGGTGGTGGAGAATATCGGATTCGAACCGATCACCTCTTGCCTGCCAGGCAAGCACTCTAGCCAAATGAGCTAATCCCCCAATTTCCCACAAATATAGTATAATATTAGATTAAAACTAAAAAATATTTTAAAAGCTAGAGGATATTATTACTAAATAATTTTCTAAGCATAAATTAATTATAATTATTAAAGTAACAAACAATAAATTAGTTTTTAACAGAAATAATTGATTTATTCTAAATATTAAAAATTCAAAAATCAGCTTTAAGTGCGCATTTATAATAGTACTCCTTGAAGAAAATGGATACTTAAGTGGCAAATTCGCAACATTGGCAGTATATTCGCAAACTTAAAAAATAAACCGCATAAGACTTTTATAGTTTTACAAATCTATCTATAGTATGAAAAATTTATTCTCTAATCTATTGTTTAAAGTTTTTATTGCCATTGTGCTGGGAATAGTTTTTGGTCTCTATCTTCCGGAATCTGTAAATAGAATTTTCACCACTTTTAATGCCTTTTTTGGACAGTTTTTAAATTTTGCCATTCCATTAATCATAATGGGATTGATAATGCCTTCAATCTCAGATTTAGGAAAAGGTGCTGGCAAACTGCTTTTACTTACTGCTGCTATTGCTTATGGCTCAACTTTATTTTCAGGTTTTATGACTTATTTTGTTGTATCTGATTTTTTTCCACAACTTTTAGAATCTCATGTTAATAATGTTGCTGTAATCGGAAATTCAACATTAGAATTAACTCCTTACTTTACAATTTCAATTCCACCTGCTTTAGATGTGATGACGGCTTTAGTTTTTGCCTTTGTAATCGGATTAGGACTTTCCTATCAAGAGAAGTCAAGCTTAAAATTAGTCGTAAAGGATTTCGAAAAAATCATCATGCAGCTAATAGAAAATGTAATTGTTCCTTTATTACCCTTATTTATATTAGGCATATTTGCAAGCATGTCCTTTAGCGGAAAAGTATTCTCAATTCTCTCCGTTTTTCTCAATATCATCGGTGTTATTTTTGCATTACACATTGTCTTATTACTGCTACAATTCACCATTGCTGGGGTAGTAACAAAAAAGAATCCTTTCAAATTATTACTAACAATGTTGCCTGCATATTTCACAGCACTAGGAACACAATCCTCTGCAGCTACTATTCCTGTTTCATTAGAGCAAACAATAAAAAATGGAGTTTCTGAAAAAATAGCAGGGTTTGTCATTCCTTTATGCGCAACCATACATTTGTCTGGAAGTACAATGAAAATCACAGCTTGTGCGATAGCACTAATGATTTTGCAGGGAATGCCGTTTGACTTCGCTCTCTTTTCCGGTTTTATATTTATGTTAGGAATCGCTATGGTTGCTGCGCCTGGAGTTCCTGGAGGAGCAATTATGGCTGCTGTTGGAATATTACAATCGATGTTGGGTTTCAGCGAAGAGATGATTGGTTTAATGATCGCACTATATATTGCAATGGATAGTTTTGGTACCGCCTGTAATGTTACAGGAGATGGAGCAATTGCGCTAATTGTAGATAGAATTACTAAAGAAAAATTAGTAGCTTAAATTATTTAAAAAACAATACTGATTACTAATAGAATTCTAACCAAAACACAATAGATTAAACAAATAAAACCCCAATAATGGGGTTTTATTTGTTTAAAAAAAGAACTAGAAAAAATAGAATACTACAATTGTACAACAATACTTTATTTTATTCTTACTACAATTTTTTTATTGATTCTTTTCTAGATACTAATATTTAACTGTTCCAACTTGTCTCATAATGCGAACAATCTTAGTTTTTCTATTATTAATATAAGAAGAGGAACTTGTAGCCTTAAACTTTCTAGGATTTGGCAAAATCGCAGCGATTCCAGCCGCTTGAATTGGAGTTAGATTAGCGGCATCTTTTCGATACCAATGTTCTGCCGCAGCTTGAGCTCCATAAACACCATCACCCATTTCGATACTATTTAAATATACCTCCATAATGCGTTCTTTACCCCAAATAATTTCTATTAAAACCGTAAAATAAGCTTCTAACCCTTTACGGAGATAACTACGTCCTTGCCATAAAAAAACATTTTTAGCGGTTTGTTGCGATATGGTGCTTCCTCCTTTTATTCTGCGACCTCTTTCGTTACTTTTATATGCTTTATGCATGGCACCAAAATCAAAACCATTATGCTTCAAAAAAGTTCCGTCTTCACTAGCTATAACGGCTTTTTGAAGATTATCAGAGATATTCTTAAGTGGTTCCCAATCATGACTAAAGTAAACTTCATTCCCTGCCGTTTTATTTTCTATTGCGCGAATAACCATTAATGGTGTAAAAGGAACGGGAACAAACTTATAAAGTACCACGAAAAACAGGGAAATACCAAAAAACCATAAAAGTGCTTTAAATAAAAAACGAGAAATTTTACTCGTAAATGAAGTATCTTCCTTTTTTTTGACGGGTTGTTTTGTTTTTTTAGACGTTGTTTTTCTTGCCATTATATTAAATCTGCTAATTCTGTTCCTACTAAACTTCCTATTGCCACTCCCATTCCTCCTAATCGGACTCCGCAATATACGTTATCTGATAATTGAGAAACAATAGGATTCTTGCGTGCACCAATACCCATTATACCACTCCAGCGATGGGCGATTTTAAATTTTTGGTTCGGCAAAATTACTTCTTTTAATAACTGTTCCAATTTTTTTTGCACAATTTCTGTATGTCCAAATACAGTAGTTTTTTCTGCCTCAAAATTTAAGTTTCTTCCGCCACCAAGTAAAATACGATTACCAATATTTCTAAAATAATAATACCCTTTATCCAAATGAAAAGTACCTTTTATAACTAAATCAGGTATTGGTTCTGTTATTAAAACTTGCGCTCTAGCAGGAATTACTGCGGCATTGGTTAGCGTATTAGCAAAACCATTTGTCGCAAACAATAATTTCTGGGTTCTAAAAGAAAAGTCTCCCAAAGCAACCTCTACCTCATTTCCTTTATCTAAATATCCCGTTACTGTTTGTTGATTTAAAATCAAAATATTTGCTGAAACTGCATTTTTCAATAAGGCCTGCATCATATTACCAGTATCAATCTGTGCTTCAAAAGGATTAAAAACTAAATGTTGCTGAATACCCGAAAATCCAAAACGATTCTCTTCTTTAGCAAAAACAGCTGCCTTAAAAAGCGGTTTTAAAACACCATTAATAAAAGGGAGCTTTTCAATACATTCTGCATATGCAGACTCCGCTTCTTTTAGAAAAAGCTCATAGCCTCCATAGGATTTAAAATCCAAAGCAGTGTCGCCGAGTCTTTTTCTTAACAATTGCAGTCCTTCCCAACGTTTTTTAATAAGATCAATTACCTCTTGCTCCGAATGGGTCTCTAAATCATCAATAATTTCAGAAATACTACCAAAACAGGCAAAACCAGCATTTTTGGTACTCGCTCCTTGTGGCAAAACTCCTTTTTCTAAAACTAATATTTTACTCTCTGGAAATCTTTCGCGCAAGCGCAACGCAGCATGTAAACCCACAATTCCACTGCCAACAACTGTATAATCAACGTTTGTAAACCAGTTTTTCAACTCCCAATAACTCAAATCCATGCCTAAATGTTTTTATAAAAATAATAATTTTCAGGAGCTAATCCCGCTATCCGTTGCAATCTTTGTTTTTTTTTCAAACAAAAAACAAAGGATTTACACTACTATCGGGGCTAAAAAGCATTAGTATAAAGCGAGAAAGATCAAAATAAATTGGCTATTTTTATGGTTCGAAATAAAACAACTAATAAAATGAAAAAATTACTATTAATTCCCTTAATAATGATGAGTTTAAACGCAGTGGCGCAAAACGTAATGACGCCGGAATTACTTTGGAAACTAGGAAGGGTAAATCCTTTAGGACTTTCAAACGATGGTAAAAACATTGTTTATCAAGTCACTTTCCCCTCTGTTGCTGAAAACAAATCAGAAACTAAAATGTACACTTTACCAATAAACGGAGGAACTCCAACTGAAGTAAAGGAAACAAAAACACTTCTAAAAGATAAAAACATTTCTCCAGACGGAAAAAATATTGTTTATAACGAAGAAGTAAAAATAGACAAAGTTCACGGAAAAGATTTTTATCCCGATTTACAAAAATCAGATGCTCAAATCTATGACGGATTAGATTATCGTCATTGGGATACTTGGAACGACGGAACATTTAATCATGTTTTTTACAAAGAGAATAAGGAAGGTGCAATTGGCATTGATGTTCTAAAAGGGGAAAATTTCAATAGTCCACAAAAACCATTTGGTGGCGACGAAGACTACATTTGGTCTCCAGACAGCAAAAACATTCTTTATGTTTCAAAGAAAAAAGCGGGAACGCAGTATGCAACTTCTACCAATACCGACATATATGAGTACAACCTAGAAACTGGAAAAACGACAAACAGAACCGAGGGAAATCTAGGTTATGATATGGCGCCACAATTCTCACCTACTGGAAATTTGACTTGGTTGCAAATGAAAAGAGATGGTTATGAAGCGGACAAAAATGATTTAATTGTTAGTTTTAAAGGCATGAAAATGAATCTAACTGCCAATTGGGACGGAACAGTAGATAGTTTTATGTGGAGTAAAGACGGAAGCAAAATCTATTTTGTAGCGCCAATTGACGGAACAAAACAATTATTTGAGGTTAACTTTCCCGGAGTAACGAGAATTGCAATTACAGTTCGCCAAATTACAAATGGTGATTTTGATGTGAATGCAATCGTTGGTTTCTCTGGTGATAAAGTGATTGTAACTAGAACAGATATGAATCATGCTGCAGAAATTTTTTCTTATGATTTAAAGAAAAAAAACTGGAAACAATTATCTAACGTCAACACGAGTACTTACAATTCTTTGGCGTTAAGCAAAACCGAAAGAAGATATGTGACTACAACAGATGGTAAAAAAATGTTAGTTTGGGTTATTCTTCCTCCTAATTTTGATGCTACTAAAAAATATCCTACACTTTTATATTGTCAAGGAGGACCGCAATCTCCCTTAACGCAAAGCTATTCTTTCCGTTGGAATTTTCAGTTGATGGCCGCAAACGGGTATGTAGTTGTGGCACCAAATCGTCGCGGAATGCAAGGTCATGGTGTCGAGTGGAATGAGCAAATTAGTAAAGACTGGGGCGGACAAGTTATGCAGGACTATCTAGCCGCGATTGATGATGTTGCCAAAGAAAAATATGTAGATGCCAATCGTCTTGGATGTGTTGGTGCTAGTTATGGTGGTTATTCTGCTTTTTATTTAGCTGGAATTCACAACAATCGTTTTAAAACATTTATTGCTCATGATGGGATTTTTAACACACAAAGTATGTTTGGAATTACCGAAGAAGTATTCTTTAATAATTGGGATTTTGGCGGAGCGTATTGGGAAAAAGACAATGCTATTGCTCAAAAAGCTTACAACGAATTCAACCCGATTAATCATGTAGATAAGTGGAACACTCCAATCTTAATCATACAAGGAGGAAAAGATTTCCGAGTAGCAATTGGACAATCTCAAGAGGCTTTTCAAGCAGCACAATTGCGCGGAATAAAAAGTAGATTTTTGTATTTCCCTGAGGAGAATCACTGGGTTTTAAAACCACAAAATGCTCAAGTTTGGCAAAAAGAGTTTTACAAATGGCTAAAAGAAACTTTGTAATAGCATTTTTTTTTAAATAAATAAAACCTCACTTTTTAGTGGGGTTTTTTATTGCCTTAAATATTTTGAATATCTTAACTTGAATGCTTATTCAAATTTTTATCTTTGAAAAATGGAGAACAAAAAAAGTTACATTCCGCTAAAAGTTTTTATTAGCTACCTTCTGTTGGTACTTCTTTTTGGAAGTGTAGGTTGGTTTCTGTACACGGAAAACCAAAATTTTTCTAAAAATGAAAAAAGATTTAGCAACAAAAATAGTTCTCTGTTAAAAGTCAGCACCATCTTGTCTGACTTATACAAAACGGAAAGCTTAGCCCGAATTGCCATTCAATCAGAATCAAATAAGGATTTTGATAAATATGTCTTAAAAACTAAGACTCTCCAAACAGATATTGATTCTCTAAAGACGATCGTCTCTACGGAATACCAGAAAACACTATTAGACAGTGTACAATTATTATTGACCAGAAAAATAAAAAACATACAAGAGTTAAAAACGATAAAGAGCAAAAGTGAAGATGAAAATGCAGTAAGCAATGCCATAACTGATTTAACCAAAATTCAGTCCTCGATGCGAAAATTACAAATGGAAGATTTTGTAAAATCTCCTGCATCTATGGCAAATTACGAGCGTAACGTTCTCAAAAAATACGTTGATTATCTGAATCAAAACATCCCTGATGACAGTACCAATACGCTAACAAAAAAAGAGTCAGACTCTATTGTAAGCGTGTCGAAAATGTTGCTGAATGAAGTAAAAAAAGAAACTGCCAACAAGAAAAAACGCTTAAACTCAGAAGAAACTAAACTGATCCAGAACGAAATTCTCATCTCGGACCAACTGCGTAAAGTATTTGGTATAATAGAACGAGAAATTATCTTAAACACTACTTCAAGTTACTTAGCACGTGAAAAATCATTAAAAAAAACCAATCAAATAGTGACTACTGCTGCCGCAATTGGTTTATTATTGACCTTATTCTTCCTAATTTTAATCATAAGCGATTTTTCTAAAACGCAGTCTTATAAAACGCAATTAGAAATGGCTAATCTAAAAGCTAAAAAACTACTGACTAGTAGAGAGCAACTTATATCGACGGTAAGTCATGATTTAAAAACACCTTTAAGTACGATTATAGGCTATACAGAATTGCTAGGAAATTCCGAATTAAACACCAAACAACAGCATTTTACTAAGAACATAAAAGGATCTTCTAGTTATATCTCAAAATTGGTTCAAGACTTATTAGATTTTACACAAATTGAAGCAGGCAAAATTACTATTGACACCGTTCCTTTTTCATTAGCAGATGTAATAAATGAGTTAGCGAGCAGCATTCAAGCTGTTTATTCACAAAAACCCATTGATTTAAGTATCACGATTGACGAAAAATTACAGCAAAAAATTATTGGAGATCCGTTTCGACTAAGACAAATACTCTCCAACATTATCGGAAATGCGTTTAAATTTACTGAAAAAGGATTTATTAAAATTGATGGAAAAGTAAATTTAGGGACTCAAACATTAACCCTATCAATTAAAGATTCTGGAATTGGAATAGATGAAAAGAGTCAACAATTAGTTTTTGAAGAGTTTACTCAAGCGGATGAAAAAATAGAAAAAAAATATGGCGGAACAGGATTAGGACTTACTATTTCTAAAAAAATGGCTGCTATATTAGGTGGAGCTTTAAGTTTAGAAAGCGAAATAGGCAAAGGAAGTACTTTTACAATCCAACTTCCTTTAGTGTTTGACAATACCGCTATAGAAGAAAACCTTTCCTCTATTGATAAAACACAATATAGAGCCGTTATTATTGATGATGATCAAAGCTTGTTGCAATTAACCACAGAAGTTTTGAGACAGAATGATTTTATAATATTCCCTTTCGATAAAGCCACAGAGGCACTTTTGTGGATAGAAAAAAATGCATTCGATTTTATAATTACAGATATTCAAATGCCAGTGATGGATGGTTTTTCATTTTTAAAAGAACTACAGAATAAGTCTTACACAGAATATGAAAACCAACCTGTTTTTGCAGTTACAGGAAGAGGCGATTTAGATTTAGATTATTATAAACAAGCAGGATTCACGACTGTTATTCGCAAACCGTACACCCCAAAAACCATACTTACTACTATAAAAGCAATCCTAAATAATACGGTGATTCCGAAAGAATTTGCCACTACAAACTCCTCTAAAAACCACAATAAAGGGTATTCATTAAAGGCATTAAAAGCATTTCTATCAGATGATAAAAATGCTTTAGAAGAAATTTTACAATCTTTTATGATTGACGCTAAGGAAAATTTATTTTTATTAGAGGAAGCAATACTGGCTGTTAATTTTCAAGAAATTAAAAACATAGCGCACAAAATGAATCCGATGTTTAAGCAAATTAAAGCTTTTGAGATTAGTGCAATTTTAGATGAATTAGAATTAAAAGACGAAAACTTAGCTGAATTAAAAAGTAAAATTAGCACTTTAAAAAGTAAAATTGAAGTTCTTTTTAAACTAATACAAAAAGATAAAACTAATTGATTCCGTAGAGCTTTAATTTATTATACAATGTTTTTCTATTAATTTTCAACAGCTTAGCAGCTTCTGTTTTATTGTGATTGGTTCGATTTAAGGCTTCTACTATCGCTTCTCTTTCATTTTCTGATAAAGAAAAATCAGTTGTTTCAATTTTCTCTTGCTGAAAAAATTCAACAGGAAGTACCTCTTTTTCGATAAAATCATCTGGAGATAGTAAGGTTGCTCTCTTGATACAGTTTTGAAGTTCTCTTAAATTTCCAGGCCATCTGTAATTTTGAAAAATTGACATGACTTCTTCAGAAAAACCAATTACATTTTTGTTTAATTCCTGATTAGATTTTTCAAGGAAAAAATCGGAAAACAACATTAAATCCTCACTTCGTTCTAGAAGAGAAGGAGAATGAATCGAAAATTCATTTATTCTATGATACAAATCTTCTCTAAAATCGCCATTCTTGACTGCTTCTCGCAAATCTTCATTTGTAGCAGTAATAATTCTAATGTCTACAGCTATTTCTTTATTGCTACCAACCGGTTTTATTTTGCGTTCTTGTAAAGCTCTCAAAAGCTGAATTTGATTTTCATAAGATAAATTACCAATCTCATCTAAAAAAATAGTCCCGCCATTTGCCGCTTCAAAAAAACCAATTTTATCTTGAATAGCCCCAGTAAATGATCCTTTTACATGACCAAAAAACTCACTTGCTGCCAATTCTTTAGGAATCGAACCACAATCGACTGCTATAAAATTGCTGTTTTTTCTAGCACTATTTTTATGAATACTTTTTGCAATCACCTCTTTACCGGTTCCGCTTTCACCAATAACAAGCACCGACATATTTGTTGGGCTAACTAGTTTAATATATTCAGCTAGCTTAAGTGATGCAGCGGATATTCCTTGTATAAAACTACTTTCCTTTTGTACAGTTATTTTTTTAACAGTTTTTGAAACTATAGTTGGATCGTCAATAACAATTGATTCCTGAGCAAGCGCATTTGTAATAACTAAAAGTACTTCTTCGGGATTAAATGGTTTAGAAATATAATCTGTTGCACCATTTTTGATCGCTTTGACTGCCGTGCTCACATCTGAATAGCCAGTCATAAGTAAAATAGGAACATTGGGATTAATAGTTTTAATCTCAGCCATAAGTTCAATTCCATCATAATCAGGAAGTCTCAAATCTGTCATAATAAGATCAAAATCAGTATCTTTTATTTTAATTTTCGCTTCTGATCCTGAAAAAGCCGTGACTATCTCAAAAGATTTTTTTATCAGAAACTTTTCTAATAATTTGCAAAAAGGCACATCATCCTCAATCAATAAAATTCTAGCCATTAGGTTTCACTTTTGATGCTAAAATAAAGTTATTTAAATTGTATTGTGCTAATTTTTTGCAAAAAAAAGAGAGACTATAAAAATAGTCTCTCTTTGCAATAAATAAATCTCCAATTACTTATTTATCCAGTTCCCATTAGCATCTGCATAAACAGTAGCTTTCTGGTCTTTAACTGTGATTTCTAGTTTGTATTCTTGTTTTTCATTGATATAAGCTTTTCCAAGAACTGCACCTGGATGGGCAACTTCTAATGCTTTTTGCACTGCTTCTGGAACTTTTTCTACTTCAATATATCTTTCTTGAACTAATGAAGATTGATTTTTAGTGTCATTTAAAGGAACATTTATTGCATGAGCTGACAAACTTCCTAAAATAATTGCTGCTGATAAGATTAACTTTTTCATAGTATTTATCTTTAAATTATTATTTTCTGTGTTTATTTTTGAATCCATTTTCCGGTTTCATCTGCGAAAAGGTTTCCTGTTTTTTCACCAACTGTAACGTCTAATTTGTATTCCTTTTTTTCATTAATAAATGCTTTATTTAAAATGGCATCAGGAAAAGCAACCTTTAATGCTTCTTTGATCGCTACCGGAACCTCTTCTAATTTAACTTCCTTATATTCTTCCTGAATCGTTATTGTTTTTACAATTTCTGTATTGTTTTGAATAGTTCCTGCATATGTAGATAAACTTCCTAAAACGATTGCTGCTGATAAGATTAATTTTTTCATGATATATATTTTAATTATTAATTTCTATGTTTATTTTTGAATCCATTTTCCAGTTTCATCAGCAAAAAGATTTCCTGTTTTTTCACCAACTGTAACGTCTAATTTATATTCCTTTTTTTCATTAATAAATGCTTTATTTAAAATAGCATCAGGAAAAGCAACTTTTAATGCTTCTTTGATCGCTACCGGAACCTCTTCTAATTTTACTTCTTTATATTCTTCTTGGATAGTTACTGTTTTTACAATTTCTATCTCGTTTTGAACATTCCCTGCATAAGTTGATAAACTTCCTAAAACGATTGCTGCTGATAAGATTAATTTTTTCATGATATATATGTTTTAAATTATTTACTAGTTATATTGTTTAGGTTAATAGAATAATCATACCAAATATAAATAGCTAAGCAACAACACCATAAAAACCTATAATACAGCATTTTAATAATTTATAGTTTATAACTAATATGTATAAATTGGGTAAAAGGATTAAGAACTTGGGTAAATTTTACACAAATCAAAACCATTCATCTAAAAAAAAATCAAAAAAAAAGACCTTACATTGCTGTAAGGTCTTTATAAATAAAATATATTTTTTATTCTGGATCGTTCATTTTAAAAGTATCCATAAATGCAGTTGTGTAATCACCTGCGATATAGCGAGGATCATCCATTAACTGTCTATGAAAAGGAATAGTAGTTTTTATACCTTCTATTACGAATTCATCTAATGCTCTTCTCATTTTACTAATCGCTTCTTCACGAGTTTGCGCTGTTGTAATCAACTTGGCAATCATAGAATCATAATTTGGCGGAATAGTATATCCTGAATACACGTGAGTATCTAAACGTACTCCGTGACCTCCTGGCATATGAAGTGTAGTAATTTTTCCTGGAGAGGGACGGAAATCATTATAGGGATCTTCAGCATTTATTCTGCATTCGATTGCATGTAATTTAGGTAAATAATTCTTACCAGTAATTGGAACTCCAGCAGCAACCATAATTTGCTCACGAATCAAGTCATAATCTATAACTTGTTCTGTAATTGGATGCTCCACTTGAATACGCGTATTCATCTCCATGAAATAGAAGTTACGGTGTTTATCTACCAAAAATTCTACAGTACCAGCTCCTTCATATTTAATAAATTCTGCTGCTTTTACAGCCGCTGCACCCATTTTTTGACGTAATTCATCCGTCATAAATGGTGAAGGTGTTTCCTCAGTCAATTTTTGATGACGTCTCTGAACAGAACAATCTCTTTCAGAAAGGTGACAGGCTTTACCGTAAGAATCACCTACAACTTGAATTTCTATATGTCTAGGCTCTTCAATTAATTTTTCTAAATACATACCATCATTACCAAAAGCTGCAGCAGACTCTTGACGAGCACTTTCCCAAGCTTTTAATAATTCTTCTTCCTTCCAAACGGCACGCATCCCTTTTCCACCACCTCCAGCCGTAGCTTTTAGCATTACTGGAAAACCAAACTCTTTAGATAATTTTAAAGCTTCCTCGTACGATTCTAAAATCCCAACCGAACCAGGAACACAAGGAACACCTGCCTCAATCATAGTAGATTTAGCAGAAGCCTTATCTCCCATTCTATCAATCATTTCTGGAGAAGCTCCAATAAATTTGATCCCGTGTTCTTGACAAATTTTAGAAAACTTTGCATTTTCAGATAGAAAACCGTATCCTGGATGTATTGCATCAGCATTTGTAATTTCAGCAGCCGCAATTATATTTGACATCTTCAAGTAAGATAAATTACTTGGAGGTGGACCAATACAAACTGCTTCGTCAGCAAACTTTACATGTAAACTTTCAGCATCAGCAGTAGAATAAACAGCTACTGTTTTAATACCCATTTCCTTGCAAGTTCTAATGATACGTAATGCAATCTCGCCTCTATTTGCAATTAATATTTTTTTAAACATCTTTTTTTAATTTAAAATTCAAATAATAAATTCCAAACCTCCAACATTGGAATTTGGAAATTTGGAATCTAAAAATGTTATGATGGATCTACTAAGAATAAAGGTTGGTCAAATTCAACTGGTGACATATCATCTACTAAAATTTTAACAATTTTACCAGAAATTTCAGATTCAATTTCGTTGAATAATTTCATTGCTTCAATTACACAAAGAACATCTCCTTGAGCGATTGTTTTACCTACTTCAACAAACATTGGTTTATCTGGAGATGGTTTTCTATAAAAAGTTCCAATAATTGGAGATTTTATAGTGATGTAATGAGAGTTTTCTGCTACTGGCGCTTCTGCCGCTGCTACTGGAGCAACTGCTTGAGGCGCTACTGCTTGCTGAAGTGTTGCTTGAGCTGGCATTTGCTGTACATAAGTAGTCTCTGTTACATTACCTTCTAAGGTTGTTCTAATAGTGATTTTTACATCATCCATCTCTAACTTAACCTCTGCAACTCCTGAATTTGCTACAAACTTAATTAGATTTTGAATTTCTTTTAAATCCATGATTATTTGTTTTTAGTTTAAATTTATTTTTTATCGTAAGCCCATTTTAGATAAATAGAACCCCAAGTGAAACCACCACCAAAGGCAGCAAAAATTAATGTATCTCCTTTTTTAAATACATGTTCGAAATCGCTCAGTACTAATGGTAATGTAGCTGAGGTTGTATTTCCGTATTTCTCAATATTCATTAGCACCTTTGAATCTTCTAGATTCATTCGGTTTGCTGTAGCATCGATAATACGTTTATTAGCTTGATGAGGAATTAACCAGTCAACATTTTCATTAGTTAAATTATTTCTTTTCAGAATCAATTCACTAGAATCTGCCATGTTTGTTACAGCATATTTAAAAACAGTTTTACCGTCTTGAATAATATTGTGTCTGTTCTCTTTTATTGTTTCTAAAGTGGTTGGATTAAGTGAACCACCTGCATCAATTTTCAAAAAATCTCTACCTATTCCATCACTTCGAAGGTATTCATCTTGCAGTCCTAATCCTTCGTAATTGGGCTCAAACAATACTGCTCCTGCTCCATCACCAAAAATGATACAAGTTGATCGATCGGTATAATCTACAATAGATGACATTTTATCAGCACCAATTAAAAGTACTTTTTTATATCTTCCAGACTCTATATACGCAGCAGCCGTTGACATACCGAATAAGAAACTAGAACAAGCTGCTTGTAAATCGTAAGCAAAAGCGTTTGTAGCTCCGATTTCAGTAGCTACATAAACTCCTGTTGCAGCAACGGGCATATCTGGTGTTGCAGTTGCCATTATTAGCAAGTCTATTTCAAGCGGATCAATATTAGCTTTGGCTAATAAATCTTGAGCTGCTTTTATAGCTAAAAATGAAGTTCCCTTACTATCATCCTTAAGAATTCTTCTTTCTTTTATTCCTGTACGAGAGGTAATCCATTCGTCATTGGTATCCACCATTACTTCGAGCGCTTTGTTAGTAAGTACAAAGTCAGGAACATAGGCTCCAACAGCGGTAATTGCGGCTGTGATTTTATTCATTGTGTGCAATTTATTTCTAGTCAAATGCTGCCATTTGAAAATTTTTAAAAGACTTGAAAATTACAAAAAAAATTCCGTTTTCTATGACTTGAAACTTCATATTTAACAAAAATCATAAAGAACAAAAAAACTCTCACGATGTGAGAGTTCGAATATTATTTGCAAAATGTATTAAGCAACAGCTACAGATTTATCTATAACAACTTGCCCTCTGTAGTACATTTTACCTTCATGCCAGTAAGCTCTGTGATACAAATGCGCCTCTCCAGTGATAGGACATGTAGCGATTTGAGCTACAGTAGCTTTGTAATGTGTTCTTCTCTTATCTCTTCTTGTTTTGGAGATTTTTCTCTTAGGATGTGCCATTTTACTATATTATTTATCCGTTAATAGTTGCTTTAATTTGTCCCAACGTGGGTCTATATTTTCTTCTTCTTTATTATCTTCTTCTATGCTTACTTCTTTTACGGCTAACTCATTGAGTTTCGTCAAAGCTTCGGTTTTTAAAGTTCCGTCTTTTACGCCAGGATGAACTCTTCTTAAAGGCACCGACAATACAATCATTTCATAAATATATTGAGCAACGTCTATCTCAAATTCTCCATGAGGCAAAATCAATAATTCTTCATTTTCATTGTTAAATTCTTCGCCAAAACGAACAATTAACTTCATCTTGCCTTTTATCGGCAAATCAAAATCTTCGCTTGTTAGATCGCAAGGTACATTTACAACCCCTTTATGCTCAAAAGCCAATTCTAACAGCGTACTTTTTTTCTCTAAAACTACGTTTACTTTGATATCTGAATTTTGATATTCATTATAATCAAAGATTTCAAAGAACGCATTATTTATTTGATACTCAAAATGATGTTTTCCTGGCTTTAATCCTATAAAAGGAATTAAATATTCTTTAGTATTCTTCATTTCCACAACATTTTGACCTTAAACTTCGGGAGTGCAAAGATATAAAATTATTGCAAATCTAATAATCTTATTCACTTTTTTTTGTTCACAACTACTTTTCTTTTGTTTTTAGTG
Source organism: Flavobacterium sp. GP15 (assembly GCF_014281985.1). Taxonomy (NCBI): domain Bacteria; kingdom Pseudomonadati; phylum Bacteroidota; class Flavobacteriia; order Flavobacteriales; family Flavobacteriaceae; genus Flavobacterium; species Flavobacterium sp. GP15. Next base: position 382,573 of record NZ_JACFTC010000001.1, read on the forward strand.
GTTTTTGACTGATTTCGGCATACTGATTTCTGGAATTATAAATATCCAATGCCAGATATACCGCTTCTTTAAAGGAGTTATAGTCCGCAATTCCTTTTCCAGCAATATCATAAGCAGTACCGTGATCTGGCGAAGTTCTAATTTTATTTAAACCAGCTGTGTAATTTACGCCATTACCAAACGACAATGTCTTAAAAGGAATCAATCCTTGATCATGATACGTAGCTATAACAGCATCGTATTTCTCATATTGATTGCTACCAAAAAAACCATCCGCCGCAAAAGGACCGAAAACCAAAGTTCCTTTATCAAATAATTTTTTCAAAGCAGGCTTTATAATTAAATCGTCTTCTGTTCCGATAACCCCGCCATCTCCACAATGAGGATTTAAACCTAAAACGGCAATTTTTGGCTTGTTGATACTAAAATCTTGTATTAATGACAACTTAACCGTTTCAATTTTTTTTCTAATTAATTCTTCTGTAAGATGAGAAGCCACCTCGTTTAAAGGAATGTGATCGGTTAATAAACCAACTCTTAGATTATCTTGAACCATCAACATCAGCGCATTTCCCTCTAGTTCTTGATCTAAATAATCAGTATGTCCTGGAAACTTAAACTCATCCGACTGCACATTATATTTATTTATTGGTGCTGTAACCAAAACGTCTACAAGTCCTTCTTTTAAAGCTTTGGTTGCTGCTACAAACGACTTTATAGCATATTCTCCTGCTTTTGGGTCATTTTCTCCTAGCTTTAAGTCTACGCCTTCTCTCCAAAGATTAAGGACATTAATTTTACCAACAACGATCTGATCTAATTTGTCAATTCCATGCAATAAAGAGGTCGATTGAAACCCTTTTTTAACAAACGACAATAGCTTTACATTCGCAAATATCACCGGAGTACACAACTCTAACATACGAGTATCCTCAAATGTTTTTAAAACAACCTCGCTTCCAATACCGTTTAAATCCCCTATAGAAATTCCTACGATTATATTTTCTGCTTTTTTCATCATGACATACCGTTATTTATTGCTAATTTTGAAGTGCAAATTTAGTAAAATAAAACAAGAAATGTTTACAGGAATTATAGAAACGCTTGGCACTATCCAAGAAATAAAAAAAGAGAACACCAACGTACACATCACAATGGATTCCTCAATTACAAGCGAACTTCAGATTGATCAAAGTGTTGCTCATAACGGAATCTGCCTTACTGTTGTAGCCATAAAAAACAACTCCTACACCGTAACTGCAATTGATGAGACAATAAAAAAAACAAACTTAGGTTCTTGGAAAGTTGGCGACAGCGTGAATCTTGAGAGAGCCATGAAACTAGGCGACCGACTTGACGGACATATAGTTCAAGGGCATGTGGACCAAATAGGTACCTGCATACTAGCAGAAGAAACCAATGGAAGTTGGCTTTATAGTTTTGAATACGACGAAACACTTAATAACATTACCATTGAGAAAGGCTCAATTACTGTAAACGGCGTTAGCTTAACAGTGGTAAATTCAAAGAAAAACCAATTTAGTGTCGCGATAATTCCTTACACACACGAGCACACAAACTTTAAATCCTTCGAAGTAGACACCAAAATAAATTTAGAATTCGATGTAATCGGAAAATATGTAAGTCGATTATACAGTAATAAGTAGAAACATAATATTTTTTTTAAAAAAAAAACTCCAAATTAAATTGGAGTTTTTTTTTTAAATTTACTTTCATATACAATATAAGCTCCAAAGAATAAAGTGATTATAAGTAATATATAAATATTATTATCAATAGAAAGTCCAGGTGGTGGTGGTGGTGGTGGTGGTGGTTGTAATCCTCTCATAGGCTGAGGCGGCGTCTCAGCAACCATACTCATAATCCCCATAAAGAATACCAGCAAACTTCCTATGATTTTTTTAGTGATTTTCATGACTTGTAAATAACAAAATACTCTTTTTACAAGAAGATTTTAATTAAAATTAATTCGCTACAAATTAAGCATTTACTTTTAACAAAAAAAAACAATAATTACAAAAATACTCTTTATAACCATTTGCGAATCTAATAAGCGCAAATAAAAAGCCCTTACATTGCTGTAAGGGCTTGATTTTAAACTGTGGTCCCACCTGGGCTCGAACCAGGGACCACCTGATTATGAGTCAGGTGCTCTAACCAGCTGAGCTATAGGACCGGTTTAGAGTTTGCAATATTACTACTATTTTTGATTTGTTACAACTTTTTTTTAATTAGATTTTAATAAAATTCACTAATTAAAAACTTCTAAATTCAAACTAACTGAATGCTAGAAGAATACTCACAAATCTAAAAACAGATTTATTTTATTTCTTGACACAATTCAATTAACACTCCATTTGTACTTTTAGGATGCAAGAAGGCAACCAGCTTATTATCCGCTCCTTTTTTAGGAACTTCATTCAGTACAATAAATCCTTCTCCTTTCAACCGATTAATTTCTGAAACTATATCTTCAACATCGAAAGCGATGTGATGGATTCCCTCTCCTTTTTTCTCTAAAAACTTAGCAATGGGACTTTCTGTACTAGTAGCCGCCAAAAGCTCAATTTTATTGGGACCATTCATAAAGAAAGATGTAGTTACTCCCTCGCTTTGTACTTCTTCAAATTTATAGGCTGGAACGCCAAAAAGTTTTTCGAAAACTAAATTCGATACTTCTAAATCCTTAACAGCAATACCAATGTGTTCTATTTTTCTCATTTTTTATATATTGAATAGATTGTAGCGCAGTACGAAAGAAATTTACTTATTACTACTACGCCTATTTATTAATGTAAAAATAAACATTAAATACAAAAAAACAGCGCTCTTAAAAAAGGAAGCTAAACTAAATCCTTCATAATAATTTTATAAAAACTGGAATCACATTAATTATAATTGTTATTTTGTAGATTCTAATTTGATTTGATATGTTGAAAAACAATTTAAAATACGTCTCTTTATTATTCCTTTTCATAGTTATTGGCTGTGCCAAAAGAGGCTCTATCACTGGAGGCTTAAAAGACACCATTGCTCCTGTCTTAAAAATGAGTTTTCCAGAAAACTTTAACACCAACTTCAAAGGAGATCAAATTAAGTTAGTATTTGATGAAAATATTAAATTAAAAAATTTAAACAAACAACTAATTATTTCACCTCCAATGAAAAACGAGCCGTTGATTCTTCCAACTACGGCAAGTAAATACATTACTATAAAAATAAAAGACACCTTACAACCCAATACGACTTATAGTTTTAATTTTGGACAAAGTATCGCTGATAACAACGAAGGGAATCCATTAAACCAATTCAAATATGTGTTCTCTACAGGCGCTTATGTTGATTCCTTAAGCCTTGGCGGAAAGATCAAAAGTGCCTATGACAAAGAAATAGAACCATTTGTATCGGTAATGCTTTACGAAGTTAACGATACTTTTAAAGATTCTGTTGTTTACAAAGAAACTCCAAGATATGTAACCAATACATTAGATAGCCTAAAAACCTTTCGCTTAGAAAATTTAAAGTCTGGAAAATACCTTCTTGTGGCAATGAAAGATGTAAACAACAATAATAAATACAATCCAAAAACAGATAAAATTGGTTTTTATAAGCAATACATCACAGTTCCAAATGATACCCTATACGAATTAGAGTTATTCAAAGAAGCCTTACCTTTTAAAGCTTTTAAACCCACACAAGCATCTGGAAACAGACTTATCATGGGTTATGAAGGGAATATGATTTTAGCGAATACCAGACCAAAGTTAATTTTGAAAAACAACAACGAAATTCTAACAACAGTTGTTACTCAATTTCCTAAAAAAGATTCTCTTCAAATATGGTTTAAACCTCTAAAAGTAGATTCCTTAGCCTTATCGGTTAGCAAAGAAAAATATACAACTGACTTTAAATTTAAAATTAAAGATCAAAAAAAAGATACCTTAAGCATTACACCTGCCTATACCGGAATATTGCATTTTAGAAATCGATTTACGCTAGAAACCGCCACGCCAATAGTGAAATTTGACAAATCAAAAATAAAATTGATTAACAAAGACTCTGTTGCTGTTGCTTTTACAACTGAATATGACGAATTCAATCAAAAAATATTTTTTGACTTTAAAAAAGAACCATCAGAAAAATATACATTCTCAATTTTACCCGGTGGTTTAACTGATTTTTTTGACAAAACAAACGACACTTTATCCTATAAAGTAAATACTCAAAACGCTTCTGATTATGGGAATCTCAAAATAAAACTGGAGAATGTCAAACAATTCCCTGTAATCATAGAACTAACTAATGCTAAAGGAGAAGTTTTAGCCTCAGAATATACGGAAAGCAATACAACAATAGATTTTAATCTTTTAGAACCTACACAATTCACATTGAGAGCTATTTATGACGATAATAAAAATAAAATTTACGATTCAGGAAACTATCTAGAGAAACGTTATTCTGAAGAAGTAATTTATTTTTCAAAGGAAATTGACGTTAGAGCCAATTGGGATGTTGAGCAAGTTTTTGATTTGAGCATACCTTATTCACCAGAAGTAAAAAAGAAAACAGACAATATGAAAAAGTAGAACTTTAGTTTTTAAGTTCAAAAACATCTCTGTCATTTAGAAATGAAAACTTTTTACGCATTTCAATCAACTTTGTTTTATCCAATTTTACACTAAAAGCAACTTCCTCTTCTTGTGGAACTACTACGTAATCTCCTAAGTAATCCAACACTTGAGAATGACCAATATAATTATGTCCACTCGCATCTTCACCTGTTCTGTTGACTCCAACTACATAACTTACGTTTTCAATTGCTCTTGCTTTCAATAAAGCATCCCAAGCAGATGTCCTAACTTTTGGCCAACTTGCTACATAAATCAGTAAATCATACTCTTCCACATTTCTAGAAAAAACAGGAAAACGCAAATCATAACAAACCAGAGGACATATTTTCCAACCTAGATATTCAACAATTAATTTTTGAGTTCCAGCGGTATACACCTTTTCTTCGCCAGCAAGCGTAAACAAATGTCTTTTATCATAATGCTGTATTTCACCCAAAGGAAATACAAATAGCATTCTATTATAGAAATTACCTTTTTCCTCGACAATAATACTTCCCGTTATAGCGCTATTTCTGGCTTTCGCCAAAGATTGCATCCACAAAACCGTTTCGCCTTGCATAGTCTCCGAAACAGTACTAGGATTCATTGTAAATCCGGTTGTAAACATTTCCGGAAGCACAATAAGATCGACATTTTCAGAGATAGCATTAATTCTCTCTTCAAAATAATCGCGATTTAATTTTGGATTTTCCCAAACCAAAGGAGCTTGAATTAGTACAACTTGCATCTTTTTATTTTTTCATAAAATTAAGTATAATAACAGTACTTTATGTTCCTTATATTAGCAAAAAAAGACATGAAAAAGACACTCGTTTTATGCACAATACTTTTCTCTATTTTTGCATTTAGCCAAGAGAAATCAGGAGCAAAACAATTTTGGAAAAATTTACAACAACAATGTGGAAAATCTTTTGAAGGCCAAGTAACAGAAGGAACTGACAACGATGCTTTTCGTAATAAAAAACTAGTGATGCACGTTCGTAATTGCGATAAAAACACAATTCGAATTCCATTTTTTGTAGCAGATGATAAAAGTAGAACTTGGGTGTTAACGTATAAAAACGACCGAATCGAACTCAAACACGATCACCGTCATGAAGATGGATCCGAAGATAAAATTACCCAATATGGCGGAACAACAACTAATTCTGGTTCATCAACACTCCAGTTTTTTCCGGCAGATCAAAAAACGTGTGATTTACTTCCAAATGCCGCTGCTAATGTTTGGTGGATTACTTTAGACGAAACTTCATTTACTTATAATTTAAGAAGAATTGGGTCTGATCGACTTTTTACAGTAAAATTCGATTTAACAAAAACAGTTCCAACTCCTTCGGCACCTTGGGGATGGAAAGACTAAAGATATCTGAATAAATTAAATAAAAAAAACGCATTCAAATAAATGAATGCGTTTTTTATAATGTAAATTCTCTGCATGTTCTCGATTACGCTCGAACTGACAAAGAATATATGGAAAATTATCCTTTCAAACTTGCTGATAAATATTCTCTGTTCATACGAGCAATATTTTCTAAAGAAATTCCTTTTGGACATTCTACTTCACAAGCTCCAGTATTAGTACAGTTACCAAAACCTTCAGTATCCATTTGTGCTACCATGTTTAACACACGATCTGTAGCTTCAAGTCTACCTTGTGGTAAAAGTGCATACTGAGAAACTTTAGCAGCAACAAATAACATTGCAGATGAGTTTTTACAAGTAGCGACACAAGCTCCGCAACCAATACAAGCAGCCGCATCAAATGCATTATCAGCATCTTCCTTTTTAATTGGAATTGCATTTGCATCGATGGTATTCCCTGAAGTGTTTACCGATATAAATCCACCAGCGTGCTGAATTCTATCAAAAGCACTTCTGTTGACTACTAAATCTTTGATTACTGGAAATGCAGCTGCACGGAAAGGCTCGATTGTAATCGTATCACCATCCTTAAACATACGCATGTGTAACTGACAAGTCGTTACTCCTCTATCTGGTCCGTGTGCTTCACCATTGATGTACAAAGAACACATTCCGCAGATTCCTTCGCGACAATCGTGGTCAAATGCAACTGGTTCGCCACCTTTACTCATTAAATCTTGATTGAAAACATCAAGCATTTCAAGGAATGACATGTCTGGCTCAATTCCGTCGATTTGATAATCGACCATTGCTCCTTTATCTTGGGCGTTTTTTTGACGCCATATTTTTAATGTAAGTTTCATACTTTTATTAGTTTGAAAGTCAGAAAGCCGAATTTCAAAAGCGCTATATTTCAGGCCTTTGAACTTTAGACTTGGGACTAATTTCTATTTATAATTTCTCTGAACTAGTTTCACGTTATCAAACACTAATGGCTCTTTGTGTAAAACAGCATCACTAGGTTTTCCTGTGTATTCCCAAGCTGCTACATACGCGAAATTTTCATCATCACGTTGCGCTTCACCCTCTGGAGTTTGATATTCTTCACGGAAGTGACCCCCACAAGATTCATTACGATGTAATGCATCCTTAGCGAACAATTCTCCTAATTCTAAGAAATCGGCAACACGAGTCGCTTTTTCTAATTCTTGATTAAAACCATTAGCAACACCAGGGATTTTTACGTCTTTGTAAAATTCTTCACGTAAAGCTGCAATTTCTGCGATCGCTTCATTTAATCCTTTTTCGTTACGTGCCATTCCAACTTTATCCCACATAATTTTTCCTAATTTTCTATGAAAATAGTCAACAGAATGTGTTCCGTTAGTGTTCATGAATCTTTCGATTTGGTCTTTCACATTTTTCTCTGCTGCTGCAAATTCAGGAGTATCAGTAGAGATTGGTCCCATTTTAATATCAGGAGATAAATAATCACCTATTGTGTAAGGCAATACAAAATAACCATCAGCTAAACCTTGCATCAAAGCAGAAGCTCCTAATCTGTTAGCTCCGTGATCAGAGAAGTTAGATTCTCCAATAGAGAAACAACCTGGAATTGTAGTTTGTAAATTATAATCAACCCAAGTACCACCCATTGTGTAATGTACCGCAGGGTAAATCATCATTGGAGTTTTATATGGATCTTCATCGACAATCTTATAATACATTTGGAACAAATTACCATACTTATTAGAAACTACTTCTGTTCCTAATTTAATGATCAGTTCTTTATCGTTTGCATCTAAGTGGCGAATTAAAACTTGCTCTTTTCCGTAACGTTGAATTGCCGCAGCAAAATCAAGATATACAGCTTCACCAGTTTTATTTACACCGTAACCAGCATCACATCTTTCTTTGGCAGCACGAGAAGCAACATCACGAGGAACCAAGTTACCAAAAGCTGGATATCTTCTTTCTAAGTAATAATCTCTTTCTGCCTCAGTTAATTCTGTTGGCTTTTTTTTACCATCACGAATTGCTTGTGCATCTTCTAATTTTGCAGGAACCCAAATACGACCGTCATTACGCAATGATTCTGACATCAAAGTCAATTTCGATTGGTGATCTCCAGAAACTGGGATACATGTTGGGTGAATTTGTGTATAACAAGGATTAGCGAAAAACGCTCCTTTTTTGTGGATTTTCCAAGCTGCAGTAGCGTTAGATCCCATTGCATTTGTAGAAAGGAAAAATACATTACCGTATCCACCAGAAGCAATTACAACTGCGTGAGCTGAATGTCTTTCTATTTCACCTGTAATCAAGTTACGAGCGATAATTCCTCTTGCTTTTCCGTTTACAATTACTAAATCTAGCATCTCGTGACGGTTGTGCATTTTTATTTTTCCACGACCTATTTGACGGTTCATTGCAGAGTAAGCTCCTAGTAAAAGTTGCTGACCTGTTTGACCTCTAGCATAAAAAGTTCTAGAAACTAATGCTCCACCAAAAGATCTATTGTCTAATAATCCACCATATTCACGTGCCAATGGAACTCCTTGAGCCACACACTGGTCGATAATATTTGTAGAAACTTCAGCTAAACGGTGCACGTTTGCTTCACGAGCGCGGTAATCTCCTCCTTTTACAGTATCGTAAAACAATCTGAAAGTTGAATCTCCGTCTCCTTGGTAATTTTTTGCAGCGTTGATACCACCTTGTGCCGCGATTGAGTGCGCGCGACGTGGTGAATCTTGGAAACAAAATGCTTTAACGTTATATCCTAACTCTGCTAAAGTTGCAGCAGCTGAACCTCCAGCTAATCCTGTACCAACAACAATAACATCAAGATTACGTTTGTTTGCAGGGTTAACTAAATTAATATGATCTTTATAATTTGTCCATTTGTCCGCAATTGGGCCATTTGGTATTTTTGAATCTAATGCCATTATAATTGAATATTAATGATTGAAATGATGAAATAATGCAATAAAAATAAATCCGAAAGGAACTACTATCGCGAAAACATATCCTAATTTATGTAATGAACGGGAATACTTATTGTTGAAACCCACTGATTGCATTGAAGAATTGAAACCGTGCCACAAGTGTAATGACAATAAAAGGAAAGATACACAGTACAAAGCAGTACGAACCGGACTTTCAAATTTCGCCACTAATTCGTGGAAATATCTTGTCTCGTTTAATGGATTAACATCAACATACTTGTAAACCATTTCCGGAAACCAAAAATCATAAAAGTGAACTCCTAAAAATGCAAAAATCACCAATCCAGTGATAATCATATTTCTTGAAGACCAAGAAGAATTAGCCGCTCCGTTGTTTTTAGCATACGCAATTGGTCTTGCACTTCTATTTTTAAGCTCTAGAACAATACCCATTATAAAGTGAAAAATCACTCCAAGAATTAATATTGGCTGAATAACATATTGAACCAACGGATTGTTTCCCATGAAATGAGAAATAGAATTAAAAGTAGACGAACTAAAAACCGACGTCATGTTAATGAAGAAATGCTGTGCTAGAAACAACATCAAAAAGATTCCTGAAAGCGCCATTGCTACTTTTTTAGCTATTGACGACTTCAATAATGCAGATTTTGCCATAATATTAGAATAATTTGTTTTAAAAAATATTACAAAAATAAACCAATTAGACAGTACCTACAACCTTTTAAATGTTATTTATAATGAATTTAAAGTGTTTTATCTAAAATTCCGAGAATTCCTTAAATAGCAAGGCTGTTTTGAAAAAATACTTCAAAATAGTTAAACAAAAAATCTATGAAAATTCTTTCCAACTTTGAAAGTATATTTTAAAAAAAAGCAATAAAAACAACTTAAAAATAACAATTCTATAATTAAAATCATATAAAATTTTTAAAGTCATAAAAAAAATCTATAATGCCAGATTTGTAGTAATAAAGCAACGCGATTATTCTCTTTTTTATTTAATTTCAAAATTGATTAGAGGATACAAAAAGAATAATGAAAAACTATTTTTTTAAATTAAAACATACCAATTTTCACAATTAAAAAAACTTAAAAATTGATTATTAAAAATCCTCGTTAAAAACTAATTGAATTTTTATGCTAATAATTAGCAAAAAAAAGAGATGTGTTTTCTTTAATTGAAATTTAAAAAATATTTTAAATTAACTATATTTTGCAACATATTGTTGCACAATAGAATCCGTATTTTCATTTCTTATTTTCTGCTCTAATTGAATGGGAGGAGAAGCTCTTTCTAAACAATTCTTAACTGCACAAGTTTCGCAAGTAACTCCAACAACTTGCTTGGCTAAAGCATCGTCTTCCATGAATTTAAATTTTTTCTTAACCGCAGGAGTGATCAAAATTCCAACAGAAATACTTCGAATACAATCTTCTTTAAAAGGATCCGGCGTGGCAGATGAAAAAACTAAATATTCATTCTTACTATTATCATAACTAGATATTTGGGCATCAAAAAAATGACTCTTTTTCTGCGCTAAAGATTCTTCAATAGTACGAATAGAAACCCATCTTCGGCAATAATGCTCATTCATTTCATTTGCATGAGGCTCTTGCTGATTGGTAATGTGTAGTTCTTTTTTTATTTGATATGTATCGGTTCCAATTTTGTGAGACATCCTTAGAAAAAAGAGATTTTTTAATTGAAAATCCTTAGGCAAAATATTCGTTAATCTTTGATAAAAAGATTCTGGAGACACATTAAAACCACTCATTAAAGCAATCATTTCCTGTGGCTTCGGATTTTTTTTGGCCAAAAATAAATTTAATTCATCGATCAGTTTTTGTCTTTGTATCAGCAATGCTCCCGCAAAATAAGAGGCATAAAAATTATTTAAAACCTGATCAAAATTATCAAATTTAATCCAGCTAAAAGTGTACAATCGCTCCGTAATTTCAAGAAAATTGTACGCAATTTCCTTGGCTAATATAAATGCTTTTTGAGGTTGATCGATACCTTCTGAAAGCAACAAAGTTTTGCTCTTAGGCACAAATATTGATCTTAAATCTCCTAATTCATTTTGCTCAGAAAAAACCAATTCTTTTATAGTATACCCATATTCTTCTGTAAGTATGGCTGCTAGTTCATCAATAGAAATTGTAGTTTCGATATTTACATGAAAAGCTTTAGAAAAATCTAATACTTTTTGCTCTAAATCTTCAAAATAATTATTGTGTGCTTCTTGATATGATCGCAACGCTGCCAAAAAAAAGCTTTCTCTTGTGAGGTTATAATGCTGCGCTATTTCGATAATCGTACTGATAAACGCATTCACTTTTGCAGGAGCATTTGCAATGATATCGATCAAATCATTTTCTTGAATTCCAAAAACCTCTAATGGAATCTCTTTTAAAATACCCGATTTCAAAATTTCTCCAATAGGCGCAAGATTGTTATCTAATTTTAATGAAACCATGTGGTCATAGGAAACTTCTAATTTTTCAGCCAAAAGAACAATCTTATCTGTTTTAGGATACTTTTTGCCTTTTTCAATTTCGTTTAAATACGATTTTGACAAATCCGTAATCTTGGCCAAACCAAACAAAGATAAATTCTTATTGGTACGCGCTTGTTTGAGTTTTAACCCAAAAATCAGTTTAATATAATCCTTTTCAATGTTCATATTTCAAAGATAGAAAAATTAAATTCTTACGCAAAAAAAATATTTTTCAATTTTAGCGTACGTTCGCTTGTTTTATAAAAAACTTTTTGTAGTATTGCAATGTTCAAGAATGAAATATTCTCAAACAAAAATCATAAGTGTTAAATTAAAAACGTTTAAAAATGGATTTAAAAGAAGTATATTCTGAAAATTTGTTAAATTTCTCAAAAGAAACTACCGAATACTATCCGGAGATCTTAACTGGCGAAGCAATGACTTTTTTGTCTTTACTTCATGAAAAATTCAATAAAAAAAGACTTGAACTTTTATCGGAGAGAGAAAAGCAACAAGCCTTGTTTGATAAAGGTGCGTTACCTCAATTCCCTGTTGAAACGAAAAGTATTAGAGAAGGAAATTGGGAAGCAGCTCAGACTCCAAATGATTTAATGGATCGAAGAGTTGAAATAACAGGACCCGTAGACCGAAAAATGGTGATCAACGCCTTAAATTCTGGCGCTAGAACTTTTATGGCAGATTTTGAAGACAGCACTTCACCCACGTGGAGCAATCTGATGAACGGCCAACAAAACTTAAAAGACGCAGTCAATAAAACAATCACTTTAGAAGACAAGCTAAAAAATAAAAAATACACTTTAAACGAAAAAACTGCAGTTTTAATAGTGCGACCAAGAGGTTTACATTTATCTGAAAAGCATATTTTGATAAATCAAGAACAAGCCTCAGGATCTTTGATCGATTTTGGACTTTACGCATTTCATAATCACAAACAACTTATAGAAAACGGAACGGCTCCTTATTTTTATATTCCAAAATTGGAACATTATCTAGAAGCAAGATGGTGGAACGAAGTCTTCGAATTTACGCAAGAGTATTTAGGTGTAAAAAAAGGGACTTTTAAAACTACCGTTTTAATAGAAACGATTACTGCCAGTTTTCAATTGGATGAAATCATCTACGAATTAAGAGATCATATTGTGGGATTGAATTGCGGACGTTGGGATTATATTTTTTCCTATATCAAGAAATTACGAAAAAACCCTGCATTTATAGTTCCAAATAGAGATCAGGTGACAATGGCAGCTCCCTTTATGTGTGCTTATTCGCAATTGGTAATTCAGAGATGCCACAAGCGCAACATCCATGCAATAGGCGGAATGGCAGCACAAATTCCGATTAAAAACAACGAAGAAGCTAACAAAATTGCTTTTGATAAAGTAATTGCTGATAAAGAAAGAGAAGTGAAAAATGGTCATGATGGCACTTGGGTGGCTCATCCAGATTTAGTTCCGTTAGCCATGAAAGTATTTGACAACTACATGCCAACAAAGAATCAAATTCACATCAAGAGAGCGGATTTAAACATTACAGAAAGCGATTTACTTGAAACTCCAAAAGGAACCATTACTGAAGAAGGAGTTCGAAAAAACATTAGTATATCTGTTTTATACATGGCCTCTTGGCTTAACGGACAAGGCGCTGCTGCATTACACCATTTAATGGAAGATGCTGCTACTGCCGAAATATCGAGATCACAGTTGTGGCAATGGCTTCAAAACAAAATGGTTTTGGACAATCAAAAAGTACTCTGCGAAAAATACTATCATCGTTTGGCGATGGAGGAATTTGAAAAAATTAGAGAATTAGTGGGTGACGAAAATCACGATAAACAAAAATACAGATTAGCAGAGCAATTACTAGACATCTTAGTAGTAAACGATAAATTCATCGAGTTTCTGACTATTCCAGGATATAAATATCTATAACACATACTAAAAACTATTAACACACAACCAAAAAAATACAAACATGAAAACTACAGAAACAAGAATACAAGAATTAGTTACTGATTGGCTTACAAACCCAAGATGGGAAGGAATTCAGCGCCCTTACACTGCTGAAGAAGTAGTAAAATTACAAGGATCTTACCAAATAGAACATAGTGTGGCCAGAATTGGAGCAAACAATCTTTGGAATAAATTAAATGCCCAAGACTTTGTAGCTGGTCTTGGAGCGCTAACCGGAAACCAAGCCATTCAGGAAGTAGAAGCCGGACTTGACGCCATATACTTGAGTGGTTGGCAAGTTGCAGCTGATGCTAATGTAGCTGGGGAAATGTATCCTGATCAATCCTTATATCCTGCTAATAGTGTTCCCTTAGTAGTAAAAAGAATAAACAATGCATTGTTGCGAGCAGACCAAATACAAGTAGTAAACGGAACTGCGGATAAAAAAGAATATTTGGTTCCAATAGTTGCAGATGCCGAAGCTGGTTTTGGTGGAAATTTAAATGCTTTTGAATTAATGAAAGCAATGATTGAGGCTGGTGCTGCTGGAGTTCATTTTGAAGATCAATTGAGTTCTGCAAAAAAATGCGGTCATTTAGGCGGAAAAGTATTGGTACCTACACAAGAAGCGATTAACAAACTGATTGCTGCCCGTTTAGCAGCAGATGTTATGGGAACACCAACCATTGTGGTAGCAAGAACAGATGCAGATGCAGCCAATTTACTTACAAGTGACATTGATCCTAGAGATGCAAAATTCATTACAGGAGAAAAAACTGGAGAAGGATTTTTCTATGTAAATTGTGGCGTAGAACAAGGCATTGACAGAGGATTAAGTTACGCACCTTATGCTGATTTAATTTGGATGGAAACTAGCAATCCTGATTTAGATTATGCTAGAAAATTTGCAGAAGGAATTCATGCTAAATTTCCAGGAAAAATGTTAGCATACAATTGTTCTCCTTCTTTCAACTGGGCTGCAAAATTATCAGTGGCTGAAATGGAAACTTTTAGGGAAGATCTTGCTGCAATGGGTTATAAATTTCAGTTTATTACATTAGCAGGTTTCCACGCCTTGAATACAAGTATGTTTGAATTATCAAAAGCGTATAAAGAAAGAGGAATGGCTGGTTATTCTGAATTGCAAGAGCGCGAATTTGCTTTGCAGCAACACGGTTTTAAAGCAGTTAAACACCAAGGGTTTGTAGGAACCTCTTATTTTGATGCCGTGCAAAACACTGTAACTATAGGAAAATCATCTACTACTGCGATGAAAGATTCAACTGAAGCCGCACAGTTTTAATATTATTCAAAAAAGACAGCACAGACTATAAATAATTATAGAATCTAGACAAAGCATATCATTTAAAATTTAATTTTAAAATGATATGCTTTGTCTTTTGTATTAAATTTTACCAAATGCATAACTTAAAACGATATAAACTTAGTATTTTTGAGTAATTAAAAGTTTAAAACGAATTGTTATGAAATACCATCAAATTGATCGCAGTTTATTCATAAAAAATCGCGCAAAGTTCATGGCTCAAATGAAGCCAAAAAGTGTTGCGATTTTCAACTCAAACGATATATATCCCGTTTCTGCTGATAGTACTTTACCCTTTGCACAACACCGAGACATTTTTTATCTAAGTGGTGTAGATCAAGAAGAAAGCATCTTATTACTTTTTCCAGATGCTCCTTATGAGCACCAAAGAGAAATTTTATTCCTAAAAGAAACAAGCGAACTTATTGCGATTTGGGAAGGCGAAAAACTCACAAAAGAACGCGCCTTTGAAGTTTCTGGAATTAGAACCGTTTATTGGTTACAAGATTTCGAAAAGATTTTATTCGAAATGATGACACATTCTGATACTATTTATATCAATACCAATGAGCATTACCGTGCCACTGTAGAAACAGAAACTCGTGAAGCTCGTTTTGTAAAATGGTGGAAAGACAAATATCCAGCACATACAGTCGCAAAAAGTAACCCAATATTACAGCGTTTGCGTTCTGTAAAAGAAACAGAAGAGCTCGATTTAATTCAAAATGCATGTAATATTACCGAGCTAGGTTTTAGAAGATTACTTTCTTTTGTTAAACCTAACGTAACCGAATATGAAATTGAAGCCGAACTGATTCATGAATTTGTTCGAAATCGCTCTAAAGGATTTGCTTACACGCCAATTATTGCTTCCGGAAATAATGCGAACGTTTTACATTATATTGAAAACAACCAACAGTGTAAAGCGGGAGATTTAATATTACTGGATGTTGCGGCAGAATATGCTAATTATTCTAGTGACATGACCCGAACAATTCCAGTATCAGGAAAATATTCAAACAGACAAAAAGACGTTTACAACGCCGTTTTAAGGGTGAAAAATGAAGCTACAAAAATGCTTACTCCAGGAACATTATGGAAACAATACCATATTGAAGTAGGGAAAATCATGACTTCAGAATTACTTGGTTTGGGCTTAATTGACAAAGCTGATGTTCAGAACGAAAATCCAGACTGGCCAGCGTACAAGAAATATTTCATGCACGGAACTTCACACCACATGGGCTTAGACACGCACGATTACGGAATCCTGACTGAACCAATGCAAGCCAATATGGTCTTTACTGTTGAGCCAGGAATATATATCCCTGCTGAAGGTTTCGGAATTAGATTAGAAGACAATTTAATCGTTCAAGAAAGTGGCGAACCCTTCAATATGATGCGCAACATTCCTATCGAAATCGAAGAAATTGAGGAATTAATGAATTCTTAACACCCTTTAATTATAGAGCACAAATCGGTTTGCAGCAATGTAAACCGATTTTTTTTGGGCGCAACCCAACTTCCGTAAACTACAGTTGGGTCGGGCTATTCACTACAAGTCCTCGCAACGCATAAAAATGCGAAGCTGTGGGCTTTTTGTTGCAATCCCTTGCGCAGTTTACGAGAAACCATCAATTTCAATGTCGCCAATTCTAAAAAAATTTCTAAAACTGTAACTTTACCTATCTATTTTAGACCTATTTAACAAACCTATTATTTTAGTTTTTTTGTAATAATTTTAAAAATGAACTTCGCAAGTAATAATTTGAGTTCAAACATTTGTTAATTATCGAGGTTACAAAGACTTTGTTTACTTTTAATTATCAAAACAATAACATTATGTCTGTGCGGTAAATGAATCACACAAAAATATTGTTAGAACTAAAAAAGAAATAATAAACTTAAAACATACAATCATGCAAGCACACGAAATAGATTATCACATATATGGCGAGGAAATGCAATATGTAGAAATAGAACTAGACCCACAAGAAATAGTAATTGCCGAAGCGGGCAGTTTTATGATGATGGACAATAATATCCAGATGCAAACTATATTTGGCGATGGATCGGCACAACAAAATACTTTGTTTGACAAATTATTAAGTGCTGGAAAACGAGTTCTAACTGGCGAAAGTCTTTTTATGACCGCCTTCATCAATCAGAATAATACAAAAAGCAAAGTTTCATTTGCTGCTCCTTATCCCGGAAAAATTATCCCAATAGACTTAACACATTTTGGAGGAAAATTTATTTGTCAAAAAGACTCTTTCCTCTGTGCTGCAAAAGGAGTTGCTATCGGAATCGAATTTTCTAAAAAATTGGGTCGTGGCTTATTTGGTGGCGAAGGTTTTATCATGCAAAAAATAGAAGGCGACGGAATGGCGTTTGTGCATTCTGGAGGAACATTAGCCAAAAAAGAATTAGCAGTTGGTGAAATCCTAAAAGTAGACACTGGTTGTATCGTAGGATTCACGAAAGATGTCGATTATGATATTGAATTTATAGGCGGAATCAAGAATTCTATTTTTGGTGGTGAAGGATTATTCTATGCCACACTTCGTGGGCCAGGAACAGTATATATACAATCTTTACCTTTTAGCAGACTAGCCGATAGAATAATTGCATCGGCACCCAGAGCTGGCGGAAAAAGTCGTGAAGAAGGCAGTTTATTAGGCGGATTGGGTAATTTATTAGATGGCGATAACCGATTTTAAATTATTGATAATCTTAATAATTTCCAACACTAAATTCTCATCCTAAAGAAGGAAGAATCAACCTTGTTTTGCAAATTAAACATTACTAACATTATAGGAGTCTCTATTAAGTGAGCAACTTGATGAGATTCCTCCTTCATCGGAATGAGAAGATAATAAGAATTTATAATTATCGATTTCTCCTCTATGAACTTATAACTCTATAGGGTTTAAAAAAATTAAAACCTTAATTTTGCAAAAAACTTAATTTTCCATTTTGAAACAAACCCAATTCAAAAACACACAAATCTCTTACTCCGATGTTGGCAAAGGAACTGCTATTGTTTTACTTCATGGTTTTTTAGAAAATAAAACTATGTGGGATTTTTATGTCCCCGAATTTGCCAAAAAAAATCGCGTAATTACTATAGATTTGTTAGGCCATGGCGAATCAGAATGTTTGGGTTATGTGCATACAATGGAAGATCACGCAGATGCCGTTTATGCTGTTTTATCAGAACTGCGCATTCGCAAAGCTTTTTTTGTAGGGCATTCTATGGGTGGTTATTTAGCTTTGGCTTTTGCCGAATTATATCCTGAATATATAAAAGGAATCGCTTTATTAAACTCAACCGCAAAAGCAGACAATGAGGAACGAAAAATAAATCGAGATCGAGCAGTAAAAGCAGTAAAACAGTCTTTCGTAAATTTCATATCTTTATCTATTGCCAATTTATTTAGCGAAAACAATAGAGAGAGACTTGCATTAGAGATTGATAAAGTAAAAAAAGAAGCCCTTAAAACACCATTACAAGGAATTGTTGCTTCGTTGGAAGGAATGAAAATCAGAACGGATCGCGAACATGTTTTACACTTATCGACATTTCCTATCTTAATGGTTTTAGGAGAAAAGGATCCTGTACTTCCTTATCACGAAACTAGTAAACAAATAGAACAAACAAAAGTAGAGCTCATCACTTATGCAGATGGCCACATGAGCTATATTGAAAACCAAGAAAACTTATTGAAAGTTTTAATAGCATTTTTTAAGAAAATTTAAATCATTCCAGCTCTCAAATAACCGCGTTCCACCAATTCCTCTTTATTTTTTAGATGAAACATTTTGCCTTCTTTCATCAAGGCTAATTTAGTAGATACTTTGATCACATTTTCATAATTGTGATCCGTGATTATAATTCCTTTTACTGATGCTTTTTCTATAATTAGTTTATTAATTTTATCGATCATGATTGGCGATAAGCCATTATAAGGCTCATCCAATAAAACAAACTTAGAATCATTGTACAGAATTAATTTAATTTCTAAATACCGTAATTCTCCTCCCGATAAATGCTTTATCTTCTTAGTTAGCATGGATTGAATCATATCATCGGCAGAAAAATGCGCTATTTTATCTTTAACAATAGATAATGCAATAACCTTTTTAATGGAAAGAGAATTTGGAATAAAATTATCCTGCGGCAAGTAACTAATTTGGTTAATTAAAGCGCTAGTATTCGCTTTGACAATACCGTCCACACGAACAAACTTAAAATCGGCAGCTTCGATACCAAAAATAATTTTTAATAATGTCGATTTCCCAGAACCATTTCTACCTAAAATTCCAACAACTTCATTCGTCTCACATTTCAAATAAACATCTGAAATTATAATTTTCCCATTATATTGTTTTTGAACGCTATCCACTTCTAGAACTCTTTTAGTCATAACAATTTAACAATTAAATTAAGGACCAAAATCAAGAACACTGAAAAGATAAAATTCATGATAAAACCATAAATCAAAAGATATAATTTTGAAATTCCGTTATTATAATAAAACAGATACTCGTTCTTAGAGTTCACTTCTTTGAGCAATACACTAATAAAAAATCCAAAAATAACAAGAACATATTTAAAGGTTTCAAACCCTACAAAGAACCACACAACACTACTTAATGATAGATTTATTATCAAAGTACTTTTGTAAAACTCGAATATATTAGCGACTTTTCTAATAGCTTTATAATTTAAATTTTTTCTTCAAATGGTATATTCTTATCTAAAATTTCACTTAACAAAAACACAATTTGTTCGATATAATTACTCAAAACGGATTCATTTATAATGGAATTTAATTCTTTTTCTTCTTTAAAAATAAAAGGTAAAAATCCAGATTTTAAATTTTTAAAAGATACAATTCCTGCTTCAATTAGTTTTCCTTTTGCTTCCTGCTCATACATATAAGCATAGGCCAAAACTTGAATAATTTTATCGCTTTTAATGTCTTCTGTCAAACCATTCCAAGTTTTTAGCATAACATTAGCCTTATCAACTTTTCCTGTTTTATAATCAATAATACGAATTATTCCGTTGCGCTCTTCAATTCGATCCACATTTCCTTTTATTAATACCGGAAAAGGCAAACTAGGATGATGTAAAGACCTTTCATAAGTTTGTTCTAAAGCAATGATCTTAATGGCATCTCCATTTTTCACACTTTCTAATTCGACTTTTAAGAAATTAGAAACGTTTCGTTTAGCAACTTCAAAGGCCAATAAATTACGACCTTTTTTAATCTCTCCTTCTTTATAAACAAGTTTGAATTGTTTGAGAACCTCAACATCTATTTGCTTAAAACAATTGATTAGATCACTTTCTGATATGAATTTCCCGATGAAAGGTTCATATAAAACTTTCAAGGTTTCATGAATAATCGTTCCTAAAGTATTCAGGGCAATATTCTCCTCTACTTCTTCCACTTCACTGATGCGCAATATTTTTTGGAAATAAAACTGAATTGGATTCCGAATATAACTCGTCAAAGCAGAAGGAGAAAATCCTTTATCAGCAATTTCTTTTAGACGAATCATTACAGATTCCGATTTTGGAATCACCATGGGTTGATAAGCAGTTTCGGGAAGATCAGCATTATAAATCTCATGTGTTAAATTATGATTGATCTGTTTTTCGACTTCGAGTTGGGTGATAAAACGACTTTTTTCACCAGCATCTAATCCTTCACTTTCTGTGTTATAAAGCAAATAAATGTTTTTAGCGCGTTGCAACAAATGATAAAAATGATACGTATAAATAGCATCTTTCTCTTTGAAAGTAGGCAAGCCTAATTCGCGTTTTACATCATAAGGAATAAATGAATTTTGTGATTTTCCTGCTGGAAATTTTCCTTCATTCATCGAAGTAACAATAACAGTATCAAAATCTAAAACCCGACTTTCTAAAACTCCCATAATTTGCAAACCGTTCAAAGGTTCTCCTTCAAATGAAACTTCGGCAAGATCTATTACTTGCTTGTAAATTGCATAAAGTGTTTCTATTTTATCAATATGTTGGTGTTTGGAATAATAATTATTTAGTTTATTAATAACTTTAAAAATGGCAAATACAAAAGCTTTAGTAATTTTCTCTTCTTCATTATCATTGCTCAAATTATTTTTTATCGTTAACAATAATTCAGAAATACTTTCAAGCACCGGAATAGAGCCACTTTCCCATTTTTTAAATAATAAAACAAATAACTCCGACGGAACTGCATTCAATTCCACTAATTTTTGATGCGTAATAAATGTATAATTGTTTTTATTAATGATACTGACTAATGCTGTAGTTTTAGCATAAGGTTCTACCAATGGATGAGTCAGTATATCCAGAACATCCTTGTAATAAAAAACATAACTGTTATTATTTCTAGACAGAGCGTTGGTATGCATTTTAAATAATTTAGCAATCAATATCTGTGCGGGATTATTTTTACTTGAATAACCCATAGTGATATTCAACGCACCAACAGTTGATGGTAAGGAATACAAAAGTGGCACTAAAAGATTTTCTTCCCCAAGAACAACAGCAACTTTATCTAATTTTCCATTAGCACCTAGGCTTTGAGAAGTATGGATTACGTTTTCAATAATACTCCCTGCTATTTTGGCTTGACCAATTGTTTTAGGTGTACCAATAACATGGATGTTTTTTGATTGCGAAAAATCATCTACAATCCATTCAAAAGGATTAGACTTATAATGTTTCCAACTTTCTTTAAAACGTCTTACAAATAAACCTGCATCGTGATAAGGATCGTTTAAAAAGGTTTGATCAACATCCCAAAATATTTTAGCTTGATCAGAGGCTATTAAATGTTGTATGATTTTCTCCTCGGCAGTATTTAATGCATTAAAACCTGCAAATACAAATTGCTTCTCGACAACAGAATCTGTAAAGTGATTCAGATTGTTAACTGCTTCTCTATAAATCAAACCTTGGTAGCCAATTCCTTTATTTAAAAGATGCGTATAAAGTGATTGATAATAATTAGGCAACAATTTCCAAAAATCAATATACTTCTCTAACAATTCTGTTTTATTCTCGACTTCAATTCCCCATTTCTTAATATCTTCTATATCCTTGAGATAAGAAAGAACGTGAGAAGGATCTAATAAATAGCGATCTATCTCGTTAAAATCTTGCAAAAGTGTTTTCGCCCAATTGGCAAAGAGCTCAAAAGTTTGCTGATTTGTTTTATCCGTTATAGAAAGGTAAACTTCATAAAATTCAAATAAAAGTTCGATTGGATCTACAGTTCGAATACCGGCAATATTTTGGACAAAATCTTCAATACTTATAATTTCTGGAGAAAGAATATTGCTATCTACTTGATTTTTTAAGGCTTCAATCAAAAACACTTTTGCACGTTTATTGGGTAGAACCACAATTGTATTAGAAAGGGTGTTAGAGTAATCTTCAATTAAAACAGTAGCAATTTTATCTAAAAAGGAGGTATTTGTCATTGTATAAAAATAAAAAAAACGCCCCGATAAATCGAGGCGTTTTCTATAAATATTTAGAAAGAAATTATTCTTTGATCAAAGAAATCTCTACTCTTCTGTTTTCAGCTTTTCCTTTTGCAGTCTTGTTAGAAGCAATTGGTTTAGTTTCACCAAAACCTGTAGATCTTAATCTATCAGTTTCAATACCATTTTCGATTAAGTAATTTTTAACTGCTGCAGCTCTGTTTTCAGATAATGCTTGGTTAAGTTCATTACTACCATCGCTATCAGTATGTCCTTCGATCATGAATTTTGAGTAAGGATATTCTTTAAGGATTGAAGTGATTGATTGTAAAACTGTGTAAGTTCCTTTTTGGAAAGTAGATTTACCAGAATCAAACAAGATTACTTTACCATAGTTATTTAAAGTTTTCATAACTTCTTCTGAAACTTCTGGACAACCTTGATTAGCAACAGTACCTCTTACAGTAGGACATTTGTCATCTTTGTCTAAAACACCATCTCCGTCAGTATCTGGCCAAGGACAACCTGCGTTTTCTCTTGGACCTGCAACAGTAGGACATTTGTCATCTTTATCAGCTACACCATCTCCGTCAGCATCTGGACAACCTTTTAAAGCAGCTAAACCAGCAACATCTGGACAAGCATCATCTTTATCAGCAATTCCATCTCCATCAGTATCAGGACAACCTTTTAAAGCAGCTAAACCAGCAACATCTGGACAAGCATCTTCACTATCTTGAATACCATCTCCGTCTGTATCAGGACATCCGTTGAATTGTTTTAAACCAGCAACATCTGGACAAGCATCATCTCTATCATAAATTCCATCACCGTCAGTATCTTTTCCACCAAATTTGAAGATTAGACCTGCAGTATGTTGAAAGTGAGATGGAGCATCAGGAACTCCTGCTGCATCTTCTCTATCTCCGAAAGATTTTTTGTATTTTGTAGCAAGTTCTAAACCGATATTATCAGTAAACCAAAAAGTTAAACCTGCACCTGGGTTAACAGTACCATAGCTACTATCTCCGAAGAAAGTATAACCTCCACCAACAGATAAAGACGGATCGATAACTTTAGATTTAACTAAACTCATGAAACTATATTTGATAGTTGCATCAATACCGTAATACATTAAATCACCAGGATTAGAAACTACATAACCACGAGAATCGTGACCTGGAGCTGTTGGATTAAATTTCACATATTTGTCGATCTTGTTAACAGATCCAGAAATACCGAATGAGAAATTATCTCCTACATATTTAGACACACTTAAATAAGATACAGATGGAAGAATATTCCAATTGTCTTTAACTGCGAATGGTTGAGAAAAATGACGATCTAAAAAGTTTTTTCCTCCACCAGCACTTGTTTTTGTATCCACGGCGTTAACCCCAAAAGAGATAGCCCATGGATTGTTACTGTCTTGTGCATGAGAGCTAAGTCCCATCACCATCATTACAGTAAGTAATAGTTTGTTAAGATGTTTCATACTTTAATTTTTTAATTAAAATTTAGTTAATTATAAGCAAAAGTAATGCGTAATTATCTAAATACAAAATCAAATGTTAAAAAAAACCTACAAAAATCCTTAAATGTAGGAATTATGCAATTTGACATTGAAATTATATAACATTTAGCTTTACTCCAACTTCAATAAATGCGTTAATAGCCTTGTCTAAGTGCGCTGTTGTATGTGCTGCAGATAGTTGTACTCTAATTCTTGCTTTATCTTTAGGAACTACTGGAAAGAAGAAACCAATAACATAAATTCCTTTTTTCAATAACTCGTCAGCCATTGTTTGTGATAATTTAGCATCATACAGCATTACGGGTACGATTGCAGAATCACCTTCAACAATATCAAAACCAGCTTTTTTCATGCCTTCTTTAAAATAATTTGTATTCCATTCTAATTTATCACGTAGAACAGTATCTCTTTCTAAAATTTCGAAAACTTTTATAGAAGCTCCAACGATAGCTGGCGCTAGTGAATTAGAAAACAAATAAGGTCTTGATCGTTGTCTCAGTAATTCGATTATTTCTTTTTTTGCTGTAGTATATCCACCCATCGCTCCACCTAAAGCTTTACCTAAGGTTCCTGTGATAATATCAACACGTCCCATAACTCCTTTTGCCTCAAGGGTTCCTTTTCCTGTTGCGCCGATAAATCCTGCTGCATGACATTCATCAACCATAACCATTGCATCATATTTATCTGCTAAATCACATATTTTATCTAATGGAGCCACAACTCCATCCATAGAGAAAACACCATCTGTAACAATTAATTTAAAACGAGTACCTGCTTCTGTAGCTTTAATCAATTGCTGTTCTAAATCCTCCATGTTGCTGTTTTCATAACGATAACGAGCCGCTTTACACAAACGCACTCCATCAATAATCGAAGCATGATTTAAACTATCTGAAATAATGCAATCTTCTGCCCCTAATAATGGCTCAAAAACACCACCATTTGCATCAAAAGCAGCTGCATAAAGAATGGTGTCTTCTGTACCGTAAAATTCAGCTATCTTTTTTTCTAAAGTTTTATGAATATCCTGAGTTCCACAAATAAAACGTACGGAAGACATTCCGAAACCATGAGTGTCTAAAGCGTCTTTTGCAGCCTGAACAACTTCTGGATGAGAGGACAAACCAAGATAATTATTAGCACAAAAATTTAAAACTGTTTCGCCCGTAGAAATGGTAATTTCAGCTCCTTGAGGCGATGTAATTATCCTTTCTGATTTAAATATACCGTTATCTACAATAGTTTGAAGTTCTGTTTCTAGGTGTTGTTTTATTTTTCCGTACATAATTATTTTATTTATAAATTTATTTTTGCGAATAATTCATTTAATCTACAAATTTACTACTTCGATTCCTTTTCCGATGTAAATAAGCGCTTTTTTTATCACTTTATAACCCATTGATTCTATTGCACTTTGATAATCTTCTAATTGCTTCTGGTATTTAACATGGTGCATTCCTGTTTTATAATCCAGCAGTAACACCTCTTTATTCTTAGTAAAAACCATTCTGTCAGGCTTAACAGTTGTTCCTTCTTTTTGAATAATAGTTTGTTCATTCAAAATTTCATTCCCTTCGGCAAAAAAGTTCTCTAACTCACTGTGATCGATAATCTCCTGAATGGTATTACGCACTATTTCTTTTTGACTAAAGGTAATTAATCCACTCTCAATAGATTTCGTTAGTGCCAATTCGACATCTGACTTCGTTTTTACAAAAGATAAAATCTCATGAACAAGATTACCATATTCTATAGCTTCTTGTTGTAATGTTCCCCACATCAAAGCTTCTCGTTGAGCTATTTTAATATTCTTTGGATTTAAAATTTCAAGAACCACCGGAATTGTTTTAGAGGTATCCACATGTTTCTTTTGTGCAGAAAGCTTCGTCGGATTCCCAAATTCATATTCTGATTTTTCGGGATCAAAAACGTATTTATTTTCTAAGTAATTAATAAAAAAAGCACACATATTATTTTTAGGAATTTCTCCTTTTCGAGACAAATTCATATTCGAAATAACATACAATTGTTCTTCTGCCCTCGTTAAAGCCACGTATAATACATTGATGTTGTCTAGCAATTCCTCTTGTTTCTTCTGATTATAAACTTCCGCAGCTGCTACACCAAAACCTTCTACCGCACTGCTATTATCAATGAGTACTTTAGGCAAACCAAATTCTTCTTCTTCGGCGTTAAGCCACAATTTGTCTTTTGGTTTTCTATTATAATCTTCTTCTGCAAAAGGAAAAATAACAACCGGGAATTCTAATCCTTTTGATTTATGAATGGTCATAATCCGCACTGCATTATTCCCCTCTGGTGACGGAATACTAAATTTTTCTGCATTTTTATCCCAGAAATTCAAGAAATCGGAAATCCCTGCTTGATTGCGAAC
Organism: Flavobacterium sp. GP15; assembly: GCF_014281985.1. Taxonomy (NCBI): domain Bacteria; kingdom Pseudomonadati; phylum Bacteroidota; class Flavobacteriia; order Flavobacteriales; family Flavobacteriaceae; genus Flavobacterium; species Flavobacterium sp. GP15. The sequence goes on from NZ_JACFTC010000001.1 coordinate 408,789, forward strand.
GTCACGCTCTAAAACGATATCTAGAAAATATTGAATGTAGGCATTCCCCACCCCAACCCTCCCCGAGGGGAAGGGAGCTGAAACCGGTATAATAGAATCTACAAAACTTTGTTGGGCAAATAACTCTTTAGCTATTTTATCTAAAACAAACGGAATGTTTTTTAAAACCTCATCGTTTGTAAATCGAATTACTTTATAACCTAACCCATTTAAAAACAATGTTCTTTCTTGATCTAATAAAACTTGCTCCTTCGTAAAATGATATTCACCGTCAACTTCAATAATTAACTTCGACTTTAAACATACAAAATCAACAATATAATCAGCTATCAAATGCTGCTGCCTAAATTTATAATCTTCAAGTGATTTGGACTTAAGTTCCATCCACAGAACTTTTTCAGCATTCGTTGGATTTTTTCTATTCTCTTGTGCTTTTTCTATCAGAAGATGAGAGTGATTCCCTCCTGTCAAGTATCCGAAACCATCTGAATTACCACCCATTTCTTCGCCCTTTGCTTCGGAAAGGGACATGGAGAGGAATTTGCTAATAATAACCTCAACAGCTTCATACAATGATTTTTTTCGAATGTTCTGAAATGACAATTCTACATTAAAACTCATCAGCCATTTTTCAAAATCAGCTTCTTGTTTTTGTTCCATTCCTTGCGCAATGAAATCATGAATGGGCAATTGGTCTTGAATATTTCGAGCTAAATATTGCAGAAAATTAGCTTTGGCTTCTAAATCAGAATTATTTTTTAAATATTTCAAGATATGTATAATCAACCGGACTTCGGTGGCGTTTTGAATCATCAACGTTTCTGAGGACAAAAGCGGAATTTTTTGTTCGGTTAGATAATTAGCGATCGCAATACCTTGACTTCTCTTCCTTGTCAAAATCACGATGTCTTTATACTCAAAACCTTGGGAAATTACTTTTTGAATGGTGTTTAAAGTCGCCAAAACAAACAGTTCAACTTTATCTAAACCTTCCTCTTCTCCTGAAAATTCAGAAGCATCCTCTGCTTTCTCCACTTTTGGAATGAAAGAAATGTTTACGTAACCTCCCGTTTTATCATTTGTCTTTTGGTGACTATGATTCGCATAAAGATCTTTATAATCTGGATGTTCAAATTCATTAGACAACATCTGAAAAAAATCATTATTGAATTCAATTACCTCAGAATACGAACGGTAATTTTTATCTAAATGCTCCAGTACTTTTTCAGGATTATTAAACGGATTTTGATCCTTACTCAAATCTATAAATTGTTCTGCTTTTCCGCCACGCCATCTGTAAATAGATTGTTTTGGATCGCCCACAATCATCAAAGTTCCTTTTTCGCCGTCTGTTTCACTTGAAGTAGCATTATCGATCAGCGGAATTAAATTTTGCCATTGCATCTCAGAAGTATCCTGAAATTCATCAATAAAAAAATGTCGGTAACGCTCTCCCAATCTTTCATATATAAAAGGCGCAGGTTGGTTTTGAATTTCTCTATGAATTAACGCATTAAATTCAGTGATTGAAAGTACGTTTTGCTCGCTTTGAATTTTCTTCAATTCATTACTAACGGTATTTAATAAGGAAAGCGGTGTAATATTTTTTAAAAAAGCTTTATAAAAATCTCTTTTTTCAAAGGCTTTATAAATTGTCTTTAACGTTTCAAGTAATTCAGGAATTATGTTTTCAATAATCGCTCGATCTTTGGCGGTTTTATTAATTTTTACATCGTCAAATTCGTGATAGGTTTTATTTTTAGGATTAAACTTCCCTTCTTGAATACTCACCAAATGTTTTGGAAAATAAGCTCCAGAAAACGATTTAACATCAATTCCGTTTTTGTCTATTAAAGAAAGTGCTTCTTCAGCAAGAACTACGCTTTCTTTTTCTAAAAGTTTACAAGCCTCTGTTAGTTTCTGTTTAATTTCTACAAATTCGGTGATGGATTTATCTTGAAAATGCGTGATTTCGTTTCGGTTATTCTCATTTAGAACCAAACGACCTGTATCCAGAATTTCTCGTGAAATATCCCAAGATTTATCATCATCGGTTTTTTCCATCGTAAAATCGATGAGTAACTTAGTTAGCGTTTCATCTTCTCCGGCTTGCGCAATAATAGCATCAACGGCTTCGACTAATAAATTTTCGGTATCTAAAGTAACTTCAAAAGTCATTGGTAAACCCAAATCATGTGCAAAAGCACGAATAACTTTATGGGTAAATTTATCGATAGTTGAAATATCAAAAGCGGCATAATTATGAATAATATGCTTGATAATCTGCTGGGATTTAGTTTTGATTTGAAGGAGAGAAAGCTCGGTATCCTTAGCTAAGTCTTGCATTAAATCTAAAGCTTTTTGGCTTGGTTCGTCTTTTGCAAATTCTGACAAACTACCTACAATACGGCTTTTCATTTCGTGAACCGCTTTATTGGTAAACGTAATGGCAAGAATATTGCGATAAGCATCATTTTTCTTTGCTACAAGAATAATTTTAAGGTATTCTTTGACTAAAGCGTATGTTTTTCCGGAACCAGCTGAGGCGTCATATATGGAAAAAGAGGGTCTCCCCACCCCAACCCTCCCCGAAGGAGAGGAAGCCGAAACTGGATTTAAATTATTTTTCAAATTACTTTGATTTATGATTAACAATCTCTGATGGAATCGCAACGTGTTAATTTCTCGAATATCTTAGCCCTGATGGAAACGACATCCTTTGTTGCCGGAGTTCGGCGAGAAAGATATAGTGTACAGCAGGAAACAGCTCCAAAAAAAACAACTATTACTAGCGTAATTTTAAAATTTGGCTCTAAACTTCGGGATAAACCTTAAAAGTAGTATTTTTGCAGCATGGAAACAAATAGACAGAAAAAAATAGGTGGGGTAATCCAAAAAGATTTGGTTGATATCCTACAAGGTGAAGTGAGAAAAAACGGAGTTAGTAATTTAGTGATTTCGGTATCCAAGGTTGTTGTAACTTCAGATTTATCTGTGGCTACAGTGCATTTAAGCGTTTTTCCTCAAGATAAAGCCAAAGAGATTTTAGAGGCGGTTAAGTCAAATTCTAAAACTATAAAACACGATTTGTCGCAACGTGTGCGTATGCAATTGCGTAAAGTTCCTAATTTGGTTTTCTTTATAGATGACTCTTTAGACTATATTGAAAAAATAGACAATGCATTAGCAAACAGAGACAATCCAATAGAAAATAGGGATTTGTTAGACAAACGTAGATTTCAATAAAATTTGAATTTTCCTCTTTACATAGCCAAACGCTACATTAGAAGTAATAGCAAAAATTCTGCTATAAATATTATCAATCGTATTGCCAGCATGGGAATTATTGTTGGTGCAATGGCTTTGTTTGTGGTTTTGTCTGTTTTTAGCGGATTAAAAGTTTTTAGTCTTTCGTTTACAAACGAAATTGATCCTGATTTGAAAATTAGCAGTACGCTAGGGAAATCATTTTTTGTTTCTAAAGATCAAGAAAGCGAGATCAAGAAAATAGCAGGACTTGCTTCTTATTCTAAAATTATTGAAGAACGGGTTTTGTTTACCTTTAACGGAAAACAAGATGTTACTTATTTAAAAGGGGTAGATTCTACGTTTACCAAAGTAAATGCAATCGAGAAAAAGCTTTTTAATGGGCAATGGCTTAAGCCAAATACCTATCAAGTTGTGGTTGGTTACGGAATTTCTCAAAAATTCTCGATGGGCTTACTCGATTTCAGTAATCAGCTTGAAGTTCTAGTTCCTAAACCTGGAAAAGGCGCTATAGAAAATCCAGAACAAGCTTTTAATAAAACAGATCTTATTCCAGTTGGTATTTATGCGATTAGCGAAGATTTAGATTCTAAATATGTGTTTGCCGATTTAGGTTTAGCACAAGAATTATTGGAATATAAAACCAATCAAGTTTCTGGAATTGAAATTAAAGTAAAACCTGGAGCTGATGAAAATGCTATTATACAAAAAGTAAAAGCCATTTTTAATAATACAATCACTGTAAAAAACAGAGCACAACTGAATGAATCACTTTATAAAATGTTAAATACCGAAAATATTGCGGTTTATTTGATCTTTACTTTGGTGATTGTAGTAGCACTATTTAACTTAATAGGTGCGTTGATTATGATGATTCTAGATAAAAAGGGAAACCTAAAAACCTTGTTTAATCTTGGAACAGAAATAAAAGATTTGCGCAAGATCTTTTTACTTCAAGGAACGCTACTAAGTCTTTTTGGTGGAATTATTGGACTTACTTTAGGAATTATAATTGTATTGTTGCAACAACAATTTCAGTTGATTATGATTACGCCTACATTGGCATATCCAGTAATTTTTTCTATAGAAAATGTTTTGATTGTGATGGGAACAATAGTAACGCTTGGCTTCATCGCTTCGTTGATTGCGAGTAGTCGAGTGAGTAAGAAGTTATTGGAATAGGATTTCAGATTGAAGATTAACGATTTTTGATTTCAGATTTTTGACACATAAAAATCAATACATAGAGCATTGCAGATTTAAAAAAAACTACACCAATTTCACTAATTCTAATCAATTAATTCGATAAAATTAGCGAAACTCGTGTTTTAAATCATTTTAGTGCTTAATCTTAAATCGATTTACTATACCAATTCATAACCGTGATAAGCTTCTTCAATTTCATTTAAAGCAGCAAACAATTCTTCTGGTCGATCTAAGGTTACTAATTTTTGTTTGTGAGGTTTAAAAGAATGAATTCCTTTAAAATAATTAGTGTAATGCGGACGTGTTTCTACAATTCCTAGACGCTCTCCTTTCCATTCCATAGCCCAGGTAAGATGGTTGCGAACAGCCTCTACTCTATCAATAACGGTAGGTTTTGCTAAATGCTCGCCCGTTTTCATGAAATGTTTGATTTCATTGAAAATCCAAGGATAACCTATTGCAGCACGACCAATCATAATTCCGTCAACACCGTATTTGTTTTTATATTCCAATGCTTTTTCTGGGGAATCGATATCTCCGTTACCAAAAATTGGCATCGTAATTCTAGGATTATTTTTTACTCTGGCAATATGCGACCAATCCGAATGGCCTTTATACATTTGCGCTCTTGTTCTGGCGTGAATACTTAAAGCAGCAACACCGATATCTTGCAACCTTTCTGCAACTTCATCAATATTGATCGAACTATCGTCCCAACCCAATCGAGTTTTTACCGTAACTGGCAGATGCGTACTATCGATAACGGCTTTTGTGAGTCGAATCATCAAATCGACATCTTTTAAAACCCCGGCACCTGCGCCTTTGCAAACCACTTTTTTTACTGGACAACCATAATTAATGTCTATTAAATCAGGATTTACAGCAGAAACAATTTTAGACGACATGGCCATCGCTTCCTCATCTCCACCAAATATTTGAATACCAACGGGACGTTCATAATCGAAAATATCTAACTTCATTCGGCTTTTGATCGCATCACGAATTAATCCTTCTGAGGAAATAAATTCCGAATACATTAAATCGGCGCCATGAAGTTTGCATAATCTGCGGTAGGGCGGATCGCTCACATCTTCCATTGGTGCGAGTAGTAAAGGGAAATCAGGTAATTCTATGTTGCCAATCTTGACCATCTGCTTAATTTTTTTGCAAAATTACAACTTTCAACTCAAGTCTAGAAAATTTTCTTTTCGGTTAAGTATTTCCAGTATCGTTTTGGGACGTGTTGTAAATGTAATTTTGTGTTTTTTCTTTCTTTAATATTGGTGTGATCAAAATATTCCCACCATAATTTTTGGTATTCAATTTCAGAATCCGAGAAAACAGAACTACTTTTATCATCAATCAGCTTGAGATCTAAATCTAAAGATACTATTTCAACATTTTTTAAATCGTAAAAAACGCCATATTTTCTGCGAAGGTCATATATAAGCCATTTTTGATCTTGATATCTATTTTTAAAATGATTCATTATCAAAGTTAATACATCAAAATCCGGATCAATTTTAGCAAAGTAAATTCCATCTTTCAATAATTCAAATCTAATAAAAGCTTCCATTCGATGCTTTTCTCTACCGACGCTTTTTGTTAATTGTGAAACCTGCAAAACAGCATCGTTAGAAAAATCTTTCATCACATTCTGATTTTTATTGGCCACAGCGTAATTAATCACTTTAAACAAAAGATCTTCCACACCCACTTTCTCTGACAAAAAAGCATAAATCAAAGTCCGAACTCCATCATTTTGCAACTGATCTGTAAGCTTTTTAATCACACGATCAGACTTTGTAACATCTGTTACAATTTCTATAGGAGTAGCGAAAATATTTTGCTGTGAATCGCCTTTTTTTATGATTTTCGGTTGTTGATATTTAAATTCGAAAATCTCAAAAACAGCAGTCAAAAAACCTTCAAAAGTACTATCGTAAGAAAGAATCGTCATTGAGTAATGATAATTGGTTGCTAAAAGGATTTTCGAATTTTGATTTGGTGTCAGACAAAATTATTTCTTTTAAATTCAAGGCATTTAAAAACTTAAGATGTGAATTTTCACTACTTACTGAAATGAAATAGCGAGCACGATTAACCGCTACGCCAATTTTCTTGAGATGTTCTAAAGTAAGATTTTGAAAACGCCTTGCTTGAACAATCTTATGCGCTGATTTTACTCCGATGCCAGGAACACGCAAAATCATTTCTAAAGATGCATTTTGAATAATTACTGGAAATTGAGTAATATTCCGCAAAGCCCAACTCATTTTTGGATCTACTTCTAAATCTAAAAACGGATTACTTTTATCCAGAATTTCATTGGCTTTAAAGCCATAAAAACGCATCAACCAATCGGCTTGGTACAATCTGTTTTCTCTAACTAAAGGAACTTGAGCACCTATTGCGGGTAATCTGGCATCATTAGAAATGGGCACATAACCCGAATAATAAACTCGTTTAAGATCGAAATTTTTATAAAAATGATCAGCCACTTGAATGATTTGAAAATCATTCTCCTGCGAAGCGCCCACAATCACCTGCGTACTTTGACCTGCAGGAGCAAATTTTGGCGTGCTTTTAAATTTTTTCTTTTCTTCTTTATATTGAATCAATTCATTTTTGACAAAACCCATCGGTTTAATCATGTCTTGATGGTTTTTATCTGGCGCTAAAAGTTTAAGTCCAGATTCTGTAGGAATTTCTAGATTCATACTCAATCTGTCAGCATACAATCCTGCTTCCCGCATCAACTCATCCGATGCGCCTGGAATACTTTTGAGATGAATGTAACCATTAAAATTATGTTCGAGACGTAATTTTTTAGCCACTCGAACAAGGCGTTCCATCGTATAATCGGCGTTTTTAAAAATTCCTGAACTCAAAAACAAACCTTCGATATAATTTCTTCGGTAAAAATTCATGGTTAAATCTACGACTTCTTCCACCGTGAATGCAGCCCGCTGAATGTCATTACTTTTGCGAGTAACACAATAAGCACAGTCATAAATACAGAAATTAGTGAGTAGTATTTTAAGTAATGAAACACAACGACCATCCTCAGTATAGGTATGGCAAATTCCCGTTGCGGATGAATCTCCCAGTCCTTTGTTTTTATTTTTACGATTTCCACCGCTAGAAGAACAGGACACATCATACTTAGCTGCATCTGCAAGAATCTCCAGTTTTTCTTTTACTTTTTCGTAATTCAATAGCAAGTATTTAAAGATTTAATACTGCAAAATTAAGTATAAAGTTTCGTGTAACTAGGTAACAATTAGTTAATTTAGAGCGTAGAAGTTGTTAAAATTGAATGCGAATTAAATAGGCAAAATTGTTAAAAACTTTACCTTATATTTGCACATTAAATGCAGTAGCATTTGGATTTTAAATTGACAGACACAGAAGATGAAGCATATTAGAAATTTTTGCATTATTGCACATATTGACCACGGTAAAAGCACACTTGCCGACCGTTTATTAGGAGCAACCCAAACCGTAACGGCTCGTGAGGAAAAAGCACAGCTTTTAGACAATATGGATTTAGAGCGTGAACGTGGGATTACGATTAAGAGTCATGCGATTCAGATGGAATACACGTATAAAGGAGAAGAATACATCTTAAACTTGATTGACACTCCTGGACACGTGGATTTTTCATATGAAGTTTCCCGTTCTATTGCCGCTTGTGAAGGCGCGCTTTTGATTGTGGATGCGGCACAAAGCATACAGGCACAAACGATTTCGAATTTATACTTAGCTTTAGAAAACGACTTAGAAATTATTCCCGTTTTAAATAAAGTAGATTTACCATCTGCGAATCCTGAAGAGGTTTCTGATGATATTATTGATTTACTAGGATGTGATCTGGAAGATATTATTCATGCTTCTGGGAAAACAGGTTTTGGTGTCGAAAATATTTTGGCAGCAATTATCGAAAAAATTCCACCACCAAAAGGAAACAAAGACGAACCATTACAAGCTTTGATTTTTGACTCTCACTACAATCCGTTTCGTGGAATTGAAGTTATTTTCCGCGTGAAAAATGGAGAAATAAAAAAAGGGCAAAAAATTAAATTCATGGCTACAGGCAATGAATATTTTGCGGATGAGATTGGTACTTTAAAATTGAATCAAGTTCCTAAACAAGTAATTTCAGCAGGTGATGTTGGTTATTTAATTTCTGGAATAAAAGAGGCAAAAGAAGTAAAAGTGGGAGACACTTTGACGGATGCAAAAACGCCAACAACTAATATAATTACTGGTTTTGAAGATGTAAAACCAATGGTTTTTGCTGGAATTTATCCTGTAGACACTGAAGATTACGAAGAGTTGAGAAACTCTATGGAAAAGCTACAATTGAACGATGCTTCATTGGTGTTTTTACCAGAAAGTTCTGCGGCATTAGGATTTGGTTTCCGTTGTGGATTTTTAGGAATGTTACACATGGAGATTATTCAAGAGCGTTTGGAGAGAGAGTTTAATATGACCGTTATTACTACAGTTCCCAACGTTTCGTATCATGCGTTTACTAAAAAAGATCCGGAAACAATTCTGATTGTAAATAACCCTTCTGACTTGCCTGAACCTTCTCGTTTAGATCATGTTGAAGAACCTTTTATAAAAGCCACTATTATTACAAAAGCTGATTACGTAGGAAACGTGATGAGTTTGTGTATTGAAAAACGTGGTTTGATTACCAACCAAACGTATTTGACTACAGAACGTGTAGAGTTGACTTTTGATATGCCATTGGCAGAGATTGTATTTGACTTTTATGATCGTTTGAAAACCGTTTCTAAAGGATATGCCTCATTTGACTATACACCAATAGGAATGAGAACCTCTAATTTAGTAAAAGTAGATATCTTATTGAATGCAACAATCGTAGATGCTTTATCTTCCTTAATGCATGTTGACAATGCTTACTCGATTGGTAAAAAAATGTGTGAAAAGTTGCGAGAATTAATTCCGAGACAACAATTTGATATTCCTATTCAAGCTGCAATTGGAGTAAAAGTAATTTCTCGTGAAACGATCAAAGCCTTGCGTAAAGATGTAACTGCAAAATGTTACGGTGGAGATATCTCACGTAAACGTAAACTTTTGGAAAAACAGAAAAAAGGTAAAAAACGTATGAGATTAGTTGGTAATGTTGAGATTCCGCAAGAAGCGTTTATGGCGGTTTTGAAATTGAATGATTAAATCCCCCTAGCCCCCGAAGGGGGAACTACAATATTGAGAAGCCTGATGATGTAAAAATTGTCAGGCTTTTTTGTTTGAAAAATTATATTTTTTTTTTAAAATTATATTCTTTCCGAAAATTCAAAGCTTAAAATCTTATTCCTTTTTTTACTAACTTTGTTTTTATGGAAACTATCAAACTAAATATCGACCTCAATGTCAATCAATTGATTGAAGCCGCAAAACAACTTTCTCCCAAAGACCGCTTAAAACTCAATGATGCCATTTGGAATCATGATATGGTTATTCCTATTGAACATCAAAAAATAGTTTTAGAACGAATGGCAAAAGCTAAAACTAATCCTGAACGCTTGTTGGATTGGGACGAAGTTTCTAAAGCGCTTTAATTGAGTTATATTTTAAAAATAGATAGTGATGCTTTCAAAAACATTCAAGAAACTACTGAATGGTATGAGATGCAATCCAAAGGTTTAGGACAACGCTATAAAACTCAGACCAAAAAACAAATCAATTCTTTAAAAAAAGACCCTTATTTATTTTCTATCAAATATGGCGGAATACGTTGTAGAAAAATCGAAAAATTTCCTTTCTTAATTCATTATTTGATAGACGAAAATACAAAAACGATAGCTATTTTTGCAGTTTTTCATACTTCGAGAAACCCTGAAATATGGAAAGCTAATCTAAATAAATAACATTTTTATGGAAAGCTAATCTAAATAAATAACATTTTTGAAGATGTAAAAATCCTTACCATCATTGGCTACAAAACTTTGTACCTTTGCACCTCAAAACAATTTAAATATAGAATCAAGTTCGCTTTGTTCATCGCAATAACTATGATAGAAGATAAAAACCAACAACGTACTAGTATCGCTCAATTAGGAGAATTCGGACTAATAGATCATTTAACAAAAAACTTTAAAATAAATCAAGCTTCCACACTAAAAGGGATTGGTGATGATGCTGCCGTATTGGATTTTAAAGACAAAAAAGTAGTTGTTTCTACTGATTTATTAATTGAAGGGGTACATTTTGATTTGGCGTATATGCCATTAAAACATTTGGGATATAAAGCAGTTGTTGTAAATGTCTCTGACATTTGCGCTATGAATGCCAAAGCGACACAAATTACGGTTTCTGTAGCCGTTTCAAATCGTTTTCCTTTGGAAGCATTAGACGAATTATTTGCTGGAATTACACATGCAGCTACTGAATATAATATTGATGTAATTGGTGGCGACACCACCTCATCACAAAAAGGATTAATCATTAGCATTACAGCTATTGGCGAAGCAGATGAAGAGGAAATAGTATATAGAAATGGTGCGAAACAAACCGATTTATTGGTGGTCACTGGTGATATTGGAGCCGCTTATATGGGATTACAGGTTTTAGAACGAGAGAAACAAGTATTTCAAGTTAACCCAAATTCACAACCTGATTTAGATGCATACACGTACTTAATAGAACGTCAATTAAGACCTGAAGCTCGAAAAGATGTTCGCACTTTGTTACATGCTTTAGAGATAAAACCCACCTCAATGATAGATATTTCAGATGGTTTATCATCAGAAATCATGCATTTATGTAAGCAGTCAAATGTTGGCTGTAATCTATACGAAGATAAACTTCCTATCGATCCTCAGTTTATAAACGTTTGTGAGGAATTTAATATTGATAGCACAACTGTAGCCATAAATGGCGGAGAAGACTATGAATTACTTTTCACAATTGCGATGGAGGATTTTGAAAAAATAAAAGGGAATCCAAACTTTACAATTATAGGACACATGACCCAAGAAAGTGAAGGAATTCATTTAGTAACGAGAGCCAATACTAAAATTGCTTTAAAAGCGAGAGGTTGGAACGCTTTAGCAGAATAATTCTTGAACAACTACCCTAAAAAAACGACACTTTTTCAGGTGTCGTTTTTGCTTTAAAGATTTAAAATAAAAGTCCTTTATTTTTAGCTTCACGCACTAAATCAGCATCACTACCTTGCTCTACTGATAGTAATTCCTTTAAGTTTATTTTTCGTTGCTTTATTGCGGCTAAAGTTAGCGGTATGTACTGATTCATATCATTCAGTTTAGTGCCTTTGGACAAATGAAATAAAATTTGCTTATCTAATGGATCAATTTCAATTGTATCTGCTTCAGCTTGACTTATCATTTTAAGAACCGATTCACTGTAATATTTTTTATTTTTTATAACTGTATCAAAAGCAAAAAGCAATTCATCAAAAGTCAAGTCATTTTTTATAACCAAACCATCAGGATTAATTGTCTTTATAATTGTCTTTATTTTTAGCAATTCACTAAACATGGTTAACAATATGATTTTGCAATTTGGCATGTATTCTAAAAGCAATTTAGCTAAATCTTCTCCAGAAAAAATATTTTTTTCTTCATAAGAAGGCATACTAATATCCAAAAAAGCAATGTCAAAGTGATCAATACTCCCATCGGTGATTATATTGTATGCTTTCTCACAATCATTGGCTTGAGTGATTACAAATTCAAATTCTTCAGGCTTGTATCGAGTAATTGCATTTTTATACCCTTGTATAATAAAAGGATGATCATCAACAATCAATATATTACTTTGTTTCTTTTTTATTGTTGAATCCATTATCAAATGTTCTTAGTTAATTATTTTTTATTCAATAGGAATCGTAATAATTATAGTTGTTCCCTGTCCTTTATTCGATTTTATTTCTACTTGACCATTACATTCCTGAACTCTAAAAAGGATGTTTTGAATACCAATTCCTTTTTTAGCTGTTTTAAGATTAAAACCTATTCCATCATCGCTAATTTCAAGTTTAAGATTATTTTCTGCTTGAGAAAACGCTACTTTTATGGTATTAGAATCTGCGTATTTATTACTGTTTTGAAGTGACTCTTGGATAATTCTATACAAACTGATTTTAACAGCATTATCAATAGATTCCCATCTAATAGTAGCATCGATAACTGAAATAAATTTTGATTTATAGGTCTTACGCTGTTCTTCAAACAACCTATCTAGTATAACAACGAAATTATTGATTAATTCTGATTTTTCTTTACTTAAATCATGAGAAATTTCACGAATATCTTGTTCGATATTTTTTAATTCTGACAAATAGGCTGTTCTTTGTTTTATTGCTATTTGATCCTGAAAGCCATTTAAACCGTCTAAATTCATTCGAACACCAAACATTCGCCCTAATACACCGTCATGTAATTCGCGAGCAACTCTATTCTTCTCTTTGATCCTATTCTCTTCAATTGTACTTTGCTGTGATAACATTAAATTATAAATTTCTGCATTGGCTTTTTGTTGCTCTTGTTTGAACAACAATTCTCTGTTTTTTGTCTTCTGCGTTTTAATGATTAAAATAAGAATTCCCAAAACGGCAAAAGCACTAAAAAAATAAACCATATTTCTATTCCTAATCATCAAATCAGAGTTCTCACTTTTTATCTGATCTGTTTCATATTCGATACGAGTAAATTTCTCTCCTATTTTTCTCTCTGAACTCTGTAAACTATCATTAATTCGAATATATTGTTTAGCATAAAAAGCCGCTTTTTTCGGTTGCAATGTTGAAAGTCGCTTAAGGGCTAATAAAACACTTCTATAATTCTTAGAAGTCATCGACAAATCAAGAGCTTGCTTTAAAAATTTTAAAGATTTTAAAGAATCATTTTTGGAAGCAAAATATTCTGACAAGCGCAACTTACTAACTATGATTCCTGAAGAGAGTTGTAACGAATCACGAATTTTGAGCGCTTCATAAAACTGCTGTGGTAAATCTGTAAAATCGCCTGTTTTAAATTTCGAATAAGCTAAATTATCTATAAGCATAGCATATAAGGAGGCCTTATCTGTTTTTAAGTTTTTTTGTTCAAGCCCTTCTATGAAATATGTAATAGCTTTTTTATGTCTATTGCTATTTTGATATATATATCCGATATTGTTTAAAGAGGTCGCTTTCGATTGAAAAACTGAAGGCATTATTTCATTATCGATGCTTGAAAGTGCTTTTAAGTTGTATTCAATCGATTTATCATACTCATCTATTTCCGTATATATTGTACCTAACAAGTTATAAGAATCATAGTAAATATCAGGAAATTCCTGACCTTTAACAGCTCTGAGCGCATTAAAAACAGTTATCTCACTACCCATGAAATCGCCTGCATTGAATTGCAATAATGCTTTATTGAGCCTTGTTTTTGCTAAATTATAAACATCCTCACGTTTGAGATAGAGTTTCTCGGCTTTAGAATAATATATAAAAGCACTATCGGCAACGCCTTGCGTTACATAAAAATCTCCTAAATAGTTGTACGCTTTTAATTTACTTATGGTATCTTGATTAGAACTGGTTTTTTCTAAAATGACGTCAACAGTTGTTTTAAAATCACCCCATCTGTCCATATTATAATAGCGGTTTGCTACTTTAAATAGGTTAACCGTATTTAACGAATCACTATGCTGATCAATAATAATAGAAAAAGCTTTTTGATTGAACTGCTTTCTTTTTTCTGGCGGTAAATTAAAATCATTTGCCAATGAAAGATAAGACGAAAGACTATCTTCAGAAGAGTCTATGGTTGCGCTAAATTTATTTTTTTGATTACAACTTAGAAAAATAAATAAAACGAGAAGCAATAATGGATAAATACTTTTCAATAGAATTTTTATATTTCACCAAAAATAGCAAAACAATTGCTATAAAAAAAGGCTGTCAAATAATTGACAGCCTTAACTATATTGAAGATAAATAGTAATTAATCTACCTTTTTGTTTCCTCCTACTGATCCTGCTCCTATAATATCAACTTTCTTATTTCCTCCAACAGATCCTGCTCCTATAATATCTACCTTTTTATTACCACCAACAGAGGCCGCACCAATAATTTCTACATTTCCGTTATTATCTGTAAGTGATATTGTATTGGCTTGAGTTGAAGTAAAAGAAGTTAATACCATTATTAAAGAGAATAATCCGATTGTTAAGATTGATTTTTTCATAATTTGAGAGTTTGAATTTGTTGTTTATCCTACCGTATGAAATCACTTTTTCGTTGATTTCTTTTGTAAAACTACATAGGATATTCCTAGATTTGCTTGTTACAAAAGCGGATATGGTAAAACACGCCCATCTGATAGTGAACGACCTTCAAATTATGACAATTGACTGCTTTTTAAACTTTTAAGTAATTTCCGGTAGAAAAATCGGAAATAATGAGATCAATATTAGACTTATAAGTTTTAGAAAATGGAAGTTTTACAGCACTATTTTTTATGTAACACAATGAATTCCCGCTGTGTATTCTGGAAATATAATTGCGATTTACAATATAACTATTATGAATTCTAATAAATGGGTGCGATAAAACTCCTTCAAAATGCTTTAATGTTTTAAAGGCGGTAATCATTTCACCATTGTATAAATAAATATCTGTAGAATTATTATCTGCTCTTAGATAGCAAATATCATCTGCTTCGATATAACGATAATCACCATAGGATTTAATACATAAAGTCAGAGATTTCATAGAAGAAAAACCTTGGTCTGGTGTCATAAACATTGGTTTTTCACTGCGTGATACTGCTAAATTAAGATTAATCTCCTCAGCAATAGCACTCTTATTTAGTTTTAAAATTAATTTTACAAAATCAATTTGTTGAACTGGTTTTAAAAAATAATCAAAAACACCATATTGTATTGCTTCAAAAGCCAATCTTTTTTTTCTAGTAGTAATGATAAATCTAGGAGGAGTTTTCAAATATCTATTTACTTCATTAATCATTAATAAAGACAGATTGCTAGTTGTATTAGTTGGGTCAATTTCTAAGAAAACCAATTCTGGCGTGTGTTCTAAAATGAGATTAAGACCCTCAGAATAATTATTGGCAGCAGCAAGAAATATAAGCTCTGAGAAGCCATCAGCAATTTCTTTTGTTATTAAAGCGCTGACAGCGTTATCGTCATCAATAATAATATAGGAGTAATTCATCACTTCTTTTGGGTTGAATTTACGATCATCAATACAATTCAGACAGTTGAAACACACTACTTTTCTAGAAATAGTATACGTAAAAGTATTAATTATTAAGCAGAAAGATTTTTTTTAAAACCTAAATCAACTTTAGAATATTTGTTTTGATAACAACACCTAAAATGCATGCCAATTAAGACAATGAATTAAGCTGAATTTCGAAGCACTTATATTGTCTTATAAACAAGAAAGGCTTCCCTTTACGGAAAGCCTTTCTATTATAAAATAAGGTTTAATTACATTTTCATCAACCAATTTTTCATTGCAACTTCGTCTTCAATGATTGATTTCAAGTCAGAAATACTAACACGATCTTGTTTCATCGTATCTCTATGACGAATCGTTACCGTTTGATCCTCGATCGTTTGATGGTCTACAGTAATACAAAAAGGTGTTCCTAAAGCATCTTGTCTTCTATAACGTCTTCCTACAGCATCTTTTTCATCATAAGCCACATTGAAATCCCATTTTAAATCTTCAATAATTTTATGAGCGATTTCTGGTAAACCGTCTTTTTTTACTAAAGGTAAAACGGCTGCTTTTGTAGGAGCCAAAACTGATGGTAATTTCAATACTGTACGAGTTGAACCGTCTTCTAATGTTTCTTCTTTTAAGGAAGTAGCAAAAACAGCCAAGAACATTCTATCTAATCCTACTGAAGTTTCTACTACATAAGGAACATAATTCTGGTTCAATTCAGCATCAAAATACTGTAATTTTCTGCCTGAAAATTGCTCATGTGCTTTTAAATCAAAATCAGTACGAGAGTGAATACCTTCTAATTCTTTAAATCCAAATGGGAAATTAAATTCGATATCTGCTGCAGCATTTGCATAATGCGCTAATTTTTCATGATCATGAAAACGGTAATTCTCTCTTCCTAAACCAAGAGACAAATGCCATTTTAAACGGGCTTCTTTCCAGAATTCGTAATGCTTCATTTCTTCGCCTGGACGTACAAAAAATTGCATTTCCATTTGTTCAAACTCTCGCATTCGGAAAATAAACTGCCTTGCAACAATTTCATTTCTAAAGGCTTTTCCGGTTTGTGCAATACCAAAAGGAACTTTCATTCGTCCTGATTTTTGTACATTTAAGAAATTTACAAAAATACCTTGTGCCGTTTCTGGACGCAAGTATAAATCCATTGCAGTATCAGATGATGCACCAAGTTTTGTACCGAACATCAAATTAAATTGTCTTACCTCAGTCCAGTTTCTTGATCCTGATTCTGGGCAAGCTATTTCAAGTTCTTCTATTAATGCTTTTACATCTTCTAGATCTTCATTACCAAGCGAACGTCCCATTCTTTCCAGAATTTCTCTTTCTTTCGATTTATATTCGATTACTCTTGCATTAGTAGAAATAAATTCAGCTTCATTAAAAGCTTCTCCAAAACGTGTACGCGCTTTTTCGATTTCTTTGATTGCTTTTTGATTTAGCTTTTCGGCATAATCTTCAATCAAAACATCCGCTCTATAACGTCTTTTTGAATCTTTGTTATCTATCAATGGATCGTTGAACGCATCTACGTGACCAGAAGCTTTCCAAGTTGTAGGATGCATCAAAATTGAAGAGTCAAGCCCCACAATGTTGTCGTTCATTTGAACCATCGCTTTCCACCAGTATTCGCGTATGTTCTTTTTTAACTCCACTCCGTTTTGTGCATAATCATAGACTGCACTTAAACCATCGTAGATTTCGCTTGACGGAAAAATAAATCCGTACTCTTTTGCGTGCGAAACTACATTCTTAAATAAATCTTCTTGTTTTGCCATAGTACTGCAAAAATATAAAAAGTACACTACTAAAAAAAGGAATTAGTTGAAGTTTGAACCACTGATTTGTTTATTTTTACAATTAAATCTCTGATTATATGTTTAAAAGCATCATTAATCTCTTTTTTCCAAAAGTGTGTTCGGGTTGTAACGCTATTTTGATCAGCAATGAAATTGTAATTTGCACGAGTTGCAGACACAATCTTCCTTTGACAAACCACCATTTGAATCCCGAAAACGATGCTTTCAAGAAGTTTTATGGCAGGATTCCAGTTATTTATACTTCTACACTCTTATATTTTCATAAAAAAGGGATCGTACAACAACTCATTCATAATTTAAAATACAAAGGACATGAGGAAATAGGAACTATACTTGGCGAATGGTACGCTGAGGATTTAAAAGACATAAAATCCTTGGCAACAGTAGATGTTATTATTCCGGTTCCTTTGCATCGAAAAAAACTAAAAGAAAGAGGTTACAATCAAGTAACTACTTTTGGAAAGGCACTCTCTTTTAGTTTAAACCGAAATTATGAGGAACATATATTATTTAGAAATACGTATTCTAAAACACAATCTAAGAAAACACTTTTAGGCAGAACAGAGGGAATAGAAACTGTTTTTGATGTCTCATTTTCAGAAAAAGATCACAACAAACACTTCCTATTGATTGATGATGTATTAACTACAGGCTCTACTCTGGAGGCCTGTTCTAGAGCCTTACTAAAAATTCCGGGTGCTAAAATTAGTATTGTTTGTATGGCAATGGCACATTCCTAGTTTTATAATTTACTGATTTATATAAGTGTTAAAATAGCCACATTCGGCTATCACATCTTGATAATATTTGGTGTTAGAATAGTTGTTTTTTAAATTTTGAAATCCATTCCAAGCTAAAAAATTAATTCCATCGTCTTTGATATCCCACCAATTATTAGCTGTGTAATATTTTTTATTATAAAATTCGTTGCGCTCACATTTGGCTAATAAGTAAAAACATTTAGCTTTTTGCTCGTCATTTTTAGCAGCTTGTAATGCTTTTTGATAATACATTTTTGACAGCGAGCAATCTGTAATTATTTGTTTTATTTTATCTTTAAATTCATAAGGACTCGAACCATAACCTAGAATGCTACCTTCGTAAAATATTCTAGCGTTACCAAAATGAGTAATATTATAAAAGGCGTTCCCTAATAATAAGGCGTTTTCATACACCTCTTCTTTCTTCTCTATTTTGTCCTGCATAAGTTGCATTGCGGTAAGAAACTCTATTTGATTGTATTTCTTTTTTTGACGCTCTACATGTTCACAATCGTGACAATCCTTAATTTTTCCGTTGAAAGGATTGCCATAAAAAACTAAATATTGCAAGTCTCCCGCTTCCTTCATAAAACCAATTGCTTCGGGAATTTTATTTTTAAAAGTGGCCGTAACTGCCTGGTATTTACTAATTTTAGATAAATTTAAATCGTAAATTTTCTCTGCTATAGTTTCAATGGCAATCTTATTTCCTTTAGACAAAAAGGACTTCATTTCCTCAATATTTTTTTCATTATCATAAAAATCGGCTTCTTTAGAAAATAACTCTGACATAACTTTGTTTTTCTGCGCTTTATACAAAGCAGCAATATAACTCTTACTCCAAGCAGTTGCATTTTCGTAACGAAAATTCTCTAAATTCAGTTTAGGCAATTCAAAATACAACCAATTCAAATCGGAAATAATTATTTTTTCTGAGGCTGCATTAATCTTATCCATTTTACTCAAATTATTCACGAATCGAAGCAATCTCAATTGGCTCACAGCCAAAGGAGTTTTAGGCATTTTGGCTTCTGCAGCACTAAATTTTTTATCTGCTTGAGCAAAATTGCCATTCAGCGTTTCTAAATATCCTGCAGCAATATTCCATAAATAAGGTTTTAAAGTGGCATCGGTAGCAGCAATAGTTGTCACTAAATTCAGTGCTGTTTTATTAATACTATCTTTAACTATTTGCTTGTTTTGAAAAACTGTTCTGTCTTTGAATGACTTGTCAATTTTGTTTTCTTGATTGTTTATCAATCGTGTCAATAAATACTCAAGATGTTCACTTTTGGGATTTAAATCAACTATATTTTGAATGGCTTTTATTTCGTCTCCATAATATCCTTGTACCGACCATAGCGCCACTTTTTCGTCATTATTCTTAGCCATTGCTAAAGATTGATTCCAATCCTTTTGATCATAAGGATGAAAACTATACGCAGCAACTACTCGTAATCGTGGACATTTATCAAAAACTTGCGCATATTGATAATTCGATTTCGCGTAATTATGATTTCTATATTCTAATCCTGCCAAATAAGAAAGTGCTCTATAATACAGCGTGTTTTTAGGAACGGTGCTTTCTGTTTTCTGAAAAAAAGAATCTGTAATTTTCTTATTGTTACTATAAAAATTTGCTTTAATTGTTAGCAACCAATACCTATTTTTTAAAAAGGGATCTTTAGTTTCATTGTACAAACGCTCAATATTCTTAACACGTCTTGCGTCATTATAAAACACTACTTTTTGAGATTCATAACTCCAATAATCCTTATTTATAGATACGGTTTCTATAGCTTGGGCATTGTAGAGAAACTCCATAAAATTATAAATCTTTTTATCTTCTAAATTGATCATTTTAGACCATTTTGTGACGCTGGCATTCGATTTTTTTGTGCTTAAAAACGAATAAATATTGGCTACAGTTGTTGCGCTCGAATCTACCAAAAAGAATTTAACTTCTTTTTCGGATAGACTTCCTTTTAGATAAGCGCTCCAATCACTAACGATGTCATCGTTAAATCTGGTGTTGTGTTCTTGATCGAAACCAATACCATAAAACACATCAGAGGATAAAAAAAGTGGTGTATAGGATTTGTCTACAAATGTTTCTGGAGTAAAATTAGAATCAAAAGCCCAACCCCAATCTCCATTATCACTGCAGGCATAAATAACCGAATATACAAATAAGCCAATCGCACTAAAAACGAGTAATAACTTGCTGGAAGATATCTTTTTCATAATTTTTTATATTAATTTCATCTAAATCGTAAAATATAATTTCTTTAGGTATTTGTTTTAGATTAGAATTTAAATCCTTTGCCATTTCTAACAAATTTTCCTGAGAAATTGACTCTAATTTTAGCACATCATTCTCTTTGTAAAATGTACCTTTTTTATAGTTAGACTGTTTTACAGTAAAATAGTTTTTATTTTTAAAATCAAAATTTGGATCCTTTTTAAAGTTCGAAACATCAATTTTATTTCGCAATCCAATGACACGATGATCGCGAATGTGCACTGCCCAAGAATAAATTGGTAGAGCAACATCTATTTCTAAAGGATACTTTTTTAAACTTTCAAGATACCGATTCGCGATACTTCTATCATAAATAGAATTTAAAGAATCTGGTGCTATCACTCCCATGTTATAGTACATTAAAACTCCTTTATCTACATTAGGAATTTTAGTTTTTGCAAAATATTTTATTTGATGCAAACGTATTGTTGCTGAAAGCGTTTTACCAGAAATAGCTTTAAAATGATCTATAAAACTTAAATAAGTATCTCGGCTTTTCAACGTCCAATCACAATCGATTTGAATTTCTTGAATCTTAATTTTATTTTTAATATTTATCTGATTAACAAAGTCATATGTTTTTTGAGCTAAAACTTTAATGTCAAGTTTATCATTAAGCATCACTTTATTTTTAATGTAAACAACTGGAACGATCTCAAAACCATTTGTTACTGTTTCAAAGCGAATAGCCGTAACAGGAAAAGGCTGTCGTTTATCATCTAAATCGATGTCAAAATAACGAACATATATTTTTTTTACATGATTATCCCTTAAGCATTGCTTTTCTATTTTAGACAATTTGAAAATCGTTTTCCAATAATAAAAAGCAGCCGATGGCACCTCTCTTATGGTACAAGAAATGAATAAAGACAAAAAAGTTAATATGATTAAATATTTCTTCAAAAAAATTATAGGGTTATTTTAGCTACAAAAATAGTGATTTAAATTGCTTTAATGAATCCAGAAATACAATGATTTTTATCCTAAATATAAACGAATAAAAATGCTGTTAAAAATTAAAAACGGACTGATTATCAATTATTATCCTAATAAAACGAAGCAACTATCAATTAATTTAATGAAATTATAACAAAATAGAATTTCCGATTCCAAACTTAAATGTCTAAATTTGAATAAAATAATACTTTACATTAATTTAAACAATCATATTATGGCTTTTGAATTACCACAATTACCTTATGCTTACGATGCATTAGAACCAAATATTGATGCTCGCACAATGGAAATCCACCATACGAAACATCATAATGCTTATACCACTAATTTGAATGCTGCTATTGCAGGAACAGATATGGAAGGCAAAACTATAGAAAACATCTTGATTAATCTTGACATGAAAAACATGGCTGTTCGTAACAACGGTGGTGGTTTTTATAATCATAATCTATTCTGGACAGTTATGGCTCCAAACGGTGGCGGATTACCAACTGGTGATTTATTAGCTGCAATCGAAGCTGCTTTTGGAACTTTCGAAGAATTCAAAGCTAGTTTTAGTAAAGCTGGAGCTACTCAATTTGGTTCTGGATGGGCTTGGCTTTGTGTTCACAAAGGCGGAAAAGTTGAAGTTTGCGGAACTCCAAATCAAGACAATCCATTAATGCCAGGAATTGGTTGTGGCGGAACTCCAATTTTAGCAATGGATGTTTGGGAACATGCTTACTACTTGAATTATCAAAACAGAAGACCAGATTATATCGAAGCATTTTTCAATGTAATTAACTGGACTGAAGTAGCAAAAAGATTTGCTTTAGAAAAGTAATTAAGGCAAAAGCTTCGTTTTAGATATAAAACTATAGCTACTTTAACATAAAAAAGTCGAATGAACTAATTTGTTCATTCGACTTTTTTTATACCTTAAATTTTACTTGAGTTTATTGCATAAAAAAGGTGGAATTACTTCCACCTTTTTTGCCCCAAATCTACCATAAACTTAACCTACTAATATTATGGTGACCTAAATTTATAGTAGTTCTTGTTTGTTACCAAATATATCAGACAAACAACTTGTATATCCGATTAAAAACAATTAGCGCTAATTTTTAGTAAGCTCGTGCGTCTTTTCCTTCATAAAAATTCATAAAAGCTCGGTTTACAACTCTGTTTCCTCCAGGAGTTGGATAATCGCCTGTAAAATACCAGTCTCCTAAATTCTTAGGACAAGCTATGTGTAAATCTTCAACTGTTTGAAAAATAATTTTAACCTCCGCTTTAATCTCAGGAGAACTAAGCATTTCAGCAATTTTATCTGATACTTCTTGCGGCTCAAATGGAGCATATATAGCTGTAACATAATTTATGACTTCAGTATCAACAAAATTCTCTTGCGCTTTACATTTAGCATAAACCTCATCAACTATATGGTATAAGTTTCTCTCTTTTAAAAGCGCTAATGCAGCTCTAAAAGCGACCAATCCTTCCATCTTTGCCATGTCAATTCCGTAACAGTCTGGATAACGAATTTGTGGAGCCGATGAAACAACTACTATACGCTTTGGATTGAGACGATCCATCATCTTTATGATACTCATTTTTAACGTAGTTCCACGAACAATACTATCATCGATGATCACTAAATTATCAGTCGGTTTTATCACACCATAAGTAACATCATATACGTGAGCTACTAAGTCATCGCGACTGCTATCCTCTGTAATAAAAGTTCTCAATTTAGCATCTTTAATAGCGACTTTTTCAGTACGAATTTTTACCGCTAATAATTCCTGCAAAGATTCTTTAGTTAATGTATTTCTATTTTTAAGAATATAATTGTTCTTTCTTTGATTTAAAAAATCCTGTGCTGCCTCTACTAATCCGTAAAATGAAGTTTCGGCAGTATTGGGAATATAAGAGAAAACCGTATTGTCAGTATCTTGATCTATTGCTTTTAAAACTGCTGGAAGAATAAGCCTTCCTAATGTTTTTCTTTCTTGATAAATTTCTGCATCACTTCCTCTAGAGAAATAAATACGCTCAAAAGAACACGATTTTCTAACGGTTGGTGTTAGAATTTCTTCCATAGTAATCGTTCCATTCTTCTTAATTATTAATGCACTTCCCGGCTCAATTTCTTGCACTTTGTCAAAAGGAACATTAAATGCGGTTTGGATTACAGGCCTTTCTGAAGCGACAACTACGATTTCATCATCTTGATAAAAATAAGCAGGACGAATCCCAGCAGGATCTCTAAAAACAAAAGCATCACCATGTCCTAAAAGTCCAGCCATAGCATAACCACCGTCTAAATTTTTAGAAGCACGTCTTAAAATTTTCCCTACATCCAATCGTTCCGCAATAACAGGCGAAGCTTCTCTTTTATTTAACCCTTCATTTTTACATTCTTGGTATAAATCTGTAACTTCATCGTCTAGAAAATGACCGATTTTTTCCATTACCGTTACGGTATCTGCCATTTCTTTTGGATGCTGACCCAATTCGATTAAACTTTGAAAAAGTTCTTGGACATTAGTCATATTAAAATTTCCTGCCAAAATAAGATTGCGATGCATCCAATTATTCTGACGTAAAAAGGGATGAACACTTTCGATACTGTTTTTACCAAAAGTTCCGTAACGAACATGTCCTAAAAACAATTCTCCTAAATACGGGATCTTTTGTTTTTGAAGCGCTACATCGTCAGCATATTCTGGATGAGCGGTTAATTCTTCGTTTATTCTATCATTTATTTGCGTAAATACATCTTGAATAGGTTGCGAATCATTAGATCTAACACGACTAATATAACGCTCCCCAGGTTCTACGTCTAATTTTATACTTGCAAAACCAGCACCATCTTGTCCTCGATTGTGTTGCTTTTCCATAAGAAGATACATTTTTTGGATTCCGTAAAATGCAGTTCCGTATTTCTCTTTGTAAAATTCAAGCGGTTTGAGTAGTCTTACTAGGGCTATACCACATTCGTGTTTTAAAGCGTCGCTCATTGTTTGTGTTTTGTAATTGTTGTGTTATTCTAAAAATAAATTTGTAATAATTAGCATTGATCACTCTTGCTAAAAAGGGCGCAGTTAGTTGCTTTTTTATTAAACGAAAAAACCTCGTTTCCGAGGCTTTTCTATATTATAATTCTATATCAAATTGTGTCAATGATTTGAACTGTTGCAATCTTGACAAAACATCACTCTTTTGAAGAGTAACCATTTTTTCAGTTCCAAATTTCTCTACGCAAAAGGAAGCCAAATTAGAACCTTGAATAATTGCATTTTTCATATTGTCGAATGAAATATTTTCACTCTGTGTAATATAACCCGCAAATCCTCCTGCAAAAGTATCTCCTGCTCCAGTTGGATCAAAGACCTCTTCTAATGGTAAAGCAGGCGCGAAGAAAACTTCTTTATTGTGAAACAATAATGCTCCGTGTTCTCCTTTTTTGATCACCACGTACTTAGGTCCCATAGTGTGTATTTTAGCCGCAGCCTTAACTAAAGAATATTCTCCAGAAAGCTGACGCGCCTCTTCATCATTGATTGTAATTACATCAACACGTTTTATTACCTCTAATAATTCTGGCAAAGCACAATCCATCCAGAAATTCATAGTGTCTAATACTACTAGTTTTGGCTGAGTTTCCATCTGATCCAGAACACTGCTTTGAACTAACGGATGTAAGTTTCCTAACATCACAATATCTGAATTTTTATAATCCTGAGGTACTTTTGGCTGAAAATCTGCTAAAACGTTTAATTGTGTATCTAATGTATCTCTTGAATTTAAATCGTTATGATAACGACCACTCCAGAAGAAAGTTTTTCCTCCTTTTACTACTTCTAGACCAGAAATGTCAATATTTTTTGATGTTAATAAGTCTAGATATTCTTGTGGAAAATCGTCTCCAACTACAGAAACTATAGCCGATTGCAGATTAAAAAAAGAGGCAGATAGTCCTATATAAGTTGCCGCACCACCTAAAATTTTATCCGTTTTTCCAAAAGGAGTTTCAATTGCGTCGAAAGCTACAGTTCCAACAATCAATAATTTATTCATTATATACGTTTCGAATTAAGGCGCAAAGATAGTTTATAAGTAATAAAATTGCAAAGGTTTATATTCTCAAAATTATCATAAAAAAATAAACATAATTTAAGAATCAACACTACTGAAAATGAACATATTGATATGATTTAATTCATATGCTCAAAATATATTTAATTGATTTAAAAAACAAGTTTTTTTTATAAAATTACACTTAAAAAATTTTATAAAATATTCATGAAAACACACTACAAATCGTACTTCTTATCAAAATAATTTTTTAATATTCCGATTTGAATTAAAACCATAAAAGGAACTATTAAAATCGCATATAAAATATTCTTAGAGAAATGTAATCCAGAAAATAGAGCAGAACACTTATCCGAATAGATTTTAGGTGTTCCTAAAGAAACAATATCGCTTGAATCAAAAATAGAATAAATCGATAAAGCTATCAAACCTAAACCTATGAATACCCAAGTAGATTTGGAAATTAAAGGTTTATAAACTTTAATTTTACTTTTTTCAGCTACTAAAACCTGATTCATTATTCGTGAAGTAAAGTCAACAGATGGTGACACTAAAAAACTTTCGCTCATCATTTTATCAACAAGATCTTCTGTATATTTATCAATCTCTTTCATAGTATTCTAATCTTTCTAATTGCAATTTATCTTTAAGAATAATTGTTAATTTTTGCCGACTTCTAAATAATTTTACTTTAGCATTATTAGCCGTAATATTCATTATTTTCGCTATTTCTTCTAAATTTTGATCATCAAAATAAAAGAGAGTTAACAGAAAATTATCTTCTTTTGGCAATAAATTCAAACAATCTTTAATGGTTTGTTTTCGCTCTTTATCCTCTAAAACACTCAAAGCATTACTCATTGTTTTAATTAAATCTATCGAAAATTCATCTATTGAAATATTATTTTCCTCTTTTTTACTTTTCTTCAAACGATCTAAACAAGTATTGTATGCAATTTTATAAATCCATGTAGAAAACTTAGAATCTCCCTTAAACTTTTTCAAAGAAGTATAAATTTTGATAAAGGTATCTTGAGCTACTTCTTCAGCTTCTTCGTTGTTTTTAACCATTTTTAATGCCAATGAAAAAACCATGTCTTTATAACGATCGACCAAAACAGCAAATTCATTTGCTTGCCCTTTTAGAATTAAATCGATATAATGCTGATCATTAAAAGTACCCATACCCCAATAAGACGACAATTAGATCATCAAGGTTACAATTAATTCAAAATTTCAACCCAAAAAGTAAAATCCTTGTATTTTTCTAATAAAACATTAAACCAAACTTTTATTTATATAAAGAATAAAAATCCTATTATTAAGGAAGATTACAATTCAACAATAGTGCAAAATATTGCTTGTGTGATTTATGTATTGTTTTTTTTATAATTGTAGTAACTTGAATTTCAAAATTACATTTTTTTTTAAAAGTTGTAACCCAAGTTAAGATAGTGTCGTCATATGGAATATCAATCATTTAAAACATATTATTATGATAGCAGAAATTTTAGTACCCATAAGTTTTTTTCTAATGATATTCGGGATTATATATCTCTTATATTCTACTAGAAACAGAGAACGTTTAGCTCTTATAGAAAAAGGAATAGACGCCAGTATTTTTTTTAAAGGACAACAAAATAGCCTCTCGACTTGGAAGATTTTTACAATAAACCTAGCCTTCTTATTAATAGGAAGTGGCATCGGAATTTTTATTGCTTTACTAATTACAACTTATACCTCTTTAAATGACAATGCCGTTTATCCTTCAATTATTTTTATCATGGCTGGAGCGGGTTTACTCGCAGGATTTCATAACGCCAAAAATTTAGACAAAGAATAAATTTAGCAAGAATTGACAAAAAAAACGTATCAAAACATCTTTTTGATACGTTTTTTTTATTCCTTAGAAGCGGTGTTTTCATAAAAGGAATCAACAGAAAGTTTCGCCTGCATAGAAGCCATTACCGCCAACTCATCACATCTTTCATTTTGCGGATGGTTGTTATGACCTTTTATCCATTTAAAATCAACTATATGCTTTCGGTAAATTACTAGAAAACGTTTCCACAAATCTGAATTTTTCCGATCTGCAAACTTTTTTTTCTCCCAACCTAAAACCCATTTTTTAACTACAGAATCGACCACATATTTAGAATCTGAAATCACCAATACTCTTGTATTAGGATTTTTAAGTTTTTCAAGACCTACAATAACAGCCAACAATTCCATTCTATTATTAGTAGTCAAACGGAATCCTTCATAGAATTCTTTTTTATAAGGCTTACCAACCCATTCCATTACCACACCGTAACCGCCATTGCCAGGATTGCCTTTTGCAGCGCCATCAGTATATATATGTACGTCGTATTCCATATCGTTTATTAGACTTTAAAGCCTTTGAATTACTATTGCTTTTTTTGACGATCTATTAAAATGAATATACTTTAAAATTCAATCAAAATTCTTTAAATTATTCATTTAACAAACCCAAAATAACCTCAGGAAAATATTTTTGCTCCAGTATATGAATTTTAGAAGCCACGTCCTCAGCTGTATCTTCTTCTGTTACAAGCACTTTTTGTTGAAAAACAATAGCACCTTCATCATAATTTTCATTAACGTAATGAATCGTGATACCCGTTTCTTTTTCCTTATTTTCTACTATTGCTTTATGTATGTGCATTCCATACATTCCTTTCCCACCATACTTAGGTAATAAAGCTGGATGAATATTTACAACCTTATTAGGATAGGCTTTAATTATATTTTCAGGGAATTTCAATAAAAAACCAGCCAAAACGATCCAATCCGGTTTAATTATATTTATTTTTTGTAGTACTTCACCGTCATTTAGGTCTTCTTTTGAGAAAATCTGAATAGCCACTTCGTAGTTTTTTGCTCTTTGAATTACACCCGCATTTGGATTATTTGTAAAAACGGCAACAACATTTG
Source organism: Flavobacterium sp. GP15 (assembly GCF_014281985.1). Taxonomy (NCBI): domain Bacteria; kingdom Pseudomonadati; phylum Bacteroidota; class Flavobacteriia; order Flavobacteriales; family Flavobacteriaceae; genus Flavobacterium; species Flavobacterium sp. GP15. The sequence continues at coordinate 437,406 of NZ_JACFTC010000001.1, forward strand.
CAATTTCTTTTTTTGCAAAATATTGAATGATATTCTCAGCATTAGTCCCCGATCCAGAAGCAAAAACAACAATTTTTTTCATATAAATAGTCTCTTTTAAAAGCACAAAAAAACGCATAAAATTTCAAAAAAAATAGCAATGCCTCTGCTTTGTTAAAATAAATTTTATACATTAGTAGTCACATTTATTAACTTAATGGTTGTTTTCAAATAAAGTTTTTTATTTTTGCCAACAAATTAAATTCTAAAATTAAAGATTATGTCAGACATTGCATCAAGAGTAAAAGCGATTATCGTAGACAAATTAGGTGTTGACGAAAACGAAGTTGTAACAGAAGCAAGCTTCACTAATGATTTAGGAGCTGACTCATTAGACACTGTAGAGCTTATTATGGAATTCGAAAAAGAATTTGATATTCAAATTCCAGACGATCAAGCAGAAAACATTGCTACTGTAGGTCAAGCAATCTCTTACATCGAGGAAGCTAAAAAATAATAAGTTCACACCCGGTCCTTAGAAATTCTGTTTCTAAATCCGGGTGTTATTATTTTTTTTTAAAAAATTAAATTGGAGATTGAAGTTCAATCAAAAATATATTTATTGTAATACCCATGGCTCTTTTGTAATTTAGTACAGTAAAGAATGCATGGGTTTTATTTTTTTAAAGATAACAAAAATAAAGAATTTATGGTATTAAGACGAGTTGTAGTAACAGGTTTAGGCGCTCTTACACCTATAGGAAATAACATTGAAGAATATTGGAATGGGCTTATTACAGGCGTAAGCGGAGCTGCACCTATAACTTATTTTGACGCTTCAAAGTTTAAAACTCAGTTTGCTTGTGAATTGAAAAATTTCAATGCTGAAGATTTTTTAGATAGAAAAGAAGCAAGGAAGATGGACCGATATGCACAATATGCAATGGTAACATCCGAAGAAGCTGTAGCTGATGCTAATTTCAATTTTGAAAAACTAGACAAAGACAGAGTTGGAGTTATTTGGGGTTCAGGAATTGGCGGATTAGAGACCTTTCAAATCGAAATGCTTAACTATGCTGCTGGCGATGGAACACCAAAATTTAATCCTTTCTTTATACCAAAAATGATTTCGGATATTGCAGGTGGTCACATTTCTATAAAATACGGGTTTAGAGGTCCAAACTTCACAACTGTTTCAGCTTGTGCTTCTTCAACTAATGCCATTATTGATGCTTTTAATTATATTAGATTAGGACACGCTGACGTTATGGTTACGGGTGGATCTGAAGCTGCAGTTACCATTGCAGGAATGGGTGGTTTTAATGCCATGCATGCCTTATCAACACGAAATGATGATCCAAAAACAGCTTCAAGACCAATGGATAAAGACCGTGACGGCTTTATTTTAGGAGAAGGTGCTGGAGCATTAATACTGGAAGAATACGAACATGCTATCGCTCGTGGCGCAAAAATTTATTGCGAAATAGGTGGTGGCGGAATGTCTGCAGATGCCTATCACATTACTGCACCACATCCAGAAGGACTTGGCGCTAAAAATGTAATGCTAAACTGTTTGAGAGATGCTGGATTACAAGCAAGCGATGTTGATGGTGTAAATATGCACGGAACATCAACTCCACTTGGTGATTTAGCCGAATCAAAAGCGATATTACACGTTTTTGGAGAACATGCCTATACAATGAACTTGAATTCGACAAAATCTATGACTGGCCATTTACTTGGAGCAGCAGGAGCTGTCGAAACTATATCATCAATTCTATCATTAAAGCACGGAATTGTCCCTCCTACTATCAATCATTTCACTGATGATGAAAACATAGATTCTAAACTTAACTTTACATTCAACAAAGCTCAAAAAAGAGACATGAAGGTTGTAATGAGTAATACTTTTGGTTTTGGAGGTCATAATGCTTGTGTATTAGTAAAAAAATTAGAAATCTAATTACATATGCGTATAATCAGAAAAATATTTTCAAAATCCCGTTCTCTTGAAGACGGGATTTTTTTTGATTCTATTCAGAAAATTCTCGGTTTTGCACCATTAAATCTTGACAATTACAAAAAAGCATTTACACATCGTTCTGCTAATAGACTTGACAGTGAAGGAAATCCTATAAATTATGAAAGATTAGAATTTCTAGGAGACGCAATGCTTAGTTCTGTTATTGCTGCCTATTTATTCGATAAATCACCTTTGGGCGATGAAGGATATCTCACCAAAATGCGTTCAAAAATTGTAAGTAGAGAACACCTCAATGAACTAGGTAAGGATTTAAATTTAGTACATTATATAGAGAGCAAAGTTCCTATACAGCATTTTGGAGAAAACGTGCATGGAAATATTTTTGAATCTCTCGTAGGTGCAATTTATTTAGATAGAGGATATGAATACTGTGAAAAATTTATACAAAAAAGAGTGGTTGCACCTTATGTAGACATCACTCGATTAGAAGGAAAAGTGATTAGCTACAAAAGCTTAGTTATAGAATGGTGTCAAAAAGAAAAAAAAATATTTCATTATGATATTTTTGAAGATAATGGTATTGACGGACAACGACTATTTGGAGTAAAACTTAGCATTGACGATAAAGTAATTGCAAAAGCAAGAGCAACTTCTAAAAAGAAAGCAGAAGAGAAAGCATCGCAACGCGCCTATTTTGCATTTCAAGAAAAAATGGATCGAAAATAATCTTAAAATTACTAAAACTACAACGTTATCGTTCATAAATTAACGAAAACATCTTATTGCAAGACCTAAACTCATCATTAGAAATGGTATATTTACATCATTATATTTTAATGCAATGGGGATTCAAAAACTAGATCTTGGAGAATTTGATGAAATTGATTATTATTTAATTGCTATACACACTTTATTAGAAGACTATTGTTTAGCATATTTTATTAATCAAAAACTACCTATAAATTTAAGTAAAAGTGAAGAAGACATTCAAATTAATATAAAGGAAGGAGAAATAAATTTTTCTAGATTTTATTATAATGATGATGACAGTAACTTTACTTGGAATTTAATTCAAAATAAAAATGAGGTTATCCAGCACAAAGAAGGAAATACTCAAAATTTATTTTCAAATGTAACCATGGAAGTGGCTACAAAAGCCTATTTACTTCCGGAATTAAAAAAGGTAGATTATTTTTTAAAAATAGAAAATAATGAAGGACCTCTTGACCTCTCTAACATACAACTTTTGTTAAATACCATAGACAATGTATCTACTATTTTCATTGTCGACAAGAAACAAATAAAATCTAAAAACAATTTAATTTTTTAATAAAATGCTCACAAACAAAAAAACTAAGATTGTAGCCACATTAGGACCTGCATGTAGCACAAGAGAAATCATAAAAGATATGATCGACTCTGGTGTAAATGTATTCCGGGTGAATTTTTCGCATGCTGACTACAATGATGTAAAGGAAAAAATAAGCCTTATACGAGGTCTAAATGAAGAGTTTGGATACACAACAGCTATCCTTGGTGACTTGCAAGGCCCAAAACTTCGCGTTGGAGTTATGGAAGAAGGTGTTGTAGTGCATGATGGCGATTTAATTACATTTACAACTGCTGAAGACATACTGGGAACTGCCAAAAAAGTTTTCATGAAATATAAAAACTTTCCAAATGATGTAAATCCTGGCGAAAGAATACTACTTGACGATGGTAAACTTATCTTTGAAATTGTAGAAACAGATAAAATATCTGAAGTCGTAGCCCGAGTAATTCAAGGCGGAGAGTTAAAATCTAAAAAAGGAGTAAACTTACCAAATACAAAAATATCACTTCCGGCAATGACCGAAAAAGATATTGCTGATGCTATTTTTGCAATTGAACAACACGTAGACTGGATTGCATTATCATTCGTAAAAACTCCGGAAGATTTACAAGATTTGCAGGAATTAATCGCTAAACATTCAGATTACAAAATTCCAATTATTGCAAAAATTGAAATGCCAGAAGCATTAGAAAACATTGATAAAATTGTTGCCTACTGTGATGGTTTGATGGTAGCGCGTGGTGATCTAGGTGTTGAACTACCTGCACACGAAGTTCCTTTGGTACAAAAAGAATTAATACGCAGAGCAAAAACCGCTAGAATACCTGTAATTGTTGCAACCCAGATGATGGAAACAATGATTACAAGCCTAACACCTACACGTGCTGAGGTAAATGACGTAGCCAACTCGGTTATGGATGGTGCTGATGCTGTAATGTTATCAGGAGAAACTGCAACAGGAAACTATCCCGTTCAGGTAATTCAAAAAATGACACAAATCATTCAAGCAGTTGAAGATTCTCCCTTAATTCACGTACCGCAAAACACACCACAAATTAAAACAAAACGTTTCATTACAAAAACAATTTGTCATCACGCTGCAACTATGGCTAATGCAATTCAGGCAAAAGCGATTTGTACGCTTACTAATAGTGGCTACACTGCATTTCAAATTTCGGCTTGGCGACCTAATGCTCACATCTTAGTTTTTACCTCTAATAAACGCATTCTAACTCAACTTAATTTATTGTGGGGAGTACGTTCGTTCTTATATGAAAAAACAGTAAGTACTGATGATACCGTAACTGACATTAATGAAATCGTAAAAGCAAAAGGATTTGTAGAAAAAGGAGATTTTCTTATTAATCTAGCAGCGATGCCTATTAAAGATAAAGGAATGGTAAATACCTTAAGAGTTTCTGAAATAGAATAATACGCTTTCCTATAAAAGAATATTAAGACCGTTTTGTAGCAATTACAAAACGGTTTTTTATTTATACAAAATGGTATTTCTTTCTAAAAATATTAAGAATAATTATAGAGTCTTAAACAAAATAAAATTTATATTTGACCAACAATAAATAAAAGCAATTATGAGTTTCAATTCTAAAAATCCATTTTTAAATAACAAAACTTTTTCAACTGCAGTTTCAAGAAAAGAGGAAGTGCATCAAGCAACAATTATTGACTACAACCAGGAGATGACTCTTTCGGGAACAATTAATAAAAGTATAATTTTATTTTTACTACTCACAGCAGCTGCCATGATTACGTGGTGGATGGCTTTTAACGGAATGAATCCTATGGTGCCAACAATAGGAGGAGCAATAATTGGATTAATCTTAGTGGTAATTGCTGCCTTTAAACCACAATACTCTGCTTACCTAGCACCCGGTTATGCCGTATTTGAAGGATTATTTATAGGTGGGATTTCGGCAATATTTGAAGCAAAATATTCAGGAATTGTAGCGCAAGCAGTTGGAGCAACATTTGTAACTTTTATGGTTTGCTTGGTATTATACAAATACAAAATTGTAAAAGTTACAGAGCAATTTAAATCTGTTGTTATTGCAGCTACTTTGGCAATAGCAACCTATTACTTAATATCATGGCTTTTTTCTATGTTTACTAGCTTTGTACCGGCACATTATGGAAGTTCAATGATGAGCATTGGAATTAGCGTTTTTGTAATCATAATTGCTGCTTTAAATCTATTTTTAGATTTTGACAGAATAGAAAAAGGAGCCGAACAAAAAATGCCTAAGTACATGGAGTGGTATGGTGCAATGGGATTAATGATAACTTTAGTTTGGTTATATATAGAATTTTTAAGATTGTTATCTAAACTTAATAGCAGAAACTAATCATATCAATAAGGCTTAAAAAAGAAAACCTTTCCAAATTGGAAAGGTTTTCTTTTTTAAGCTGCTTTCTCAAAAGCAATATAATGACTAAGTTCTCCCTTAGTATTAAACACTGGAAAACCTTTTATCAAACAAACATAAGTTTCACCATTTTTCTTATAGTTAATTAATGTTTTCTCAAAAGGCTCCAATTGCAATACTGCATTTCTAATTTCATTTGATGTAATTGCATTAGTGGCCTCACCTTGAAACATTCTAGGGCTATTACCAATAACTTCTTCTGGATTGTATCCATTCATGGCCTTAATTCCATGAGATGCAAAAACAATTTTTAATGTAGCATCCGTAACAATAACGACTTCTTCTTTAAGACTATTTTTTAAATCCCATTTATTTTCAGCCCATTTATTTTGAGAAGCCATTAAAGTCAATTTATTAAAATCTACAAAGAAATTTTTAACTTCATCCAAAAAATTATTATGAAAATCCCAACAATAAATTGGAGTGGATTTGTTTTTTAAAGTACCGTGATACAATGCAACTGCCTCTTCATAATGTCTAAAATCATTCATAATATGTGTATTTATAAATCAAATGTAATTTTATTTATAAACATAAAATAGTAATTTAATAATTTTAACCCTTGTTGAAGGATCTAAAAATCAAATTTCAACTGAACAACGACAAACTGTTTTTGCTCTGTATTCAAATTACTTATAGATATACCTAATAAACGAACAGAGTTTTTCATTCTTTCTTGATATAAAAGTTCACTCACAATTTCAAGAATTAAAGCTTTATCTGAAACAAAATAGGGCAAAGTTTTACTTCTGGTTTGTTGTGTAAAATCACTATATTTTATTTTGAGGGTAATTGTTTTGCCTGCAACCTGGTGTTTTTTTAATCTTTTTTCTAATGTCTGTGCAATACTTTCCAGCTTCTCTATCATAAAAATTTCGGAAGAAAGATTGATATCAAAAGTATTTTCGGCAGCAACTGATTTAGTAATCCGATTAGATTTTACTTCACTGTTATGAATACCTCGTACCACATTGTAGTAGAAACTTCCAGATTTACCAAAGTTTTTTTCAAGAAATTCTAAAGACTTATCCTTTAAATCTAAACCAGTAAAAATTCCAAGTTGATACATTTTCTCCGTAGTAACTTTACCAACACCATGAAATTTTCGAATAGGAAGTACTTCTAAAAACGAAACTACTTCGTCAGGATTTACTGTTTTTTGACCATTCGGTTTGTTGTAATCACTAGCAATTTTAGCAACAAACTTATTAACAGAAACTCCCGCAGATGCTGTTAAGCCAACGGTATCAAAAATGCGTTTTCTAATTTCTTGAGCTAATAAAGTTGCGCTAGGATTTCCTTTTTTATTTACAGTTACATCAAGATACGCTTCATCTAGTGACAAAGGTTCTACTAAATCTGTAAATTCATGAAAAATTTTTTGAATCTGACTTGAAATCTCTTTATAACGTTCAAAACGTGGAGTAACAAAAATTAGATCGGGACAATTCTTCTTTGCCAATGCACCGCTTATAGCACTACGTACTCCAAACTTCCTTGCTTCATAACTTGCCGCAGCAACAACACCTCGATTTTCTGATCCACCTACAGCAATGGGTTTACCACGTAATAAAGGATTGTCCATTTGCTCTACCGAAGCATAAAACGCATCCATATCAACATGTATAATTTTTCTATTTGGGATTAAATCCTGCATTATAAACCAATTCAGTAATCATCATTTATTTATTAGAAGTCTCTCAATAAATTATAAATTTATGTGCTTATCCACTTTTAATTTATGAGCTTTCTTTTCTGTTGGAAAAAAGAAACTTAGTGGTTTTGATTTGAAATGATTCCAAATCGAAATCGTTACAAATCGAAGTTCAAACAAGGATATAGCTCGAGAACGAAAAGCAAGTCCTAAAGAAAGACTAAAGCTTACTATAAAATTGACTAAACCAATAATTCCTATTCCAAAAATACCCCAAAACAACATCGAAGTGCTTACTTTATAATTAGCACCATACAAAGCCAACGCCAAATTTCCACTACCAAAAGTAATGTGGCGAACATCTAAATTCAATCCTAAAAATAAACCAATAGATGCTGTACTTCCCATGAATACGCCAAACCAAAAATTAGAGATTATACCCGCCCATCTTTTTTCATAGAGTTTAGCAAGTTTAACGGTTCTTATTTTTCCAAAATTTCTTTTCAAAAAAGGATGTTCTGTAATCCTAAAATATACTTGATTGTGTTTGTCTCTATTAGCAACACTTCCTGATATAATACCCGATAAAAATAAAAACATACCTGCTATTGCAGCATGAAAAATTGCCAAAGAATGAATTGGGCTCAAATCAATAAGTAAGGATTCCCATTTTGTTGCCGCTATATTATAATGCAAAAAATAATCGATTAACCAAATTCCCAATAGCGAAACTGGAAAAGCCATAATAACATTCCCAACAAAAGCAATGAATTGTGATCGAAACACTCGAGCAAAAAGAACAGCAAACGCTTTGTGTTTCTGTGCTCCTTTCCCTTCTTGACCAACACCTTCTTCTAACGCTCTAATCAAAGCAGAAGCAGTCATAGCGGGCTGTTTTGTTGCCAATGTATAACCTAATAAATAGATGGTAATAAAACCAAACGCGTAGTTCATGCTATATAAAAAGGCATGACCAAAAAAACTAGTATCTACCTTAGATAGAAGTACTTTTATCACACATAAAATACCTACTATAAAACCACCTCCTAAAGCCGTTTTGAACATCTTAAAATATTCAGCACGGTTTTCTGTTATGTAATGTTCTCCTGTTTTTGCGGTATGTTGCGTAATCTCGTAAGAAATCAATTGAGTACTTTCTGCTATAAACTTACGGACATTGTTTTTGTAACAATTGTATTTGACTAATTGTAAGGCTAATGCAATACCATTATTCTTTTTATCCTTCTCAGTATCGACTGTCAATAAAGAAATTAAAAAATTAAGACGAACCAATTGCTGTCTGATTTTTAATAAATTTTGATTTACTCGAAGTGAAATTCCGTACTTAGAACTGTTATGAAAAGCTTTTTCAACAAAGCCTTCACACTGTTTTTGAAGTACTAATAATTGAGAAAAAGACAAGTCATCTGAGGTTATATAATGTTTATCCGAAGTTCTAATTCGTTCCTCAATTAAATACAACTCCTTTTCAAATGCAGAAAAAGGACTTTCTAAATCATCAAATTCAGGAACCATCTTAATAACATCAGTCTCCATGGCACGACCACTTATTCGTTGTATGAGTAAGTGTTCCGCAATTAATAGTTCTGACAACGCAGAGTTAGATTCCATACTATCATAGATAGAATTGAACTTTAAAAGATCATAAAGTTCTGCCAATTGGTTTAGCGGAATTCTATTGATCCATATACCATCATTAGCTAAATAAAAAACCTGATTTAGAACATATTCTAAGGTATCTTTTTGAGGTTGATAGGGCAAAAACTTAGCGAAAATTCTTTTCTTTACTTCAAAAATAAAATCTACATCTTGCAGTATAGCTGCATCTGAAAGGATTTTATTAAATTTTCTGTCTTTTAAAATTTCCTTTAAATATATAGAAAGTTGTTTTCGACAAGAATAATTTTGTTTTAAAAAAGAAATTATCTCTTGCAAATCGACCGACTGTACTTTTTTTATTTTCAATGGTCTAATTAATCGAATAAGTTCGACTAATGGCTCTAATACATCATTTGTATCGCGCCAAGATTGTGCTTCACCGAAAAATTCAGTTAGGAGACCTGCGGCAGTTGATTTTGGTTTTTCTTTGAAAAATAACTTCATTATTGGAATTCAATTTTTGTAAAAATACAAATCAGCGAAAGAATTTACGATAAGTTATTCATAAAAAATTGATAAGTAAAGGTGAAATAATTCTGGAATCAAGAATATTAATGTAATAAAGCACTTTTTACTTCAACTTCTAAACAGATTAAAAAAAAACTATACCTAAAAGTTTTTATAAATTCTATTTTCAAATAATTTCAATTAAAACCTACCATAATGAAACTTTAAAATATTTAATACCTTTGGTAAGTGATTATAAATACCAAAAAACAAATATTCTAATAAATTGAGAAGAATATTTGATTAAAATAAACAACAAAATATCCCTCTTCTTTATACAGTTTTGCAAAAAATTAAAACATAGGAGAAAAAATAACACCGATAAAAATGATTGAAATAGAAAGAAAGTTTTTAGTCAAAAATAATTCTTTTAAAGAGGTTTCTTTTAAACAAAATCATATTGCCCAAGGCTATCTAAGTTCTGTTCCTGATCGTACAGTTCGAGTTAGAATAAAAGGCAACAAAGGTTTCTTAACAATTAAAGGCGCTTCTAATGAATCTGGGTTGTCACGATTTGAATGGGAGAAAGAAATGCCAGTTCAGGAAGCCACAAAACTTTTAGATCTATGCGAGAAAGGTGTAATTGACAAAACTCGTTATGAAGTAAAAATGGGAGAACATCTATATGAAATTGATGTATTTCACGGGAACAATGAAGGCTTAATTATAGCTGAAATTGAACTTCAATCAGAGAATGATGCTTTTGAAAAACCAAATTGGCTTGGCGCTGAAGTTACGGGTGATATTAGGTATTACAATGCTTATCTAAGTAAAAACCCCTTTTCAGAATGGAATCATTAGTCTACCATCACTTCAATCGTAACAAGCATTCCTCCGCTACCTTTATTAGAAGCAATTTCCATAAAAGCGCGTTTTGACAAATCGATCTCTCTTGATTTTACAAACGGACCTCTATCGGTAACTTCTACAACAACTGATTTACCATTAACTTCGTTGGTTACTCTTACTTTTGTACCAAAAGGAAGTTTTTTATGTGCTGCGGTGTATTTATTGTTATCAAATCTACTCCCGCTAGATGTTTTTTTTCCAGTAAACTTATCCGCATAATAAGAAGCGTGAGCTTGCTTCTTGTAAGGTTTAAAAACTTCTAAAACAGCAACTAAAGAATCAATTTTTTTTTCTTGAATTTCTATAACAACTTTAGCCTTCTTAATAGAATCTTTTGTAACTGGTACTTTTTGTTTATTAATAACAGAGCTTTGCCCGCTAACTAAAGTAATTGTTGCCAACAAAAAAAATAAAGTAATTGATTTTTTCATGTATATTTTATTAGTTAAACCTATCAAACAAAAACTATACCTAGATAAAAAAGCTCTATTTCTAGAGCTTTTTTAATAGTTTTATTACAACCACATAGACCAAGGAATTCTACTTAAAATAAGCAACAAACCTAAAGTATAAAAAATAGAAAAAGTTTTAAATTTTGATTCTGAAGTTGCCAGTTTTTTATGTTTAGACCAACCTATTGTAATTAGAGTAATCGCAATTATATTAATTAACGGATGTTCTACTGCGGTCAATCTATAATCTGCGTTTTTCATTACTTCACCAACGCCCATTTCAAAAAGTTTAAATCCTCTTTGAGATACAAAATACAAGATTAAACCCACTAATAATTGTGTATGCGTTCCTATCAATGCAAAAATAGCAATCTTTCTATCTTTGGCAGTAAATTCTTTTTTTGAAAATAAACCAATTAAGGAATTTGCCACTGCAATTACTAATAATAAGAGCGCTAAATAAGCCCAACCGGAATGAAATTTTTGAATAAAATTGTACATAAATTAAGTTTTTGTTTAAAACAAATATAGGAAAAAAAGACATAAAAAAAACGGCATTTCACTGATAAAGTGAATGCCGTTTTTTAAATAATTAACTTTTAATTAAAAATTATAACGCAAACTAAAGTTCCATGTTCTTCCGAAACCGAAGTAAACATTATTAGCAGTAGCTACACCATTATAAGTTCTTCCTGAAGACGCATAAGTTGGTCCAGAAGAACCAGAAATAAAGTCATCAGCAAATATGTTACTTTTTGATTCAGCAATGTAAATTTTATCTAAAACGTTATTCACGTTCAATCTAAAACTTACTGAATCATCTTTATCTTTACCTACTAACATTTTGTATGAAAAACCAGCATCCATTAAACCATAAGCAGGTATTTTTAATGATCCTTTATTCGTAGCAGATTCAAAATTCCCAGGAGAAATTGAAGCATAAACATTCTCATTATAGTTGTAATTAGCATCAACAGTAACTCTAGTAACCACTTCGTATGAAGCACCAACCGAAGCTGTTAATTGTGCTGCATCACCCACTTTTACTTTGTCTAAATATAAAGTTTTTGCAGTTCCACCAGCAACAGGAATATTTGAAACATCGTATCTATTACTTACACTATTGCCTTTATATCTCCAATCTCCAATAGAAAACATCCCATTAACTTTGAATTTATCAGTCACTTTTGAATTAGCTTCAAATTCAATACCAGAGTGAATTTCAGTGATTCCTGAGAAATCGAAATATCCACCAACATTATCACTACCAGTATCAGAACTTCTTTGGTATCTATCAGCCCACTTTGTGTTGTAAACATTTACATTAATATTCACAATACTTGAACGGAAACCATATCCAGCTTCAAATCCAGTAATTTTTTCGTTCACTAAATTTCCATTTAGTTTTGATTTATTATTAGGATAAACAGCATTAAAAAATGGTTGCTTAGAATAATATCCAGCGTTAACAAAAACATTGTGACTTTCGTTGATATTGTAGTTTGCACCCCCTTTTACGTTACCTCCTAAGATATTCTCAAAATCCGTTTCTCTTAAGTCATATTCAGGATTAGGAGTTGTTGTATTTTGTTTGAATTCAGGATATAAAAAACGATCTACTCTCTTAAATCCTTGTTGAGAAACTGCAGCTTGAACAAAAGCAGTTAATTTATCTGATGAATATTCTAATTGTGTAAAAGCTCCCAACCAATTTACTTTTCCATCTTGGTCAAATCCAATTTTTTCATTAACACTAGAAGCAGCAAATGGGTTTAAAGAAGGACTTAAAGAATAAGTTTCAGTAAGTTTTCTTCCTGGGCTTGCAAAATTCAAATTAGCATTATCAACAAAAACATCAGCACCTAAAGCATTATTTAAAGTTTGATAATGAATTCCTTTATAAGTTCTAGCATCAATACCAAAATCTAAGGTTAAAGCATCAGTTAATTTTTTATTCAAACTTACAATACCACCATACCAGTCATGTGAATTAAAAGAAGAAACTTGCGAAATTCCAGAGGTATTATTAAGTACAGTAGCAGAACCCACTTTTTTACTTCCTGTATCTGAACTATTTTGATATTCAGTTCCAACTTTACCTCTTGTTTGTGGAACACCATTAATCATTATAGTTTGACCAGCATTCCAAGCTTGAATCTTATCATAATCAATTATACCATTAGCAGTTCTAAAAGCATCATTTACATAATTCAACCCTCTAATTCCACCAACACCATTTGCTCCTGCACCACGACCCCATGATCCGTAAACTATTGTAGACAATTTAGTTGTCTCATTAATTTTCCAATCCCAATTGATAGAACCCACAGGTTTATGGTAGTAATTTCTTCTTATATTATACTCTTCACCACCTAAATTACCCCAATCTGAATTGTATCTTGTATTAGGTTCTCCATTAGACCCATATTTAAGGTAAGTTGCAAGAGAAATAGAAGTACTTCTTTGATTATGCCATTGTGGAGCACCTGTAAAAGTAAATTGAATATCATGTTTATCATTTGGCTTATAACCAAAAGCTATAAAATAATTTTGTCCTTCAAATTGAGTTCCATCAACATAACCGTCTCCTTGAGTAGCACTCAATAAAACAGAAGCTGACAATCCATTTTTCATAACCCCAGTATTATAAGAACCTTGGATTTTTAAATAATTTGCATTACCAAATGAAGAAGCAAAAGAACCACCTTCTTTTAAATCAGATGTTTTTGTAACTACATTTATAGTACCTCCTACAGAAGCAATAGCTAATTTAGAAGATCCTAAACCTCTTTGAACTTGCATAGCAGAAGTAACATCAGACAAACCAGCCCAGTTACTCCAATACACAGCACTATTCTCCATATCATTAACCGGCATACCATTAACCATTACAGCAATGTTTTTTTGATCAAAACCACGAATGTTGATTCTAGAATCTCCAAAACCACCACCAGATTTAGTTACATATACTGAAGGAGTGTTTTTTAATATTTCAGGAAATTCTTGTGTTCCTAATTTTTCTTGTATTTCAGCAGCTTTAATTGTTGAAACAGCAACTGGCGTTTTTCTTGCCTTAGCAACATCAATTACACCGCTTTTTACTACTATTTCACTTAATTCATTAGAATTAGATTTTAAAACTATTGTCCCTAAATTAACAGTAGCTCCAGATCCTACTGAAAATCGCACTGTTTTAGTTTCAAAACCTAAAAAGGAAATAACTAATTCTCCAGAACTTGCTGTAGTATTAATAGAAAATTTCCCGTCAAAACCTGTTGAAGTTCCTGTTGCCAAACCTTTTACAGCAACATTAGCCCCAGGCAAAGTACCTTCACCATCAGTAATTACTCCTGTAACTTTCCCCTGAGAAAAGGCTGTAGTAACTACTAAAAGTAACAATCCTGACATTAACCAATTTTTAATTGTCTTCATTTTTTTTAGTTTAATAATATTTGGCAAAAATATAACATTTTTTGTTTAAAAAGTTAATATAAGGTTAAGAATGAGGCTTTTTTTTGGGTTAAAAATTCAAAAAAAAATATTTAATATCAATTATATATTAAAAAGATTACAATTTTAAATTAGTTATTGTTTTTTAGTTAATCATGTGCGAAATAACGAGAGAAAAAAATTAATCAAAAAACGTTACAAACCACTTAGTTCTTAAAAAAAAGGAATTTAAAGAACTTATTATACTAATTTAAGTGTAAAAGTCATAAAAAAAAGAGAAATCAAAATGATAGCATTATTCTTTGATAGCTGAATTATAGACACAACTTTAAAAAAAATTACTACTTCATTAAATTCAGCCTCATCTACTAACACAGCTAATAATTGAATAGTATAGTTATGGATTCTTTTTATTGAAAATTAAATAAAATGTTAATCCAATTTAAATGGAATTTACACTCTCTACTTGCAGTCAAACGAAATGATTGTTATTGTGAAGATTGTTCAATAATAAAAAAAGAGCTTTCACTTTAATAGAAGTAATTCGATTAACGAGCTTTTCATCTCTAAATACATTTCAGTGTTCATTTGAAAAAGTAAGAAATACTGAATTATATTTGATGACAAACACCAATAGAGTTATATCAAGGTAGAATAAAAATTATTTGAACGAAAGCTAATCAAAAAGACTCTGAAAATTAATTTAAAAAAGCATTCTGTATAGCATTATAAATTGGCTATACTGTCTAATTCAAATTTAAGAGGTTTTATTTTTTCAAGAAAACGTGCTTTATTATTACCCGTCATCGGTTCACCGGTAGGAAGTTTTAACCGTAATGCATCAACTTGAACCCCATTTTTCCAAAAACGATAGCATACATGTGGCCCTGTGGCAAGACCTGTACTACCCACTAAACCGATAACTTGTCCTTGAGAAACACGCTGTCCGCGTTTTACTAAAATTTTTGACATGTGCAGGTATTGTGTAGAATAAGTACCATTGTGTTTCACTTTTACAAAGTTACCATTCCCTGCAGTAAAACCACTTTGCTCCACAACTCCAGCTGCAGTGGTAGTTATAGGTGTACCTCTTGGAGCAGCGTAATCCGTTCCTTTATGCGCTTTCCATGTATGCTGAACGGGATGAAAACGATTTGATGAAAATCTAGAAGATATTCTACTAAATTTTATAGGCGATTTAAGAAAAAAATTCTTGAGTGTTTTACCTTGTTCATCATAATAATCAATCTTATCAGAATTGGGATTTTGAGCAAAAGGAAATGCATAAATTATTTTTCCTCTATATTCAAAAAAGGAAGCTTCCATTTCTTCTACTCCATCATAAATGGTGTCATTTATAAATCGTTCTGTAAACGTAATTGCAAAACGATCTCCTTTTTTAAGCTTCATAAAATCGATAGAATAGGCATATATTTTAGCAATTTTCCCTGCTAAAGCACCCTCAATTTTAGCATTCCCAAGAGTTTCAGATAAAGATTCCTTTAAAACACCACCAATTGTTCTTCTCTTAATTGTAACTGGTTTTATTTTCTTATAAGCAACTACAGCAGTATCGCGAAAATCGATTACATAATAAGTCAATGCATCAGGTTGGTAAATAAAAACCTGAAGATTGTGTTTTTTATTTTTAGAACGAAGCAAAGTATAAGGCTTATTAAACCGTATTGACTGTACATTAAGAGTATCTTTTATGGCAGCAATAATATCATAAACTCTTCGGTCTCCGATATTTTGATTTTCAATAATATTTCCAAAAGTATCTCCTTTTTTTATTGTGTCATGAACAACATTAAAATCGGCATAAACAAAACCAAAATCCACTTTTTTAGGAACTGGTTTTACTATTTTTTCTGTTGCCACTTCCTTTGTTTTATCACATGAAACCAAAGAAAACAACACTATTATAATTATCAATATTTTTTTCAAACCTATTTTTTTTTCAGTCTACATTTCCACTCCCCAATTTTCTAATTCATGACTACTCCATAATTCAGGAAAAAAAATTCTTCTCTGATACTTTGGATGCATGTATTTTTTCCAATCACTTCCTCCTGTTGCCTCACCATCACCTTTTCCGCTATTATCAATATATTTTTTTGCCGTATTCAAATGTTGCATCACCCAAGTAATATTTACAGTATGATCATAATGACGCATTGCCGCAATTAGAGCCGGATCATTTTGATCTACTTCTGGCAATTGTTTAAATTTTTGCCAAATATTAATGGTATTGTATTCTTCCATATGATTTAGGAAGCTTTTTTTATATTTTTTTTCAAACTCATCTAGCAAGTATGACTTTTTACCCGTGTGATAATCTTTTCCTGCTGCTTGCCAATACAAATGTTCGAAAGCAAATTCATAACTAGTAGTTCTATCAATAGAAGCCCTAAAGCGATGATCAATAAGATTTATAAGATCCGTAGAAGAAAATTCGATCAATCTATATTGTGCACTTTGAAAACCACTTGCAGGCGTCAAGGTATTCCTAAACTTCATGTATTGCTCCACTTCCATACCGTCAGCCATTATACTAAAAGAGGTTGTTAGCATATCAAAATAACGTGTGATACGCAGCAACCGCTCTGTAAAGAAGTCCGTTTTAATATTTTTACAATAAGAGATTTGTTGCATCTCCCAAAGTATCATTTTAAAAATCAATTCATTAACTTGATGGTACATAATAAAAACCATCTCATCAGGAAGCGTTGTTCTTTGAGTTTGAAGATTTAATAAAGCATCTGTTTGTATGTAATCCCAATAAGTAATAGGTTTAGACCAAAGCAGTCCCTCAAGTTGGGTCTCTGTTTTTTGATTTATAGCTTGGTACTTTAGGTCTATTTGTTTTAATAAATCTTCTGAATTCTCGTTAACGCTCATTCTTATTTTGTTTTAAAAGGATACTTCAAACCTTTATACTCTTCAATATCTGCCTTGATTGATCCTACTGCTAAACTAGCTTTTATCCTAAGTGGAATTTTATTGTTATCATCTGAAATCCAAACCGTAAGACTCTCTTGTTCCTTAAAAACTCGTCCCGATTGCACTAAAGGTCTAAAAACCATGCATGACATAACGCCAAATTTAGTGGTTATATTTTCTCGTCCAATAAATTTTAGCTTAAATTTTGTAGTTTCATCATCGAAAAACATATCAATGGCAATTGCTTCGTTTATTTTTAACTTATCAATATTAGGATGATTCCTTAAATAATAAAAAGTAGATAAGATATCTTGAGTGTTTTTTGGAATCATTAAGGTTTTTTCAGACTTGTGCTTGTAATCCTTTACAAGAACTTTATTCGTTGATTGATTAAAAAAGCCTTCTTGATTTTTGGTATATCCACCTTCATTAATATTCCTTACATATTGATATGGATTCCCTGTTTCTTTATCAATGTAACTTTCGTAAACATCATCTACTTTAAAGAAAAAACGAGACATTCCAGTTGTGTAGCCTTTCCCTACAACATGAAACGATTTTTTGTTATTTACTGTAGCATCTTTAACCTCTAAAGTTGCATAACCAGCATTTACTATACCGTAATGGATTCTAAATTTAAAATATTCACCTACGCCGTAAGCATCCTCTTGAGGAGAATCAAAACTTACTGTAGTTATAAGAATTAAGAGTAATATTAATTTTTTCATTTTTTTTTGTATGTCGGATTAATAACCCTATAACTGCAAATTTTGTTCCAAATATATCAAAACAAAAAAACTCAGTCAAATAATGACTGAGTTTTTATGCTATTAACTAACCAAAAAACTATAAATTATGAAATTTATATCAAATTAGGAAGGAAACCACCCCTTCCAGTTTTGCGAGTGCAAAGGTAGTTAACAAACCTAAATATTATCAGTTAAAAATATACTTTAACACTATATATGCAAAAAAACATACCGTTCATCGATTAAAATTTCACATAATATAAAAATAACGTGTTTCTATAGCGTTCCACGCAATTCCTGTTCTCTCTCAATTGACTCAAAAAGTGCTTTAAAGTTACCCGCACCAAAACCTTTAGCTCCCATTCTTTGAATGATCTCAAAAAACAAAGTTGGTCGATCTTGGACTGGTTTGGTGAAAATTTGTAATAAATAGCCTTCTTCATCAGCATCAACCATGATCGCTAATTTTTCGATTTCATTTAAATCCTCTTTCATCATTTTCATGTGATCCCCCAAGCGCTCTGGAATAGCTTGATAATAAGTATGAGGAGGAGCAGATAGGAATTCTATACCTCTAGCTTTTAGTTGAGACACCGTTTTAATAATATCATCTGTTGCTATGGCGATGTGCTGAATTCCAGGTCCACCGTAAAAATCAAGATATTCTTCGATTTGTGATTTCTTCTTTCCTTCTGCAGGTTCGTTAATTGGAAACTTTATTCTTCCGTTACCATTAGACATTACTTTACTCATCAACGCAGAATATTCCGTATTAATTTGTTTGTCATCAAAAGAAAGGAAATTAACAAATCCCATGACATCTTCATAAAACTTTACCCAAGTATTCATTTCATTCCACCCAACATTACCCACCATGTGGTCAATATATTTTAATCCTGTTGGCTCTGGGTTGTAATCTGACTTCCATTCTTTGTAACCTGGCAAGAAGATACCTTTATAATTCTTACGTTCTACGAAAATATGAACCGTTTCTCCGTAAGTATAAATCCCTGAACGAACAACTTCTCCAAATTCATCTTTCTCTACAGTTGGCTCCATAAAAGAACGAGCTCCACGCTTCATAGTCTCTTCATAAGCACTTGTAGCATCTTCAACCCACAAAGCAGCAACTTTTACTCCGTCACCATGTTTTCTTAAATGGTCATTTATTGGAGAGTTTTCATTTAAAGGCGTTGTCAAAACGATACGAATTTTATCTTGTTTTAACACATAAGAAGTTCTGTCTTTTACCCCCGTTTCTAATCCAGCATAAGCTAATGATTGGTAACCAAAAGCAGTTTTGTAATAATGTGCTGATTGTTTCGCATTTCCTACATAAAACTCTACGTAATCTGTTCCTAATAGTGGAAGAAAATCTTGAGCTCCTTCAAATATTTTCTCTAGTCCGTATTCTACTGATTTTAATTCTTTTGACATATTTTCTTTTAATTAGATAATTGGTCAATTAGAAAATTAGATGATACTCACATATACCAATTTTCTAATTATTCAATTTTGTTGTTGCTATTATTTTATTTAATATTCGTATAATTTCTGATAAATCCTTCAAAAGCATTTCACAATCAGGATAAGCTTTATGAGCATGGCATAAAAACAACCAATATTCTGTTTCGTCCGCCTCTTTAATCGCTATTTTTAACTTATGTATAAAATCAGCTTTGCTTTCGGCATTTTGCGATTCTTTTGAATTCGCCCCTATTGAAGTTCCACTTTTAAGTAATTGATTAGCAATTACAAACTTCTTTGTTTCTTGTAATGCTTCTGTGTAATCAATTATTCTCAAAGCGAAATCAAATGTTTTAACCAGAAGGGCATTACCTTTATATTTTTCGTTGAAAGTCATGTTTTTTAAGATAGATAATTAGTCAATACCGATAGTTAGTCAATTATTATAAACAGAATATTTAGTACACTCGATTATTAATTATCTAATTTTCACGTTACCTAATTATCTAATTTTTCTTATTCTACCCAAGATTTGTAATACTGTCCATCATCTATTCCCATGGCTTCTTCAGTAACCATTAATGGTCTAAAAGTATCTACCATTACCGCTAATTCTTGTGTTTCTTTATGCCCAATACTACGTTCCATTGCTCCAGGCGCTGGTCCGTGAGGTATTCCTTTTGGATGCAATGTTATATGACCTTGTTCGATATTATTACGAGACATAAAATCGCCATCTACATAATAAAGAACCTCGTCACTATCAATATTACTATGATTGTAAGGTGCCGGAATTGATTTAGGATGATAATCGTACAACCTTGGCACGAAGGAACAAACGACGAAAGTCGAAGTTTCGAAAGTTTGATGAACTGGTGGTGGTTGGTGAACTCTTCCTGTTATAGGTTCAAAATTATGAATACTAAAACCGTAAGGAAAATTATAACCATCCCATCCTATCACGTCAAAAGGGTGTGTTGCATAAACAACCTCATGCATCATACCCTCTTTCTTTATTTTGATCAGAAAATCTCCTTTTTCATCATGTGTTTCTAATTCTGTTGGCAAAATAAAATCACGTTCACAAAAAGGGGAATGTTCTAAATGCTGACCTGATTCATTTTTATAGCGTTTTGGTGTATAAAAAGGAGCGAAAGATTCGACATAAAAAAGTCTATTTTCTTCGGTTTCAAAATCAATTTGATAAATCATACCTCGAGGAATAATTAGATAATCACCATATTCAAAAGGAATATTTCCCATCATGGTACGTAATTTTCCTTTTCCCTTATGAATGAAAATCATTTCATCAGCATCGGCATTTTTATAGAAATAATCACGCAGTGATTTTCTTGGAGCTGCTAATCCTATGGTACAATCTTTATTAAGCAACATAGCCTTTCGACTGTCTAAAAAATCGTCTTCAGGTTTTAGTTCAAAACCTTTTAATAATAAAGATTTTATGTTTTTTCCGATAGCAATTTTGGGTTCTACAGAATACGATTTTACAATCTCTTTAATTTGAGTGGGTCTGTGCACATGATACAACAAAGAAGCATGTCCGTTAAAACCCTCTGTTCCAAAAAGCTGCTCGTAATATAGACCACCATTTGGTTTTTCAAATTGCGTGTGTCTTTTTTGGGGAAAGCTCCCCAATTTGTGGTATATAGGCATGATTATTTGAGATTAGAAAATTTATCAATTCTTAAATTCGATCAATTAATAAGGAGACATGAGCAAGAATAGTGTACGTACAAAATTTTAGAATTCTCTAATGTGCCTTCTTATTTAAATAAAATATTATTCAGGATTTCTTTTGATAAGAAATTGCAGATATCCCAATAAACCGTTCCAACTTGTTTTCATAATAACAAATATCGGAATTTTTTTTATTATAAATTAAATTTAAAATATAAACCCAATACTAAACCAAGTAAAACCTTTGGGAAGTTCAGGAGACCAAGAGTACTTGATCTCTATAGGACCAATTACGGTTTCTAAACCATAACCCACAGCATATCCTGAATATTTAGGAAAAGAAACCCATTCTACCGATTCAAAAATTCGATTTCCAGCGTTTGCATAATTGGCAGAAAAATTGACATGATTTTTTTTATAAAATTCATAATCTAATGTAACCGTAGATTTGATATAACTATTAGCCACTATACTTAAATAATCATAACCGTAAAGGTATTTAAACCCATTTAGAGGATTATAACCATAGCCTCCTAATATAAAATTAAAGTAAGGAACACTTTCTTGTCCAAAGGAAAAACCTGCATCAGTTTGAAATTTTACAGTTGCATGATCAAATACCGTTGCAACTACACCAAAATCACCTTTGGCTATTGAAAAAGGTTGAAAGTTACCCGCATAATCGGACGAAATTAAATAAGATTGTAGGTCTCCCGAAAAATACCATCCTTTTTTTGGAAAATATTTATTGTCAAATGAATCAAACTTCATGTAAGCAAAAAGACTTAAATAACTACTTTTATCAATTGTAGGATTTACATCGGCTAATGTTTCTGATTTTATTTTTAAAAACTTAAGTTCTGCTCCACCTCCCACTAAAAACTTTTGCACAAACAAAGATTGAAAATACAATTGATTGGTTAAATCTGAAAAATCAACATTAATAGAATTTAAAAGAGGAGATGCTGCTGCAATAGTACTAATTTCTTTGCCTATGTTTCTATTAAATTGATTGTAATGAGACTTAAAACCAATGCTTAAATTAAAACCATTTTCGATATAATAATCTAGATTATAGCGAAAATTATCTCCCAGAATAATATCTAATGACGCTATATCATTTTTTAGAAGTGCTTTTTTACGAGTCAAATTTACTAATACACCACTTTTGAATAAATTATCATAATGAAGTCCAAATTTCAGATACGTTTTCGTGGGGTTTTCTTTTAAACTAAGGTTTAAATCGACTCCTTCCTTATTGGGTTCAAATGAATACGAGATCGAACTAAAGTTTTGTGTTGCATTGATGTTATTGATTCCTTTTAGCAAATCATTATAACTGATATTTGTTCTGGGCTTAAAACGCAATTTCCCGCTGATGTACTCTTTTGTATAATCTTCTAAACGATTGGTGTTAATCGCTCTAATTTGCAAACTATCCGAACGGAGAATTAATCTTGGTTTTTTATACGGATTGGATTCATCTGTCAATTGCCTCAACTGTTCAAAAACTCCAAAAGCAGCCTCTTCTCCTTTGGTAATAATTTCTTTTCCTTTATCAAAAGAAATAACGCCATATTGTGTAATGTCTGGTTTTATATAAACATCTGTATCTGCTACATTTTTCTTCATTCGTTCTATGGATTGAAGATTAGTAATCTGAACCAAAATTTTGGTAGCATCTTTTAGCTGATTTCTGTCTAATAAATCGTTTTGCACATCTACACCTATGATAATATCTGCGCCCAATTTACGAATCTCCTCAATAGGATAATTGTTAACTACTCCACCATCTACTAAAATTTGCCCATCAATTTCTACGGGAGAAAATAACGAAGGAAATGCAGAACTTGCAATCATTGCTTGCGCCAAGTTTCCTTTATTCAAAAGCACTTCTTTACCCGTTTCTATGTTAGTACCAATACATAAAAAAGGTGTGGGAAGCTGATTGAAATCCTTAATATCTCTAACATTTCTGGTAATTCTACTCAATAAATTATAATTGTACATCCCTTTTGACAAAGCTTCGGGAATTCCTATCTTAAATTTGTTAAAAGGCAAAACGAGCGCATACAACTCTTCATTTCTTCTTTCGTAGAAATTTTTTGAAGATCTTGGAATAAAATCATTGATCAACTTATTGAAATCGGTTTCTTGAAATATCGAATCGATTTGAGCTGCATTGTATCCGGTGGCATAAAGTCCGCCAATAACCGCACCCATGCTAGTTCCTCCAATATAATCTACTTTTACTCCGGCCTCTTCTAGTACTTTAAGCACTCCAATGTGTGCAAATCCTTTTGCCCCTCCTCCGCTCAAAACCAAACCTATTTTAGGTTTTTTTTGTTCTTGTGCGAATGTAATTTGGGAGAAAATAAAAATAGTAATTAGAGAATATACGAGTTGTTTAGAAATTCTATTTAAGCCCCAGATAGAAGTAAAAAGCCTTGATGCTGAAAAAGCTATTTTTTCTTGAAAAAAAAGAGCGCCCCTAGAAGCTCCTTTTTTTGTATTAGAAAAAAAGATTTTTTGCAGAGAGCTTGAAACGAATAGCTGGAAAAGGCTCATAAAGAAAAGAATTAATTATTCTGGTAAAATTCGACAATTTTTTTGGCTTTTGACACACCTATAACGTCAGAAATTTCTTTTTCAGTGGCTAATTTCAATCTTTTAACACTTTTAAAGTGCTGGATCAAAGTCAACATTGTTTTCTCACCAATTCCGGGAATGCTCTCTATAGAAGAGTTTAGGGCCGCTTTACTTCTTTTATCTCGATGATGTGTGATTCCAAAACGGTGCGCTTCGTTTCGCAATTGTTGAATAATCTTTAAGGTTTCAGATCTTTTGTCTAGATATAACGGAATAGAATCCCCCGGATAAAATAGCTCTTCGAGACGTTTTGCAATACCAATTACGGTTATTTTTCCTCGCAAACCCAATTCATCAATACTCTTGAGAGCTGAAGACAATTGGCCTTTTCCTCCATCAATAATGATTAAATTAGGTAGGGGTTCGTTTTCGTCGAGCAATCTTTTGTAACGTCTGTAGACTACCTCGGTCATAGAGGCAAAATCATCTGGACCTTCGACTGTTTTTATATTAAAATGACGGTAATCTTTCTTGCTTGGTTTTCCATCTTTGAAAACGACACAAGCGGCCACAGGATTTGTTCCTTGAATATTGGAGTTATCAAAACATTCTATATGACGCGGTTCTACAGGCAAACGCAAGTCTTTTTGCATTTGCGCCATAATGCGTTTGGTATGACGATCTGGATCTACAATTTGCAATTGTTTGAGTTGTTCGATTCGGTAGAATTTAGCATTCCGAATGGATAAATCAAGCACTTGCTTTTTATCTCCTAATTGCGGAACGGTAACTTTTACATTTTCGCCTACTTCAACTGCAAAGGGAACTACAATTTCGCGAGACAATAAATGAAAACGCTCGCGCAGTTCTATAATGGCGAGTTCTAATAATTCTTCATCGGTTTCATCCAATTTCTTTTTGATTTCCATAGTGTGCGAACGAATAATCGAACCATGAGAGATTTGAAGGAAGTTAACATATGCGGCACTTTCATCAGAAACGATTGAAAAAACATCGATATTGGTGATTTTTGGATTTACAATAGTTGATCGGGATTGGTAATTTTCGAGAATTTCGATTTTCTCTTTGATTTTCTGCGCTTCCTCAAAGTGCATATCAGCTGCAAGATTTGTCATAACGCGCTTAAAATCCTTCATGCTTTCCTTGAAATTTCCTTTCAAAATCTCTCGAATAGCATCTACTTGTTTTTGGTAATTTTCTAAGGTCTCGTGACCTTCACATGGTCCCATGCAATTACCAATATGATATTCGAGACAAACTTTAAATTTGCCGCTTTCGATATTGCTTTTACTTAAATCATAATTGCAAGTTCGCAACGGATACAACTCCTTAATCAATTCTAAAATAGTGCTTACGGTTTTGAAACTCGTATAAGGTCCAAAATATTCAGAGCCGTCTTTGACCATTCTTCTTGTAGCAAAAATACGGGAGAAAGGTTCTTTTTTGATACACAACCAAGGATAACTTTTGTCATCGCGCAACAACACATTATAACGCGGTTGTAAGGTTTTAATTAAATTATTTTCTAGTAAAAGCGCATCGGTTTCTGTAGGAACAACAATGTGTTTTATGGTAACAATTTTCTTTACCAGTACATTCGTTTTGGCCGTATCATGGATTTTATTGAAATAGGAAGAAACTCTTTTTTTTAAATTTTTGGCTTTGCCAACATACAAAATTTTACCATCCTTATCATAATATTGATATACGCCGGGATTGTCTGGCAAAGTCTGGATTTGAAGGGCTAAAGTTGCTGGATTCATCTAACAAAGTTAATCTCTAAAATTACAAAATACAAACTAAAATCTTGATAAATAATGAGGACAAAAATTTTACACGAATTTTAGTTCCTAATTGGTTATTATAGTTATTTTTAGCTTTTCAAGAACTTATGATGAAAATTAACACGACTCCTATCACTCTTTTTGGTGAAACGATTAATCCCGGAGAAAGCAAGACGATCAATGTAGAAATTGCCCGTTTGCACAATACTACCAAACTGAACATGCCTATTATTGTTCGTCGCTCCAAGTTTGACGGACCTATTGTCCTTTTCTCGGCGGGCATTCATGGCGATGAAATAAACGGTGTTGAGATTGTAAGACAACTCATTAGCAAAAAAATTAACAAACCTAAAAGAGGAACCGTCATTTGCATCCCTATAATTAATGTTTATGGTTTTATTAATAAATCAAGAGAATTTCCTGATGGGCGAGATTTAAACCGAGTGTTCCCTGGAAGCAAAGCGGGATCATTAGCGAGTCGATTTGCCTTTCATATTCTGGCTCAAATCATGCCATTGGTAAACTACGCCGTCGATTTTCATGCCGGAGGAGCCAGCCGATTTAATGCACCACAAATTAGAATCGCTCATAATAATGAAGATTTAAAAATTCTAGCTGACGTTTTTAATGCTCCTTTTACCTTATATTCTAGAAACATTATTGGTTCTTTTAGAAACGCAAGCGAAAGAATGGATGTAAAAATGCTACTGTTTGAAGGTGGGAAATCTCTAGATATTAATACCTCTATTGCAGAGGAAGGTGTAAATGGAGCCAAAAGATTATTATCACATTTAGACATGTTAGATCCTAAACATACTGTTCCAAAACAATTATCCGATACTATTTACATCGAAAAGTCGGGTTGGTTACGAGCCAAATGTTCTGGTTTATTACACGATAATAATACGGTAGGATCATTTGTGAAAAAAGGAACTATTCTCGCTATTATAACTGATCCTTATGGTAAATTTGAACGAAAAGTAAAAGCACCCAACGACGGATATGTTATCAATGCTAATCATTCGCCAATTGTTTATGAAGGAGATGCGATTTATCATTTATCGAATGTTTTTGATGCTGAAGAAGGAGAATAAAAATTATTAAAATGAAAAAAACAGAATTAAGAATAAAATACAAAGCCTTACGAAAACAGCTTTCCGAAAATGAAACAGAGGAAATGAGTTTGGCTGTTGCCAATAAATTACTGACACTTCCCATTTGGGAGAAAACCTATTTTCATATTTTTTTACCAATAACAGAACATCATGAACTGAATACCGAATTTATTTTACATTTACTTTCTGGAAAAGACAAGGAAATTATAATATCTAAAAGCGATTTTGAGACTAGAAATATGTCCCACTTTCTGTTGACTGATAATACAAAAATTAAAAAAAATGAATACAACATTCCAGAACCTGTTGACGGTATTGAAGTTCCATCACATAAAATAGAAGTGGTTTTTGTACCACTTTTAGCCTTTGACAAGAAAGGACATCGAGTAGGCTACGGAAAAGGATTTTATGACAAATTTCTATCAGAATGTAAACCCGAAACAATTAAAATTGGACTATCCTACTTTGAGGCTGAAGATTTAATTGAAGATGTTTTTGAGGATGATGTACCTTTGGATTATTGTGTGACGCCAGATAAGATTTATAAGTTTTAATAAATTTTTCAGCAATTTGAATACAGAAAAAAATTAAATAAAAGGAGCCCGATGTAACATCGAGCTCCTTTTATTTTAGATTAAATTAATGTTATTTAGGATCTAATATCTTCTCAATTCTCTTGATACAGTCTAGGTAATGGAGTTTTGTTTCTGCATTAGCAGCTCCACTTTTCGCCACTACTAATGTTGCTTTCAAAGCATTTAATTGCCCTCTCACTAAACCTCTTATATCCGATTGAGAAACATTGTAGTATTCTCTTGATGTTCCTACTTTTATTTCCTCATTCATTAAAAAAGCCATTCTTTCAATGTAAGCACGTTGCAAGTTTCTACGATAGATAGTAACATTGGAGGCAGCAGTAGCTTCTTTCCAGATTCCTTTTCGCATATCCTGAAGCATATCAGAAGCTGTATAATTATTAGCTCCTAATATTTCAGCATCCATAAGTCTTCCTATGCGATCAAAACTCAAAATAGTATTCAAATGTCTTACTTGTAAACTTCTGAAACGTTCTGTATATCCCGAATAATTAATGTTTTTTAATGTTGAAATATTCACTAACCAAGTTGGAGAAGCAAAAGCATTCGTTTGCAACCATTGCATGGCTTCTTGCTGTTTTACTTTTGGTACAACATCATAAATACTTCCTTGTTGGTTGGGTTTTTTAGTGTTTTCATACACACCACCCACATTCGTCACAACATGACCTACATATCTACCCCAAACATCCAGCATTTCTTTGTAAAGTTCTTCTAAATCCTCATAATTATTGGTAACATCACTTGTCCATTTTGACAAATTCGAAGCCACATATTCCAAATTTTTGAGTCCATAAGTACTCGCTTTCATCGAATTATTCCCAATATCTTCCGTTTGTGAGGTTGGGTCAAAAGAACTACTTTGTTTACCAAACTTATAGTTTAAATCTCCCGCTTTTTCTAAAATCCATTTGTCTAATGTAGGTACTTCTGATTCTGGACTAGTCGCATTTGGAATCACTCGATATCCCCAATTTAAAGCATAGTGATCATAAGGCCCCATTTGGCGAATGAAACGAACTCCTTTATCGCCAGGCTGAGCAATATAATTAAAACGAGCATAATCCATTAAACTTGCTGCAATTCCGTATTTCTGTGTAAAATCGGCATTTCTATAACTTTCTACATTATAAGCGCTACTCGCTCCCATATTATGCGGAAAACCGAGAGCATGACCTACTTCGTGCGCAATGACAAAACGCATCATTTCGCCCATTTCTTCATCAGAAGTATTTAAAGTTCTGGCAGAAGGATTCGCCGCTCCAGTCTCTAACAAATACCTGTTCCTGTACGAACGCAAATGATTGTGATACCAAATAACGTCGCTCTCAATAATTTCACCTGTTCTAGGATCAGAAACACTTGGTCCAACGGCGTTTCGAGTAGTGCTAGCTACATAACGAATTACAGAATAACGAATATCTTCTGGACTAAAATCAGGATCTTCTTCTTTAGTTGGCGGATCTTTGGCAATGATTGCGTTTTTAAAACCTGCCGTTTCAAATGGTTTTTGCCATTCTTCAATTCCTTGCTTTATGTATTTACGTAGCTTTTCTGGTGTTGCTGGATCTAAATAATAAACGATTGGTTTTATGGGCTCTACCAATTCTCCTCTAGCATACGCTTCTGGATCTTTGGGTTCTAATCGCCAACGACGAATAAAGGTTTTACTATCTGATTTTAACTCATTACTTCCGTAGTCTATTTGATCCATTGTAAACCAACCTACTCTAGGATCTGCTAATCTAGGAGTCATAGGAACTTCAGGCAACAAAATCATCGATTGGTTCATTTGTATACTGATTGTTTCGGCATCCTTCATTACTGGCGGATTTGAAGCATTATAAGTAAAATCTTGAACCACTTCAATATTCATAGGAAAACTTTTCATTGCCGTAATAAAACTTCGGGAATCATCCAATCCTTTCACTTTATAAGTTTCCCTCATTGCAGCAGACAAACCGCTTATTGCTTTTACATCTGTGCTATAAAACTTAGTAACATCAATAACCGTATTTTCAGTATCGGTACTAAAAGCTACAATATCAAAGGCAAATAAAACAGGTTCATAATTGTTATTCTTAACCGAGAGACTGATTGGCAAACTAGGATCAGCCACAGCGGTGTACGATTTAACTTTTAAGATAACCTTATCTTGAAAACGTTGCCAAACCACTAATTGCTCATTCGTTTCAGAACCAGCATTAACATAACCGCCGCCTAAATCAGAAGGCAGTTTTGAAAGACGACTTACTAAAAGCATGTCTTTGTCTAGGAGTTTATTGGGAATTTCAAAATAGTATTTCTTATCTACTTTGTGGACAGTGAAAAGCCCATCATCTGACTTTGCATCTTTAGTGATCACTTTTCCATATTCCTTAATGGTAGTTTCTGGTTTTTTTTCGGGTACTGGTACATTAGTTTGTGCTAACTTCTCCTTTTCCTTTCTTGATTGAGCAAATTGAGTAGTGGGAATTAACAAAACTGAAGTAACAGCGGTCAAAATAAAAAACTTTTTCATTTATTATTTTTTAATGGTTATAGTTTTCCAAAAATAAATTTTAGCGTTAGAACATTTACAAATCCATAAAAAATTAACTTATGATTAACAAACGTAGCATCTTATTTAATGAACCACAATTTTCATTCAGAGTATAGTAGCTATTACAATAACCAATATCATATTTATCTGGATTGCAAAAAGAAAAGTGCCGTTCAATTTACTGAAAAGTGTAAATAAAAAAACCATCAAGAATATACTTGATGGTTTTTAATATTAGGAAGAAAATAAATTTAAGGCAATAAATCCAATACCAAAGAAGGAAACAATCCTAAAGCAATATTTAAAACAATGGCAACAACTGCAACTGCATAAATAACGAATGGTGTTGCTTTCTTTTCTTCGTTTGGTTCTTTAGTGTACATCGCTAAAATTAGTTTGAAATAATACCCCACACTTATAATTGAATTAACTACGGCAACGATAACCAAAACTAAATACCCAGACTCAATTGTTTGACTAAATAACACCAGTTTAGCAAAGAATCCTGCAAATATTGGAATACCAGCCATAGAAAGTAAAGATGCCGTTAAAACAGCTGCTAATAAAGGATTGTTTTTTCCTAATCCATGAAAATTAACAATGTCCTCATTGTCTCTGTTTTTACAAACATATATAATTACACTAAAAGCAGCTATACCGGCAAGTGCATAAGCCGAAGCATAGTATAATAAACTTCCCGCAGAAGTAGACAAACTTAGTAAGGTCATCAACATAAATCCAGCATGTGAAATACCCGAAAAGGCAAGCATTCTTTTTACATTATTTTGACGCAATGCCATAATATTTCCTATTGTCATCGAAGCAATAGAAATAACAACTACAACAATTTTGAAAGACTCAGAAATATCAGCATTCATAACAGAAAGCAATTTGTATAATGTTGCCATAGCGACCACTTTTGCCAAAGTACTCATTAAAGCAGTAGTCATCGTTGGAGAACCTTCATAAACATCCGGAGCCCAGAAATGAAAAGGTACTGCTGCAATCTTAAATAACATTCCAATAGTAACTAAAACAATTCCGATAGGAAACCAAATTGGTAATTCTGCAGATTGCGACATCGCACTGATATCACTTACGTCAAAACTTCCCATAGCACCATAAATCATACAGATCCCAAAAAGAATAATACCAGAGGCAAAAGATCCCATTAAGAAATATTTCATTCCAGCTTCGTTACTTTTTAAATTTAAACGGTCACTTGCTGCAAGAACATAAAGTGCAATTGATAAAACTTCTATTCCTAAAAAGAACATTGCTAAGTTTCCAAAAGAAACCATAGCTACTGAACCAGCAAGTAAAAATATTTTTATTGCAATATAATCCGAAATCTTTGATTGGTGTTTTTCATAAAAGTTATGACTTAAACCCACTAAGAAAATAGTAAGTACGATAAACAAAGACGAAAATGTTGTAGAAAACTTACTTACAACAATCATATTGTTATAATAACTTTCTGTTGAATTATATTCGGAAATTGTTAAGCCTAAAACTGCTAACAATCCAACGATTGTTATGGGCACTATGGCTTTTGTAAAATTAAAAATTTCAAATAAAAGGCATAAAACACCTAATCCTATTATAGCTATTAATGTATTCATTTTTTATCTGACTAGTTGATTCTATTAATTTGATTTAAAATTTCTTCAAGACTTGGTGTGATCAAATCTAATATTGGTTTTGGAAACATACCGAAAAACAACAAAACGGCAATTATTACTACCAATGTTATCCCTTCATTAATCGTTACATCTGCAAAAACTTTGGAATTCGTTTCCCCCAACATCGCATGTTGAAACATTCGCAGCATATAATAAGCTCCCAAAATAATTGTAGTTCCTCCTAAAACAGCAAACCAAATATTGATTTGAGATAAACTATATAAAACAGTGAACTCACCAACAAAGTTAAAAGTAGCTGGCAATGAAATAGAGGCCATTACTAAAATTAAAAACATCGAGGTAAATCTTGGTGTCTGTGAACGAATACCACCCATTTCAGCAATTACTCTAGTTTCATATCTACGGAAAATAATTTCAGCAACATAAAACAAACCAACAACTACAAAACCGTGCGCAATCATTTGCAGAACAGCCCCACGCAATCCATCAAGAGTAAGTGTATAAGTCCCGGCAGCAATCAACCCAACGTGAGCTAGAGAGGAATAGGCTAGTAATTTTTTTAAATCTCTTTGTCTTAATGCTACTATAGAACCGTAAATAACTCCTGCTAATCCGATTGCAATAAAAATATACTTGTATTCATGCGCTGCTGCTGGAGCTAAAGGCAATTGCCAGCGAATGATACTGTACAATCCCATTTTAAGCATAATCCCAGACAAAAGCATAGTTCCAACTGTTGGTGCTTTTTGATACACATTAGCTTGCCAAGTATGAAAGGGAATCAAAGGAATTTTAATTGCATACGCTAAAAAGAAAGCTAAAAAGATCCATAATTGTTCCGTAGCAGATAAGTTTACTTTATATAAATCTTCAATTAAGAAGCTTCCTGCTTTTTGATATAAATAAACAAAAGCAACCAACATAAATAAAGAACCTGCAAGAGTATAAATAAAGAATTTTACAACTGCTTTCCTACGTTCTTCTACATCTCCATTACCCCAGACTAAAGCAATGAAATAAATAGGAATAAGAGACAACTCCCAGAATATATAATACAACAAACCATCACTTGCTAAAAAAGTTCCCACCATGGCAAAAGACATGAAAAGGATTAAAGCATAGAATGATTTTGCATTTTTATATTCATTCCCAAAAGAAGAAAAAGTAATAATTGCAGTTAAAATAGTGGTTAGCAAAACCATTGCTAAGGAAAGTCCATCAGCTTTTAAAGCAAAAGAAACATTCGGTTTAGTGATCCATTGAGAGATGAAACTAATATTTTCACCTAAATTAAAATGGTTTAATAATACAATTGAGCAACCTGCAGCAGCCAATCCAAAGAACAACGCTACTTTAGAAGCTAGTTTATCGCCTGAGAGAAATGTCACTAAGGCACCGACAAAAAGTATAATTAATATTAGAGATACATTCATAGTATATATTATTGAGCTAAAAATAAATAGGAAACAATGGCACAAAGCCCAATTACAAAGGCAAAAAGATACAGACCAATACTTCCGGTTTGTAGTTTCTTCCCTTGATAACTTATTTCGTTAGTAACTTTTCCAAATCCAAAAACTAAAGCAGATAAACTTGTTTCTACCGTGTCTCTAAAGAAAACCGATAAAATATTTATTGGCTTAACAATAATGGCATCGTAAATTTCGTCAATATAATACTTATTGTAAAGCACTTTAGAAAAACCAGTTATTGCAGCATCAGTTGATGGCACACTATTTTGTTTAATATATTTTGCATAAGCTAAACCTATACCTACTATACCACCAATAACTGCGATAGCCATTAACATATATTCCGTATTTCCTAAATGGTGTTCAGCATTAGCTAATTTTGGCAAAATAGGAGTTAAATATTCATTTAGCCAACTATTTCCAGGTAAACTAATCAAACCACCTACAGTTGCAAAAATTGCTAAAACAATTAAAGGAATAGTGATTAAAGACGGACTTTCATGCAAATGATGTTTTTGCTCTACTGTACCTCTAAATTCTTTGAAGAAAGTTAAAAACATCAATCTGAACATATAGAAAGCAGTCATGATAGAGGCTACCGAACCAATAACCCAAAGAGGAATATTATGATGGAAAGCCACTAATAAAATTTCATCTTTAGAGAAAAAACCTGAAAATAATGGAACTCCAGAAATAGCTAAAGAAGCAATTAACATTGTCACGAAAGTAATAGGCATCGCTTTTTTCAAACCACCCATATTACGCATATCTTGTTCTCCTCCTAAAGCGTGAATTACAGAACCAGAACCCAAGAACAAACAAGCTTTAAAGAAAGCGTGTGTGATTACGTGAAAAACAGCCACTTCATAAGCACCTAAACCTAAAGCCAAGAACATCAATCCTAATTGAGAAACCGTAGAATAAGCTAAAACTTTTTTGATATCATTTTGAACAAGTCCTATAGTTGCAGCAAATAATGCAGTAACTGCACCAACTACAGCAATTATGGCTTGAACATCTGGAGTAATATCAAATAAGAAATTCATTCTAGTAATCATAAAGATACCAGCGGTTACCATTGTCGCAGCATGTATTAATGCTGAAACTGGTGTTGGACCAGCCATTGCATCCGGCAACCAAGTGTACAATGGTATTTGAGCTGATTTACCACAAGCTCCAATAAATAAAGCAAAAGCCGCAACAGAAATCATGGTCACTTTATCTTCTATACCTCCCGTAAGAAAGATTGTTTTTAATGCGGTAAAATCTAACGTATTAAACAACATACCCACAATAAAAATACCAACCAACAATCCTAAATCTCCAATTCTGTTCATGATAAAAGCTTTCTTCGCCGCATCATTAAAGTCTTGGTTTTTATACCAAAACCCAATCAATAAGTAAGAACAAAGACCTACACCTTCCCAACCGATGAACATTACTAATAAGTTGCTTCCAATTACAAGGGTAATCATGAAGAAAACAAACAGATTTAAATAGGCAAAAAAACTATGCACCTTTTCATCATCGTGCATGTAACTGATCGAATATAAATGTATCAAAGATCCTATTCCTGTAACAAATAGCAACCATAAAACAGATAACTGGTCTAATAAAAAACCAAAATCAACTTTAAAATTACTGATTTGAATCCAATCAAATAATTGAATTTGGATTGCTTGCTTAGAAGCTGATATTTGACTGAAAAAATAAAGTGTTACCGCAAAAGAAACCGAAACAGCAAGTGTACCAATTATTCCAGATACCGTTTTTCCTAAACTTTTACCGAAGAAAACATTAATTAAAAACCCTAAAAAAGGAGCTAATAATAAGAGTAAAGCTAAATTCGTATTCATTATAGTTTATCCTTTTAAGTTTTTTAAATTATCAATTGTAATAGAACCTAAGTTCCTAAAAATAGAAACTAGAATAGCCAATCCCACCGCAACTTCTGCTGCTGCAACCGCCATAGAGAAGAAAACAAAAACTTGTCCCTCAGCATCTTGATGGTAGGTAGAAAAAGCGACGAACAAAAGATTCACTGCGTTCAACATAATTTCAATTGACATAAATACGATAATGGCATTTCGTCTATATAAAACTCCAAACACACCAATACTAAAAAGTATGACACTTAGGAAAATATAGTTTTCAATACCTATTTGATTTAAAATATTGTTCATATTACTTTTCTATTTTTTCTTTTTTAGACAATAACACAGCACCAATCATCGCAACTAAAAGTAAAATAGAAGCAAATTCAAAAGGAACCATATATTCATTCAACAGTATTTTTCCTAATACTTTAATAGATTGATAATCTTCACCAGTAGCAGTATATTCACCAACAATAGGTTTAGAATTAATAAAAATAGCTATCAAAACCAAGCATATCAAACAAAATGAAACAATCGCACCTAATCTTGTAATTCTAGGTTTGTGCACTTCTTTTTGCTCATTTAAATTCATTAACATTATCGTGAATAAAAACAAAATCATTATCGCACCGGAGTAAACAATAATATGAACAATTGCTAAAAATTGAGCATTCAGCAATAAATAATGACCTGCAATAGAGAAAAAACAAATTACTAAATAGATAGCACTATGTATTGGATTTCTACTATAAATGGTCAGGAAAGCTGTTAATAATGTTATAAATGCTAAAATGCAGAATATAATTTGAACGGCAGTTGCATTCGCAAAATCGGGTATATGAATCATTACTTAACGTTTTTTAATTGAGCATTTTTCATTGCAATATCTAATGGCATGACCAATTTATCTTTTCCATAAATAAAATCTTCTCTTTCATAACTAGAAGGAACTAGTACTTTAGAAGTAGTCAAATAAATAGCATCTTTTGGACACGCTTCTTCACACAAACCACAAAAGATACAACGCAACATGTTTATTTCATAAATCTCTGCATATTTTTCTTCTCTGTACAAATGTTTTTCATCAACGTGACGTTCAGCAGCCTTCATGGTGATCGCTTCTGCAGGACATGATAAAGCACATAATCCACAAGCCGTACAATTCTCACGACCTTGCTCATCTCTCTTTAATTGATGTTGTCCGCGATAAACAGGGCTCATAGTTCGCACTTGCTCTGGGTACTGAATCGTTACTTTTCTTCTGAATAAATGCTGAATTGTAATTATCAAGCCTTTGACAATTGCAATAAGATACATTCTCTCCCAAAAATTCATCTCCTTATTAGAGACTAGTTTTTTTCTTCCCGATAAGGATATACTTTCTATTGACATTTTTTATTTTTATTTGAAGCTTATTCCTGCTATTCGTTGCAATTTTTTTATTCGCTCCGCGAAAAAAAAGGATTTTCACTACTATCAGGGCTAGGGCTTTTCGGTACTACTTAAAATCCTAAATATGCAAAAATTTCTGCTCTCAAAATTACAACTCCAACTATCATAATATTAATGATAGACAACGGAATTAATATTCTCCAACCCAAATGCATTAGCTGATCGTATCTGAATCTTGGAATAGTCCAACGAACCCACATAAAGAAAAATATAAATCCGCATAATTTGATAAACAAAGCACCAAATCCTAAAACATTGGCAATATTTACACCCCAATTTTCAACTGCCCAACTCATTCCGGGATAATTATATCCTCCAAAAAATAAAACAGCTAAAATAGTGGATGAGATAAACATATTAGCATATTCAGCAAATAAATAAAATCCCATTTTCATAGAAGAATATTCTGTATGATACCCACCAATTAATTCACTTTCGCATTCCGCTAAGTCAAAAGGAGTTCTATTTGCCTCAGCAAAAGCACATATTAAAAAGATCACAAAAGACAATGGTTGATAAAAAACATTCCAATTCATCCCAGCTTGTTGTGCCGAAATTTCTCTTAAACTTAAGGTTCCTGTCATCATCAATAAAGCAATCATCGAAAGTCCCATAGCAACTTCATAAGAAACCATTTGAGATGCAGCACGAACTGCACCCATCAATGAGAACTTATTATTAGAAGCCCAACCTCCAATCATTATACCATATACTCCTACAGATACTACTCCGAAAAAATACAACAAACCAATATTCAAATCCGTAGCTTGTAATAAAATATCTCTTCCAAACAAATGCAATTTATCTCCCCATGGAATAACAGCACTGGTCATCAAAGCGGTACTCATAGCAATTGCTGGACCTACAAAAAACAAAAATCTGTTAGGTGTATTAGGTTCAAATTCTTCTTTTGAGAATAATTTTAAACCATCAGCAAGTGGCTGAAACAATCCAAAAGGGCCGGCTCTATTAGGACCAACACGATCCTGAAGCCAAGCAGCAACCTTACGTTCTGCCCATGTAGAATACATCGCCATTAACATTGTTAAAGCAAAAACCGCAACAATTATGACACTTTTTTCTATAATAATAGTACTATCCATTATTGCCTAAACTTTTCTGATTAATAATATCCTCTTCAGTCAATGGAATTTCGGCCATACTTATTTTTTTACGGTCTTCTTCTCTACCTAGTAATATATTTTCTTCAGTAGCAATCTCAACTTTCTCTAACTTTCTAGTATAGTTATTTTGATTGATAACCGAATCTTTTTCAAATTCTCTTGGTCCTTCTATAGTCCAATCTGCAACATCTTTATGATCAAAACGGCAACCGTTACAAATAAATTCTTCTACTTCATGAAACTCATCTTTTCTACCCGTTACACGTTGTATTTCGTCACCAAACATCCAAACAGTAGTTTTTCCACAACATTTATCACAATCTCTGTGTGCGTTATAAGGTTTGTTGAACCAAACTCTAGATTTGAATCTAAAGGTTTTATCGGTCAACGCTCCTACCGGACACACATCAATCATGTTTCCAGAAAACTCATTGTCAATTGCTTTTGAAATACAAGTTGAAATATTAGAATGATCTCCTCTATCCATAACTCCGTGTACACGATCATCAGTCAGTTGATCTGCAACCATTACACAACGATAACAAAGAATACAACGATTCATGTGCAGTTGAATATTTTCACCAATATTTTCTGGTTCAAATGTTCTTTTTTCTTCTATGAAACGGCTTTCTGATTTCCCGTGTTCGAAGCTTAAATTTTGCAAATCACATTCACCAGCTTGGTCGCATACAGGACAATCTAATGGGTGATTTATTAATAAAAACTCTGTTACTGATTTTCTAGCTTCTTGAACTCTTTCAGAAGATTTGCTATTTACTTCCATACCGTCCATACAACCGGTAACACAAGAGGCCATTAATTTTGGCATTGGTCTTGGATCAGCTTCGCTTCCTTTAGCAACTTCTACCAAACAACAACGGCATTTACCACCGCTCCCTTTTAGTTTAGAATAATAGCACATTGCGGGCGGAACTACTTCTCCACCTATCATACGTGCCGCTTGCAGGATTGTTGTTCCTGGTTCTACTTCTATCGACTGTCCGTCTATTGTTACTTTCATTTATCTTTTTGTTTTTTTAGTTTAAGATTTAAATATTTATCTTCTAGGATAAAACCAAAAATCTTAAAACTTGAAACTAATTTAAACTGTTTGAATACCCATTAAATGCTTAACCGTAGAAAAAGGTTCCGCAACAAAGTGATCTCTATTTTTTATCTTTTCTGGGAAACGAATGTGATATTCGAACTCCTCTCTAAAATGACGAATCGCTGCCGCTACTGGCCAAGCCGCTGCATCACCTAAAGGACAAATTGTATTTCCTTCAATTTTACTTTGAATACTCAAAAGCAATTCGATATCTTCTTCACGTCCGTGACCGTTCTCAATTCTATGCAATACTTTTTCCATCCATCCTGTACCTTCACGGCAAGGAGAACATTGACCACAACTTTCATGGTGGTAAAAACGAGAAAAATTCCATGTATTACGCACAATGCAAGCAGTATCGTTGTAAACGATAAAACCTCCTGAACCTAACATAGAACCTGTCGCAAAACCTCCGTCACTCAACGACTCATAAGTCATCAAACGATCTTCACCGTTTGCCGTTTTATAAATTAAATTAGCAGGTAACACAGGAACAGAACTTCCTCCTGGCACGAAAGCTTTTAGAGGTCTATCAGAACTCATTCCGCCTAAATATTCATCAGAATTCATGAACTCATAAACACTTAAACCCAATTCAATTTCGTAAACGCCAGGATTTTTAACATGTCCTGAAGCTGAAATTAATTTGGTTCCCGTAGAACGACCAATACCAATTTTTGCATAATCTGCACCTGAATTATTGATAATCCAAGGTACCGTAGCAATAGTTTCTACGTTATTTACAACAGTAGGATTAGCCCAAAGACCCGAAATAGCAGGAAATGGTGGCTTGATACGAGGATTTCCTCTTTTTCCTTCTAATGATTCTATTAAGGCAGTTTCTTCACCACAAATATAGGCTCCAGCTCCACAATGAACATAAAGTTCTAAATCGTATCCTGAGCCTAATATGTTTTTACCCAAGAATCCAGCAGCTTTAGCTTCGTTAATGGCTTTTTCTAGTATTTTATAAACCCACATGTACTCTCCACGAATGTAGATATACGATAGGTTTGCTCCTAATGCATAGCTCGAAGTAATCATACCTTCAATCAATAAATGAGGAATAAATTCCATCAAATAGCGATCCTTGAAAGTTCCCGGCTCAGATTCATCAGCATTACAAACTAAATGTCTTGGTTTTCCTGATTTTTTATCAATAAAACTCCACTTCATTCCAGCAGGAAATCCAGCACCACCACGGCCACGTAATCCAGAAGTTTTCACTTCTTCAACCACTTCGTCAGGAGTCAAGGTTTTCAATGCTTTTTCTACCGAAGCATACCCTCCGTTTGCACGGTAAACATCATAGGTTTTTATACCCGGAACGTTTATTTTATCTAATAATATTTTTTGTGACATATTATTTATCGTGTACTATTATTTTATCATTTTTGCAATCAGCAATTAATTGGTCAATTTTTTCCTCGTTCAAATTCTCTTTATAAAAATCGCCTAACTGCATCATTGGAGCATATCCACAGGCACCTAAACATTGAACACCTACTACTGTAAAATTCCCATCAGCTGTTGTCTCACCAGGATTTACTCCAAGTTTTTCACAGGTGTAATCCATTAAATCCTCTGCTCCATTCAAACAACAAGGTGATGTTGTACAGAATTCGAACATATATTTCCCAACTGGTTTTTGATTGTACATCGTATAAAACGAAACTACCTCATAAACCTCAATTGGTTTAATTTGAATAATTTCGGCTACTTTGTTCATTAATTCAATACTCAACCAATTATCGTGTGCATCTTGAACTTCATGCAAAACCGGTAATAAAGCTGATTTTCTTTTATCTTCAGGATAATGACTGATTAATTCATTGATTCGATTCATCAATGTTTCGGTCAAATTTATTTCCTGTTTGTAATGTGTTCTTTCCATTTTCTTTTTAAATCTGAATCAAAAATCGTTATTCAACACCCGAGCCTGAAAGGCGAACTGGCGAAGCAATCAAAAATCTTTTAAGCGTCTAATTCTCCTGCTATTACATTCAAACTTGACAAAATAACTATTGCATCAGAAAGCAAAGCACCTTTGATCATTTCAGGATAAGCTTGATAGTATATAAAGCAAGGTCTACGGAAATGTAACCTGTAAGCGGTACGACTTCCATCAGTTACTAAATAAAAACCTAATTCACCATTACCCCCTTCAACAGGATGGTATATTTCAGCAACCGGAACAGGAACTTCGCCCATTACAATTTTGAAGTGATAAATTAAAGATTCCATACTTGTGTACACATCTTCTTTTGGAGGAAGATAATAATCTGGAACGTCAGCATGAAAATCATTTCCTTCTGGCATTTTATCTAATGCTTGACGGATAATACTTAAACTCTCCCAAACTTCTGCGTTACGAACACAAAAACGGTCATAAGTATCACCAGATTTCCCAACAGGAACTATGAAATCAAAATCTTCATAAGAAGAATAAGGTTGAGCTACACGAACATCATAATCAACACCAGAACCACGTAAATTTGGACCCGTAAATCCATAAGCCATTGCTTTTTCAGCACTAATGGCACCCACGTTTACAGTTCTGTCAATAAAAATTCTATTTCTAACAAATAAGTTTTCAAATTCTTGCCAAGCAGCAGGAAATTCTGCTAAAAAAATATCAAGTTTCTTAAATGCTTCTGGCGACCAATCTCTTTCGAAACCACCAATTCTTCCCATATTTGTGGTCAAACGCGCTCCACAAATTTCTTCGTAGATTTCGTAAATCTTTTCTCTAAATTGGAAAACATATAAAAATCCAGTGTACGCACCAGTATCGACACCCAGGATTGAATTACAAATAATATGATCTGCAATTCTTGCTAATTCCATTACAATTACCCTTAAATATTGTGCTCTTTTAGGAACTTCAATATCTAATAATTTTTCTAATGTCATCCACCATCCCATATTATTAATAGGAGAAGAACAATAGTTCATCCTATCGGTAAGAGGTGTTACTTGATAAAAAGGACGATTTTCAGCAATTTTCTCAAACGCTCTGTGAATGTAACCAATAGTTGGTTCAGCCTCAAGAATACGCTCACCATCCATCAACAAAATATTTTGGAAAATTCCGTGTGTTGCTGGGTGAGTTGGCCCCAAATTCAGAATCGAAAGCTCGCTTCCATCTTCATTTTGTTGCTCTTTTATTCTTTTAGCATAACGATGCTCTGGGGGTAATAATAGTTCTGACATTTATTTAATGTGAAAAATTATAATAGTTTGTTTAGTAATTGTCTGTTGTTCTTCCAAAGAAACGGTCATCTTTATCAGTTCTTCCGCTATCTTCCATTGGAAACTCTTTTCGCATCGGAAAAGATATCATTTCATCCATATTCAAAATACGTTTCAATTGTGGATGTCCAATAAAATCAATACCGTAAAAATCAAATGTTTCTCTTTCCATCCAATTGGAGCTTAAGAAAATATTTGATATCGTGTTAATTTGAGGATTTTCTCCACTAATAAAAGCTTTGATTTTTATACGTTTGTTTTCATACCAGTTGTGCAAATGATATACAACAACAAATTGTCTGTTTACCTCGTTATCGGGATAATGAACACCACACAAATCGGTTAAGAAATGAAAACGAAGTTCTGGATCATTTTTCAAAAAAAGAATTACCGAAGTAATCGTATCTGCTGTTACTTCAAATGAAAAAATATCTTTTTCTTGATTGTAATTAGAAACATTTCCTCCAAATATTTGGTTTAGTTTCTCTTGAATTTGTATCGTTTCTAAAGCCATTATTTATTTAATATTATAAGAAGCCAACAATTGTTGATACTCAGGAGAGCTTCTTCTTCTTACAGATTCGCTTTTTACTAATTCTTGTAATTTCATGACACCATCTACAATTTGTTCTGGTCTTGGAGGACATCCTGAAACATACACATCTACAGGAATTACTTTGTCGATTCCTTGCAAAACAGAATAGGTATCAAAGATTCCGCCTGAACTAGCACAAGCTCCCACAGCAATAACCCATCTTGGCTCTGCCATTTGTTCATATACTTGACGTAAAATTGGAGCCATTTTTTTTGAAATTGTCCCCATTACCATAAGCATATCGGCTTGACGTGGAGAAAAACTCACACGCTCAGAACCAAAACGTGCTAAATCGTAATGCGAAGCCATAGTTGCCATAAATTCGATTCCACAACATGAAGTTGCAAAAGGCAACGGCCATAATGAATTAGCGCGAGCCATACCAACCACATCATTTAGTTTTGTAGCGAAGAAACCTTCACCAACAACACCTTCTGGTGGCTCAACCATATTTACTTTAGAATTGCTCATTATATATTGGATTTCAGATATTAGACATCCGAATTTCATATTCGGAATTAATAATCAAATATTTCTCATTTTAAACACTTACTCAAGAAGTGCTAAATTATTCCCACTCGAGTGCTTTCTTTTTGATTATGTAGAAAAAACCAACCAAAAGCAA
This sequence comes from Flavobacterium sp. GP15, assembly GCF_014281985.1. Classification (NCBI taxonomy): domain Bacteria; kingdom Pseudomonadati; phylum Bacteroidota; class Flavobacteriia; order Flavobacteriales; family Flavobacteriaceae; genus Flavobacterium; species Flavobacterium sp. GP15. The sequence goes on from NZ_JACFTC010000001.1 coordinate 480,390, forward strand.
CATCATAAAAATTATCATTTTTACCATACCTTCCATGCCTAACTCCTTGAAGTTGATTGCCCAAGGATAAAGAAAAATCACTTCGATATCAAACAAAACGAACAAAATAGCAACAAGAAAATATTTTACAGAGAATGGAATTCTAGCATTTCCAACGGATTCAATACCGCATTCGAAATTTTTGTCTTTAATTTCAGAAGAGCGCTTAGGCCCTAACTTCCCTGAAACCAATATAGTACCAACAACAAACCCTACAGCCAAAATAAACTGCATTAAAATTGGGATATAATTTATTTGATCCGATTGCATATTGTATGTTTTTTTGAATAAAAATAAGCAACAAAGATAGGTTTCAACTATTTAAAACACAAGCCAAAAACAAGTATTAGTTAAGGCCAAAATACAATAACCGACTAATTTTTATTGATTATAAATAAGAGGCAATGTTTTCTAATTTAAAAAAAATGAAAATTTAAATTAAACGCAAAAAAAAACGCTTCGAAATAAATCGAAACGTTTTTATGTTTTATCAAAAAATAAATTTTTTGATTAGATAACTGCAACTTTCGCTGCAACTTTCCCTTTTCTTCCTTCTTCTTCTTCGTAGCTTACTCTATCACCTTCGCGCAATTCTTCCGCGTTGATTCCTGATGCATGAACAAAAATGTCTTTTCCTGTTTCTTCGTCTGTAATGAATCCGTAACCTTTAGATTCATTGAAAAATTTAACTGTACCTGTACGCATTGTAATTGTAATAATAATTTATAATGAGACAAATGTAATATTTAATATAATACGAAATACCATATAGCCTTTTTATTTTGTAAAAATATTGATTTTCAATGCATTCTAACAAATTTTATCGACAAACAACAACTAAACTAATTTGATATGCAATTCTTTTAACTGTGACTCATCAATTTTTGAAGGAGCGTCGATCATTACATCTCTTCCTGAATTATTTTTTGGAAAAGCTATAAAATCACGAATGGTTTCTTGACCACCTAAAATAGCAACCAAACGATCCAATCCGAATGCTAATCCCCCGTGTGGCGGTGCTCCAAACTGAAAAGCATCCATTAAAAATCCGAATTGTGCTTTGGCTTCCTCTTCGGTAAAACCTAAATATTTAAACATTAATTGTTGGGTAGCTTTATCATGGATACGAATAGAACCTCCACCAATTTCGTTTCCATTTAAAACCATATCATAGGCATTAGCACGAACTTTTCCTGGATCCGTTTCTAATAAATGCATATCCTCTGGTTTAGGAGAAGTAAATGGATGATGCATGGCATGATAACGACCACTTTCTTCATCAAACTCTAATAAAGGGAAATCAACAACCCATAATGGTGCAAATTCAGCTGGATTTCTTAAACCCAAACGAGTGGCAACTTCCATACGCAAAGCACTAAGTTGTGTTCTTGTTTTATCAGCTGGACCAGAAAGCACAATAATCATATCGCCAGGTTTAGCTCCTGTTGTTTTTGCCCAATTTGTTAAATCATTTTGATCGTAAAATTTATCTACAGAAGATTTATACGTTCCATCTTCATTACATTTTACATAAACCATTCCCGATGCACCAACTTGCGGACGTTTTACCCAGTCGATTAAAGCGTCAATTTCTTTACGGGTATAACTTCCTGCTCCAGGAACTGCTATACCAACAACCAATTCTGCTGCGTTGAATACCGGAAATTCTTTGTGTTGTGCAAATTCATTCAATTCACCAAATTCCATTCCGAAACGAATGTCTGGCTTATCATTTCCATAGGTTTTCATGGCATGATCGTATGTCATTCTAGGAAACTTATCTACTTCTATTCCTTTTATTTCTTTCAATAAATGACGGGTTAAGCCTTCAAAAATATTTAAAATATCTTCTTGCTCAACGAATGCCATTTCACAATCAATTTGTGTAAACTCAGGCTGTCTGTCTGCTCTTAAATCTTCATCACGAAAACACTTTACGATTTGAAAATATTTATCCATTCCACCTACCATCAATAATTGCTTGAAGGTTTGTGGTGATTGTGGTAAAGCGTAAAATTGCCCTTCATTCATCCTTGATGGAACCACAAAATCCCTTGCTCCTTCTGGAGTAGATTTGATTAAATAAGGAGTTTCAACTTCGCAAAAATCTAAATCTGAAAGATACTTACGCACTTCCATTGCTACTTTATGACGAAAAAGAAGGCTATTTTTTACAGGATTTCTTCTAATATCCAAGTAACGGTATTTCATTCTGATGTCTTCTCCGCCATCCGTTTCATCTTCAATAGTAAAAGGCGGTGTAAGAGAGGCATTAAGAATATTTAATTCAGTTACTAAAATTTCAATATCACCCGTAGTCATATTTTTGTTTTTGGCTTCCCGCTCAATAACAGTTCCTTTTACTTGGATAACGAACTCACGACCCAATGTTTTTGCCAATTCAAAAACCTCTTTATTAGAACGACCTTCGTCAAAAATTAATTGGGTAATTCCATAACGGTCACGCAAATCGACCCAATTCATAAATCCTTTATCACGCGATTTTTGAACCCAACCGGCAAGTGTAACCTCTTGAGATATGTTTTTGGCGGTAAGTTCTCCGCAGGAATGACTTCTATACATGGCTAAAAATTTTTGCAAAAATAGTGTTTTCTTTTAAATTAGTGCCTTTTAAACTATCAATTAAAACCTTCTTGATAAACCACTGAATAATCACAAATATAATTAAGATTACTACTTATAAATACTTTACTATTTATTGCAATATCATTTTAATAATTAAAGGTTTATAGTCTAAGTCAGAACGATTATTCAGCCAATTTAAAAAGAGGGATATCTGTAAATTTTCCTTTAATATTTACCGGAACAAGTTTCAAACTTTCTGGATCATCCATTTTAAGTCCTCTGCCAGAAAAATGACCTGATATAAAATCTTTATCACTTTTAGTAATCGTCATTGTTCCCACATCACTCGAAACTACCATCGCTTTTTTATTCCCCTCTGAAGATCTTGTATTTATATCGACGCTATACATGTAACCATCAATTCGAGAGAATTTGTAAACTCCAACTTTATTAGTGGTTAATGTCATACCTACAACTGCACCATCATCAGAAAAACCTCCAATTTGATAATTAACTCCATTATTATCCGGTACTGCAGTATGATCGTAATAAATCACGCCCATTTCACTCTTCACATTATTACAAACTATTTTTTCATTTTCCACAAAAACCTCAATAGCACCTTTACGAATTCCTTTTACACTCACTTCCTCAATTTCGGTCATAGTACTAATTTGCTTTTCAGTAGTATCCTGATTTTTACAAGAAAGTGCAGCAAACAGTAAAATTCCAAAAAAAATATATTTGATATTCATAATTCATTAATTATTAGTGAGTTTCAAAACTAAATAAAAAAAATCTGACGCTTAAATTATAAGATTATTAATTTGTTAAAGTTATTGTCAGAATTAATATTATCATCTATTTCCGATAATAAAACGCCAGAATTCATTGTTAAAAGAAATCCCATAATAAGACTCAAAAATTAATCTATTATTTAAGTTTTTAGCTTTACATTACAGTGATTACAGGTATTACAACATCAATTTATAGTGAAACTCTAGTAAGTACTAAATCCTTTTATGAGTAAAAAAGAGCTGAGCTAGATCTATACTTATGAATTTAAAATAAGGGATTTAAAATATTCTCCCACATGCTAAAATAAATTCCAATGTTAAGTTTTCACTCAATGTTACCAAATTGTTAAGTTAAAGTTTTTTTATTGTAAAATCTTTTATAGATTTGTTAAGCAATCATCAATTTAAAAAACTATTTAATATGAAAAAATATATATTATTGACCGCATTACTCATTTCAGGAATTTCTTTTGCTCAAGACAACAATCCTAAATTAGAAGCAGTAGGTGATTTAGTAAAAACAACCTATTACTTTGAAAATGGCCAAGTAAAACAAGAAGGCTTTTTTAAGGATGGAAAATTAGACGGAACATGGACTTCTTATTCTAAAAATGGTACAAAAACGGCTGTTGCCACTTACAAAAACGGAGAGAAAACAGGAAAATGGTTTTTCTGGAATAATGACATATTGCACGAAGTAGATTATTCAAACAGTAGAATTGCCGCTGTAAAAACGTGGAAAAAAGACGCACTCGCAAACAACTAACACCATTTTATAAAACCAACCAAAAGTCTTCGTTAATTCGGAGACTTTTTTTTTGCTAAATCTATTTAAAAAAAACCATTTAACTACTAGATGCACTCACAACACATAAAGTATCGATAGTAAAAACTCGTTCCTATTTTGATCAAACGCACACTACTTACAAATCCCTTTTGACGGCTACCACTTGATAACAAAATATCAAAAAAAGACACAACTACTAATTAGAAATCTCGCTTATAAATAGAAATATAAAACACAAAGTATACTGGAGAAATTGCCTAATTCTACAGCGCTAATACTCTTATTTTGTTTCAGTAATTTAGCTGCATTATCAAACTCAAAAAACACTTCGTATTGCTGATTAGGGACTTTTTTAGCAAAAAAAGCTGTCACATTATCAATTAATCGATCGATAATAACTTGGTTCTTTACTGGATCTGCAGTTGCATTTGCTTTGAGCGTTACTGCCGTGTTTAGATCTATTATATCTCTTGCTATTTGTTGGTTTTCGGGTTTTGTATGTGCAATAGTAGCCGTTATTGCAGTAGATAAGGCATCATCAAACACCGTAAACTCTTCTTTTTTATGAAGACTTAATAGGTGCAAACGTAATTTCTCCATATAAGAAGCAGCCTGATTTTTAAAATCATAAGTAGCATCAAATGCTTTTCTTTCTTTTGCTAGCTGCAAACAAAACGCATTATAACTCTTTAAGACTTCTTTTACCTCTTTTACCTGATCATAATTAACACCAGTTCGCTCATATTCTGCAATTTGCAGGAACAAAGACAAAATTGCATTAAAACTTGTAGAATTAACTTGTGATTTTCTAAATACTTCCGAAGCGGCTTTATATGTATTCATATCTCCCAATTTTCCTTCATACTTATCCGGCTGTAATCTGACAATTGCATTTATCTTCCCCGATTTTTTGTCTAAAAAACGCTTTACATCAGACCTGTCAAATCGCGCAGGAACAGGGGCAAATACAATTTCTTTTTGAGGCGGCTGCGGTAAAGCGGCATTTTTTTTATTTGAAATCAACGCATTGGCAATCTCATTATTAGAATCAATGGATTTGAGTTTGCTTGCCAATTCATCTGTATTTTGAAAATCTCTAATGACATTATAACCTTGTAAAATATTTTCTTGTAGTGCGATGTAATACTTTTTAGTTTTTTTATCGTCAAGATTAGTGATAGCATCCGCTTCAGTTTGCCAAATGCTAATTGCTTCCCGAACTTTAGATTCATTTACGGGATCAACCCCTGATTTAATTAATTGTAATGCTTTATCAAAATTGTCACTTTTAAAGTCTTTATCTTCCTTTAAATAATTAAAAGATCGCTGTTGATACCTGGCAGTAGGCAAAAATTTACCTCTAAGAATACTACCAACTTTCATTTTCAATTTGAATAACTGAATTTCATTGACACTCTTTTCTTCTCCACTTCTAGGTAACGAAGGATTGGTCTTGTTTTTATATTGATTCGCTTCAAATTCAGTTAAATCATCAATTACCAGAGTGGTATTCAAGTTATTTGGATAGTCTAAAAATCCTAAATTAGAATTAAACCCTTTTATATTAGCTGTCGGATGAACAAGATCAATGTCTCCTAAACGAACTTCTTGTTCATCAAAAAAACCTTTTGAACGGTCAATCAATATTAAATTGGCATACAAGTGGGAGACAACTACTACCTTATACTTTAAGTCTTGTTTTACCAGGTGCAAAGTTGCAGGTGCAAATTTATATTCTAGAACAGCTACTATCTCTGGTAAGCCAAAATTATTATAAATAAAGTCATTATATAATATTGCGTTTTCAAAAACCTGATAACGCATCGTAGGATCCGATGATAATCCCGAATCGAAAGTAGTGCAAATAAGTGCCACATTAAGAGGACTTTCTTTTAGAAATAAAGAGGGAGCCACTTCTCTTCTTACGTTTACATAGTCCCATCTTATTTTTTGAGCTTGTATAAATGCAGAACACAACAGTAACAACAATAAAAACTTGGCTTTCATCTGATTTTTTTGGTAAAACTAATTAAATAATATAGCTAGACAATACAATTAAAGAAACGTTTTAGTCATAATTTACAAAAGTAGAAACCAAAAAATTATTTGTTAATTAAAGGCGTTTTGTATGCTTTACAATTAACATCCAAAAATTTACGAAGAAAATCTCAAGAAATCGTCACCTAATTATAAGTTGTTAAATAGAAACAAAATTCCCTGAAAACACCAAATAATTACAACAGGAATATGATTAAAAAAAAAGTGTTTTATACTAGTAGGAGCTTTTCCCGTTTTATAGCTATTTAGTATAAACTAAATCATCTCAAAGGATTCTAACTCCTTTATAATACATAAAAACTGTTTTATAAAAAGTTGAAAATAAAAATTGCTTTTTCCAAGCGTATGGTTAGTCAAAATTTGAAAACAGCTATATAGAGTTTCTAATTAAAAAAACTTGTCAATAATTTCCTTGTTCGCACAAATCGGGGCTTTAAGAACAAAGTAAAAGGTCAAGGAAAAATAGTAAAATAAATTAAAAAAACATGATAAACAATTATAAAACGCGCCCTCTCTTTTAATTATCACTAAAAGGCAAAAAACCTCCTAATCAATCGATTAATAAGCTTTTAAGTAACCTTTACCATTGAGTTGTCTAATCTTTTTATCGAAGATTTAAAGCAATTTTATCTCACTTATAAGTTGTTGACCATAGCTCCAATTTAACAATAATTCCTTATTTTTACATATCTTATTAAGCTTCTAAAATTAGAAGCTTTAATAATAGCTCAAAGCAAGGAAATTTAAATCATATTAACGTGAGTGAATTAATACCAAATAACAATCATTTTATTTTATATACTGTTCCAAACGGCTCTATTAAAATAGAAGCTTACATTCAAGATGAAACTATTTGGCTTACTCAACAAAAAATAGCAGATGTTTTTGGAGTAACTAAATCCACGATTAGTGAACATCTTACCAATATTTTTGAAAGTGGGGAATTGGAAAAAGAAGCAACTGTTCGGAAATTCCGAACAGTTCAAAAAGAAGGCGAAAGAGAAGTAACCCGAAATTTAGAATACTACAATTTAGACGTAATTATTTCTGTTGGCTACCGTGAAAACTCTAACAAAGCAACTCAGTTCCGTATTTGGGCAACCACTACCCTTAAAGAGTACATCATTAAAGGTTTTGCTATGGATGATGAGCGCCTAAAACAAGGTACAACCACATTTGGTAAAGATTATTTCAGAGAGTTATTAGATAGAGTTCGTTCCATCCGTGCAAGTGAGCGTAGAATATACCAACAAATCACAGATATTTTTGCAGAATGCAGTATTGATTACAATCCAAAATCGGAAGTAACCAAGAACTTTTATGCTACCGTTCAAAACAAATTTCACTTTGCTATAACAGGCAAAATAGCTGCCGAAATAATTTATTTAAAAGCTGATAGTTCAAAACCACAAATGGGATTGACGACTTTGAAAATGCTCCAGAGGGAAGAATTTTAAAATTGGACACAGGAATAGCTAAAAACTATCTTGAAGAAAAAGAAATCAAACAGCTGGAACGCAACGTATCCGCTTATTTTGATTACATTGAAAATCTTATTGAACGCAGAAACACTTTTACAATGGAAGACTTGGCAGAAAGCGTGAACAAATTTCTAAGTTTTAATGAATATAAAGTTTTAGAAGGTTTAGGAACCATTTCACATCAACAAGCCGTTGATAAAGCTTCTAATGAATATGATACTTTTAATAAAACACAGAAAATAAACTCTGATTTTGATAAGCAGATTAAAGGTTTGGATAAAAAGAATTAACCGTTATTTAGGTAATATGAGTAGACTTCAAACAATAGAAAATAGATTGGCAGCAATAAATGAAACAGTGTTTCAAGAATTATGTGATAGTTTTCTTATTTTGAAAATTAATAATTACAGAGCATTTTCTAGAACAGGAAGTCAAAGCGGAAAGCAAAAAACAACAAAAGGAACTCCTGATACGTTTTTACTTCTTCCAAACGGAAATTATATTTTTGTTGAATATTCTACGAATATATCCGCAGGATTATCAAAATTAAAGGACGATATAAATAAATGTATTGATTCCAATAAAACTGGAATTACTATTAATCAAATAGATGAAATAATTCTATGCATCAATTTTAATCTAACAACAGAGAAAATTCACGCATTAGAAAATCTTCTTTCCAATACAACAATAAGCCTTACGATTTATACCCTTGATTCTTTGGCTCTCGAACTCCATCTAAATCATCGAAATTTAACATCCCAATATTTAGGACTTCCATTAGACACTGGCCAAATTGTTCCTATCGGAAGGTTTATTGAGGAATATAATAAAACGTCAAATGGAATTGCAACACCTTTAAACAATACATTTTTACATAGAGAAAATGAATTAAAACAACTTACTGAAGAAATTCTTTATAGTGATTTAATTATTTTAACTGGATCACCAGGAGTAGGAAAAACCAAATTAGCACTTGAAGGAATAAGAAATTTTCTTTCTATAAATTTATCATTTGAAGCCTATTGTGTTTCTTATAAAAATCACGAATTACTAGATGATTTATACCAATATTTTAATCTAGAAAAGGATTATATACTTTTTGTTGATGATGCAAATAGAATAGATGCTTTTAATCAAATTATAGGATTTTACAAATCATCAAGAAAAGGAAATCTTAAAATTATAATGACAGTTAGAGATTACGCTTTCGAGAATCTAAGAATTCTTTGCCAAGAATTTCAACCAAAACATATAGACTTATTAAAATTTTCGGACGAAAAAATTACCGATATCATAAAAGAAAAACCATTTGAGATACTTAATTCAAATTATCACAAAGAAATTGTTCGAATTGCAGATGGAAATCCTCGAATTGCTATTATGACTTCTGTACTAGCAAAAGAAAAACAAGACATTTATGCTTTGCACGACGTTTCAGATTTGTTTGAAAATTATTTTTCTACTTTCGTCAAAGATAACGGAGAGTTCACAAACGACTTGAATATAAAATGTCTTGGATTAATTGCCTTCTTTCACACTATCCCATATAAAAATAAAGAAATTACAACTTCTATCCTTAATAATTTCGGAATTGATTACTCCATATTTATTGATGTAATAGATAAACTTGACAAATTGGAATTAGTAGAAATTCAATTTGAGCACGTTAAAATTCCAGAGCAAAACCTTTCAACTTATTTTTTCTATAAAACATTTGTAAAACAAGATTTACTTTCTTTTGAAACACTATTGAAATACTATTTTGATAGTTATACTTACTGTTTCAAAGATTCCGTAATTCCTGCCAATAATACATACGGCTATCAAAACGTTATGCAAAAATTACAACCTCATTTGAAAAATCATTGGACACTAATAAAGTCTGATCAAAATAGTGGGTTTAAATTTTTATCAATGTTTTGGTTTTACCTGCGAAACGAAAGCTTGGAATTTATCTATACGATTATTGAATCATTGCCATCTATTAGAATCGTAAAAAAATATGAGGTAACTTATAAAAACAATGCGTTTGCATATAATAAAAATGAAGTTATCGAATTACTCGGTGAGTTTTTCAGAAGTTCAGATAACTTAAAAGACTTTTTAGAAATAGCTTTTGAGTACACATTGAAGAAACCAGAACATCTACCAGAATTAATTCATAAAATAAAAGCAAGATTAGTTTTTGAAGTAGAAGATGAAAGATATGGGTTTACAAGGCAAAACATCTTGTTTAGAATTTTAATAGATGGGTTAAATAAAGGCATCCCCATATATTCTATCTCTTTTTATGAATTATCAAAAACATTTTTGGGACATACGTTTCAGCATACCAAAGGAGCAAGAAACAATGCGATTTCATTTTATGATTATCCAATTCCAAATGTTCAAGTAATACAAGATCTTAGAACAGACATTTGGAAAGCTTTAAAAAATAATTTTAAAAAACATCCATTTCAATCATTAGAAGTATTACACCATTATTCTGGTATACGCATAGATTCTTCAAAAGAGCTAATGGAATTTGATGTTAATTATGTAATTAATATCATAGAAATTCATCTAAGTCCAACTTCATTCGAACATTGTAAATATATTCAAGACCAAATAAGAGAGTACAAACGTAATTCAATTTCTCATTCTTCATTTCCTTCATTAATTACAAAGTTTACAAATCCAACATACGAAACGTTTCTAAAATTTGATATGAATATATTTAGAGACAAAACGATTAATAAGCAATTGAACTTTAGAGAGCAGGAGAAATTAAGAGAGACGCAAATACGCAGTTCCTTTCTATTTCAGAACGTAACAGAGATAAATATATTTTATAAAACTTTTACATATCTAAAAAGAGTTGCTATACGCGAATATAATTACAATGAAACTTTAGATTATATAATTGATGAAAATTGTACTAAAGATTTTGACTTAGGCTGCCAATTTTTAAATATCATAATCGAAAACAACAATAATATAAATTATTCACCTAGACTTGTTTTCATAAACAATTTAAAAACAACGGAAAAAGTAGAAAGTTTATGGCAGATTTTGCAAAAACACGAATTCAATCAAAAAGCGAATTGGGAACTTCTATTCTATTATTTTTTAGAAGTTTCTTTAATAGATAGTAACTATGTTGAAGCATTAATAAAAACTGTAAGTAATCTAAAAGATACCCAAACAATTTACTTTGATGATTTGAAGAAGTTTTTAAAGATAGAATCAAATTTATTTGAAATACTATTAAAAATTATCACAATTAAAAATGAGAAAGAAGAAACACGTATACAAATTTGGAGTGAAGTTTTTAGTTCATCATTAGAATTATTAGGAAATGATTTCGAATTAATTAAAAAAGCCTATTTACAACAAGATAAAATTGACAATTATTTTGACTTTGGGAAAAAAGCATTTCTTAATATTTTGCACCAAGATTCAAGCTTTCTTTTAGAATATGTAAACAATTTGTATTCCACAAAAGACGATTATAATTCCTTGGAAAAACATAAAGAATTAGAAATCATATGGCAAATAGAAAATATTGAAACAGTACTAAAAAGTGTTTTCGATTTAGTCATTGAAAACGAACTGTACATTGATATTTCAGAACATTTTTGCAATTCGTTTTTTAATAATATTAAAGAAGAAAGTAGAAAAAGAGCAAAAATTTTTATTCTAAATTATTGCAAAGAAAACTATTTGGATTCTCATAAAATGAATGCTATTGTAGACATAACGAGACATTCGATGAGAGATTTGTTTGATGATATTTTATTACTTTTTTTGTCATTAAATCAAAATAAGAATGTTTTTTCACAAATACATTGGAGAGGAAATGGAGGTGTCTATTCCGGGGACGCCATAATTAATGACATTGAAATGGCAGAATGGAAAAACATCCTTTCAATTGTAGAGAAATCCGATATTGGCATAAAACTCATTCCAATTAAAAAATTTATTTCTGATAATATTGATTATTGTCGAGAAAGAGGAGATATTGAAAGGAAAAGACGTTTTTTAAAACGCTACTAAAATATTTTAGTTTCAATTAAAAAAATCAATCATAAAAATTAAAATCTAAATCTTTTATCCTTTTTAAATTTAAGTCATAACAACTAAATTAAAAATTTGGCCACCCTTTTGGCCACCCCTAAAAAGCAAAAAACCTCTTAATCATACGATTAAGAGGTTTTTAAGTACCCGGAGCCGGAGTCGAACCGGCACGGTTTCCCACAGGTGTTTGAGACCAGCGCGTCTACCAATTCCGCCATCCGGGCTTAGCAGACATGAAATAACAACAGTTATCTCAACGCAATAAAATTATTATCCTGATCGAAATCAACAATAATTCCTTTAACACGGTGCAAATGTAAAAAATAATATCAAATCTTCAACTAAAAATACTTAAAATTTTCCTTTCACAGTCAAATAAATTTTCTAAATTTGCACCTCGTTAAAAACGCAACTCACAACTAACTACAAAACAACAAATTAAATGTCACACCTAGAACCAGAAGCTAAAATTTTTGCTTGTTCACAAAGTGTTTATCTAGCTGAAAAAATAGCGAAAGAGTACGGAATTCCTTTAGGAAAAATCACAATGTCAAAATACAGCGACGGTGAATTTCAACCTTCTTATGAGGAATCTATCAGAGGATTAAGGGTTTTTATCGTTTGTTCGACCTTCCCATCTGCAGATAATTTAATGGAATTGTTATTAATGATTGATGCTGCCAAACGCGCATCAGCTAGACATATAACAGCCGTTATCCCTTATTTTGGTTGGGCTAGACAAGACAGAAAAGACAAGCCTAGAGTTCCGATAGGAGCAAAATTAGTAGCTAATTTATTAGATGCTGCAGGCGCAACAAGAGTAATGACTATGGATCTGCATGCAGACCAAATTCAAGGTTTCTTTGAAAAACCAGTTGACCATCTTTTTGCCTCTACTATCTTTTTACCATATGTAAAAAGTTTAGGATTAGACAATCTTACGATTGCTTCTCCAGATATGGGTGGTTCTAAGAGAGCTTATGCCTACTCTAAATTTTTAGATTCAGACGTAGTTATTTGTTACAAACAAAGAAAAGAAGCCAACATCATCGACACCATGGAATTAATTGGTGAAGTAAAAGGTAAAAATGTGATTTTAGTAGATGACATGATTGATACCGGAGGAACTTTGGCAAAAGCCGCAGATTTAATGATCGAAAAAGGAGCCTTGAGCGTAAGAGCAATTTGTACTCATGCAATTTTATCAGGAGATGCTTACGAGAAAATAGAAAATTCTAAATTATTAGAATTAATTGTTACCGATTCTATCCCGTTAAAGAAAGAATCAAAAAAAATAAGAGTATTGAGCTGCGCACCTCTTTTTGCTGAAGTAATGCATATGGTACACCATAACAACTCTATCAGCGGAAAGTTTATAATGTAAAGCTACCTAATCCCTACTAGGGATTTAATCAAGAGTTTAATTAATAACTATAATAAATTTACAATGAAATCGATTACAATTAAAGGATCAGAAAGAGAAAGCGTAGGTAAAGTAGCAACTAAAGCCTTACGTAATGCTGGATTGGTTCCTTGCGTTTTATACGGAGGAAATCAGGCAGTTCACTTCTCAGCAGAAGTTATGGCTTTCAGAAGCTTGGTTTACACCCCAAACGCTCACACAGTTGAGATCGATCTTGGAAACGGAAAATCATTCAATGCAGTATTACAAGACATTCAGGTTCACCCAGTGTCTGACAAAATTTTACACATTGACTTTTTCCAATTATTTGACGACAAAGAAATCACTATGGAAGTTCCTGTGAAAATTGTTGGAAAATCAAAAGGAGTTATGGCAGGTGGAGATTTACGTTTAAACACACGTAAACTTAAAGTAAAAGCATTACCGAAAAATCTTCCTGATTTTATCGAAGCTGATATTACTCCATTAGACATGGGTAACAAATTATATGTTACTAAAGTAGCTTCTCCAGACTACAAAATCATGCACCCAGACAACACTGTTATCTGTCAAGTGAAGATTTCTCGTGCTGCTATGAAAGCGGCTCAAGAAGCAGCAAAAGCAGCAAAAGCTCCTGCAAAAGGAAAGAAAAAATAATACTTTTTCAATCATATTTAAAAGCATCAGTTGCAAAACTGGTGCTTTTTTTTTGTTTTAAAAACAAGGAGCAATCGCGCTTAGTTACTTTACAAAACCCTTCCCGCTTTTCGGTACAATCTTTTTGTTCGCTAAAAAGCTCATAAAAAGGATTTCCTCTACAATCGGGGCTAAAATTGAACATTTTCTACTTTTTACTCGCCTACTAAATAAGTCCAAAAACTTATAAAATTTGAAAACCTTCAAAAAGAACAACAAACACAAAATTACAATCCCACAGTTTACCATAAATTATGTAATTAAGTTTACTTTTGCACTATGATAAAATGGATACAAGAACTGTTTTCATCAAAAAAAACAGAAGACAATACCCCAGATATGAAGAAATATTTAATAGTTGGACTCGGTAATATCGGTGCTGAGTATGTAAACACCCGCCACAATATCGGTTTTAAAGTTTTAGACTTTTTAGCCAAAAAAGAGAGTGTTTCTTTTGAAACCGTAAAATTAGGAAGCCTAGCAGAATATAAGTTCAAAGGACGAACCTTCTTACTTCTTAAACCAAACACGTATATGAACTTGAGTGGTAAAGCGGTGCAGTATTGGATGGAGAAAGAAAAGATTGCAATAGAAAACATATTAGTCATTACCGATGATTTAAATCTTTCTTTCGGAAGCATCCGCATTCGTCCAAAAGGAAGTGACGGTGGTCATAATGGATTAAAAAATATTAATCTAGTTCTAAACACTCAAAATTATGCGCGATTCCGTTTTGGCATAAGCGACGAATTCAAAAAAGGAAAGCAAGTCGATTACGTCCTTGGAGATTGGGATGATACAGAAAAGACAGCCTTACCCGAACGTTTAGAAATCGCTTCTGAAATCATAAAGTCTTTTGGAACTGCAGGTTTAGAAAATACGATGACTTCCTTTAATGGAAAATAAAAAAAGAAGTGTTTTGTAATAATAAACTCTTTTTTAAAGCATAATAAAACAATAAACTCATTAAAAAGAGTATAAGAAAACTGATTTCAGAATACATTAGAAAATCAAAACGATGAAAAAAATTACTCTTATTTTTTTATTATCTCTTTTTTTTACCATTCATTGTGGTTTAGCACAAGGAAACATTAAGCACGAAATCGAGCTTTTTGGCAAAAAGCAACTTCTTACTGAAGGTGCAGTAATTCGATGTGCGAGTACCGAATACGAAGCATATTTAAAATCAAAAAACAACAAGAGACCTTCAACAAATGAGTTTGAAAAATGGATTGCACCTAGAATAATATCAGACAAAAAGAAAAAACAAACTTTTTCAAATGGTCTTAAATTAAATGCAACAATTCAAATTCCTTTGGTGGTTCATGTCATTCACAATGGCGACCTATTAGGTGCAGACGAAAATATTTATGACGAGCAAGTTATTTCTCAAATCAAGGTCTTAAACGAAGATTATCGAAAAAAAATCAATACTCCAGGCTACAATACCCATCCCGCTGGAGCTGATGTCGAAATTGAATTTGTACTTGCAAAAAGAGATCCTTCGGGAGTCTTGTCAAATGGTATAAATCACGTTAATTTAGAACGCGAAAGCTGGTCTTTAGAAGATATTGATGAAGTAGTAAAACCGCTGACTCAATGGAATCCAGAAAAATATCTTAATATTTGGGTCGTTAAACTCAAAAGCACAGATGTTTTGGGTTACGCACAATTTCCAAGCACTTCAGGTCTTGTGGGTTTAGATAATGATGCTGGAGACGCGGTAACCGATGGTGTCGTTATTGGCTACTCCTACTTTGGATCTTCGTCCTACTTTCCTGGAGGAACTTACACAGCTAACTATGACAAGGGAAGAACAACATCACACGAAATAGGACATTGGCTAGGATTAAGACACATTTGGGGAGACGGAGATTGTAGTGTGGATGATTATTGTGAAGACACTCCTAATGCAGGCCAATCTAACGAAGGTTGCCCAACAAATATTGATTCCTGCCCTAATTCTCCGGGATTAGATATGGTAGAAAACTATATGGATTATACTTATGATGCGTGCATGAATATTTTTACCAATGATCAAAAGACTAGAATAACCACTGTTATGAACAATTCGGTCAGAAGAGCCTCGCTAAAAACTTCTGATGCGCTTTTACCAGGAACAATATTCACTAATGACGCTGCTGTAACTATTGTAGATTTAAACCTTGATCCTTGCGGTAATTCTTTTGCACCTACAATCAAAATAGTTAATAAAGGAAGCGCTCCACTTACCGCTGCATCTATTACTTTCGGAATTGACAATACTAATTTACAAACCTTGGATTGGATTGGCAATTTATCAACTGACGAAGCAAAAGAAATTACGCTAAACAGTTTAAAGACCACTGGAGGTAATCACATCTTTTCTGTTTTGATCACAAAAGCAAATACAACAGTAGATCAAAACACCAATAATAATAGTGCAGCTGTAAATTTTGAAAGCACCAAAAGCTATTCATCTACAACTGTAAAATTAGCGCTGCAATTGGATGAATATGGCTCAGAAACAACTTGGAAACTAACTAACAGTGACGGTAAAACAGTATACCAAGGCGGACCTTATGTGGATACCGAAAATATTCCGCCAGTCATAAATACTACTTTTAACTTAACAAATAACGGCTGCTACACTTTTACAATATTCGACAGTGAGTCAGACGGTTTTTGTTGCAAATATGGAAATGGTTTTTACACATTAACAACCTCAACCGGTGAAATTATTGGCTCTGGCGCAGCCTTTAGAAATCAAAAAACAAATCACTTTATAATAGGCGCAATACCAACAGAGGAAACGAAGGAATCAAAAAGTGTTTTTGTATATCCAAATCCCGCCTCAAGTTTATTAAATATATTCATTGAGAATAGCACAATAAATCCAGATAATTACACCATTGTAAATAGTTTGGGTCAAATTATAAAATCGAAAAAAATTGTAACAAAGCAAGATTTACAAGTAAATGTATCTGATATTGCTCAAGGCATTTATTTTTTGAAATTAACAAAAAATGAATCCGAAATAAAGACCATTCGATTCATAAAGAAATAAACAAATTAGAATAGTTAAAAAAAGGATTGAAGTTTTCAATCCTTTTTTAGATTTATCAATTGTATGTCTTAAATTTGCCATTATAAAACACTTGCTTTGAAGATTTTTCATTCTATAAACGATTTCAGTTCTACAAAAAAAACAGTTATAACTTTAGGCACCTTTGACGGCGTTCATATTGGTCACAAAAAAATCCTTGAAAGAGTTATACAAAACACCGATAATGAAAAATACGAAAGTTTAGTACTTACTTTTTTTCCACATCCGAGAATGGTTTTACAAGAAGACTGTGAAATTAAGTTGCTCAATACCATTGATGAAAAAATAGAATTATTAGAAAAAATTGGACTTGAAAACTTAGTCATTCACCCTTTTGATGAAACTTTTTCAAGACTTACAGCCGAAGATTTTGTAAAAACTATTTTAATAGATCGATTTCACATTCACAAAATAATTATTGGTTACGACCATCGTTTTGGCAGAAATCGCACTGCCAATATTGACGATCTTATTTCATTTGGGGAACAATATGGTTTTGAAGTAGAGCAAATTTCGGTTCAAGAAATCAATGAAATTTCAGTTAGTTCTACAAAAATTAGAACGGCACTTCTAGACGGCAACATGACTTTAGCTAATGATTATTTAGGTTATGATTATTTTTTAACTGGCACTGTAATCTTAGGAAAACAATTAGGAAGAACCATAAATTTTCCAACAGCGAACTTAAAAATTCTAGAAAACTATAAACTGATTCCTCAAAATGGCGTCTATATTGTAAAAAGTTATATAGAAAACAAAATAGTTTACGGAATGATGAACATTGGTTTTAACCCAACAGTGGATGGTCAAAATCACTCTATAGAAATTCATTATTTTGACTTCGATGCTGATTTATACGATAAGAAACTCCAAGTTTCTGTCTTACAAAGAATTCGCTCCGAACAAAAATTCGCTTCTGTTACCTTGTTAAAAGAGCAACTGGAAAAAGACAAACAAATAGCAATCAGCTATTTGAATGATTTATAAATAAGCTATGTATTCTTTATTTTTTTAAGAATAATTTTCTTTTTGTTGTAAATTTGAGTTTAAAACATTATTTATCAAGTAATTATAACCTTAAATCAGCAACATGAAAATACCTAAAGAATTAGTAAATGGATGGATTATAGTACTGGGAATTGGACTTTATTTCTTAGTAATGGAACTTTTGGGCTTAGCCGATATTTATCTTCTTCGCGTTTTTAATGTTTTGTTCATTTTTTACGGAACGAATAGAACACTAAAAGCTAATTTTATTGAAGGAAAAAAATCATTAGGCTCCAACGGAATGTCTGCATTATTGACAGCAATAATTGGAGTTTTTCTTAGTGTAGTTGCACTTATTTCTTACAGTTATTTTAAAGGTGGAGACGAATATATCGCCACTTTATCTAAAACTTTTCTTTTTGGAGGAGAACCTTCCATAATGACCTATTCTATTTCACTTTTATTTGAAGGATTTAGTTCTGCAGTAATTGTCACCTTTATTTTAATGTTACTTTGGGACACTCGTTATAGATCTGACAAACATAGTGTTAAAGTATAAACGGATTGTAGTTGTAATTTATTCTTTATCTGAAATTAAAATAGTAATTAAGGTTTTATAAGTTTTATAAAATTTAATTTATAAGCGTATTTTATTTAAAAAATAGATTTTAAAAACGCAAATAAAGCTTTGTTAGTAGCGATTATTTCTACTGTTAAAAAAAGATCATGACTAATATTTTAGAAACGAATGCATTGATTCTTTAGAACAATTTAACTACTTTTGGAACATCAAAAAATCGTATCGATGAGTATTACAAAACACAATTGGACTAAAGACGAGATAATCGCAATATATAATAAACCTATGATGGATTTGCTTTTTGAAGCAGCTACTATTCATAGAGAGCATCATGATCCTAATGTGGTTCAGGTATCCACTTTACTATCTATAAAAACTGGGGGATGTCCGGAAGATTGTGGATATTGTCCACAAGCAGCTCGTTACCACACTGAAATTGAAGGAAACGATCTAATGTCTGTTAGTCAAGTAAAAGCACAAGCTTTGCGTGCAAAATCTACAGGATCTTCTCGTGTATGCATGGGAGCAGCCTGGAGAAATGTAAAAGATGGACCAGAGTTTGATCAAGTTTTAGAAATGGTTCGTACCATTAATAAACTAGACATGGAAGTATGTTGTACCTTGGGTATGATTACTGAAAATCAAGCACACCGTTTAGCCGAAGCAGGATTATATGCTTACAATCACAATTTAGATACTTCTGAGGAATATTATAAAGAAGTTATTTCAACTCGTGGTTTTGAAGACCGTTTGCAAACTATCAAAAACGTACGCAAAACGAATGTTACCGTATGTAGTGGTGGAATTATTGGAATGGGAGAAAGTATCGAAGATAGAGCCGGAATGTTAGTGGCGCTTTCTACATTAAATCCTCAACCGGAATCAGTGCCAATTAATGCATTAGTTGCCGTTGAAGGAACTCCTATGGAAGAAGAAAAACCTGTAGAAATTTGGGAAATGATACGAATGGTTGCTACAACTAGAATCATTATGCCAGAAACACAAGTTAGATTATCAGCAGGAAGAATGAACATGAGTCGCGAAGGTCAAGCCATGTGCTTTTTTGCTGGAGCCAATTCTATATTTGCAGGAGACAAATTGCTTACTACTCCTAATCCAGATGTAAACGAAGACATGAAAATGTTTGAAATGCTAGGTTTGAACCCACAAAAACCTTTTACAAAAGTTTCACAGCCACAAACCGTTGAAGCATTAGACTCGCAATTTGCTCCGTTAGGCGAAAAACCTAAATGGTCTAGACCAGGACATGAAATTGAAAGAAACCTAGAAGCATCTGCAAAAGGTAAAACAGTTTAACAACGGCTTTAAAATCAATCTATATTTTATAAATCATGCTCCTAGTATTTCTAGGAGCATTTTTTTTGCAATAGGAACCAAATCCTATTCACAATTTATATAAACAACTGTTTTTTTAATTTTTAAGGAACGATAACTTTCCTTGTACTACTTTTTCCATTGTCTAAAAGCACTTTAACTATTAGAATCTGTTGTTTTATAAAAGAATTGGCTATTTGAAAGTAGGCATCATTTATAGAATCTTTATGCCAGATTCTTTTTCCTGAAATATCATAAACAGTGATCTCATCGATTAAATTATCTAAAGAATTTATTTTTAAAAAATCATTTTGAAAACTAATAATCAATCTGTTATCAGGTTTTACAACCTCATAAAGATCTAGTGTTTTATCTGTATATCGAATGACAAATCGGTCATTAAAAGTTCCTATTGCCGTTTCGAAATTATAATTAGCTTTTTTTAAATCAAAAATAACATTAGTTAACTTATCTTCTAAGAAAACAGATTTGTGTAACAAAATACCATCTATCTGATCAATACTAATTGTAAACAAACCCGCAATAGTAGTTCGATATCCTATAAAAACCAAATCATCTTCATCAAAGGGCACAGCTCTTCCTTGAATTACTAAATTCTTATCTTGACTAATACTATAAAAATCTAGATATTGATTCCCATTGAAACTTTCTCCATCAAAGGAAGAGTCATATTCATTTGTAGCTCCAGAACTATATCCTATTAAAGCTTGCTTAAAGAGACCTTCTTTATTTGATAAATTCAACCAAATACGATGTTTTTCAAGTTGATTTATTTTAGATTTCTTATCTCCTTTGGATTTGAAAAAAGAAGCATTCTGATCAATCACACGCATACTATTATTAAAAATGACGTTTTTACCGCTACTAATACTTATTGTAAAAAACGCTTGTCCAGAAGCAATTTTGCCATCAGGCTTAGTGTTATTTAACCCTAAATTGTTAGCGGCTCTGGTTGCTACACCACCCAATCTATTATAAACCGCATAATCACTAGAAGTATATTCATTATTAGTAATTGGTGTGTTATGAGTCCATAAATAAATAGTTCCATCCAGAACTTCAGAGTTGACCGCTAGGAATACATCAGCATCAATTGCAGAAGGGTAAGGATTTCCCAAGAGATTTGAAGTATTATTCGATCCAACTGATATTAAAAATTCTCCATTATTTGGAATACCTAAAAACTCAGCCTTGTAAATAGCCGGATCTATTGCAGAAAAATCTTCAGGACCTCGAATTATATATCCTTTACCCTGTTTCATTACTTGAGATGGCAACTCAGTCAACCAATCATTTGTCGCAGCATCAAAAGAGTAGAATTTATCCGAAAGCGTATTGGGAGATAGATCAATTAATTTTTGACTAAAAACGGGCGATGACCAATAACTATAATCGGTACTTACAACAGCAGTAGTTTCTCTTTCTAGATTCATAACTCCCGTATTTACAATCTCATCATCCGATTGATAAAGGGACGCATTATTTTCTAAATGCAAAATTCCAAGACCCGAAAAATCAAAAGTAAGAGCTAAAGTATTACCCTTTTTTACGGTAACTTTATGTCCTGAAGCTATTGAGCATAAACAGGAATTAACCGTTGCTGTAATGTTGTAATCAGAATTAAAATGCAATTCCTTTCCTAACGAAGGTGGTCCGTTACTCCATGACACTCCATCCCAAATAGAACTATTATTACACAATTTAAGTCTAGCGATGCGATGTTTGGTTACTCCAGAAACCGAATTAAAATTTCCTCCAATGATTACTTTTGCATCTGGCGTAAAACAAATACTGAATAATGTACTATTTAAGTCCGCTATAAAACTAGGATCATGACCTCCGTCTGATAGTAATCTTAATAGGCGTTTGACTGGTTTCCCATTGAAGGTGCCGGAAAATGCACCACCTATTAATAAGCGATTGTCTGGCTGAACTAAAATAGATCTAATTTCACCGTTACTAAAACCGGAACCGATTTGAAAACTACTATCTAACCCACCATTGCTATTTAATCTTACAATCCTTTTAACTGCATTCCCATTATAATTTAAAAAAGAGCCTCCAATAATAATTTTATTATCGGGAAGCATCGCCATTGAGAAAACATTTTTGTCAAAACCTGAACCAACAGAAAAACCCAAATCAACACTTCCATCAGTATTTAAACGAACCAACTTGTTTTTAGAAAACCCATTGTAATTTGAGAATCGACCCCCTAAAAGTATTTTTCCATCAGGCTGTATTAAAACGGTTTCTACTATAGCATCAGTACCTAAACCAGTATTAAAAGTTGCATCAATAGCGCCATTAGCCAATAATCGAACAATCCTGTTGGCAGCACTACCGTTATAACTTGTAAAATTACCTCCGACAATAATTTTTCCATCACTTTGCAAGGCCAATGCATACACTTGATTATTAAATCCAGTACCAATTGTAAAACTCTGATCAACAGAACCATCAGCCAAAACACGAGTAATTCGATTATTTAAAAAACCGTTATAGCTAAGAAAGCTTCCTGCAAAAAGAATTTTATTATCCGGTTGTATTACTGCAGCTCTAATATTATTACCAGCACCAATGCCGTTTGAATTAAAGGTCAAATCTATTGTGCCATCCTCTAATAATCGAGCAATTCTATTGGCGACAGCGCCATTAAACTTAGTAAAATTTCCAAAAATCATGGTTTTATTATCCGATAACGAAATAACTTTTAAAACAGAATTATCAAAACCAACTCCAGCTGTTAAATAGCCAATATCTAATGTGCCGTTATTATCAATCTTAGCCAATCTTCCTTGATTTTGAGAATCAAACACTAAAAAAGAACCACCTATATACCAATTACCGCTTGCATCTGATGCTAAAGTTAATATAGTAGCCGTAGCAGGACCAGAACTAATATCAAATGTTGGAACAATGCTACCATTAGAATCTAAGTACACTAACCTATTAACATCAGTTCCATTATAAAAAGAATGAAATGAACCGCCAACCATAATAGAGCCATTATTACCTAATTTTATAACGTAAACACCTCCGTCACTAAATCCTGTTCCTATATTGAAAGAAGCATCTACACTACCATCATTATTTAATCGAAGTATCTTATGGGCAGAAACAGCATTATAGCTTAGAAAATCACCTCCAACTAGAATTTTACCATCTGTTTGAAGGGCAAGAGTTCTGACAGTATCATCAAAACCCAAATCAGTACTAAAAGTAGAATCAAAAGAACCATTGCTATTTAATCTAATAATTCTGCCACAAGCAGTTCCATTAAAAACAGTAAAAGAACCCGCAATTAGTATTTTACCATCGGACTGAATTTGAATAGCATCCACTAAACCATTGGCACCAGTTCCCGTTGCAAATGAAGTGTCAAGAGTACCATTTGGCAAAATCCTAGCAATTTTATTTACAGCAACACCATTATATTTTGCAAAACTACCTACAACAACTATACTACCATCGGTTTGCATAGCAATTACATGAATTATTCCAGAGTTTGCTGCTACTGCTGTATCAAAAGTAAGATCTTGAGAACCATCAGAATTCAGCCGAACTAACTTTCCGATAACGGAACCATTATACAAAGTAAAAGAACCTCCAATTATTATTTTTCCATCAGACTGTATCAACGAAGAATATACATTTGCATTAAAACTACTTCCTAATAAGAACGAAGTATCTTTACTCCCGTCCGGAAATAAGCGGCATAAATAAGGCGTTGGAGCACCATTAAAGTTTAGAAATTCCCCTCCTACAATTAGTTTTCCATCAGATTGCAGCGAAACCGTTCGAACCACTCCATCAAATCCATCACCTAACAAGCCACTATCATAAGTATTAAAAGCTGCATCAGATTTTCCTTGTTGCGAATAACCAACTGTTGACATCAAAAAACCAAATGCAATGCCGAATAAAAGTAGTTTTGTTTTCAAATCTAGATGATTTTAAGGTTTCTATTAAAAATAGCCAAACAGAAAATATTTCCTATTTTAAATAAAAATAATCAGAAAACAAAAAATACACAATACCCACATTTAGTGATATTTACAAAAAATTAAATACTACTTAGACTATTAAAAAAACAAATAGCAACTCTATTCCTATAAAAAAAATCAGGATTTAAGTCAATCATTTAATTTTAACCAAATTTGATTAACGGTTAAAAAAAATCCCATTCTGTTTAGATCAGAATGGGATATATTTAATAATTTGAAGACTTGTATTAGTTTTAAAAGGCTATTTTTTTAGTGATTACTTTATCACTACTTAAAGTCACTTTTACAATTCCAATTTGTTTGCTTAAACCAATAGTTGAAGAACGGAATTCAGTCTCATTAAGCAGTTCTTTATCCAAGACTTTTTTACCTAATAAATCAAAAACAGTTACTCGTTTGATTGTTTCTATTTCCGATTTTATTTTTAATTCCTTTTTATCTTTAGAAATAATAACTTGCTCATTCAACAAATCAAAATCAACATTTCCTAAAATTTTATTGGTGTAGCGTAACACAAACCGGTCATTAAAAACTCCAGCTTCTGTAGTAAATGTGTAAGCACCTTTTTTCAAATCATGAACTACGTTTAACATTTTATCTTCAATAAAGATATTTTGAGATTCGATAGCACCATCCACTTGATCGATATCAATACTCATAGTTACTTTATCTTTACTTCTATACCCTAGAGGAACAATATCACTTGCGTCAAATGGCAAAGCCCTACCCTGAATTGCAAAGTTTGTTTCTTGATTTATACTATAGAAATCTGCAAGTTCATTTCCATCAAAAGTCTCTCCATCATAACCATTATCATATTCATTTGTAGCTCCAGTAATATAACCCACTAATAACTGCTTAAAAGCACCTTTATCGCTATAAAGATTCAACCAGAGTCGATTCTTTTCAATAGAAGTAGTTTTTTTTGATTTTGAAGTGACTGTCTTAAAAAACTGAGTATTAGTACCTGTATTTCCTTTTACGCCCACTCGCATACTATTGGTAAATTTAATAATATTAGACTCAGGCGAAAATTTAGTATTCGCAAAAAACCCTTGTCCTGCAGCAATTTTTCCGTTAGGTATAAAAGGATTATTAAGCGATTTATCTGTATCGCTAGGAGCAGCTTTTGCAGTTGCTGTACCACCAGTTAAGTTGTATGTAGCATAATCGTCCCCAGAGTAAGCATATAAACCAGAACCCGGCTTACTAACTCCTATACCAACTTGCGTATTGTGTGTCCAGAAATAAAGAGTTCCATCTAACACACCTCTATTATCAATTAAAAATTGGTCTGCATCTAATGCCGAAGGATATGGATTTCCAACAAGATAGGACTTCCCTTCAAAAACATTAGGAATAGAGTACCCACCATTATTTGGAGTACCTTCAAAAGTAACTCGCAAAGAACCAATAGGATTTGCATTGATTGGTCCAGGACCTCTAATACTATAACCACGTGCAGGAATCATTTCATTAGACATTGATTCACTTTTCCAATATTGATTTACAGCATCTACATAAAACGAATAAAAATAAGTCCCTTCAAGATTTGCTGGTTGGTATTCCATTCCTCCAGTACCTCCTAATTTTGATTGCGCTACTGGCGAAGACCAATAGGTAAAATCAGTATTTCTAACCCCAGTATTTGTTTCTCTTACATATTTTATTTTGCCATAATTGATGGCTGCATCGTTAATCTGTACTAGACTTCCTGTATCTTCTATGGTCAATAAAGCTCCTACCGTATTTAAACCGTTCGTAAGTGTTAAGGTATGACCTGAATTGATGGTGACATTTTTTCCCGGATTTACTTTACAATCGCAAGCTATTAAGTCACCTGTAGATGAATATGAATCATTAAAAACTATACTTTTATTCGCCGAAGGATTACCGTTGGACCAAAGACTACTGCCCCAAGTTGTTGAAACGGTAACAATAGAAAAGTTAGCAATTCTAGGACAACTTGCTCCAGCAAAGCTAACGGAAATAGTATAATCCCCTTTGGATATTCCGTTAATATTTTTGGTATTCCTAGTAAATGTTGCATCACCTGCTTTAGTCCATGAATAAGTATAGGGGTGTACAAAAGTTGGACTACCAAGTAAAGTACCATTATTACCTGCAGGAACACTGGTTAAAGTTGAACCTGAACTTTCAATAAAATTATAGCCAGCGATCAAACCTGGTTCAGAACCCGTATAAGTAGTAGGACTACTAGCTAAGCTTACTATAGTTGATTCGGAAAGCGCCATATTATACATACCTACTTTCATTATTTGGCCTGTAAATGGATTTCCTGATGGAGTAAATACTCCACTCCCTATTTTTACAAAATCTCCACTAGCTCCATAATTCTTATTACCTCTAGAGCTACCTTGAGTAGTCATTAACTTTCCATCAATAAACAATAAAAGATTAGCACCATTACCCACACCAGCAATATGATGCCAATTATTATCAGCCAAAGAAACAGGATAAGTATATCTTAAAGAACCACCATTTTGAGTCCACAAATGAAGTTCAGTGTCAGTAATAAAACCAAACTCTACAACATCATTTTGCCCAAACAAACTTGTAAAACTAGAGTTCAAATCACTTTTATTAAATTTTATCCATCCTTCAACCGTAAATGCATTTAAATTTGAAAGAATACTTTTATTTAAGTTAACGAAATCAGGCTTAGATTTATTAAACTGAAGTGCATTATTAAGTGTACTTGTTACAACGCTCCCATCAGCAGAAGAGCAGCCGGCAGTTGTCGGTGTCCCTGTGATTACTGGCGCAATCTGTGGGAGTATTCTAATTACATTTGATGTAGTTGGAATACCCGAAAGACAAGAAGTGGCATTTGAAGTCATTGCAACCGAGACATCGTCTCCTCTGGTTAAGGCAGGACTCACATAAGTAGCTGAATTTGTTCCTACATTTACTCCATTAACCTTCCATTGATATATAGGTAATGTACCTCCGTTAATAGGTGTTGCCGAAAAAGTAACTGCATCTCCAGCACAAATACTAGTAGATGCAATACTAACTCTTACAGGTGGGGTAAATCTATATATCTGACCGTTTGCGGGTTTTGAATTTATATTAGTGTTAAATGATCCTGATGATGCTATTGGATTATTTCCAGAGTTGTTTAACGTTAAATAAGTATCATTTTGATCATAAATCCCTATTGTAGCAGAGCCATTTTTCACTCCATTACTTCCTCGATTGTAATGATATTCAATAACATTAGTACTTTCATACAACCATATTTGAAATGACATAACATCACTACCAGAATTATATTCCCACTTTTGGGCACTCCATTCTATTTTGAATATCCTGTTTGGAAAAGCACCTGTAGTTTCATACTTAGGTATTGTAGTATTTGCTAAATCATCCCATAAAGGCATTAATATGGGCTTCATTACAGCTGCACTAGCAATGCTATTAGTATAATTCTGATTATTATTAAAATTTGAAGTTACAAAACTTAGCCAACCGTTTGATGATACTATAAATTGTGAATAGGCTTGTCCCCCAAAAGTAAAATTAAAGTCCAAAAGAGCTATATCAGAAAACCCATCATCCTGATTAGCAGTCATATTAACGACACTCTTTGCATCGTTACTCAAAGAATTATAAGTTCCTGAAACTGCCATAAAGCAATAATCGCTTGCTGCTTGACCATAAGAGAAAGAAGTAATTAACAATAAAACTAAAAAAAGTAATTTTTTAATCATGAGCAAAATTTTATATATTGGGCTAAATAATCAATATTTGAGCCGTATTTTTTTGTTTAAAAACTGTAAAGACAGTCAATCGCGCAATATAGTCTGCCGTTTTAAATAAAAAGAAATCTATTCGACTAAAAGCTTATTTACCCGTTGAAATACATCTTTTGGATTTATTACTTTTAGTTAAAACCAGCAAACTATTCCAGTAAAAATAAGTGTTGAGAAAAAATTAGCACCCTTTTACTCTTTGCAGTGATAAGGATTGAAGTGAATTGAAAAGAATTCTTATTATTACATTCTTTTTCCAGCTTTTTTATACTAAAAAATAATTTTATTAATCCCTATAGTGCATCGATAGATTTATTTTTGAAATAGTATTTTTGCTCTCAATACAGATTTCAAAAAATGGGGTCGACCTATAAAAATTTAGACATGAAAGATGTTTTTACCATAAAAGAAGCTTTATCCAAAATAGAACAATTTTGTGCCTATCAAGAACGGTGTCATGAGGAAGTGATTCAAAAACTATACAGCATGAAAATGGATTCTGAGGAAATCGATACGATTTTAGTTCAACTTATCTCAGATAATTTCCTCAATGAAGAACGCTTTGCGTGCAGTTTTGCCAGAGGAAAACACCGCATCAAGCAATGGGGGAAAATTAGAATTACAAACGAATTAAAGTTTAAAAAGATAAATCAAACTTTAATAAATACAGCACTTAAAGAAATAAGTGCCGAAGAATACCTAGCTACTTTTCACACATTAGCGGAAAAAAATTGGCAATCTATTCGTGAAACAAACACTCTTAAAAAGAAGAAAAAGTTCTGTGACTACTTACTTAGAAAAGGTTTTGAAAGCCATTTAATTTACGATAAAGTAAAAGAATTAGAAACAGATTCAAAAAAATAACATCCTAATTACTACAAGGACAACAAAATACTCACCGCATTTCCTCCAAAACCTACAGCATTGATTAATACTTTTTTTATGGGTTTAGTTTTTATTTGTTCGCTTAAGAAAGGAATTCCAATAAAAATGTCCTTCTGCATCATCATGATAGCAAGTTCCATGCTCAATATTCCTGACGCCCCAAAAGTATGACCAATCTTCCATTTGTTGCTGGTTAAAAGCGGCAATTGGTCACCAAAAACTATTTCTATAGCTCGGTATTCTGTCAAATCGCCTTTTACTGTTCCTGGCGCATGCATCACTATTACATCTACATCTGATAAAGAGGTGTTTTGCAAAGCCATTTTCATCGATTTCTGAAAACAAGTTGCCTCTGCTGAAATTGAAATGTTATGCTCTAAGATTTCAGTCGCATACCCTATTCCTTCTATGTAAGCCAAAGCATTTTCCTTTTTTCCAACTTCCATACAACACACTCCAGCACCTTCACCAAGAATCATAGTACTCTGTTTCTTTTCTAAATCTAAGGCTCGATTTGGCCATTGAATAGTTTCATTAGCTGCATTTTCGTGATTTGAGTAAATCTTTAAAGCGCGCATTTGAGCAATCGTAAAATCAGTTAATGGCGCTTCACTTCCACCTACCATAAACTTGTCTGCCATACCAGCTCGAAGCCAGGCTACACCATTTAGAACGGAGTGCAAAGCAGTAGAACAAGTTATAGAATGAGATATTTCAGGTCCTGCACTTTGCAAGTCGTGTGCTACCCATGAAGAAATGTTCCCCAAAGTGGTCGTAGGAGAAGCTAGCGTTTGAGCTTTTCCAGTTGCTACATATTCGCGATAATGTTTTTCAAATAAGTCAGTGGCACCACGAGAAGAACCTATGTTAATACCAAAAGTATCTTCCTGCGTCCAACCGGCAGTAGCCATCGCTTTTCTAGAAACTAACATCGCATACAAAACAGATTTATCTAAAGATTTGTATTTATTATCCGATTGTCTTAATGAATCTATCAACAAATTAGAATCAATATCTAAACCGGCAACTACGGTTTTTTTATGGTCTAAATTCTGAGCCGTAAAAAAATGCTGTTCTCGAAGGTAATTTTCCCAAATCTTTATAGGTTCAGTACCTAATGCTGAAATAGAATTGATAGCAGTTATAGAAATAGTTTGTAACAAAATATTAAATTTATTTGCAGAAATTGCAATATTATTTTAAAAATAGCTTAATCATAAAACAGAATAATTCGTTCAAATTTCTAATGTTGTCTCTACTAAATTTTAAACGGAATAAATTGAATTAAACGGATTCTAAAGCATTTTGAATTACTTGATATATTCTATCCAATTGTTTTTCAGAAATAATGTAAGGAGGTAAAATGTAAACAATATTACCAACCGGTCTTAGAATTACGCCATTTTCGATAAAAAAATTATATAGTTTATTACGCAATGTTCCGTAATAACTTTCGCTGCTCTCTGTTTTTATTTCTAGAGCAAAAATAATACCTAAAACCCTTGTGGTCATAACTCTAGGATGATTTGCTATCTTTTTTTGAAATGCCAAATGACTCTTGTTTACTCGCAACAGATTATCTTGCATTTCTGAAGTTTGCAACAACTCCAAACTAGCCAAAGCAGCAGCGCAACCCGTAGGATTTGCCGTGAAAGTATGGCCATGAAACAAAGCTTTATTGATATCTTCATCATAAAAAGCATCAAAAATATCCTGAGTAAAAGTGGTAATTGCCATAGGAATTGTACCTCCAGTAAGCGCTTTAGACAAGCACATCATATCTGGCATTTCAACTTGATAATCCATTGCAAACGTTTTACCTGTTTTACCAAAACCAGTCATTACTTCATCAGCAATTGTAAGTACATTGTTGACACGACATATTCGAATAAGCTCATTTAGAGCTTCTGGCTCATACATAACCATTCCAGCAGCTCCTTGCACAAGCGGTTCAAAGATAAAACCAGCACAATTATGGCTCTGAATCACATTTTTCAAGGTCTCAAAACTTTCTTGTTCTTGACCTTTTACAGGAACTGGAATTCGTATCACATCTATAAACATACCTTGAAAAGCCTGCGTGTAAAATGAAATTCCACTAGCAGCCATTGCTGCAAATGTATCTCCATGAAAAGCATTTTCAAAAGCAATAATGGTAGTTTTCTTTTCTCCTTTATTAAAAAAATATTGTAATGCAACTTTTATCGCTACTTCAACTGCTGTAGAACCGTTGTCTGAAAAAAATATTTTCTGTTGATTTTTAGGCAAAATTTCAATAAGCTTTTCAGCCAAAACTATAGCGGGTTCATGCGTAAATCCTCCAAAAAGAACATGTTCTAAAGTTGTAAGTTGTTTGTAAATCGCATCTGCAATGAACTTATTAGAGTGCCCAAAAGGATTCACCCACCACGATGCTATAGCATCTATATATTCTTTGTCATTTTCATCCCACAGCAAAGCTCCTTCTCCCTTTTTGATAGCGATTGGTAAAGCAGCTGTTTTGTGTTGTGTATATGGATGCCAAAGATGTTGACTATCTCTTTCTATTAAACTCATTCTATTAAAATTATAAGATTTTTAATTTCATTTGCGTTCAAATAAAATTAGTTGAGAATTCTATAACTACTATTCGAGTCTTAGTAAATTCTCTTTAAAAATAGCAGCATAATATTGAATGACATTTTGATCAAAATAAGGCTCTTCTTCTATTCTACCAATAAATGTTAGCCCTGTTTTAAACAAAATAACCGATTCTGATGCTTTATTTTCTTGACCATTAAAAATAATACCCGCTACTTTAATATTTCTATTTTGTAGAGCTTCAATAGTTAGTAAAGTGTGATTAATACTTCCCAGATAATGACGTGAAACAACTATGACTTTATAATCTGGCTGAATTAAATCAACTATAGTATCACGATTATTTATAGGAACAAAAATTCCTCCTGCACCTTCTATCACTAAATGATTTTGAGTCTCCGGTACAATTATGTTATTTAAATCAATTGTAATTCCATCTAATTCTGCGGCTAAATGAGGACTTGCTGGTGTATTTAAAGCGTAACTGTTTTCAAAAAAATGAGTTTTTTTGTTGGATACATAGCGCTTTATTTTGTGAGTGTCTGAGTTTTCTAAATCTCCCGCTTGAATCGGTTTCCAATAATCAGCTTCTAATGCTTCCGTTATAATCGCCGAGGCAATCGTTTTGCCTACATCAGTTCCTATTCCAGTTATAAATAGTTTCATTTTTTATTTATTTGAGTACAAAAATAAAAAACCCATCGTTAAGATGGGCGATTTATTATTCTTCTTTTAGTTCGTCTAAAACTTGACGTATTTGTTTGGCGTATTTTCCATAAAATCTATTGACCCAAACCTCCAGTGCAATACCCATAGAAAGAAAACTAAAAACCACAATCGAAAAAATACCTATCATCTGAAAATTAGTGATTTCGGAAGTTAAAAAGCCTGGCGCTTTTGAAAACTTATAATATAAAAAACCTATTAGCGACAAAATTATAAAAGGTATTAAAGCAAATCCAAAGGTTTTATACAATTCCATATTCAACCTAATATCGAAATACGTTTCATACAAATTATCTTTAGTTTTCATTGTAATAGCACTAATTCTTACATAAAACAAGTATAATTTTACCAGATAATAAACGCATATTGCTAGAAACAGACTAAAAAAGAGATAAAACAAAGGAATTAATTCTTTAGGAAAATCATATATTAAGGGCACAAATCCTGTAAAAACAATTGATAGTATTTGATAAAAAAACTCCTTTTTTAGATTTTTTCTAATTTTATCCAAAGGGGTATTAGCGGCTTCTATTTTTTTTAAATTAGTTGGAAGAACGACATTATCTATCTTTTCGTTATTCCATTGTTTTTGTATGTCATTAAAATCCATATCCTTGATTTTTTATAATTTCTTTTAATTTTTCTTTTGCTCTATTTAATTTTACTCTGGCATTCCCTTCTGAAATCCCCAAGTTTTCACCAATTTCTTTGTGTGAGAATCCTTCTAACTGATAGAAAATAATAGCTTTATCAATTTTTTCTAACTTTTGAACTGCTTTATAAAAATGATCTAATTGACTTTCCTTAATATCAGAATCTGTTTCTTCCTCTTTTATATTATCAGATGGAATTTCATATTTATCTACTTTTCTTTTTTCTTTCTTTAAAAAAACAATAGCGGTATTAATTGCCACACGATACATCCATGTTGAAAATTGGCTTTCATTACGGAACGAATCGTATGACTTCCAGAGCTGACAAACAATCTCCTGAAATAAATCTTGCTGATCATCAGGTTTATCCATGTACATCTTAGAAACTTTATACAAAATTCCTTTATGCTTTTCAATGCGGGTCAAAAACTCCTTCTCTTTTTCTTTCAAAACAAAACTATTTCATTATTGGATTCACAACATATCCCGCTTTTCTAAGCAAATTAATTACACCAAATTCACCTGCTAAATGTGCGGCACCAACCGCCACAAAAACTGCCTTTTTATCCATTAGTTTAGGCAAAATCTTTACCCAATTTTGATTTCTAATGTCTAGCATTTGTTCTTTGGTATGTTGATTCATTTGTTGTTTATCTACCATTTTATCATACATCAAACTTATGTTTTCGTTTTTATAGTCATCCACTAGTTTTGACATGTTATTTTGTGTTATTTCTCCAAGCATCGCAATCATCTCGTCGTTTGTATAAGCACCATCAATGATGGCTAACTGATAATTTACCGTTTCAAAACCTTTGATTTCTATATTATTCTTTTTAGCTAATTTCATAAATTCCATTTCATACAACTTGAAATCACTACAACCAAAGGCTTTCATGCTAACCAAACTCATTACTGCGGTTAAACTAAAACCATTCACTTGGTCAATGTTCATAGCTGCCGTATTTTTCAGTATTTGATCTAATTTAAATAATTGATCAGGATTTAATATTTTGTTTAACGACTCTTTGCCCATTGCCATTTTTTGCATGTCTTGAATCTCTTTAGCATCTGATAAGTTAATTTCTAAAATTAATTCCTCTGAATTTGCAAAAGCTTTTTTTACTTTTTCAGATAGAAAATAATCTTCTGCACATATCATATGAATCGTTCCATAGAGATAGGAAGGTTTCGTTAAGCCATTACCAGTAATTTCCCAAAGTAAAGAATTTTCAGAAGTAGAAGAAGAAGTTGTTTGCTGTGCATTACTTATTGTACTAATTAAAATTGTAAGAACTACAATAGTTGCTTTAAAAAAATTTTTCATGATTGTGATTGATTAAGTTGTTGATTGATTTTTTTGATGATTAAAACTCCTTAAAATTATTTGCTCCATTTTTTACGTTGCCAAGAAGCTACTGAAATTACAAATAAACAACTCATTATAATGAGCAACGAGAAGTTCGCTTTTTGTAATATAAAATGGTTGACTAACGAAAAACTAAGTCCCATAGAGGTTAAGAAAATAAAAAAGGAACTAACTAAATTTTCTTTTGAAGTAATTGATTGTGGTTTCATAAAACTATTTATTTTTGATTACTACTCGTAAGTAATCAAACAATTGAAACGTTACAAAAAAAGAATAAATTATTTTAATAAAGGCGTAAACAAAGGGCTTAGCGAATATATTTTATAGAAAAAATCGCTAATAGATAAGTTCCAACATAGCTAAGAATCGTTTTAAAAAACAATCTTTGCTAGTAATTCTAAAAGTTGTTTGATCTCTTCTTTAGAATTAAAACTATGCAAACAAAAACGCAAACGCTCTTGTCCAGCAGGAACAGTTGGTGACAATATGGCTTTGACATCAAAACCATTTTTTTGCAATTCACCAGCAATCCTTTTTACGTTTTCATTCCCGGGAATAATGGCACTTTGAATCGCTGATTTACTGCGAACAAAGAGCTGTTTTAAACCCATCAAAACCAGCTGTTGATTAAAATAGATGATGTTTTGCTTTAAATCTAGAATGCTTTTTTTATCGCTTTCTAAAGACCTATATGCAACTAAAATTGCAGCAACAGCGTGCGGAGAAAGTCCGGTCGTGTAGATGAAACTTCGAGCGAAATTAACGAGATAACTTTTTAATTCTTCTGATCCTAAAATTGCTGCTCCATGACAACCCAAACCTTTTCCAAAAGTCATAATCCTGGCAAAAATGTGGTTTTCCAATCCAAGCATCTGAACCAATCCTTCGCCATTCTCTCCAAAAACTCCTAATGCATGCGCTTCATCAATTACTAAAAAACAATTGTATTTATCCGACAGCGCTACTAATTCTTCCATGTTAGGACAATCGCCATCCATAGAGAATACGGATTCAGTAACAATATAAAGAGTAGCATTGGGATTTCGCACTATGATTTTCTCCAAATCTTCAACATCATTATGATTGAATTTATAGGCTTTTGCGTTTGACATTAAAATACCATCCCGAATCGAAGCATGACAAAGCTCATCATATAAAATAATATCGTTGCGTTGCGGCACAGCGCTAAAAAAACCAACATTGGCATCGTAACCCGAATTAAAAATTAACGCTGCTTCTGACTGATTAAATTGAGCTATAAAATCCTCTGTCTCTAGATATAATTTATGATTTCCAGAAAGTAATCTAGAACCAGTAGCACCATTTTTTTTAAGATTACTTTGAATCAAATACTCATGGGTTTGATTAAAAACAATTTCTGAATTTGCTAAACCAAGGTAATCATTGGATGAAAAATCGATTAGATTATTAGGAATACCTAGTTTACGAAGAGAATTTGATTCAATTCGCTGCGTTAATCGATCAGATAGTGATTTTGGAAATCTTTTCATAGTTTGTAAAAATACTAAAGTTCTAACAAATGAATTGCATTTTAGTAGGAAGTAGTTTTAACACATTTTGATTTATTAGAGTTACTTTCAAATAAATAATTTCAGTTTGAAATGGAATGCAAAGTCAACTAAATATTCAATTATAATTATTTAAAAACCCAATTTTAAGCTGCTATCATTTCTTAAAACTAATAAATTATAAATGTAAAAATTATATAAAAAAAAAGCCAAACATTGCTGTTTGGCTTTTATACTAATTATAAACCGTCTTAGTCAACTAAAACGATAACTTTATTATCTTTCATTTCAATTGTACCTGAATTGATAGCTAATGTATAGTTTTGATCATCCAGCTTCGTGAATTTACTTGCTACTTCTTTTGCAAAAGTAAAATTAGAAGCTGTAATTTTCACCACTCCTTGTTCTAAAATTGAAACTATAGGGGCGTGATTATTCAAAATTTGAAAGCTTCCGTCAATTCCAGGTAAGGTAACCGAAGTTACTTCTGCTGAAAATAATTTTGCTTCTGGTGATACTATTTCTAAAATCATTTTTATTGCTTTAGGCTTTAAGCTTTAGGCTTTAAGCATTTTTAATATTATGCTTCTGCTAACATTTTTTCTCCAGCTTCGATCGCTTCTTCAATAGTTCCTTTAAGGTTGAAAGCAGATTCTGGCAAGTGATCTAATTCACCATCAATGATCATGTTAAATCCTTTGATAGTATCTTTAATATCTACTAAAACACCTTTTAAACCTGTAAATTGCTCAGCAACGTGGAACGGTTGAGATAAGAAACGTTGAACACGACGTGCTCTAGAAACAGATAATTTATCTTCTTCAGATAATTCTTCCATACCAAGAATTGCGATAATATCTTGCAATTGTTTGTATTTTTGAAGGATTTCTTTTACTCTTTGTGCACAGTCATAATGCTCATCACCTAAAATTTGTGGAGTCAAAATTCTTGAAGTTGAATCTAATGGATCAACTGCAGGATAAATACCTAACTCAGCAATTTTACGAGACAATACAGTTGTAGCATCAAGGTGAGCAAATGTAGTTGCTGGCGCCGGGTCAGTTAAATCATCCGCAGGAACGTAAACCGCTTGTACCGATGTAATAGATCCTTTGTTTGTAGAAGTAATACGCTCTTGCATCGCACCCATTTCTGTTGCTAATGTTGGTTGGTATCCTACTGCAGATGGCATACGACCTAAAAGTGCCGAAACCTCTGATCCTGCTTGTGTAAAACGGAAGATATTATCAACGAAGAACAAAACGTCTTTTCCTTGATCAGTTCCTGCTCCATCACGGAAATACTCAGCGATAGATAATCCAGAAAGTGCTACACGAGCACGAGCTCCAGGAGGCTCATTCATTTGACCGAAAACGAAAGTAGCTTTTGACTCTCTCATTCCTGGCATATCCACTTTAGATAAATCCCATCCTCCATTTTCCATAGAGTGCATGAATTCATCACCATATTTTATAATTCCTGACTCTAACATCTCACGAAGCAAGTCATTTCCTTCACGTGTTCTTTCTCCTACTCCTGCGAATACAGAAAGTCCACCGTGACCTTTTGCAATATTGTTAATCAATTCCTGAATCAATACTGTTTTACCAACACCTGCACCACCAAACAATCCAATTTTCCCTCCTTTTGAGTAAGGCTCAATTAAATCGATTACTTTAATACCTGTGAATAAAACTTCAGATGAAGTTGATAAATCTTCGAAACGTGGCGCTTGACGGTGAATAGACATTCCGTTTTCACCTGTTTTTGGCAAGTTTCCTAAACCATCAATTGCATCACCAATCACATTGAATAGACGTCCGTAAACATCAGCACCAACTGGCATTTGGATAGGATTTCCTGTTCCAACTACTTCATAACCTCTACTCAAACCATCTGTTGAGTCCATCGAAATGGTACGTACGGTATTTTCACCGATGTGAGATTGTACTTCAAGTACCAATAAAGTACCATCTTTTTTTGTGATTTCTAACGAATCATAAATTTTTGGAAGTTCAACATCCTTACCGTTGAAAACTACGTCAACTACTGGTCCAATGATTTGGGCAACTTTTCCTATTACTTTTGACATTACTTATGTATTTATTAAATAGCTATTTAGGTTTATGAATTAGTATCAACCGAAACGTATCGATTACATGCTTTTTTCAGTTTGCAAAGATAATTTTTTAAAATAAAAAATCAACATCTTTTTGTTATAAAAAAAAGAAAATTTAAATCATTTCATAAAAACAGATTTTAAATAACAAAACCGTTCATTTCTATTTCTAAAATAAAAAAAACCACCACGTTACAAAAACGGGTGGTATAGGCAAAAACACTACAGATAACCTACTATAATGAAGCTGGATATAAAATTGGATACAATCCTAAATTAACTTTTGGCAATGTCGAACCGTATTTGGTGTTGATTGCTGCGCTAAAATAATTTGCGATTAAAGCATAACCTCTTGGACTTGGATGCACACCATCAAGAGAAAATGAACCTCCCGTTACGTAGGTTGAAGTCATTGTAAATCCATTACCAACTATTCCTACAGATGACAATTGATTCATAATTGTCTTCGTGTCCACAAAAGCCAACCCTTTTGCATCGGCAATTGTTTTTATCGTTACATTATAAGCATCTGTCGCTACTACGATTTCAGCAACTTCAGCTGGTATTAAAACATGTTTGTCTTGAAGAGGAAATGTAATTCCAAACTTATTCAATGGAGACGGAGGAGCCATACCTAATCCTGAATCTAAAGCTGTTGGAGCAGTTCCAATAACAGATTGTACAGGCAAAACTACTAAGTCTGCAGCTGTAGCTTGTCTTGCCTGACCAAAAATAGCTCCATAAAATGCTGCTGTTTGAGGTCCTAGATCACCAGTTAAAACAGCAGTTAATTGAGCTGATAAATTAGGCAATGACTCATCCTTAATTAATAACGGATTGGAAACTGTTTTTGAAAGTAAATTAATCCTACTACCTGCATTCAAATATGTCAATGCATTTTTCAAAGGGCCGTATAGTTGTGCATTAAGCGCATCAATCGTTGCGTTACCAACCGGAACACTGCCTCCACCTAAAACACTTGCAGTTAAAGGATTAAAAGGAACAGTAGTAAAATAAGGAAGCGTACTAACATAAGGAAGATTAGCAACTACGCCTTTAGCGCCATTAGATGTCAAACTATTAACCATACCCGAATAGACACTTGCAAACACAGAAGGATCTGTAATGTCATTCCCTCCATAAGTCCCTGGATTTAAATTACCTGTTTGATTTACACCAACACCACCAGAGGTAGCATACCCCAAAACATCATTTCCTCCTATCCATAAAGAAAAGAAAGTAGGAGCTTGCACCATAGCATCACCAACTACCGTTGCACCAGAAGTAGTTGCAAATCTTGCAAAATAAGGATTTGCAGCTCCAGAGGCTACTCCAGCTACATTACCGTAACCTGGCGCAATTAAATGATAACTTTTAGCTCCTGGAACTCCTAAATTATTAAACGGACCAACAATACGAGTTGACACTTCTGTAGTAGGATTACCACTTACAGCAACCGGTCCTACACCATTAAAATACAAACGGGTTCCTGCTATAATATTTCCACCAAGAAGCAATCCTCCTTTATTGTCTGAAGTAAGCGGTGTCTTAAAATCTCCTCCACCCGCTAATTTAAACTGTTGAGCTAAAACGTTTACGTAAGAACCCTGCTGTCCCTTAATGAAAAGGGCACCATCACTATAACCTGCAGCAAAGGAATCTCCTAAGGCAACGTATTTTGCAAAATTAGCTGACCCTGGAACTACAGTTGCTTCAGCCGAAACCACATCATCATCATTATTATTACATGCTACTAAGCTTAAAGAAACTAATAGTAGCCATTTTAAATTTTTTATCATTTTTTTCTGTGTTTTTTATTAACGACTGATTTTTAAGGATTGATTGTCCAAGACGCAAAAAATTGCTGTCCTATTAATCCAGCTCCTAATACCTGAGTGTATTCTTTACCTCCAATATTCGAAGCACCCAACTTAATTGTTGATTTTAACTTGAGGATGTTATAATTAATTTGAGCATCAATTACAGTAGCAGCATCGATCATGCCGTCAACCATCGTAGATTGCCATAAATATTCACTATTCCATCTTCCACTTACATTAAAACCAAAATTATCGAATAATTTTTCGTTTCCAAATGATGCTTTTACTCTGTGTTTTGGTGTATTAAAACCCGCTTCAAAACTCGGATCTTTAGCTTGATCAAATTTGAATTCTGCATAATTATAGTTCACACCTACTTCAAAATCTTTATATACTTTTTTAGAAAGACCAACACCAAATCCCATTGATTTAATTTCAACGTCGGTATTAGTATAGAGTTGATAAGCTCTGAAATTGCCATTTTGAAGCGCATGTATAGATTGAGTTCCAGCATTTATAGGTCCTGCTAAAGGATTTGGAGCGTCTTGTGCTGTTCCATAAAGTGGCGCTACTACATTTAAATTACCAATAAAATCATTGTATATATTGTAATATCCGTTCAAATCAACAGAAACACCATTCAAGAAAGAACGATAACCCAATTCAAAAGCCTTTACTTGTTCTGGTTTCACATAATTCACGTTTGTTTTTTTCAATACCGCAGGATTACCAGAAGCGCTCAAAGCAGCAACAGAAGAAGCAGTATAAGAATTGTTATAAGCATTTAGACCAGTAACAACTACATTAGCCGATCCAGCAAACGCCTGTCCTACAGCTGTTGAAACGGGTAATGTTTCACTGTACCTGGTTAAGTTATCAGGGGCAGATCCTAATAAAACTGCATTTCCTACATTAAAACCAATGTACTGATCTTGAGTTGATGGATTTCTAAAACCTGTTTGATAAGAGGCTCTAAAGTTATGCTTCTTGTTTTCACCACCCGAATAAACCAGTGATAATCTAGGCGAAATATTACCATCGAAATTTTTAGATTTATCGTAACGCACAGAACCCGTAAATTTCAATCTATCATCTAATAACTTTTTTGTCAATTGTGTGTATGCACCATAATCATTATAATGTATCGGGCCATTAGCATCGGTATAAATTCTTCCATGAGAGTTCAACTCATACTCTCTGTATGAACCACCAACTTGAATTTCTGCAAAATCAATTAAATCTTTAAAATTGTAATTTACATCAGTGTGGTAAATTTTAGAATTGTCAACCAACTTAGAACCTGAAAGCACACTCGCTTCACTAATTACACTATTAAATGCACTTTTAAATGCAGCTGTTCCAGGAATCAACCTTCCGGTATCTGCTACACTTCTTGCTGCGATATGCGCTTGTTCTGGAGTTGCGCCCCCTAATGTAGATGTTACATACTGACCCGCATACTGACCAAACCATGTCTTATCATCTTTCCAAACTCTGTTTACATTAATACCTGTAAAAAGCATATCGTATGATTTTCCTCCATCTTCATTAGTAGTATACCCTCTTACAAAAAAGTTTTTCCCTTTTAATTCTAATTTATGTTGTTGCATAAAAAAATCATTTAGGTAATATCTATTAGCCCCTTGATAAACCGCGTTACCGTAACCAAATTTACTTTGCCAAATAATTTCGAAATCATTTTCAAAAGGTTTGTAATGAAGAGAAAAGTCAATTTTGGTATTACTCGCTTTATTATCTGTCAAGCTGGTTTCATCGTATCCTGTTCTGCTCACGTTATAATCAGGCAAAAGATTTATAGCTCCAACAGGAATTAAACCTAACGCTGCCAATGATTGCCCCACTCCTTTTAAATTGGTACTCACTTCATCACCATACACATTTATCCCGTCATAATTAGGATTACTCCTATCTCTTCCTACAACTGTTTTATCTTTATAATTAGTAGCATACCAATCCGTACCTCTCATATAAGTAAAGTTCGCTTTAGCAGCAAATTTTGGACTAAAAGCATGTGCAATTCTAATTCCGTAATCAACATAGTCATTACTTCCTGCCGCATTTTGAACAGTCTGTCCATATTTCGCATAAGCGGTAATTCCTTGACTTGTAAAAGGACTTTTACTATTCATAAACAAAATACCATTAAAGGCATTTGCACCATACAAAGCAGAAGAAGCACCTGGCAACAACTCAACGCTCTGAACATCAATTTCAGAAACACCTATCATATTACCTAAAACGAAATTTAATAATGGCGAAGAGTTATCCATTCCGTCTACTAATTGCATAAAACGGGTATTAGCTACCGTTGCAAAACCTCTAGTGTTAATGGATTTAAAAGTCAAACTACTCGTATTCATTTGAACTTCTTTCAAGTTTTCCAGTCCTTCATAAAAAGTAGCAGAAGCTGATTTTTTTATATCTGCAATTCCCATTCTTTCGATAGTAACAGGCGACTCAATTACTCTTTCTGGAGTTCTCGAAGCAGACACTACAATTTCATCTAATTTGTTTTCCTCATCTAAAAGTTGAACAGAAACCTTTTGATTTGCCGAAGAAATAGTAACTTTTTTAGATCCAAAACCAACACTAGTTACCTCAATGACAAATGGAAGTTTTTTTGAGGATTGTAACTTAAAAGAACCATCAAAATCGGCGACAGTACCTGACGAATCACCAACGACTTTAATATTGGCTCCAGGAATAGGTTGGTTGTTACTATCGGTAACAAAACCTGTAATTGTATTTTGCGCAAAAGTTAGACTGCAAAAAAACAAAGACAAAAAAAGTAAATACACTCTCATTTGGTTATAATTTGTTGGTTTATCACGCCAAAGTACAAATATTTTTTATATTAATAAAAAAAGTGTTTAAATATCTCATTTTTGATAGTTAATTCACACCATTTATACATATTATACAATTAATTTTAACCCTCTATTTTAGAGAATACTATGAAAACGGCAAAATACCACTATGCGTGCATATAAAAAATACACATATATCAAAAAAATTATTAATTTTTAAAAATATGATAAAAGTGATATAACCAACATAATTAACGTTTCTTTTACAAAGAAATCAAAGTTTTAAGCAAAAAAAAAGCCTTGAGAAAATCCTCAAGGCTTGATTATAAGTAGTATATAAAACGTATTACTCTACAGTAACCGATTTAGCTAAATTTCTAGGCTGATCTACATTACAGCCTCTCATTACCGCTATGTGATAAGATAAAAGTTGCAAAGGTATAGTTGTAATCAAAGGAGACAAGGCATCCGATGTTTCTGGAATTTCAATAATATAATCTGCCAATTCACGAACTTGAGTATCCCCTTTCGTTACTACAGCGATG
The DNA here is from genome assembly GCF_014281985.1 of Flavobacterium sp. GP15. NCBI lineage: Bacteria > Pseudomonadati > Bacteroidota > Flavobacteriia > Flavobacteriales > Flavobacteriaceae > Flavobacterium > Flavobacterium sp. GP15. Next base: position 523,140 of record NZ_JACFTC010000001.1, read on the forward strand.
ATTTTTCCACTTCTAGATTTAATTTCCTGAATATTACTTACGATTTTATCATAATGCCCTTGTTTAGGCGCTATTACAATAACAGGCATAAGCTCATCAATCAATGCAATTGGACCGTGTTTCATTTCTGCAGCAGGATAACCTTCCGCATGAATATAAGAGATCTCTTTTAATTTAAGTGCTCCTTCAAGAGCAACAGGGAAATTATAACCTCTTCCTAAATACAAACAATTAGGCGCATCTTTAAATACAGCAGCAATTTCTTTTGCTTTTTCATTTGTTTCTAAAGCTTCTTTAACTTTTTCGGGAATAATTTCAAGCTCATTTAAATAAGCATGAAAAACCGAAGTTGACAAAGTCCCTTTTGCTTTTGCTAAACGCAAGGCAATCATTGTTAAAACTGTAATTTGTGTGGTAAATGCTTTTGTTGATGCAACACCTATTTCTGGACCAGCATGCGTGTAAGCACCCGCATGAGTTTCTCTAGAAATAGAAGACCCTACTACATTACAAACTCCAAAAACAAAAGCTCCATTTTCTTTTGCTAGTTTAATTGCAGCCATAGTATCTGCCGTTTCTCCTGATTGAGAAATAGCAATAACAACGTCATTTCTATTTATGATTGGATTTCTATATCTAAACTCAGAAGCATACTCTACCTCTACAGGAATTCTAGTAAATTCTTCAAAAATATATTCAGCTACTAAGCCAGCATGCCATGAAGTACCACAGGCAACAATAATAATCCTTTCTGCGTTTAAGAATTTCTCTAAATTATCTTCAACACCTGCCATTTGAATTAAACCTTCATTGGCATGAAGACGACCTCTATAAGTATCTTTAATGACACTAGGTTGCTCATAAATTTCTTTCAACATAAAATGGTCGTAACCTCCTTTTTCAATTTGCTCCAAATTCATTTGTAGCTCTTGTATTGTAGGGTTAACCAAAGAATCATCTTGAATTTTACGCACTTTCATAGGTTTGTGTAACCTAATATTTGCCATTTCTCCGTCCTCAAGATATACCGCATTTGAAGTATATTCTATAAATGGCGAAGCATCAGAGGCGATAAAATACTCTCCTTCACCAATACCAATTGCTAAAGGACTACCCAAACGTGCGGCAACAATCTCATTAGGTGTTTTTTTATCAAAAACAGCAATCGCATACGCTCCAACCACTTGGTTTAAAGCTACCTGAACTGCTTTTCCTAATTTCAAATTATCTTTTTTCTGAACTTCTTCAATAAGATTAACTAAAACTTCAGTGTCAGTATCAGAATGAAACACATAACCTCTTTTTATTAATTCTGCTTTAAGAGGTGCATAATTTTCAATAATTCCATTATGTATAATAGCTAAATCACCTGAATTTGAAATGTGAGGATGTGAATTAACATCATTGGGAACACCATGCGTAGCCCAACGTGTATGACCAATTCCAATAGTACCATTAAGCGTGATTTCTTTTTCAGCTCTTTCTTCAAGATCTGAAACCTTTCCTTTCGCTTTAGCAACTTTCATTTCAAGACCATCATACAACATGACACCAGCACTATCATATCCTCTATACTCAAGTCTTTTTAATCCTTTTATTACAATAGGATAAGCTTCTCTATATCCAATATATCCAACGATTCCGCACATAAATTTCTTTTAATTTGGTTTTGTAAAATAAATCTCCAATTTTAATCTTTTTTCATCTGGAACGGTAGATTTTCCGCTGTATAAAACGGTCCCTAAAGGGTTCATTACAGAAGCTTTTGGTGCTTGTGAAATAAAAGAATTAGCCGTTTTAAGTTTAGATGAAACAGTATTTGCAATATTTTCAGTAACTACTAAGCCTAATTTAACATTAGTAGAATCCTTATTGTTTATCAAATTTCTAATTTGATTTGTAATTCTAATTTTATAAGTAGAACCTCTTTTAGTAGTCGCATCCAATTTTAAAAGTCCTCCAAAAACTACTTTAGATTTTTTAGGAAAACTAACATTAGAAGTTGGATCAGAGTAATCAATTATTGGACGATTATTTTTAAAATCATACAAATAAACCCTCTGTGGTTCATCAGCACCAGTCATAGCACTAGCATCGATGTGAAAAACTAAATTAGCTTCATTAACTAAAACTTTTTTACCCTTACCAGGATTTCTCAAATCATCTAATTCATCTGGAACTCCGTTTGGACCAGAAGTTAGATTGCCATTACTATCATATCCCTTTATATCTTTTTTATCAAACAATTCTAAAACAGAAACGGAACCTTGTCCCCCTTTTAAGTACAAACGCTCATCTCCCGCAACGTTGTCACCAACACTAGGCAAACTATTATACGCAGATCCACTAACAGTATAATCATTTTTCAGTAAGCTTACTGTATTTCCAGACATATTAAGAACAATAGTTTTCTTTTCACGAGTTGGAGCACCACCAGTAGTGGAAGCCAAATCTTGATTATAGGTAATTGTTATTTTACCTGCTTTAAAATTAAGCATGGCTAAATTTCCTGCGCTAGATCCTGATTTCTCAACTTTAAAATAAAGCCCTTTAAAATGATTTCTAAAAGCTTCATTAGAGGCCAATTTACCTGAACTGATAGCGTCTAAAATTTTAGTTTTAAAATAGGCTTTGTTTAAATTCAAATTCATTGCCGGTGCAATATATTTTGTAGTTTTTACACCTGTCAAAGAATCTTTGACGTCTACAACATCTTCGGAGGAATCAAAGAAAAATTCATTATTCTGAGAATCATCATCACTATCATTTAATACAGTTGGTTCTTTTTTAGTATCAAATAAATCATTTTGATCTGTAAAAAAAGTTTGTTCCTGATATCCTGTAATAGGTCCCGGATTTACCATAGAATATCCAGATTCATAGACACTTAATTTCATTTTAGCTATCTGTGGACCATAAATAGAATCTAGAACATAAACATGACTGCCATTAGCATTGGTTTTTGTTTTAGTTTCATCAATATAATAAGGAACTGTCAAAACTACACTTTCTACATAAGGTCTAGCACCAATTGAGGTTACAAAAGAAGACAAAGCCAATTGCGTATTAAAATTTGCAGTTGTTTCTCCAAAAACAGGATTATTATAAATACCTAACGGATTTACATCAAGATTGTTAGATTGAATCGGACCTGTTTTTAGATTATAACCTAAAACACTATATGTGGTACTTGCTAAATCAAAATTATTTCCACCAATTATATCGCCACCAACTTCATTGTAATCTTTATCACAGGAAAACAAAACAAAAACAGTCGCTACTAAAAGAATTTTCTTAAAAAAAGAATTATTATACATATTTATCAAAAAAGTTTAATTTAAAGAACTTGGTCTCTATAGAAATTAGTGTACGCTTCGGCGAAAGCATCTTTCGAGCCGAAAGGTAAAAAAGGTTTTCCCGAAGATTCTATAAATTTTGTTAAACTTGAAGGCACGTTATCTGAGGCAATAATAACTGCATCAGAATGACTAATAGAGGCTTTTAAGATGTTTTCGTAGTTTGGCACTTCTAGATCAGCAATTGCTTCTGCAGGAACTCCATCAAACTTTACTTTATTAATCATTCCCATATTCAAAGTCCCTTCAAAAGAGGGAGAATAAACAGAAGTAACAATTTTAGTTTCAGAAAACAGAGCTTCGTTTTTATAAAAATGCTTCATATAGATAGGCAACATAGCCGCCATCCATCCATGAACATGAATAATATCCGGAACCCAATTCAGTTTCTTAACTGTTTCAACCACACCTTTTGCAAAGAAAATAGCACGTTCGTCATTATCTGGGAACATTACACCTTCTTCGTCTGTAAAAGTTGCTTTTCTTTTAAAATATTCATCATTATCAATAAAATAAACTTGAATTCTTTCTTTAGGAATAGAAGCTACTTTAATAATCAATGGCATATCCAAGTCATTTACAACCAAATTCATTCCCGAAAGTCTAATTACTTCGTGTAATTGGTGTCTTCTCTCGTTAATATTTCCATACCTAGGCATAAAAATTCGTATCTGTCCACCTTGGTCATTAATCATTTTAGGAACGTCATAAGACATTAAAGAGACCTCGTTTTCAGCGAGATAAGGTACCACTTCAGATGATACATATAATATCCTCTTATCTTTCATATTATAATTTGCTTAATTTATTGGCAATAAAAACCAAGCAAAATTACAAAAATTTATGCAGTTATTAACTAAAATAGTAAGTTTGCATTTAATTTTAATAATACTGCCATGCCTATTTTCTACGGAAAAGCAACTTTAATGGATCATTTGAAATCGATTAAAACACCTGATTCTACTATTGGATTTGTTCCAACCATGGGTGCTTTGCATCAAGGACATTTGGCTTTAATGCGGCAATCATTATTGGAAAACGACAATACAGTGGTAAGTATTTTTGTTAATCCAACGCAATTTAACAACCCTGAAGACTTAGCTAAATATCCTAGAACTTTAGATGACGATATAAAAAAACTTGATGATTTAGATCCTTCAATTATATTATACGCTCCTTCTGTAGACGACATTTACGAAGGAAAAGTCGTTTCACAGAACTTTGATTTCGACGGTTTAGAAAACCAAATGGAAGGTAAATTTAGACCGGGACATTTTGATGGTGTTGGCACAATAGTAAAACGCCTTTTTGAAATTGTAGCACCCACAAAAGCGTATTTTGGAGAAAAAGATTTTCAGCAATTACAAATTGTAAAAAAAATGGTCGCTAAAAATGGTTTAAAAGTAGTAATCATTGGATGCCCTATTTTTAGAGAAGAGAATCACCTTGCTATGAGCTCAAGAAATGAGCGTTTATCCAATAAAGAAAGAGAAGATGCTGCTATAATCTATAAAATACTGAGTACTGTAAAAGAAAAGTTTAAAACAGAAACCACAAAGGAAATTTCTGAATGGGTAAGCGATTATTTAAAAAAAGATGCTCATTTTGAATTAGAATATTTTACAATAGCAGATGAAGAAACCCTTTTGTCTTGCACAGAAAAAATAGAAAATAAAAAATACAGAGCTTTTATTGCCGTATTAGTTAATAACATTCGCCTAATAGATACTATTTCATTAAATTAATTTACTTTTGTACCATGCAAATTCAAGTTTTAAAATCAAAAATTCATCGTGTTAAAGTAACCGGTGCCGATCTTAATTATATCGGTAGTATTACTATTGACGAAGCATTATTAGAGGCTTCTAATATGATAGAGGGAGAGAAAGTTTCTATTGTAAATATTAATAACGGCGAACGCTTTGAAACATACGCTATAAAAGGAGAGAAAAATTCAGGAACGATAACTCTGAATGGTCCAGCGGCTAGAAAAGTTCAAAAAGATGATGTAATCATTATCATCTCTTACGCAACTATGGAGTTTGAAGAAGCTAAAACATTCAAGCCATGGGTTATTTTTCCAAATGAAAAGGATAACTCGCTAACCTAATAGTCTGATAAAACTCTTTAGTTCATAAGAGCAGTTTAAAATTCAAGCCACTGATTCTCTATTTTATACTTTAAAATAGAGAATCAGTGGCCTTTTATTTGCAAAACTAAAACCTAGAAATGACATTTTGTGAATACCCAATAAGTTTTATATTAAAATAAAATAATAGATTATATTGCTACCACTAATCTAGCAATCAAAAAAGATCAAAATCTTACAAACTATGAAAAAAACAATACTATTAATACTCTTTTCTGTTTCTGTATTTTCACAAAAATCCATAATTGAATTTGACTCTAAAGTCTTAGAAAACAAACGAGAAATAACAATTGGTCTTCCCGCTTCTTTTGAGAAAAACCCAAATAAAAAATATCCATTAGTCATTTTACTCGATGGAGATTACTTGTTTGATCCTTTTTATGGCGATCTGAATTACGGAGCGTATTGGGATGATTTACCAGAAACTATAGTAATCGGTATTAGCCAAAATAAAAATGGAGAAAGAACTAATGACTCCTTTTACGATCCCGTTGATGGCGTTCCTACTAGAGAAGGCGCACGTTTTTTTGAATTTCTAGGAGCAGAATTACTGCCTTTTATTGAAAAAAAATATCCAGTTGCACCTTTCCGTATCATTGCAGGTCATGATATAACAGCAGGTTTCTTAAACTTTTTCCTCTATAAAGACAATCCTATTTTTGATGCTTACATCTCTTTAAGCCCCGAATTAGCAACAGAAATGGAAATCAGAATTCCAGAGCAACTTAAAAAACTTAAGAGACCTATTTATTATTATCAATCGTATGGCGAAGGAGATTTAAAGAAAATACAAAAATCCGTACAAGAGTTAGACGCAAGTATAAAACTAGTTACTAATCCGCAATTAAATTATAAATTAGATGTAATAAAAGGAGCTTCTCATTATTCGATGGTTTTACCTTCAATTCCAAATGCGTTGTATCATATTTTTCAAAATTACAGACCCATCACATCTACTGATTATGCAGAAAAAATAGTAGTATTGGAAAGTGGATATGTAGATTATTTAGTTAATAAATATGATGTTTTGTATAAAAATACCGGTATAAAACTTCCTATTCGTTTAAATGATTTTAAAGCAATAGAAGCAGCGATTATAAAAAATAAAGCTTATTCTGAATTGGATAAATTAGCAGAAGTAGCCAACAAGTATTATCCTAAATCAATGCTAGGAGATTATGAATTAGCATTGATGTTCGAGAAAATGGAAGATCCAAAAAAAGCAGCAAAATATTATTTGAGTGCTTCACAATCTGAAGAAATCAGCGACTTAACTAAACAAATGATGCTTGACAATTATGACCTAATGAAAAGTCAAATACCCAAAAAATAATGTCTAAAGTAAAAACAACTTTTTTCTGCCAAAATTGTGGCGCTCAATATGCCAAATGGCAAGGACAATGCAATTCGTGTAAGGAGTGGAATACTATTGCCGAAGAAATTATTCAGAAGCAAGAAAAAACTGCTTGGAAAAGTGAGAGTTCTGCGAATAGTAAAGCTCCAAAACCATTACGAATTGATGAAATAGATTCTGCTCAAGAAATAAGAATGGACACTACCGACGCAGAACTAAATCGAGTTCTTGGTGGCGGGATTGTTCCGGGCTCGCTTATCCTTTTGGGCGGAGAACCTGGCATTGGAAAAAGTACCCTTTTACTTCAGATCTCCTTAAAACTACCTTATAAAACACTATATGTTTCTGGAGAAGAAAGTCAGAAACAAATAAAAATGCGTGCCGAAAGAATTACTCCAAGCAGCGCCAATTGCTATATTCTAACCGAAACTAAAACTCAAAATATCTTTAAGCAAATTGAAGCTATTCAGCCTGAAATAGTAATTATCGATTCCATTCAAACCTTACATACAGATTATATAGAATCTACTGCTGGAAGTATCTCTCAAATTAGAGAAACTACGGCAGAGTTAATAAAATTTGCAAAAGAGACTAACATTCCAGTGATACTTATCGGACATATCACTAAAGATGGAACGATCGCGGGCCCAAAAATATTGGAACATATGGTTGATACGGTTCTTCAGTTTGAAGGCGATAGAAACCATGTGTACCGAATACTCCGTTCCTTAAAAAACCGATTTGGATCGACGGCCGAAATAGGAATTTATGAGATGCTAGGAAGTGGTTTGCGTGAAGTTTCTAATCCATCAGAAATATTAATTTCTCACAAAGACGAGCAACTTTCTGGAACAGCAATTGCGTCAACACTTGAAGGAATGCGTCCTTTGATGATAGAAATTCAAGCTTTAGTAAGCACGGCAGTTTACGGAACACCGCAACGCAGCACCACTGGTTATAACGCCAAAAGACTAAACATGATTTTGGCCGTTTTGGAAAAAAGAGCCGGTTTTAGATTGGGTGCCAAAGATGTATTTTTGAATGTAACCGGCGGAATTTCTGTAAATGATCCTGCTATCGATTTGGCCGTTGTTGCTGCTATTTTATCCTCAAATGAAGATATTGCTGTTAATAAAGATTTCTGTTTTGCTGGAGAAGTGGGGCTTTCTGGTGAGATACGTCCGGTGAACCGAGTAGATCAACGCATTCAGGAAGCAGAGAAGTTAGGATTTTCGACCATTTTTGTTTCTAAATACAATAAAATAGCACTTAAAAATAGTGGCATTACAGTTCGATTAGTGGCAAAAATCGAGGATGTAGCCGCAGAATTATTTGGATAAAACTAATTCTAAAAAAATACCAAACAAACCCTAAATGCTGATTATAAGTTATTTACATGTTAAATAGCAAATAATACTTATTTTAATAGTTTACCTTTATGTAACGAATCTTTACTTGCAGCGCAACTTAAAAAAGTACATTCTCATAAACAAACGCTTGTTATAAAGTTTTAGATTCATAATTTCTTTAAAGAAAAAATTATCTAATTTCATAAAGCAATAAGTAATGAAAAAGCAAGCGGGTATTTGGATTGACTCCACAAAAGCAATCATTGTAATTCTAGAGGAAGGAATAGAAAAAACAACAACACTTCAGTCTGATTTAGAAAACCGTGTTTATCACGATAAAGAAGGAGATAAAGGTAGTTTTTTTGGAAACCAACATATGGATTCTCAAAACACATTTGACGAAAGAATAAAACATCAAACCAATGCGTATCTTAAGGAAGTTAGCGCAACAATAAAAGATTGCGACGAAATTTATATTTTTGGTCCAGCAGAAACAAAAACTAAATTAGAAAAGAAAATCCAAGAAGAAAAGTCAATTTTTAATGGTAAATTAAAAGCTGTTGAAGCAGCAGAGAACATGACTTTGAAACAAATTATTGCAAAAGTTAAGCACTTTTATACTCCATAAGCCAATTGATTTCATCAAAAAGGCAAGCCGCAATCAAACGTTGCGGCTTTTTTGTGTTAATAATTAAAATTTAAAAAAGTTTAAAACTTATTTATCTAAATTTGTTTTCTTGTCTTTAAATTGATAAAACACCAACTCTTTAAAAAGACAGTTTTTAAATTCCACCTAATTAATGAAAAACAGAAAAAAGAAAATATTTTTATTCATTACAATACCACTTTTAATTCTGATAATTACTGGTAGTGCCTTTTTTGTTTTTAGAGATTCTATTTTAAAAAAAGTAATTACTAAAGCAACCTCAAAAATAGAAAAAGACTATGATAGCAATTTTACAGTTAGAGCCGCTAATTTTGAAGGTTTTTCAGGAATAAGCTTAAGGGATGTAACTTTGACCCCAAAAAATGCAGACACTTTATTCAACATTCATAAAATGAGAACTAGTGTTAATATTTGGCAATTATTGTTGGGTGAAGTTCAATTAGGCACTTTAGAAATTAAAACAGGCTTTGTACAACTAACACAAAAAGGAGACCGTAAAAACTTTGAGGCTTTTCTGAAAAAAGATAATAAAGAATCTAAAAACAACGATAAAAAAGATTACGCAGCTTTTGCCTACCGAATTATTTCAAAAGTACTCAATCTGGTGCCAACAGATATGGATGTTGAAAATCTGACTTTTAAACTTGACGATAATGGCAAAAGAGCAACTATAAAAATCAACAAACTAATATTGTTAAATAAAGAATTAGAAACAGCAATCCACGTACAAACAAATACTTTTGAACAGCAATGGAAAATTAAAGGATATGCTGATCCTAGAAATAAAAAAGCAGATATTCGATTTTTTAATATTGATACAGGTGCCATAAAAGTTCCTTACTTTGACGAACGTTACGGACTTATTTCAAGTTTTGATTCTATTCGTTTAAACATCGAAAATATCAATCATAGTCGCGGAGAATTGCATATAGACGGTTACGCTTCTATCGCTAATTTAAAAATAAACCATCCAAAAATTGCCCGAAAAGATGTAGTAATCAAAAACGCACGATTTGACTATCGTTTTTTATTAGGATCCAATTTTATCTCTGTAGATAGTAGCTCTACTGTGCAATTGAATAGTATTAAATTCAATCCATATTTATCTTATGAAACTGCCAAAGACACCGTTTATAAACTAAAGATAGCACTACCAAAAATGAAAGCGCAGGATTTCATATCTTCTCTCCCTGATGGACTTTTTACTCATTTTCAAGGTATGGAAGCCGAGGGAAGTATTGATTACAAACTCGATTTTAAATACAATAAAAACAAACCCAATGAACTGGTTTTTGATAGTAATTTGAAAAAAGAAAACTTGAAGATTACAAAATATGGAGAAGCAAATTTAAACAAACTCAATAGCGAATTTATTTATCGTGCAATTATACAGGATGTGCTACAAAGACCAATTTTAGTAGGAAATGCGAATCCGAATTATACACCGCTCGAACAAATTTCTCCCTATTTAAGAAAAAGTGTCCTAACGACCGAAGATCCTTCCTTCTTTTCACATCGAGGTTTTATAAATGAGGCGTTCAAGCAATCTATAATCAAGAATATAAAAACCAAGAAATTTTCTCGTGGTGCTAGTACCATCAGCATGCAGTTAGTGAAAAATGTTTTTTTGACTCGAGAAAAAACATTGTCTCGAAAACTAGAAGAAATCTTACTCGTTTATATTTTAGAAAATAACCGAATTGTAACTAAAGAACGAATGTTAGAGGTTTATTTCAACATCATCGAATGGGGACCAAACGTTTACGGAATAGGCGAAGCAAGTCGTTTTTATTTCCAAAAAAATCCTGCCGATTTAGATTTAAATGAATGCTTGTATTTAGCTCGAATTATTCCGAGTCCAAAAAAATTCATGTACCAATTTAATGATGAGGGGAATTTAAGGGAATTTTCAGTAAAACAAGAATCTTTTTTAACAAATATTATGATCCGAAGAGGTCTTTTGACTCTTGATGACACCATTTATAAACAGCAAAAACTACATATTTCTGGTGCTGCAAAATCATATTTGAGATTAAAAGTAAAAGATTCTACCGCATTAGACTCATTGCCGAGCATAGAAGAATTTGAACTTTAAAAAAACATAAAAGCCCAATAAAAAAAGTAGTTTTCATTGGGCTTTATTTTTTTATTATATAGAATAAACTAAGGTGCTGGATCTGGAATGATAGCCTGAACTTTATTGATTTGTTCTATTATTTCTTCTGAAAGAGAAACCTGAATCGTGTCTATATTCTCTTTTAATTGCTCTATTGATGTAGCCCCGATAATAGAACTCGTTACAAAAGATTGATGCGCTACAAATGCCAATGATAATTGGGTTAATGTTAATCCGTTTTGTTTTGCAATTTCATTATACAAATGAGCGGCCTGTGTACATTGTTCGCTGTTGTATCTCGTATATTGTGGGAAAAGTTTAATTCTTGCGTTAGGATGACTTTCTCCAGTAAGGAACTTTCCTGTCAAAACTCCAAAAGCCAATGGCGAATAAGCCAATAAACCTACATTTTCTCTAGTACAAACTTCAGAAGTACCCACTTCAAAAAGTCTATTTAATAAAGAATAGGGGTTTTGAACTGTTTTAATTCTTGGTAAATTATGGTATTTACTTTCTTCAAGAAAACGCATTATTCCCCAAGGATTTTCATTAGAAACGCCAATATGCTTTATCTTTCCTTCTTTTACAAATCCGTCTAAAGTTTCTAAAACCTGATGAATATTATCTTGCCAAGAATCATCTTGAACTTTAAAACCTCGTTGTCCAAAGCAATTGTTTTTTCGCTCTGGCCAATGCAATTGATAAATGTCTAAATATTCGGTTTGTAAGCGCTGCAAACTATTGTCTAAAGCATATTTTAAACTTGCTGGAGAGAAATCAATTGTATCGCGCATGTAAGTGAAGTTGGGATTGGGTCCTGCAATTTTAGAGGCCAAAACCACTTCTTCTCTTTTTCCGGATTTTTTAAACCAAGTTCCAATAATTTTCTCTGTACTTCCGTAAGTTTCTTTACTGGCTGGAACAGAATACATTTCTGCTGTATCAAAAAAATTAACTCCGTTTTCAAATGCATAATCCATTTGTGCGTGACCTTCGGCTTCTGAGTTTTGTTGTCCAAAAGTCATTGTACCAAGACATATCTTACTCACTTTTATATCCGTATTGGGTAAAGTAGTGTATTTCATTTTTTGATAATTCTAAATTAGGTTACAAAAGTATAGGTTATAAAACTTTTCGGTTTATCCTTTAACTATTTTTAAGAAACGTTTATGGTTATCCGTATAAAAAAAGGCTCGAAGTTAAAACTTTGAGCCTTTTTTGTATTCATTTTAAAATTGAATTTTAGTTTAAATCATTCAACATATCTGCGATTTCATCTAATCTAGGTGTTAGAATAATTTCTATTCTACGGTTTTTCGCTTTCCCTTCTGCAGTGGCATTACTCACTAATGGAGAATACTCACTTCTACCAGCAGCAGTAAGATTCTTTCTGTTTATTTTTTTGTTTTCACTTAAAATAGAAACAATTGCCGTTGCTCTTTTTGTTGATAAATCCCAGTTATCAGAAATAGGACCTGAAGCTGTAAAAGCGTCATTATCTGTGTGTCCTTCTATAAGAACTGAAATTTCTGGATTATCTCCCAACACTTTACCCACTTCGGTAACTGCTTTTTTTCCTTCAGTACCTACAGCATAACTTCCAGAATTAAAAAGAAGTTTATTCTCCATAGACACATACACTTTTCCGTTTTTTTGCTCGACTGTTAAGCCTTTGCCTTCAAAACTATTTAATGCTTTAGAAAGTGTTTCTTTTAGTTTTTTCATGCTTGCTTCCTTAGCAGCAATCAAATTTTCTAACTCTTGTAAGCGTTGTGCATTTTTATTTAATCGTTCTTGCTCTTGAGCCAATGCTTTTCCTTTTTCGTCTAATTGCCCTAACAAGTCACGATTTTTCTTCATATTACTTTGCAAAGCATCGTCACTATTTTTTTCTAAAGCAGTGTAAGAATCTTGCAATACTTTAAATTTATCTTGAGCGGCAGCATAATCTGCTTTTAGTTTATTGAGTTCGGCTTTAGATTTATTAAAATCTGATGTCATAGCCTCACGATCTAATTCTAATTGACTTTTTGACTTAAGCAAATCGGCATTCTCATCAGCAATACTTCTATTTTCCTTCTTTAAATCAGCGAACTTATTTTCTAAGTCATTGTATATTTTTTTCGAGACACAAGACGTAGAAAGCGCTAATGCCAATACTCCAATGGAAATTTTTTTTATCATTTTGTTTAAATATTTAGTGGTATTATTAAAAATCAAAAATAGGAATTGTATTCTAATTCCCTAGCCCTGATAGTAGTGAAAATCCTTTTTGCTTTTAATTAAAAGCAAAAAGATTGCAACGTATAGCAGGAATAGCTCCTAATTGTTCTGTTTATTATAAATTACTCTATTTCTACTAAAATAGGACAATGATCAGAATGAATGGCATCTGATAAAATTACCGCTCTTTTAAGCTTGTGTTTTAGCGAATCACTAACTAAGTTGTAATCTATTCGCCATCCTTTATTATTTCCTCTGGCACCTGCACGATAACTCCACCAAGAATATTGATGTGGCTCTTTATTAAAATGACGGAAACTGTCTACAAATCCGGATTTCATAAAAGTATCCAACCATTTTCTTTCTTCAGGTAGAAATCCAGAAACATTTTTATTGCGAACAGGATCGTGAATATCGATAGCCTCATGACAAATATTGTAGTCACCACCAATAATCAAATTCGGTATTTCTTTTTTTAAATCATTGATATACTGCTGAAAATCATCCATAAACATAAACTTGTGATCCAAGCGTTCGATATTAGTTCCTGATGGCAAATACAAACTCATTACAGAGACGTCATCAAAATCTGCTCTAATATTCCTACCTTCAAAATCCATGTGGTGAATTCCTGTACCATAGACCACATTGTTAGGCTTAGTTTTAGATAAAATGGCCACGCCACTGTATCCTTTTTTGGTTGCAGAATAATAATATTGATAAGGATATCCTGCCTGAGAGATCGCCTCTACAGGGATTTGATCTTCTGTAGCCTTAATTTCCTGAAGACAAATAACATCTGGATTTGCGTGTTGCAACCAGTCTATAAAACCTTTGGAAATGGCAGCCCTAATTCCGTTGACGTTGTATGAAATAATTTTCATGAAATAATTTTTAGAGTTTCAAAAGTAATAAAAAAGAAGAAGTTTGATTCAGAAAAATAGAGAAAATGGAGTTTTTTGCTATCTTTGTTTCTTGCTCTAAAAACAAGAAATAAATGGGTTTAGTAACCGCCAAAGAAGTTGCAAAGGCAATAAATGTAGATAAGTATGGTGTTCTTGGGACTTTTTCAGGATGGATGCTGATGAAGTTGCTGAAGATCTCTACGTTAAATAAAGTATACAATAGAAATAGACATCTTAAAGATGTTGCTTTTTTGAATGGAATATTAGATGATTTACAAATAAAATTCGAAATTCCTGAAGAAGATTTGAAGCGTTTGCCTAAAGAAGGCGCTTATATTACCATTTCAAACCATCCTTTAGGAGGAATTGACGGTGTTTTACTTTTGAAATTAATGCTAGAAAGAGAACCTAATTTCAAGATTATTGCTAATTTTTTATTGCATAGAATTCGACCTTTAAAAAAATACATCATGCCAGTAAATCCTTTTGAAAATCATAAGGATTCTAAATCTAGTGTGGTAGGAATTAAAGAAACACTGCGCCATTTAAGTGACGGAAAACCATTAGGTATTTTCCCAGCTGGAGAAGTTTCGACTTATAAAGATGGCAAACTAGTTGTTGATAAACCTTGGGAAGAAGGCGCGATTAAAGTTATCCGAAAAGCTCAGGTTCCTGTTGTTCCTATCTATTTTCATGCTAAAAACAGCCGTTTGTTTTATTTACTTTCTAAAATTAGTGGCACTTTTAGAACTGCAAAATTACCTTCAGAAGTTTTTAGTCAAAAGAACCGTGTAATTAAAGTTCGTATTGGGAAAGCTATTTCTGTGAATGAACAAAATGAGTACAAGACTATAGAGGAATATTCTGAATTTTTAAGAAAGAAAACCTATATGTTGGCTAATCCTTTTGAGAAAGAAAGCCACTTTTTACCAACACCAACCTTAAAAATCGCAAAAAGTCCAAAGAAAATTGTTACAGCTGCTAATAGTTCGCAAATAATTTCTGAGGTAGAAATTGCCAGAGAAAATGGTTGCCGATTGTTGCAAAGTAAAAACTACGAAGTCTTTTTTACAGAAGCCAATAAAATACCAAACATACTACACGAAATTGGACGTTTGAGAGAGATTACCTTTAGAGAAGTGGGCGAAGGCACCAATGAATCTATTGATATTGACAAATTTGATAACTACTATCACCACATGTTTCTATGGGACGATGACGCAAAAAAAGTTGCTGGCGCCTATAGAATGGGATTGGGTTCTGAAATTTATCCAAAGTATGGCATGGAAGGTTTTTATCTAAATGATCTTTTTCGTTTTGAGCCAGAATTACATGATATGATGAACAAATCGATTGAAATGGGTCGTGCATTCATCATCAAAGAATACCAACAAAAACCAATGCCTCTTTTCTTACTTTGGAAAGGAATCATACATACCACGTTGCGTTATCCAGAACATAAATTTTTATTAGGTGGTGTAAGTATTAGCAATCAATTTTCTGATTTCTCTAAATCTCTGATGATAGAATTTATGAAGTCTAACTATTATGACCCTTATATTGCACAATATATACATCCTAAAAAAGAGTATAAGGTAAAACTTAAAGATGCTGATAAGGATTTCATTTTTGATGAAGCTGAATCAGATTTAAATAAGTTCGACAAGATTATTGATGAACTTGAACCTGGTAGTTTACGATTGCCTGTTTTAATAAAAAAATACATTAAGCAAAACGCAAAAGTGGTCGCTTTTAATGTAGATCCGCTCTTTAATAATGCTATTGATGGATTAATGTACATTCGTATTGCAGATATTCCAGAAAGCACAATGAAACCCGTGATGGAAGAGTTCCAAAAAGAACTTGAAAGAAAACTACACGAAAAAGAGGATTAATAAAATTCAATTTATAAAAAAATCCCATTGCAATTCTAAGCAATGGGATTTTTTTTGTTTTATCTCCAGATAGACTCTTTTAAAATAGCATCTAAAGAATTATTTCTTATAAATAAAATCAGTCGTATAATGTGATATGTAATAAGAAAAAAGCCCAAACTATAGGCTAGCTTTTTATTGTACATAATTCCGTTCAAATACTCCCTTTTAGTAATTATTTCTAGCGATAAAACTGCAACACTCAACAAGCAAAAAGCAATTACAAAAGGTCCTAAAACATGATAAGATATGCTCTTGTAAAAATCACCTTGATATAAATAAACCAGTGATTTTGTTATACCACAACCCGGACACGGGAAACCAGTTGCCATTTTAAAAGGACATAAAGATTGATCCGTTTCTAAATGATTATCAGCATTAAAAAGCATTAGCAAAAAAGGAATGACTAGTACCAGAATAGCACCTACAATACCGTAAATTTTACGTTTGTTCTTTGTACTATTTATATAATTTATTGATTTCATTTTGAACGATCATTGCAGCAACCATTGGAAATAAAAAACCTAAAACTAGCAATAAAACAGTATCGTCTTTTTGAGCTGAGCCCGATCTACGGTAAACATCTGGCAATCCATCTCTACCCGCTAGATAGAAAAAATAAATATTAACAGGATAACAACAACCAGCAAAGATGGCTATTGGCTGCGAGATAACTTCTCTTTCAGAAACAGCTTCAAAAACCTCGGCGATTTTAACATTCCAATAAATAAGATAGAGGCCACAAGTTAAAAAACCTAAAATTAATACTAAAATAGGATCTACATTAAATACCGGAATAGGTTTGTTGGGTGTGTTCCATGTTTCTTTTACGATTTCTGTCATTTTGGTTTGGTTTAGTTATTATTAAATTTAAAATGTTTAATGAGTTCCTTTATCAAAATAGTTCTGGTTGTATAAACCACAACAATATTTACTCATAAGTCTATTATAGAAGCAAAGTTGTTACACTTGCAAGTGTTTATTTCTTTAAAATGACTATCAATAAAGATTTAGATAAAATATTTTGCTTTAATTTTATCAGCAATAACCTGTGCTAATCGCTCGTGGCTTTCAAATGTCCAACCAGCAATATGTGGTGTTAAGATAGCATTTTTGGCTTTCAATAGATACTGAAAAGCTTCTGGAGTTTGTTTGTCTTGAAAAAGGGTTTCAAAAGATCCTTTTTCATATTCTAAAACATCCAAACCAGCACCTAGAATCTTACCCGATTGCATTGCTGCAACTAAATCGGCCGTTACAATATTATTGCCTCTAGAGGTATTTATAATCCAAAATGGTTTCTCGAAATCGTTAATAAATTCGGAATTAACCATTTTATCCGTTTCCTCCGTCCAAGGGATATGCAAACTCAATACATCTGTATTTTTCTGTAATTCTTCTAATGTGACTTGTCTAGCATTAGTATCACCCACATTTTCCTTTATATCATAACACAGCACTTTTACATCAAAACCTTGGAGTTTTTTAGCAAAAGCTTTCCCCATATTTCCGTAACCAATAATCCCTACTGTTCTACCATCAAGCTCATAGCCTCGATTGCTTTCTCTATTCCAATGACCGGATTGAATCTCACTGTGCGCTTGATTCAATTTGTTAAAAAGAGAAAGGATCATTCCTAAAGCATGCTCTGCAACAGCATTTCGATTCCCTTCTGGCGCAGCTATAAGCGTTATATTTTTGCTTTTAGCATAATCACAATCGATACTTTCTAATCCTGCTCCTACTCGAGCGATAAATTGCAAATTAGTAGCTTTATCCAAAAAAGTTTGATCAATTTTGAAACGGCTGCGAATCACGATTCCTTGATAATCCTGAATTTTATTTTCAATTTCTTCTTTTGAAGAAGTGAAATCGCTATGATTTATAAATCCAGCATCTTGAAGTTTATCCCATAAAACGGAATTATTACTATCTATGTGAAGCACTTTAATATCCATAAAAAATTATATTTTTTTGATACCTCAAATAAACAAAAAAATTACGGTTTATCATTTTTAGAAAGGTATTTTGAGTCTAAATTTGTAAATTAGCGCTCTCAATTTTTATTACCTTATAAACAAACGTAATAAATGAAAACTGAAAAATGAAATTAACAAAAACGTTCAAAGCTTTTTTTGAAAGCGAAAAATCGGGTGGTCTTTTATTGCTTTCTGTAACCATTCTTTCTCTTTTATTGGCTAATTCACCTATTCAAACAGATTACATTGCATTTTGGGAAACCAATCTTGGCAGTCATTCAATCACTCATTGGATAAATGACGGCTTAATGACTATTTTCTTTCTATTGATCGGGTTAGAATTAGAACGTGAGATGTATCAAGGAGAATTATCTAATATAAAAAATGCATCCTTACCAATTTTTGGCGCTTTAGGCGGAATGATTGTACCAGCGGGATTGTTTCTTCTTTTGAATTTTGGAACGATAACACAAAATGGCGCAGGTATTCCTATGGCGACTGATATTGCATTTGCTATTGGTATTTTATCCCTTTTAGGAAATCGTGTACCTACTTCTCTAAAAGTTTTTTTAACTGCTCTTGCAGTTATAGATGACATCGGTGCCATTTTAGTAATTGCAGTATTCTATACCGACAATATCGCTTTTACCAACTTACTTATTGCCTTTGCCATAATGGGTTTCTTGTTTATTCTTAACAGAAGAAAAGTTCATAATTTGCTTCCTTATCTAATAGGTGGTGCTGCCATGTGGTATTTTATGCTAAATTCTGGTGTTCATGCAACAATAACAGGAGTTTTATTGGCGTTTGTAATCCCTTTTGGTGATGGTAGCAAGAAAACTTCTTCGTATAAATTACAGCACTTTTTACACAATCCTGTAGCTTTTATCATTCTTCCGTTATTCGCAATGGCCAATACAGGGATCGCAATAGGTTCTGATTGGCATGAAGGTTTAAATCATCCTAACACAATTGGTATTATCGTTGGTCTTGTTGTTGGGAAACCATTAGGAATATGGCTTTTCTCGTTTGCAGCAGTTAGTTTTGGCATTTGCACCTTACCTAAAGATTTAAAATGGACCAATATTTTAGGAGCCGGAATGCTTGGAGGAATAGGATTTACAATGTCTATATTTATAACATTGCTCGCTTTTAAGAATGACGGACAAGAAGTGATTACGTATTCTAAAATAGCCATTTTAATAGCTTCTTTTATTGCTGGAACAATTGGTTTTTTATGGTTGAAATACAACTTGAAACCAGACAGAAGAAGAAAGTAAATTACTTTATAAAATACATAAAAAAAGCCCTAGTTTAATATTAAACTAGGGCTTTTTTGTATTCAATACAATAAAAATTGCTGAAAGAACAATTTACTTTTAGTACAATAGTTATCCTTTAATTTGTTTTAAAGAAGTTTTAATACCTCTAATCAATGACGAACTAAAACCATGCATCTCCATTTCATTTAATCCTGCAATAGTACAACCTTGAGGTGTAGTTACACGGTCTATTAATTGTTCTGGATGTACTTTTTCCTCTAAGAGCATTTCTGCAGCTCCTTTGACTGTTTGGGCAGAAATAGCTAATGCAGTTTGCCAATCAAAACCAATCTCTATTCCTGCTTGCATAGAAGCTCTTATGTAGCGCAAAGCAAAAGCAGTTCCACTAGCAGCAAGAACAGTAGCAGCATCCATCAATTTTTCGTCAATAATAGGAGCAGTTCCTAAACTTTGAAAAAGTGAAATCACACTCTGTGCTTTGACTGAGTTTTTTTCTTGAAAAGCAATACACGTAGCCGATGCACCAAACTGCGCTGCAATGTTTGGCATAATTCTGATGGCAGTATTAGAATCTCCTATTTTACTTTGCAAGTTTTCAATAGAAAGACCACTGACAGCAGAAGTAATAATTTTATTTGAAATTACAGGTAGAATTTCATTCAAAACAACATCAACCTGATAGGGTTTTATAGTCAAAATAATAATATCAGCTTCTTGAATTTGATGCATGTTATTACTAGAAACAGTTGCGCCTAACTTCTCCAGATACAAAATACTTGACGTATTTCTCCTGGTTATGGTTACTTGGTTATCCGATGAGAATTTAGACAATCCTAAGGCGATAGAAACACCTAGGTTGCCACCGCCAATAATATGTACTTTCATGCTGGTTTTGCTTTGTCTATCATTTAGCACAAATCCCTTGAAGAAATTGTATTTAAAAGAAAGAATGAATTGGTTAGTTGTATTTCTTTGAAACTCTATTTAAAAACCTAATATCAGTTTTGCAATAGAGAAATAAATCAAAATTCCGCATATATCATTACTTGTGGTTATAAAAGGCCCTGTTGCCAGCGCGGGATCTATTCCAAATTTATCTAATAATAGTGGGATAAAAGTTCCAATTAATGATGCAATAATAATTACAGAAATTAAGGCAATAGTGACAATTATACCTATAATAAATTCGACGTTCAATAAAAAATGACTTCCTAAAAACAAGATAATTGCTAGAATAACTCCATTTAGTAAGCTTAAAGAAACTTCTTTTACCAATCTATTAAATAACGATCCGCTAAGGGTATTATTAGCCAAACCTTGCACAATGATTGCCGAAGATTGTACGCCAACATTTCCTGCCATTGCAGCTATTAAAGGGGTAAAAAAGAACAATTTTCCATGCTCTTCCATTGCGCCTTCAAATAAACCTAGCACTCTAACAGAAACAAAACCTCCTAAAAGTGCTAATACAAGCCAAGGCAAACGCGCCTTTGTATGCTCAAGAATACTATCATCGGCTTCTACATCTTGAGAAATACCCGCAGCTAATTGGTAATCCTGATCGGCTTCTTCCTTGATTACGTCTAAAATATCATCAATTGTAATCCTACCAACCAAACGACCCAATTCATCTACTACTGGAATAGCTTCTAAATCGTATTTTTGCATGATACGAGCGACCTCAACATCTTCAGTATCAACTTTTACAGAGTTTAATTTTCTAATATAAACATCACTAATAGCTGTTCTTGACGAAGTTGTAAGCAAGTCTTTAAGTGACAAACGCCCTTTTAATCTATCCTCATCATCTACCACATAAATAGAATGCACTCTAGAAATGTTTTCGGCCTGCATGCGCATTTCTTTTACGCAAGTAAGCACATTCCAATTCTCATTGACTTTCACCAACTCTTTATGCATAATTCCACCAGCGGTTTCCTCATCATAACGAAGCAAGTCCACAATATCCTTGGCGTGCTCAACATCCTGAAGTTCTGATATTACCTCCGCTTTCAAATCTTGTGAAAGCTCCCCAATAATATCAGCCGCATCATTAGTTTCTAACTCATCTAATTCTTCTGCAATCTCTTTTGCTGAAAGCCTACTTAATATATTTTCACGAAGATCATCCTCTAACTCTAGAAGAATTTCGGCTGTTTTATCACTATCTAGAACTTTAAAAATATAGGTAGCTTCATTAAAATCCAGCTCATCAAGAATTTCTGCAATATCAGCATGGTGCATATCATTCAATAAAACTTCCAATTGCTTGTCGTTCTTATTTTGAATAAGTAGCTCTAATTCCTGAATTAATTCTTTACTGATTTTAAACTCCATCGGCTTCTATTTTTTGAGTCAATTCTATAAATTGTTCTACATTAAGTTGTTCTGGTCTAAGATCAAAAACGATATCTTCACGTAATTTATCAGATAAGTTCATAGTTTTTAAACTATTACGAAGTGTTTTTCTGCGTTGTTGAAAAGCCGTTTTGACTACCGTAAAAAATAATTTTTCTCCACAAGGCAAACTATAATCTTCTTTTCTGCGCAAGCGTAAAACACCCGATTTTACTTTTGGTGGTGGTATAAATACATTTTCGTCTACAGTAAATAAATATTCAGCATCATAAAAAGCTTGTACTAAAACTGATAGAATTCCGTAAGCTTTGGTTCCTTTTTTTTCACAAATGCGTTGTGCCACTTCTTTTTGGAACATTCCAGCAAACTCAGGAATTTGACTGCGATATTCTAATGCTCTAAA
Organism: Flavobacterium sp. GP15; assembly: GCF_014281985.1. Taxonomy (NCBI): domain Bacteria; kingdom Pseudomonadati; phylum Bacteroidota; class Flavobacteriia; order Flavobacteriales; family Flavobacteriaceae; genus Flavobacterium; species Flavobacterium sp. GP15. Next base: position 545,216 of record NZ_JACFTC010000001.1, read on the forward strand.
AACAATTTGAGTTGAAATATTATAAGGGAAATTGCCAATAATTGCAAACTGTTTGCCATCAAAAATCTCGTTGATATTGTATTTCAAGAAATCCTTAGAGATGATTTTATCTTTTAATTTAGGATAATTTTCATCCAAATAAGTAACTGATTCTGTATCGATTTCAATTACATAAGTATTGATAGGTTTATCCAATAAATATTTAGTCAAAACACCCATTCCAGGTCCAATTTCTAATACATCATCATAACCAACTAAGTTCAGCGTATCTGCAATATCTTTTGCAATACTTTCATCTTTTAAGAAATGCTGTCCCAGATGTTTTTTGGCTTTTACTTTTTCCATATTTTCATTGCGAGGCACAAGGCATTCTCGCTTAATTTTAGTGTTATATTCTCTCACAAGACTTTAAAAATAGCCTTGAGAATGATTTAGCAGATAAGTGCTACCTGTATTTATTTTTTAGCTAAGAACACAATTAGAAAGTGATTCTAGATTTGAAACACAAGAAATTTAATCTATATTTAATGATCAGAAATCAATTCTAATTCAGTTCTAAATGCTAGCATTTTATCACCAAACAATTTCTGTCCTTCTTCCCGAAAACCTGCTGCATCTTCTTGATAATATTTTTCGAGCGTTTCTTTGCTATCGGTGGTATATTGAACAGAATATGTTGTTCCGCCCATTTCTTCTTCAATTAAAACACGAACCATTCTGGCTGAAGAAAATTTTCCTGTCGCTAGAACTTCTGGAATATGCTTGTGACGCATCCAAACCATCCATTGGTCGTGCACACTTTCGTGTATGTTTGTGGTAACGTTGTATATGATCATTATTTTTATTTAGTGTTTTAATTTTGAATCAAGACTTATGTAAAATCTACTCTCAAAATGGTTAATCTTCAATGTTAAATCATTTTATAAATTCGTATCGCCTCGTAATTGTCTGAATTTTTTTCTAGCTTCAACAAAATAAATACTGTCTTGATGATTAAAAATTATCTTCTCGTACAAAGATTTCGCTTTTTCAGGTTCTTTTAGTTCTTTATTATAAATTTCGGCCGAAAAAAACAAAGCTTCATCACTATAAATCCCTTCAGCGTGATGATCAATTATGCTTTGATACTGGCTTAAAGCCAAAGTAAAATCACCTAGTTTTTCGTAAACTTGTCCCAATCGCAATAACGTAACTGCTTCAATTTCTTGGCCTTTAAAACTTTTTAAAATCGATTGAAATTGTGCAATTGCTTCTTGGTTTCTATTTTGATATAAAAGACAATCTCCTTTTGCAAATTGTTTTAATGCCGTTTGAGTAGAATCTGCAGCGGTATTATCATTTATTAATAAAAAATATTCTAAAGCATCGTTAGCAATCAACTGTGTGTTGGCTGCTTTTAATTCTTTAAATTGCTTTAACGCCCAATCAAAATCTGTTTTAAAATAACTAGTTTTAGCCGCTTTTAAAGTAGCTTCATGTGCTAGAACATCATTTTTTAAGTCCAATTCAATCTGCGAATAATACAATAATGCTTGATTAAATTTTTCTTCATAGAGAAAAATATCTGCCAACTCCATTTTAGCTTTGGCCGCATCATATTCATTCAATCGCAATTCTAAAGCTTTCTTTACAATTGCCTTAGCTTCTTCTGGTTTTTTTAAATTAAACGCTACAAAATGTGCCTGAATCAATTGCAAAGATAAGGTAAATGGACTTATCTCATATTCTCGCAATAAATTAGACAGATCGGTATTTATAATGGGCAAATCTTTTTCAGTGGCTTTTTCGATTCTCATCTCCATCAAATAGGAATTCGCCTGAATTAACAATTCTAAATCTTTAGTATTTTGCAACACAAATACTAAAATTTCCTGCGCTGCTTCCTGATTGTCTTCCTCTATTGCCAATTGCGCTAGGTTTACAATACTGTTAAGCGATTCTGGATTGCGTTTATAAATCGCTTTTTCCTGTACAAATGCTTTTTCAAACTCTTTTTGTTGAACGTAAAACCAACTTAAATAGCGATTCCAAAAAATGTCTTGATTTTTTTGTGTTCTCAAAATCAGTGCTTTTCTGAGCATTTCATTAAAATTGGCATCTCCATCATCTGCCAGATAACGTACAAACTGATTTTGAATTCTAATTGCATTTTGAGGATTCTTGTAAGCATCATCTAAAAAAGTTGCAATCATCATTTCTGTATTACCCAACTGACCGTAAAGCAAACCTATTTGGAAATTAAAATTATCATTAGGTTCAATTGCTATGGCGGTTTGATATGCTTTTAAAGCATATTCTAAGAGCACTTTTCGCTCAAAAGAGGTAGAAATGCCATATACTTCCATTGGGTTTTTCTTGATGCGCTCTAAAGCTTGATCATAATAAGAAGTGGCTTTAGCTTCTTTTTTTTGCAACTGAAAATTATAACCCAATTCTACAAGAAGCGTACCTTGCTTGTATTTATCCAAACGTTGTTGAATGGCTTTCTCAGCAACATCAAATTGCTGTAATTGCTGATAACAATCAATAGTTCTTAAAAAATATTGTGTGTTTTGTGGCGTATTCTGTAGTAATTCTTCGAAACCAATTTTAGCTTTTTCAAAATCTCCTTTTTCATAGTAATACTGCGCTAATTGTTCGTTTTGAGCGAATCCAAATAGCGACACTAATAAAGTAATAAAGAGGAAAAAAAATCTCATATTTATTGTTATTGTTTCTAAATCGAGTGTTAAGTCGAAATTATTTTAAACGCGAATTCGCAAATTTTCATTATTTAAAAAAGAAAAAATTTGCGAATTTACGTTTATTTCAAAAAAGCTGTAATTTAATCTATAATATCAAATCCGCAGTACGGACGCAATACTTCTGGAATTACAATTCCTTCTGGCGTTTGATAATTTTCTAAAATCCCAGCTAAAACTCTTGGCAAGGCTAATGAACTTCCGTTTAAAGTATGTGCCAATTGGTTTTTTCCGTCTTTGTCTTTGAAACGCAATTTCAAACGATTGGCTTGAAAAGTTTCGAAGTTAGAAACAGAAGAAATTTCTAACCAACGATCTTGCGCGGTTGAAAAAACTTCAAAATCATAGGTCAAAGAAGCGGTAAAACTCATGTCTCCACCACAAAGACGTAAAATTCGGTAAGGTAATTTTAATTCTTGAAGTATCGATTTTACATGTTCTACCATTCCGTCTAAAGCTTCATACGATTTATCAGGATGCTCCACTCGTACAATCTCTACTTTATCAAATTGGTGCAAACGGTTTAATCCACGCACATGCGCTCCATAAGAACCCGCTTCTCTACGGAAACAAGGTGTATAAGCGGTGGTTAAAACAGGTAATTCATTTTCATTCAAAATCACATCACGAAACAAGTTAGTAACTGGAACCTCAGCAGTAGGAATCAAGTACAAATCATCTGTTTTATCATGATACATTTGTCCTTCTTTGTCTGGTAATTGTCCTGTTCCGTAAGCAGAAGCTTCATTTACCATGTGAGGAACTTGAACTTCACTGTAACCTGCATCCGTATTTTTGTCTAGGAAATAATTGATTAGTGCGCGTTGCAATTTTGCTCCTTTTCCTTTATAAACTGGAAATCCTGCTCCAGTAATTTTTACACCCAATTCAAAATCGATGATGTCATATTTTTTTACTAATTCCCAATGTGGCTGAGCGCCTTCATGTAAAACGGGAATAGCACCTTCTTGAAAAACGTTTAAATTTTCCTCTGGAGTTTTTCCTACTGGAACAATATCAGCCGGAAGATTTGGCAACGTATATAATTTTTCTAAAAGTTCTGCAGCTAGAACATCAGCAGATTCTGCCAACTTCTTACTTTTTTCTTTTAATAAAATTGTTTTTTCTTTTAGAATTGCGGCTTTTGATTTCTCGCCACTTTTCATCAATTCCCCAATATCTTTGGATAATTTATTAGATTCTGATAAAATTCCGTCTAACTCTACTTGCGTAGCACGACGTTTTTCATCTAGTTGTACCACTTCTTCAACAATACTTTTGGCATCCATATTTTTTTTTGCCAAAGCATTGATTACTTTCTCTTGATTCTCTCTAATAAATGCAATTTGTAACATAATTGGGTTTTTATAACTATTATATTTCTATTAATGAAAGCAAATTTAAGGAAATGTTTGCTAGAAACGACTGAAAAATCAGTGATTTGTGTTTTGTAATTTCTAGGAAGAATTTCAAGAATGATTACAAATACAACAGTCTAGCTATTTCATGAATTAAATTTAAACTATTCTACCACCACTATTCTTAAATCCTATTCTCTCTTTATTTCATGACCTACAAACTCTTCAAGCGCCGCAAACATATCGTCTACAGAAAGTACTTCAAGATCGGGATGTGATTTTAAGAATTCTGCATTGCGTTGTACCAAATTTTCTTCAATTTCAAAAAAAGTATCATTATTCATCAAATCACGAACTGGATTTACACCTTCTAGCTTTCCTTTAAAAAATTTATCTCTTTTTACGCTGCTCATCAACTTGACTTTCTTGCATTGTTGCTGAAATAATTCTAGATGTTTTTCGGCGCCAAGCAATTGCAATCCTTCTTCTATCAATTCATTCAATTCTGTGTTCCATTGAGAATTATAGACAAATTGTGCAAAATTACCTTCTGTATATTGAGATGTATAATAATCTAGATAATAACTCATCAAGGCATCTTCATGAATTAAATCGTCATCGATTTTTTCCTCGCGCATTAAATTAATCACCGAAATATTCGAATTGATAACATCTTGTGGGTTTTCGCTACTTGCTGCTGTTTCTGAAATTATGATTCTACCGAATTCCATTGCTTATGTTTTTAAAGAGTTTGCACGCAAATTTCGGATAAAAGAATAATACAAACACAAAAAATCATGCTTGTTTGCCTTTATATGGAATAAAAAAAAACGGAAACAACTTTAAAAGTCGTTTCCGTTTTAATACATCTCAAAAACTTACGATGTAAAAATAACTAAATTATCTGGTGTAAACTGATATTGCTGTACCATTTTTTAACTTTAATTCAGTAAGAGTAAGATTAACAATATCATAAGTAGTAGTTACACCATTTATAACAGTTGTTAATTTATTATCTGGTCTGCTATAAGTTCCTGAAACTGTTGTTAAAGCACATGGACTTAAAGTAGAATCATAATCTCCTGAAACTAATGTGTTATCAATTTTAAAACTAAGATAATCATGATCACATCCTGTTACATTTTGTGGCGGATCTACCAATGTCTCTACACCACCAATATTTGTACCCACTTTTACTACACCCCATTTTCCTGTAATAGGAATAATTGTCGCTCCTTCATTTTCATCATTACTGCTACAAGAAGTTGCAAATAATCCGATACTCAATGTTAATGCTAATAATATGCTTCTAATTTTCATGTTTGTTTGTTTATAATTAATAATGGCTAAATTAACTTGATAGCGTTTAAAAATTGTTACATAGTATTTGGTCATATTTACATAATTACTTCATTTTATTATTTAGTTCAAAAGCATTTATTTATCAAAGATTGTTTATTTAATTTTACAAAGCGCTTTCATCCATACAATTACCGTTAATAAAATATATTTTTGTAGGAAAAAAAAACAATATATTTGAAAAACCATATAATTTCAATGTATGAAAAAACTACTTTTACTTTTGATTTTTACTTTTGCTCTGCCTATTTTTTCACAAGAAAAAGAAATATGGGTAAAATCAATAATAGATCAAAAAGCACCTAACCTGGTAGTCGAAAAATGGCTTTCTGATCCACCGGAATTAAAAGGTAAATTTGTGATAATCGACTTTTGGGGAACTTGGTGCGAATCATACCAAACTTTGACTCCTAAATTAAATAGTATAAGCAAAGAGTTTAAGGAGGATTTAATTGTAATTGGTATAAGTGATGAAAGAGAACGTAAAGTAAAGAAAGTAATAACTCCTAAAATCGAGTACTACAGCGCAATTTATACTCGAAGAAAATCATATAAAGCCTTGAAAATAAGAGCTCTTCCGCATTGCATTTTAATAGATCCCACTGGAATTGTGCGTTGGGAAGGCAATCCTATACAAAATGGATTTGAACTAACCCCAAATGTCATTAAAATGATTATTGAGAAGTATAAAAAAAGCACACCAACAAATACAGCGATTTTGAACGAATAAAACTTACTCCTGTTCGCTATTTTTTTGTAAATTAATTTTGGCAACTAAAGCTTTCAATCGCATGGCTTTTTCTTTCTTTTCTTCTTGAAGTTTAGCTTTTTTACGATTGAGCAATTTAGTATGCAACGCTTTGTTTTTAGTGTTTTTTTCAGGTCCTTTTCCCATTTTAAAAATCTAGATGAATTACTTTTACAAAGATAAATGAATTAAAGAAAACCTAAATTTAAAAAATTCTCTTCTAAAACTTGTTCCTTCTTTGCAATAAAAAGAAAATTACACCTCCTATAAAGTAAAGCAATACATCAATCCAGTCTGCTGTGTATCTTACATTTACTTTAGGAAGATAATACTCGAAATAAAAAGAGTAGAAAGAGGACAAAAAGAGAATAAAGCCCAGTGGCAATTGAAACAAAGGATCTTTTTTTAATCTTCGGATTATAAATTGGATTGCACCCAGCGCTATGGGAACATAAAGCAAATCATTTAGATAATTATTAATAAGAGTAGGTAATGAAAAATGCAAGCGCTGCAAAGCATAAATAGTCAGAGCAGTAAGAAATACAAAGCCATAAAGTATTTTTCTAAACATTATCTATTTTATTACTCCATTTAAAAATCTTACTTTTTGTTTTAACCCGCTGCAGCGGCGGTAACCGCAGCGATAATACCTCCTATAATTACAGCAAAGAAAAGCCAAATCGAGTAAATAGCTTGAAAAAGATATCGTATCAAAACATTAGAATGCTCTAAACCATTATTAAAATAGACTTCTATTTTGCTTGGTGGCTTTTTTGTTTTTTCTTTTTCGTCTAATTTTTCTTGAAGTTTTTTCTGGGTTTCAAGTCGGCGCTTAAGAACCAAATCTAATATAGCACCACAATTCTCGCAATACTCCTTATTTATATTGACTGTATTGCAATCTGAACACTTGATGTAGGATTTGGTCATTATACTATTATTAGCTCTGGATTAATTTATACAAAGCTATGAAAATTGGACTGAAAGAAAAGTTTTAGAAAGTGTCTATAGTTAGAATTGTATCAAATAAGAAATAGCTAATGTTTGAAACTAAGATTACTAAAGAATAATAAAACAACCATGAAACCCTTAAATCCTAGCCCCGATAGCAGTGAAAATCCTTTTGTTTCTCTCGATAATTATCGAGAGAAACAAAAGATTGTAACGTATAGCGGGAAATAGCTCCAAATAAAAATTCTATTGCTTATTTTTGCATCAAATTAAACTGAGTTATGTTACAAAATCCAAAAAGATATACGATTACAGCGGCATTGCCTTATACGAACGGACCAATTCACATTGGTCATTTGGCGGGTGTTTATGTGCCTTCAGATATTTATTCTCGTTATTTACGTTTGCAAGGAAGAGACGTTTTGTTTGTTTGTGGAAGCGATGAACACGGAGTGGCTATTTCGATGAAAGCCAAGAAAGAAGGAATTACCCCTCAAGAAGTAATTGACAAATACGATGGAATTATCCGTAAATCGTTTTCTGATTTTGGAATTTCTTTTGACAATTATTCAAGGACTTCGGCGAAGATTCATCACGATACGGCTTCAGATTTTTTTACAACCTTATATAAAAAAGGTGATTTTATAGAGCAAGTAACCGAGCAATTGTATGACGCCAAAGCAGATCAGTTTTTGGCAGATCGTTTTGTAGTAGGAACTTGCCCAAAGTGTGGTAACGAAGAAGCCTACGGTGATCAATGCGAAAAATGTGGTTCGACTTTGAACGCAACTGATTTAATAAACCCAAAATCTACAATTACAGGAGAAACACCTATTATGAAATCGACGAAACACTGGTTTTTGCCTTTGGATCGTTATGAAGATTTCTTGAAAGAATGGATTCTTGTTGGCCATAAAAATGACTGGAAACCCAATGTTTACGGTCAAGTAAAATCATGGATTGATGGCGGATTAGAACCTCGCGCAGTAACTCGTGATTTGGATTGGGGAATTGATGTTCCGGTGGAAGGTGCTGAAGGGAAAAAGCTATATGTTTGGTTTGATGCACCTATTGGCTATATTTCTTCTACTAAAGAATGGGCTTTGCGCGAAGGAAAAGAATGGGAACCGTATTGGAAAGATCAAGACACCAAACTGGTTCATTTTATTGGTAAAGACAATATTGTTTTTCACTGTATCATTTTTCCAGCGATGCTTAAAGCCGAAGGAAGCTACATTTTGCCAGACAATGTTCCTGCAAATGAGTTCCTGAACTTAGAAGGAAATAAATTGTCTACTTCTAAAAACTGGGCCGTTTGGTTGCACGAATATTTAGAAGAATTCCCGAATCAGCAAGATGTTTTGCGTTACGCTTTGACATCTAATGCGCCGGAAACCAAAGACAATGATTTTACTTGGAAAGATTTTCAAGCTAGAAACAACAATGAGTTAGTGGCGATTTACGGAAATTTCATCAATCGTGTGGTAGTTTTAACTAACAAATACTATAATGGAATTGTACCTCAACCAAATGAATTATCAGAAGTTGACGAAGCAACTTTAACGGAACTGAAAGCCTATCCGGCAGTCATTTCGAGTTCATTAGAAAGATATAGATTTAGAGAAGCACTAGGTGAATTAATGAATGTTGCCCGTCTGGGAAATAAATACTTGGCGGATGAAGAACCTTGGAAAGTCATTAAAGACAATCCAGAGCGCGTACAAACACAAATGTATGTAGCCTTGCAAATCGCTGCCGCATTAAGTTCACTTTGCGAACCATTTTTACCTTTTACAGCAACAAAATTATCAAGAATTTTAAAAATAGAATCTCCATTGTCTTGGAATACGATTTCAGAAAATTCAGATTTGATTGCTGCAGGACACCAAATTGGCGAAGCCGAATTGCTTTTTGCAAAAATTGAAGATGAAGAAATTCAGAAACAAATAGATAAACTAGAAGCGACTAAAACAGCTAACAAAGCTGAAAATAAAGTTGTAGAATCTCAAAAAGAATTGATTCAATTTGATGATTTTGCCAAAATGGATTTACGTGTAGGAACCATTTTAGAAGCTACAAAAATGCCAAAAGCAAATAAGCTTTTGATTTTGAAAGTAGATACTGGAATTGATGTTCGTACCATTGTTTCTGGAATTGCCGAAAGTTTTAAACCCGAGGATATTATTGGTAAGAAAGTGACTGTTTTAGTAAACTTGGCTCCAAGAAATCTTCGCGGCGTAGAAAGTCAAGGAATGATCCTGATGACTACTAATGCAGAGGAAAAATTAGTTTTTGTAAATCCAGATGCAGATGCTGCCAATGGAGAAACTATAAATTAACAATACAACTAAATATAATCTTCACTATTTATCAGAAATTATGTTTTCGATAATTAGTGAAGTTTGTATTTTTAAATAAAAAACAATGACAAATGCAAAACCGAGATTAGCTCTAGCGATTGGAATTTTATGCATTTCGGTTTTTCCAATACTGGTCAAGCTCAATCTTACCGGAGGATTAATTTCGGCTTTTTATCGAATGGCAATTGCTGCAATGCTATTACTGCCTTATGTTGTCATTACCCAAAAATTCAAATTACCAAGAACTAGGATTTTACTATTAGCCATTGTTTGTGGTCTTTTATTCGCCTCTGACGTTGCGGTTTGGAATATTTCTATTCAACAATCAAGTGCTACTCAAGCTACTTTACTAACCAATCTTTCACCGGTTTGGGTTGGAGTGTTTTCTTTTTTATTCTTAAAGAATAAACCAGCAACTAATTTTTGGATTGGCACATTGATAGCAATTTTTGGTATGATTACTCTGGTTGGTTTCGAATTTTTCTTGAACTTAAATTTTAATTCTGCTTTTTTGCTAGCCATATTATCAGGAGTTTTATACGCTGTTTACATGCTGGTCAGTAAAAACATTCTTTCTGAGATGGACGTTGTTTCTTTTATGATGGTTACGCTACTAACTTCTACTTTATTTTTAGGAATTGTTTGCTTAATTTTAAAAGAGCCTTTTAGTGGGTTTTCTAATTTAGGCTGGGTAGTTTTATTTATTCAAGGAATAGTTTGTCAACTGATTGCATGGTTATTAATTAGTTATGCGACTCAAAATATGCGAGCCACGCGAGTGTCCTTATCTTTGTTGGGACAAGCAGTTTTGGCAACTCTTTTAGCTTGGTTATTTTTAGACGAAAAAATTACATTTCAGATGATTATTGGCGGTTTGATTTTACTGTTTGGTATCCGAATCACCTTTTACAGCAAAACACTTTCACTAAAAAAGCTATTTAATAAAACACTTCATTAGAAACATATACAAGTATGAAAAATATAAAAGTAATTGCATTTGATGCTGACGATACTTTATTCGTAAACGAAACTTACTTTGCCGAAACGGAAGAGAAATTCTGTAATTTAATGAGTGATTACTTATCCAATCAAGGAATTGCAAAAGAACTTTTCAAGATTCAAATTGACAATTTAAAAATATACGGTTATGGAATAAAAGGATATATTCTTTCTATGATCGAAGCAGCTATGAAAATTTCGAACAATACTATTTCGGTACAAGCTATAGAGCGCATTATTCAATACGGAAAAGAATTGACTGAAAAGCCTATTGTACTATTAGAAGGTGTAGAAGAAACTTTACAAGCTTTGCATGGCAAATACAAATTGGTTGTTGCCACAAAAGGTGACTTATTAGACCAACGCAGAAAATTACACAATTCGGGATTAGGAAAGTATTTTCATCATATTGAAGTGATGTCTGATAAACAAGAAATTGACTATAAAGATTTGATAAAAAGATTAGAAATCGAACCTTCAGAATTCTTTATGATTGGAAATTCTTTAAAATCGGATGTTTTACCCGTTTTAGCTATTGGTGCACATGCGGTTCATATTCCTTTTCATACTACTTGGGAACATGAAAGAATTGATCATGAAATAAAGCACGAAAATTTTAATACATTCGATAAAATAACTCAAGTTTTAACAGTACTAAATCAATAGTTACTGGGTGTTTTTTAAAAGGAATAAAGTTAAATTAAACTTAATTTACCATAATTTAAGCTTAATAAACTGTTTTTGGGAGCTTTTTTCTTAAAAAATATTCATAAATTATTTATATAAACGAAATTATTTGTTTAAAAAATAATTTATAACGCAACATTCTAATCAAAACAGTCCATTATTTGTATAATATTAGTTTTTTTTTATATAATTAACTGATTGAAATTTCTTATCTAACTATAAGTTGTAATTTTGCATAAAACTTATAAAAATTACAATAATGAAAAAATTAATGTTTGCATTAGTTTTTGCTGCTGCAGCCTCGACTGCAAATGCTCAAACTGATATGGGAAAAAGCGCAGGGACAGATTATAATAAATGGTCTGTTGAATTAGCTGGTGGTGTTAACAAAACACAAAGACCAATGACTGCTGGTTATTTCACATCTACACCAAGTCCTTATGTAGTTGATCTTGGAGTTAGATACATGTTCAACAACAAATTTGGTTTAAAAGCAGACTTTGGTTACAACAGTTTTCAAGGTAAAAGTGAATCTAAAGATTTTGACACTAAGTACTACAGAGCAGATTTACAAGCAGTAGCTAACTTAGGTAGAATCATGAACTTCGAATCTTGGACTAATACTATTGGTTTATTAGGTCATGCTGGTTTTGGTTTAGCTCAATTAGAAGATCAAAATTCTTCTTTGAAAGACAGAATGGGTAACTTTATGGCTGGTGTAACTGGTCAAATTAAATTATCTAACAGAATTGCTTTAACAGGTGATTTTACTACTATTCTTAACGCTAGTCAAGATGCTGCTTTCGATGGTGCAAGCGCTGCTTCTTCTAGAGGTTTTGGTGGAATCCTTTTTAATGGTACTGTTGGTTTGACAGTTTACTTAGGTAAAAGTGAAAAACATGCTGACTGGGCTACTGTTGTTGACAAAGATATGTTAGCATTAAGAAGCAGAGTTGATAGTTTAGAAAACATGTTAGTTGATGCTGATCAAGATGGTGTTGCTGATTATTTAGACTTAGAAAAAAATACTCCAGCTGGAGCAATGGTTGACACTAAAGGTAGAGCTATTGACAAGAACAATAATAATGTTCCTGATGAAACAGAAGCTTATATATTGAAAAACTACGCTAGCAAAACTTCAGATGTAACTAAAATTGCTGATAGCGAATTGATCAAAAACTTAATCAATGATGGTTATGTTTGTACTTACTTTGATTTCAATCAAGCTAAACCTACAAACGTTTCTGTAGAAGGAATCGATTTTATCTTAACTTACTTAAGAAACAATCCTTCAGCTTCAGTTGAAATTATTGGTCATGCTGACGAATTAGGAAGATCTGCATACAACGATAAATTATCTAATGCAAGAGCTACTAATGTTAAGAACACTTTATTAAAAGCTAACATCGATTCTTCAAGATTGATCATTGTTGCTGCTGGTGAAGATAAATCAGTTCAAAAAGATTCAGATGCTGCAAGAAAATTAGTTAGAAGAGTTACTTTCAGAGTAAAATAATCTAATTACTATATTATTTAAAAGCCCTAAAGGAAATTTCTTTAGGGCTTTTTTTATTTGAATAATTATTATTTATAACTCTAGATAATTATTATCAACAGCAAATAAAATTCCATTACTTTCCTAAAAGCAATACTTCATTAGCTATAATTTCTGTTATATAGCGCTTTTCTCCATTTTTGTCATCATAGCTTCTATGAGTTAACTTCCCTTCAATACCTATTTCCCTTCCCTTAGTAACAAACTTTTCTATAATTTCAGCTACTTTTCCCCAAGCGGTCACACGATGCCATTCTGTCTGCTCTACTTTATCACCATTTTCTTTGTAATAAGCATCATTTGTTGCAATAGTTATTGTTGCAATTTTTTTCCCTCCCTCTAATGTTTTTACTTCAGGATCTTGACCTACTCTTCCGATTAATTGTACTTTGTTTTTCATGGCGTGTAAATTTAAATATTAGTGTATATAGTTTATTTGTTAAAACGTTTATTCGATTTCAACAAGGCAAAGATGCGATGCGTTTCAAAAATTATTCGGTTACTAACTACTTACTTTCGGTTGTAATTAATTGTAACCGTTTGTAAATGGAAATAAATTGTTATATTTGGTAAAAACAATTCAGTATGCAAACCCATATAAATAAAGTAGAATTAAGAAATTTAAAATACGATGACTATAAAGAGCTAAAAAAATCGATGGTCGAGTCCTATCCTGAAATGGAAGGATCGTATTGGAGAGAACACCAAATAGAAAAATTATTAAGCATTTTTCCAGAAGGGCAATTGGTAATTTTAGTAGACGGAAAAGTAGTTGGATCTGCTTTATCATTAATTGTTGATGAAAGTGTAGTTGATAAAAATCACAATTACTCAGATATCACAGGAAACTACTCGTTTTCGACACATAACTCAAACGGAGATGTTCTTTACGGAATTGACGTTTTCATTCACCCTAACTATAGAGGACTGCGTTTGGGCAGACGTTTATATGATGCAAGGAAGGAATTGTGCGAACAATTAAATCTAAAAGCGATAGTTTTTGCCGGAAGAATTCCTAATTATGGGCAACATTCCAAGGAAATGACTCCAAAGAATTACATAGAGAAAGTAAAAAAGAAAGAGTTACACGATCCGGTACTTTCGTTTCAATTGAGTAATGATTTTCACGTAATTCGAGTAATGAAAAATTACTTGGAAGGCGATTCAGATTCAAAAGAATTTGCTGTTCTATTAGAATGGAATAATATTTATTTTGACGAAAGTCCAAGACTCATTAACTTAGAGAAAAGTGTTATTCGATTAGGATTAGTACAATGGCAAATGCGCCAATTAAACAATTTAGAAGCTCTTTTTGAACAATGTGAATTTTTTGTAGACGTAGTTTCTGGTTACGGAAGTGATTTTGCATTATTTCCAGAACTGTTTATAGCTCCTTTGATGGCAGATTACAATCATTTATCAGAAGCAGAAGCAATACGCGAATTGGCCAAGCATTCTGATCCTATACGCAAACGTTTTCAAGAATTAGCAATATCTTATAACATCAATATCATAACGGGAAGTATGCCATACTTAGAAAATGGCACCTTATACAATGTTGGGTTTTTATGCAAAAGGGATGGAACTTCTGAGATGTATTCTAAAATTCACGTAACGCCAAATGAAGTTCAACATTGGGGAATGACTGGCGGATCTACAATAAAAACCTTTGATACCGATTGTGGTAAAATAGGAATTATGATTTGTTATGATGTCGAATTTCCAGAACTCTCTAGATTAATGGCAGATGAAGGCATGAATATTCTATTTGTTCCTTTCTTAACCGACACTCAAAATGCCTACACTAGAGTAAAGCATTGTGCGCAAGCAAGAGCTATCGAAAATGAATGCTATGTTGCTATAGCCGGTTGCGTAGGAAATTTACCTAAAGTAAATAACATGGATATTCAGTACGCACAATCAGCCGTATTCACTCCTTCTGATTTTGCTTTTCCAAGCAACGGGATCAAAGCAGAAGCTACAACAAATACAGAGATGACACTTATTGTAGATGTAGATTTAAATTTATTAAAAGAACTTCACGAACATGGAAGTGTCCGAATTCTTAAAGATAGAAGAACTGACTTATACGACATTAAAAAAATCAAGTAATGAGCAAAGCCTGTTTAGAATGTGGAGAAAAAATTGTAGGTCGAGAAGATAAAAAGTTTTGCAGTGATGGCTGTCGCAACGCCTACAACAACAAAATAAACAAAGACAGTACTAATTTCATGCGCAACATTAATAACAAGTTGCGCAAGAATTACCGCATTTTAACCGAACTTAATCCCGATGGAAAATCTAAAGCAACCCGAGCAAAGCTGATCAGTAAAGGATTTGACTTTGATTTTTTTACTAATATTCTACAGACAAAAACAGGCAATACCTACTATTTCCTTTACGATCAAGGCTATATGATATTAGAGAATGATTTTTATATGTTAGTCAAAAAAGATATTTAGAACCCCAATTCTACCAAAAATGAAAAAAAGATATTTCTCTATTATTGCCATTCTATTCCTCTGTTTCACTTTAGCTTTTGTTTTCTTCACAATGATGCCACAAGGAACTCATGATGACGAAGGAATGCTTACGGAATTTTCGACACAAAGAGCCTTAACTAAAGTGGCGGAAATTGCAAAACAACCGCATTATGTTGGTTCTCAGAATCATGAAGTAGTAGCAAATTATCTTGTAAAAGAACTTGATGATTTAGGATTACAAACTTCTATTCAAGAAGGATACACATTGACGGAATGGGGAAATTTAGTGAAATCTAAAAATATTCTGGCTAAAATAAAAGGAACTAATAACTCAAAAGCTTTATTATTACTTACCCATTATGATAGTGCTCCACATTCCTATTCTCTAGGAGCGAGTGATGCAGGTTCGGGAGTGGCAACAATTCTAGAAAGTGTTCGGGCGTTTCTATACAACAAAACCCCACATAAAAACGATATTATCATTTTGTTTTCTGATGCAGAAGAATTAGGATTAAATGGTGCTGCTTTATTTGTTACTCAACATCAATGGGCAAAGGAGGTTGGTTTAGTTCTAAACTTTGAAGCTAGAGGAACGTCTGGACCAAGCTATATGCTGATGGAAACCAATAAAGGAAATGCTGGTTTAGTTAAAGAATTTGCAGCAGCAAAAACAAAATTTCCAGTATCAAATTCATTAATGTACAGCATTTACAAAATGCTACCCAACGATACAGATTTGACTGTATTTAGAGAAAAAGGGAATATTCAGGGTTACAATTTTGCCTTTATTGATGATCATTACAATTACCACACCGCACAAGATGATTTGAAACATTTAAACAAGAATAGCTTAAAACATCAAGGCTCTTATTTGATGCCATTATTAAATTATTTCTCTAATGCAGATCTAAAAAACACGCAACAAACAGAAGATTATGTCTATTTTTCTGTCCCTTATTCCTTCATTAACTATCCTTTTAGCTGGGTGTTGCCAATGGCAATTATTGCTTTACTCCTTTTTGTAGGATTGATATTTGTAGGCATCGCAAAAAGAGTACTCTATTTCGATGAAATTACAAAAGGATTTATCCCTTTATTACTTTCCCTTATTATAACAGGCATAACCTCTTTTGCAATCTGGAAATTATTGCTCGTTATTTATCCACAGTATAATGATCTGTTGAACGGATTTACCTATAATGGCCATGCTTACATAAGTGCTTTTACTTTATTAGCAATTGCGATTACCTTCTTAATTTACCATAGATTTTCTGCCAAAAAAACCACCTTAAATTATTATGCTGCTCCATTGTTACTATGGATATTAATTAATTGTGCTATCGCTTTTACTTTAAAAGGAGCTGGATTCTTAATTATCCCTGTTTATTTTGGACTTTTCATTTTTGGATTTTTTATTATAACTCAAAGATCCAATAGAAGTTTAAATTTAATTTTAAGCATTCCTGCCTTATTACTTATCGCACCGTTTATTCAGATGTTTCCAATTGGATTAGGACTTAAAGTTTTGTTTGGAAGCGCAATTCTAACCGTACTTACATTTGTTTTATTACTTCCTGTTTTTGGAGCTTTCTCTAAAAAAGGAATCTGGTCATTAGGATTCTTTATATTATCTATTGGCTTTTTTGCCAAAGCACATTATGAGTCGGGTTATGAAAATGGAAAAGCCAAATCAAACAGTCTATTATATCTTTACAATGCAGATACAAACAAAGCAAGTTGGCTAACATACGACACTAACTTGGATTTTTGGACAAAAAAATATTTAGGCAGTACGCCGAACGAAGCGCAAGCTGCAGAAGCAATTCCGCTGTTTAGCAAATACAATTCTGGATTTACCTATAGCGCAACTGCGCCTAAAAAAGAATTAAATAAACCCACGATAGAATTTCTTGAAGATAGAATTATAGGCACTCAAAGGTATTTAAAAATCTTAATCACTCCGAATAGAAGCGTGAACCGATATGATATTTTTGCTAATGAAAATATGAATATTCACAATTTTAAAGCAAATGGAGTAAAGTCACTAAGTCAGAAAAACTCATTATACAAACGTAAAGGCAAGAAAATAATTAGTTATTATGTCGTAGAAAACACACCATTAGAAATGCAATTTAGTATTGACTCTAAAGTTCTTTTTGACATGGAATTATTAGAAAGTTCTTTTGATTTGATGACCAATCCACTATTTAAAATGCAAAAAAGAGAAAATTGGATGATGCCAACTCCTTTTGTACTTAATGATGCAGTTATCATTAGACAGAAGATAAAACCAACTCCAGTTATACCAACTCCAGTTGTGGTAACACCAATTGTGACGTATTCTAAACCAAAACGCAGTACGCCTATAGTTATTGACACTTTAAAATTAAATCAATAAAAACTGATTTTTGAAACTAAAAAACAATTACGACATATAAAAATGAAAAAAATAAGTATTCTAGGTTGTGGATGGTTGGGTTTCCCTTTGGCGAAATCATTAATAAAAAAAGGATTTCTAGTAAATGGATCTACTACTTCTATAGAAAAATTAGCTGTTTTAAGACATGAAGGCATTACTCCTTTTTTGATAAACATTTCTTTACCGGTAGTTCTAGAAAATAACAATTCTGATACTTTCTCAGATTCTATGAGCGCGTTTCTGCAAGAAAGTGATACTTTAATAATTGATATTCCTCCTAAACTTCGTGGCGATGAAGCAGCAACTATCGAAAAAATATTTGTGAAAAAGATAGCTTCTTTGATTCCGTATATCGAAAAATCAACAATAAAAAACGTATTATTTGTGAGCTCTACTTCGGTTTATGGCGAACAACAGCTTAATGTAACTGAGGTCACAATACCAAAACCGGACACCGAAAGTGGCAAACAACTACTAGAAGTCGAGCAAATTTTACAAAAAAACATAAATTTTAAGACAACTATACTTCGTTTTGGAGGTTTAATTGGAGAGGACAGACAACCCGGAAAATATTTAGCTGGCAGAGAAAATCTAGAAAATCCTGATGCCGTAGTCAATTTGATCCATCAAGAAGATTGCATTGGTATCATTATAAAAATCATTGAAACCAACAATTGGAATGAAACCTTCAACGCTGTTTCTCCGTTTCATCCTACTCGTGAGGAGTATTATACCCAAAAAGCAAGGGAATTAAATTTAGTTTTACCAAAATTTGATCATTCTAAACCTTCATCTGGAAAAATAATTGAAAATGACAAAATAGAACTCCTTTTAAAATATACTTTTACAAAACCAAATTTGTAATGTGAAAGCTAAAATAAAGAATGCTGTTTCGTCTCGTATCAATATAATTGGATTACCAATATTAGCGCTGTGTTTTGTAAGTTTCTTTTGGGGAACTACTTGGATAGCATCAAAAGAAGGCGTCAAACATATGCCTGCTTTGCAACTTGCAGCAATTAGACAATTTCTAGGTGGTTTTTTATATATTTCCTTCTTTCTGTTCAAAAAAGCACCTTGGCCCAAAGGAAAACAATGGAAAACGATTATTATTCTTAGCATACTTAATTTCGTTTTAAGCAACGGATTAAGCACTTGGGGTGTCAAGTACATTAGTAGTGGTTTAGGAGCAATAATTGGCGCGCTTGTACCATTATGGGTTGTTATAATCACATTTTTTAGAGGAGAGCGTTTGTCTCGCTTATCTGTAATTGGCATGATGATCAGTTTTAGCGGTATTTGTGTGATTTTTTACGACCATTTGACCGATTTTTTAATTCCAAGTTTCCGATTCGGAATACTAGTTTCTGTTGCATCTACATTAACCTGGGCTTTTGGAACATTATACACCAAGAAAAAAGCAGCCACTTTTAATCCCTATTTTAGTTTAGGATTACAAATGTTTCTTTCTAGCATTTTAATTTTTGCCTATACGGGAGCTACCGGAATATCAGTGCCATTAAGTCAAATTCCAGCTATTTCGTGGTGGTCTATTGCCTATTTAGTTGTTTTTGGATCCGTACTTACTTTTATTGCTTTTATTTATGCTCTTCAGAATCTGCCAGCAGAGATCAGTACGATTTACTCCTATATCAATCCTATTGTAGCAGTGCTCTTAGGAGCTATAATCTTTGGCGAAACGCTAAACGCGGCGATCGCAATAGGCGGAAGTGTTACCTTACTAGGATTGTATATGGTGAATCATTCTTTAAGAAAATCTAGAAAAAAAGGCTATTAATAGTGTTTAAAAAAAAATCCCATTTGTTTTCACAAATGGGATTTTTTTTATTGAATTAGTATTTACCAGATTCTAACTCTCTTCTCTGGTGCGATGTACATTCCATCATTTGCTTTAATGTCAAAAGCTTTATAGAAAGTATCTATGTTTTGCAAAGGAACATAAGCGCGATACATTCCTGGTGAATGCGGATCCGTTTTCACTTGATTCTTTAGTGCTTCATCACGCATTTTTGAACGCCAGATGGTTGACCAAGAAATAAAGAAACGTTGTTCTGGAGTATACCCATCAATTAATCCTGGATTTGGATTTTCTTTCAGATACAATTGTAAACCATCATAAGCAGCATTTACTCCACCTAAATCGCCAATGTTTTCTCCTAGTGTAAACTTACCATCTACAAAAGTTCCTGGCAATGGCTCTAATGCGCTATACTGTGCTGCAAGAGCTCCTGTTAAAGCTGAAAATTGCTTTAAATCTTCGGCAGTCCACCAGTCAACAAGATTACCATCGGCATTGTAACGAGATCCTGAGTCATCAAAACCATGTGAAATTTCATGACCAATTACACCACCAATTCCACCATAATTAACCGCTTCATCTGCTTGATAATTATAAAATGGAGGTTGCAATATAGCCGCTGGGAAAACAATTTCATTATTAGAAGGATTGTAATACGCATTAACTGTTTGTGGTGACATTCCCCATTTGTCTTTATCAACTGGCTTGCTCAACTCAGCAATATTTTCATTAAATCGCCATTGCGCAATATTTTTAACATTGTCAAAATACGTTCCGCCTTCTTCAGGACTTTTTATGGTCAAGGCAGAGTAATCCTTCCATTTGTCTGGATAACCAATCTTGATTCTTGATTTGTGTAATTTTGCAAGAGCACTAACTTTGGTTTCTGCAGACATCCATGACAAATTGTTGATTCTGTTTTCGAAAGCCAAAAATATATTTTTGATCATTTTCTCTGCTTTCGCTTTCGCTTCAGCTGGGAATTTTTTCTCCACGTATAATTTCCCTAAAGCTTCACCCATAGTTCCATTAATAGTTTGCAATGCATTTTCATCACGTGGTCTTTGCTTTACAGCTCCAGTTAAGGTTTTCCCGTAAAAATCAAAGTTTGCATTTTCTATAGTTGTAGACAATTGACTTGAAGCTCTATTTAATAAACTCCAACGCATATAAGCTTTCCAGTCTGCTACTTTATTTTCTTTAAAAATAGTTTCTAAAGCGGTCATGTATTTTGGCTGAGAAACAATAACAGTATCTACTTTTGTCAATCCAATTTTAGTAAAATAGGTATTCCAATTGATAGATGGCGTCAATTTACTTAATTCTGCCAATGTCATCGGATTATAGGACTTACGACGATCTCTACGTTCTACTCTGTCTAATCTTGGCACTGACATTTCAGTTTCAAGCGCTAGTATTTTTTCTGCATTTAGTTTTGCAACAGCTGGTTTATCACCAAGAAATTGCAACATTTTAGCAACGTGTAAAACGTATTTTGCACGTTTCTCCTTAGAATCAGCATCTTCAGAAACATAATAATCTCTATCAGGCAATCCTACACCGCCGGGACCTAAATTAATAACATTTCTATTACTATTTTTAGCATCTGTTCCTACTCCCGCACCAAAAAAACCGATACCACCAAAAGGTTCCATTTCTATAAGCAAAGCTTCTAAATCCTTAGTGTTTTTCACGGCATTAATTTTTGCTAAATAAGGTTTTAATGGAGCGATTCCGGCTTTGTTCCTTGCTACTGTGTCTAAAATAGTTCTGTATAAATTTACAGCTTTACCTTGATCAGTGTTTGATTTGTAACTTGGATTTGTAGTTGCTTCTTTCAAAATTTCTAGAGCATCTGCATCGGTTCTTTGGCGTAGCTCATCAAAACTTCCCCAACGCGTTCTATCATTTGGAATAGCAGTATTGTCTAACCATGTTCCGTTTACATAGCGAAAAAAATCATTACTTGGTTTTACATTCTTGTCCATGTAATTTACATTAATTCCAGGCTCCTTAGAAGCGGGAGCATTTTGGGCTTGACTTACAGCAAAGCCTAAAACTGCAGGAATGACAAAAAGCAGTTGCTTATTTTTCATTGTTTTCATTTTTATTAGTTATTCAGTTATCTCACAAAGCTATTAATAAAACTTTAATTTATTTGTTAAATGTTAGAAATCAAAAAAATCCCATTCATTACTTGTTCAGTAGCGAATGGGATTTTTATTTGTTTTTTTTAATCTAAATACTATTACCAGATTTTAACACGTTTTTCTGGTTCAATATACATTCCTTCTCCTGGTTGAATGTTGAATGCATCATAAAAAGCATCTACATTTTGTACAGGGACATAAGCTCTATACATTCCTGGAGAATGCGGATCTGTTTTAACTTGATTTTTGATAGCTTCATCACGCATTTTTGTACGCCAAACTGTAGCCCAAGAAATAAAGAAACGTTGCTCTGGAGTATATCCATCAATTAATCCCGGGTTACCATTGGCTTTTAAATACATTTGAAGACCATCATAAGCAGCGTTTACTCCACCTAAATCACCAATGTTTTCCCCTAAAGTAAATTTACCATCTACATAAATACCTGGCAACGGTTGTAATGCACTGTATTGGTTGGCAAGATTAGTACCTAAAGCAGTAAATTGTTTTAAATCCTCTGCAGACCACCAATCAACTAAATTTCCATCGGCATTGTAACGCGCCCCAGAATCATCAAAACCATGAGAGATTTCATGTCCAATAACCGCTCCTATTCCACCATAATTTACGGCTTCATCTGCTTCATAATTATAAAAAGGGGGTTGTAAGATGGCTGCTGGAAAAACAATTTCGTTATAAGACGGATTGTAATAGGCATTAACGGTTTGAGGAGACATTCCCCATTCTGTTTTATCTACAGGTTTATACAATTTATCTACAGATTCTTTGAAAGCCCATCTCGAAAGATTTTCGACATTTTCGAAATAGCTTCCTCCTTCTTCTAAACTGCTAATCTTTAAAGCGGAATAATCTTTCCATTTGTCTGGATATCCAATTTTGATTGTAATCTTATTTAACTTTTCGATTGCTTTTACTTTTGTTGCAGCCGACATCCAAGTTAAATCGTTAATTCTGTTTTGGTAAGCTAAAACAACATTTTTAATCATGTTCTCTGCTTTAGCTTTAGCTGCAGCTGGAAACATTTTCTCAACATATAATTTTCCTAAAGCTTCTCCAATTGTACCATTTATAGTTTGTAAAGCACGCTCATCACGTGGTCTTTCCTTGATGGCTCCTGTTAAAGTTTTACCATAAAAATCAAAATTAGCCGATTCTATTTCTGTTGACAATTGTTTAGAAGAATCTCTCAACAAAGTCCATTTCATGTATTCTTTCCAGTCATCAACTTTATTTTCTGCCAAAATAATTTGCAAAGCCTTCATGTATTTTGGCTCAGAAACGATTACAGTACTTAGTTTAGTTAATCCTAATTTAGAAAAATAATTTTTCCAATCGATCTCCGGAACTATTTTTTCCAATTCTTTTAAAGTCATCGGATTGTATTGTAATCTTCCGTCTCTTTGCTCTACACGATCTAATCTTGGTCGTGACATCGCTGTTTCTAAAGCTAACACTTTGCGAGCGCTCACTACTGCTTTTGTTGGATTCTCACCTATAAACTGCAACATTCTAGCTACATGCAATTCATATTTTTTTCTTTTTTCTTTAGAATCTTTATCATTTGCAGAATAATAATCTTTATCTGCCATACCCAAAGATCCTGTACCTAGAAAAACAGAATTTTTGTTGCTGTCTTTATCATCAGCACCTATATAAATGCCGAAAAAACCAGCACCACCAATAGGTTCCATTTCAATTAAGAATTTTTGTAAATCCTTAGCATTTTTAATCGCATCAATCTGAGCAAAATAAGGCTCAAGTGGAGTGATTCCTCTTTTATTTCTTCCTACTGTATCTAAAATAGTGTTGAAAAGATTGACCGCTTTTCCTTGGTCAGTACTTGAAGTATAAACTGGATTTTTGGAAGCTTCTTTCAAAATATCCATTGCATCTTTATCGGTTTTCTTCAACAATTCGTTAAAACTTCCCCAAGAAGTTCTATCACTTGGAATTTCAGTTTTATCCAACCACATTCCGTTTACATACCTAAAAAAGTCATCATTGGGCTTCACTTTTTTATCAATATTTGAGACATTAATTCCTGGTACTTTCGTAACAGGAACAGACTGCGCTTGCGTTCCAGTAAATCCTATTATTGCAGGAATCACAAAAAGAAACTTTTTATAAAGCTTTAATTTCATTTTTTATCGAGTTTAATTAGAAATACAAAGCTATCATTAATTATTTTATTTATTTACAAGATTGCGTTAATTTGAGAATTAACAATTGTATTAACAGTAAATTATAAATTAAATCCTCTTAAAAACAGTAGTAATCTTTACTAAAAATGGAGTGCAATCTTACTGAATAAGATTATGTTAATTTAGATCGTAACCGATTAGGTTTTTGTATTTTTGCATCAAAATAGCATTATGTTAGCAATTCTTAAAAAATACAGACTCTTTTTAGGTGTTTTTATTGTTTTTTCAGCCATCGTTTTATCGTTGTTTTATTCGGCTTTAAAGCCAAAAAAAACGCTTCCTATTTATAATCCTGCAGATGTAAACCCAGAATTAGTAGATAGCACTGTACAGTATAAAAGTAAATACCATACTATTGGTGATTTTTCATTCATCAATCAAAATGGAAAAACTATTACTCAAAAAGATTACGAAGGAAAAATATATGTTGCCGATTTCTTTTTTACCACTTGTGGATCGATTTGTCCAAAAATGACTTCTAATCTCTCTGAAATTCAAACAGCCTTTGCCAATAATCCAAAAGTAAAATTGCTTTCTCACACTGTTTTCCCAGAAACAGATAGTGTTCCCGTGTTAAAAGCTTATGCCATAAAACACAACGTGAATGATTCAAAATGGAATTTAGTTACGGGTGACAAAAAAGAAATTTACACGATGGCCAGAAAATCCTATTTGGCTGTAAAATTGGGAAAACCAAGTGAATTATACGACATGGTTCACACCGAAAATTTTGTTTTGGTCGATACTAAAAAACGCGTTCGAGGATTTTATGACGGCACCAAAAAAGAAGATATCCAACGATTAATCGAAGATATTACTTTTTTAAGTAATGAATAGGCGAATCTAATTTCTATTGGTCTAAAAATTTCCTTACAAAATACACAATTACTTTATCACAGCCTTTATTTGTTTAGATTCAATTAGCATACAAATGTGATATTTATCATTTTTGTTTGTTTTAAAATGTGTACTTTTGCAATATTAATTCAATCTAAATAAGCTTTGCACACCACGATACATTCTCTCAAAAAAGGCGAACAAGCCATCATAAAAGACTTTGACATCGATGCCGTTCCTTTAAAATTATTGGAAATGGGTTGTTTGCCTGGTAATGTGGTTGAATTACTTCAGATTGCTCCTTTTGGAGATCCTTTATTTTTAAACATTAACGGTTCGCATGTTGCAATCAGAGTGGAAACAGCAAAAGAAATTGAAGTTGACATTATAAAACTCAACTTATGGTAAGCAAACAAGACATCAATATTGCCTTAATTGGCAATCCAAACGTTGGTAAAACTTCCGTTTTTAATCAACTCACAGGTTTAAATCAACAAGTTGGGAATTACCCTGGAATAACAGTTGAAAAAAAGATTGGTTTTTGCAAATTACCCAATAATATCAAAGCAAATATTCTTGATTTACCAGGAACTTATAGCCTAAATGCTAGTTCAATAGATGAGAATGTTGTTATTGAATTATTGCTTAACAAAAATGATAAGTTATATCCTGATGTTGCTTTAGTAGTAACTGATGTAGAAAATTTAAAACGAAACTTACTTCTCTTTACCCAAATTAAAGACCTTGAAATTCCTACGATTTTAGTCATTAATATGGCAGACCGAATGAAGTTCAAAGGAATTTCTTTAGATATTCCGTATCTGGAAGAACAGCTAAAAACTAAAATCGCACTGATCAGTTCAAGAAAGGGTTTTGGAATTCAGGAATTGAAAGAAATGATTATTACTTACAGAACGCTTTCGACAGAATCTTGTTTGAATGCTTCTGTCATTGACCCTGAATATTTTGATAGTTTACGCAAAGCATTTCCAAACCAGTTGTTGTATAAATTATGGTTGGTAATTACGCAAGATGTAAATTTCTTAAATCTAGAACGTAACGAAATTAGAAGTTCATTTACTAAATCTCACTCTGATTTAAAACGTTTACAACAAAAAGAAACCATCAAACGCTACCAATTCATCAACGATGTTCTGAAGGAAGGTTTGAAAATTGACACTTCGATTGCAAAAGATTATAGAAGCAAATTAGATCGCGTACTAACGCACAAAGTATGGGGATATGTAATATTCTTTTTGATCTTGTTTGTTATTTTTCAATCTATTTTTGAATGGTCAACTATTCCTATGGATTTTATTGATAGCACATTTGCTTCACTAAGCGCTTATTCCGCAGAAATAATGCCGGCAGGTGTTTTGACTAATTTAATTTCGCAAGGAATTATTCCAGGAATTGGAGGGATTTTAATATTCATACCACAAATCGCATTTCTTTTCATGTTTATTTCGATACTTGAAGAGAGTGGTTATATGAGCCGAGTTGTTTTCCTAATGGACAAAATTATGCGAAAATTTGGTTTGTCAGGAAAAAGTGTGGTTCCTCTTATATCAGGAACTGCTTGCGCTATTCCTGCTATTATGGCTACTCGTAACATCGAAAACTGGAAAGAAAGACTGATTACTATTTTAGTAACTCCATTTACGACTTGTTCGGCTAGGCTTCCCGTATATGCAATTATAATTGGACTGGTAATACCTGACATCCATATTTTTGGCTTTTTGAATATGCAAGGATTAACGTTAATGTTGTTATACTTAATTGGTTTTGGAACAGCCATTTTCTCCGCTTACATTTTAAATAAAATACTGAAAATAAAAGGGAAAACGTATTTTGTTGTAGAAATGCCAAATTACAAATTACCATTATTTAAAAATGTAGCTATAAATGTGATTGAAAAAACGAAGGCCTTTGTACTTGGAGCAGGAAAAATTATTCTAGCAATATCTATTATATTATGGTTTTTAGCTTCTTACGGTCCTGGGAAAAACTTTAATAATGCAGAAAAAATAGTAACCGAAAACAATAAAAATAATCCGTTACCTCATCAAGAGTTTGAAAACGCAGTGGCTTCTCAAAAACTCGAAAATTCTTATATTGGTTTAATGGGAAAAACTATTGAACCTGCTATTTCACCATTAGGTTATGACTGGAAAATAGGAATTGCCATCATCAGTTCGTTTGCAGCGAGAGAGGTTTTTGTGGGAACATTAGCAACCATTTATAGCGTTGGCGGAAGTGATAATGAAGTTACCATCAAAAACAGAATGGCAGCCGAGGTAAATCCTATAACTGGTGAAAAGGTTTTTAATTTTGCTTCTGGTATATCATTACTACTGTTTTATGCTTTTGCTATGCAATGTGCTGGAACATTAGCTATAACAAAAAAAGAAACTAATTCTTGGAAATGGCCATTAGGTCAACTGGTATTTATGTCTGGATTTGCTTATCTAGTGGCTTTATTAGCCTATCAAATTCTAAAATAACAAATTATGTATCAAGAAATAATAGCCTTCGTTGTACTTGGAATTGCTATTGCTTTTCTAATCAAAAAATTCTTTTTCAAAAGTAAAAAGTCAGATAAAGACTGTGGAAGCGGTTGTGGAAGTTGTGGTTAATTGTACTGCATATAACCTATTTCTAAATAATAATCCTCAGGCTTTATAACCTTCTTCACATTTGGATACGGACTAATTGTTAAACTATTAATTACTCTTTGACTTTGATTTAGATAGGAATTAATCCACTTTAAATTTTCTGCATCAACAGTCTTCGTTAAAACCATGGTTTTTTCTTCAATAAATTTTGAATCTTTGTAAACGGCTACTATCGCCGAAACTTGGCCAGCCCAAATACAATCTACACCTGTAGCACAACGGGAATCTGTTAATACTTCTTTCAACAGTAAATGATACCCTTCTCCTTCAATACAACTGTTTAGTTTCACTTTAATGAATTTTTGCTTCGCTACAGTATTATTTTGAGCAATAGCGATGGAGCTAAGTACAATAAACAGAAATGTTACAACTTTTTTCATTGTCAGTTTTTTTATTTTGTGATAAATATACACTTTTCTAGCTTTAAAAGTAAATAAAAACTTACCCTAAGGCAACATCTAAAACCATCATTATAATAAATCCGCCCACAAATCCCATCGTAGCAATATCTGTATTTTTATCTTGTTGTGTTTCTGGAATCACTTCTTCAACGACTACAAATATCATCGCGCCAGCGGCAAAAGCTAAAGCATAAGGTAAAATTGGCGTGAAAAAAGTTACAGCAAAAGCGCCCAAAACAGCAGCGATAGGTTCAACAATTGCTGAAGATTGTCCGTACATAAAACTTTTCCATCTGCTCATTCCCATTCTTCTCAATGGCATGGCAACAGCAATTCCTTCTGGAAAATTCTGAATTCCAATTCCAATGGCTAAGGTAACTGCACCAGCGATAGAAGCTTCTGGAATTCCAGCAGCTACACCTCCAAAAAGTACTCCAACCGCTAAACCTTCAGGAATATTATGTAAAGTAATTGCAGAAACTAGCAAAGTAGTTCGTTGCCAAGGCGATTTAATTCCTTCACTGACTTTAAAATTAATATGAAGATGCGGCAACACTTTGTCGATTCCAAAAATGAACAAAGCACCCAGGAAAAAACCAATTGCCGCAGGTATCACTTTTGCAAAACCTTCGCCACCTGTCATTTCTATGGCTGGAGCCAATAAACTCCAAAAACTAGCGGCAACCATAACGCCACCAGTAAAACCAAGCATTCCATCAAGAACGGTACGGTTCATGGTTTTGAACATAAATACAAAAGAAGCTCCTAAAGCAGTAAGAAACCAAGTAAACAAACTGGCATATAAAGCCGCTAAAATAGGATCGATAGCAGTGAAATAATCAATTATAGATTGAAACATAATTATTTAACGTATATGTTACTAGCAATTTTATTAGATATCATGATCTCTTTGTTTCCCACACGAATTAGGTAAGAAGAATCAAAACTTTCTTTTTCTAAAATTTGAATTTGCGAACCCAAAGCAATTTCTTGCTTGTCTAAATATTGCAAAAAATCTGAAGATGTATCTTTGACACCCACACAAATTCCAGCTTGATTTTTTTCTAATTCAGAAAGCAGTCGTTTTTCTATTTTGATGATCATTCCATTGGCATCTGGAATAGGATCTCCATGCGGATCTTCAGTAGGATTACCAAGAAAATCATCCAATTTATTGATTAATTTCTCCGATTTAATATGCTCTAATTGCTCGGCAATATCATGAACCTCATCCCAAGAAAAATCTAATTTTTCTACTAAAAAACATTCCCAAAGTCGGTGTTTTCTAACAATCATTTTTGCAGCGAGTAATCCTTGCGTTGTTAAGGAAACCCCTTGGTATTTGATGTAATTAATCAAATCCTTTTCGGATAATTTCTTAAGCATATCTGTAACAGATGAAGCTTTAGTTTCCATTTTTTCGGCAATGGCATTGGTGCTTATGGCATATTCTGAAGCCGAAGTAAGATGGTATATTGTTTTGAGATAATTCTCTTCTGAATAAGTCATTTGATTTTTGATTAACGATTACTATTTTTTTAGCCCAGATAGCAGTGGAAATCCTTTTAAAATTTGCGCCCTTTAGCAAATTTTAAAAGATTGTAACGGATAGCTGGATTAGCTCCAGGAAAACATTAATTTTTAACAATTAGCAACGGAATAGATATTTTATGTCTCAATTTATCAACTGTAGTTCCAAAAATTAAATCCTTAAATCCCGTGTGACCGTGTGTTCCCATTACTAAAATATCAAAATTTTCTTTGTTGATAATGGTTGGAATTACTTTGGCTGGATCTCCAAATCCTAACTTTATGGCAACGCTAAAACCTTTTGCAGATAGCATTTCTTTATATTCATTTAGCAGTTTTTCGTCAATTAATGTTTCATGATCATCTACTTTTTCACCGTACACCATTGCTCCTACCGTCTCTACGATATGTATTAAAGTGTACTCTGCATTTTTGCCACCCAACTTAAAAGCAGTATTTAACGCTACCTCATCAGAATCAGAAAAATCTACCGTTACAGCAATATTTTTATGAGTTAAAGTACCCGATTCTTCAAATTTTAATTTCAAATTGTGTGGCGAATGATTTTGAATATCGATTTTTGATTTTGAAACGAAAGGTTTGAAAATGATATAGAAAAGCAATAGTAGAAAAGCAAATGCCAAAGGCACCACAGTCAACCATAAAATAAGTGGGTTTTCAGCAGCGTCTAACCACCCTTTTATTTCGTCATATACCAATTTAATATTTAAGGAAACAATAATTAAAGCAACAGTCCAGCCCGCAATTTGAGTGATTCTGCTAATATGAAATCCTTTCATTTTTGTTTTATCGCTCACAAAATGGATTAAAGGAATAATAGCAAACCCTAACTGTAAACTTAAAATCACTTGACTAAAAATCAACAGTTTTCCGGTCACTCCGTCTCCAAAAATACTGATCACAACCACAGCCGGAACAATAGCGATTAATCTTGTAATAATTCTGCGCACCCAAGGTTGGATTCTTAAATTAAGATAACCTTCCATAATAATCTGACCGGCTAATGTTCCTGTAACGGTCGAACTTTGCCCGGCAGCAATAAGCGCAACTGCAAATAATATAGGAGCCCATTTAGTTCCTAACAGCGGCGCTAAAAATTTATGTGCATCTTGAATTTCGGCGACTTCGTGCATTCCACTTTTATAAAATGTGGCTGCTGCCAAAATTAAAATAGCAGCATTTACAAAAAAAGCTAAATTCAAAGCAATCGTCGAATCAATAAAATTATACTTTATCGCTTGTTTAATTCCAGAAGGTGTTCTGTCAAACTTTCTGGTTTGAACCAAAGAGGAATGCAAATATAAATTGTGAGGCATTACGGTTGCTCCAATAATTCCGATTGCAATATACAGCGCCGCTTCATTTGGCATAGAGGGAATTAAGCCGTATAAAACTTTATCTAATTCGGGTTGCGCAAAAAACATTTCGAAAACGAAAGAAACTCCAATTATCACAACTAAAACAATAATAAAGGCTTCCATTTTTCGAATTCCTTTATTGATAAGAAACAAAAGTAAAAACGTATCTAAAACGGTAATAAGTACGCCTTCGATCAACGGAATATCAAATAGTAAATTGATACCAATGGCCATTCCTAAAACCTCAGCAAGATCACAAGCCGCGATAGCAATTTCGGCCAAAAAGTAGAGAATGTAATTAATAAATTTTGAATAAGTAGCACGAGAAGCTTGAGCCAAATCGAGCTGTGTTACGATTCCTAATCGGGCACTAAAACTTTGTAATAACAAAGCCATAATATTACTCATCAATAAAACCCAAAGTAAGGAATAACCAAACTGGCTTCCTCCGGCAATATCTGTCGCCCAGTTTCCGGGATCCATATACCCCACACTAATTAAGTAAGCTGGTCCTAAAAAGGCTAGTATTTTTCTAAAAACTGATTTTTTATTTTCTGTCGAAACTGATCCGTGGACCTCTTCTAATGATTTACCCATCTTCAACTATTTGAAGCAAATATAATTATGTTTTTTTGCTTTATCAAATATAATTTTTAGATTTGTCTAAAAATTAATTAAGCCTATATGAAAAATACAATTACTTTAATCTGTTTGTTCACAGCAATACTTATTCAAGCGCAAAATGGTATTAAAATAAAAGGTACGGTAGTTTCAAAAAATGAGGTGGTTTCAGGTGTGGTTATTAAACTTTATCCAACAAAGAAAACAACCACAACAGATGCAAATGGAAAATTTAGTTTTGAAGCAATAACCTCAGGAACCTACGAAGTTCAAGTTAGCGGAATGGGTTTTCAAACTGCTAAAAAAAGGATTAAAACAGAAGAAAATCAAGTACAAATCGTTGATTTTGATTTGACTAATTTTCAAAATGACTTAGCAGAAGTTGTTGTAACAGGTACAAAAACATTCAAAAGACAAACCAACAGTCCTGTGATTGTAAATGTATTAGACAGTAAAACATTAAATAACTTACAAGTCTGTAATTTATCTGAAGGCTTAAAATTCCAGCCCGGACTTCGAGTAGAAACTGATTGTCAGACGTGTAATTACCAACAACTACGGATGAATGGTTTAGCTGGAGGTTATTCACAAATATTAATAAACGGGAGACCACTTTTTAGTCCGCTAATGGGATTGTATGGTATGGAGCAATTACCCGTAAATATGATTGAACGCATTGAAGTAATTCGCGGCGGTGGCTCTTCATTATACGGATCTAGCGCAATTGGAGGAACGGTAAACGTGATTACTAAAATTCCTAAAAAAGATGCTTTCGAAATCAATTCGACCTATTATAACATCGATGGCAAAAGCAATGACTACAATTTAAACGGTAATGCAACACTAGTAAATGAAGATAAAAATGCAGGAATTTCTTTGTTTATGACACATCGCGAAAGACAGCATTATGATGCTAATGGCGATAATTTTTCTGAAATCCCATTGATTGAGAATAATTCTATTGGTGCTAATTTCTTTTTACTTCCAACAGACAATCAAAAAATAGAGTTGAGTATTAGCAATTTGAACGAATATCGTTTTGGAGGTGAAATAGTTGATAAACCCGCCTATTTAACATTACAGTCCGAAGAAAGAAAACACAAAATATGGATGGGAAGTCTGGATTACCAAATTAATTTTGATAATCAAAAAAGTTCTTTAATCACTTATGGAGCATGGCAAAACACAGATAGAAAGCATTACACTGGTACATTTCCTGATGACCCAATTGCCATTCAAAATCATTTAGAAAATCCTCCTTATGGAATTTCAAACACACAAACAGTACAAGGCGGAATTCAATTTAATCATAAATTAGAGGATTTCTTAAAAGGAACCAATACATTAACCATTGGGACTGAATATATTTCTGATAAAGTTTTTGATGAAATTAAATCATACAACTACATAGTAGATCAGCACACAAAAGATTTTGGATCCTTTCTGCAAAGCGACTGGGAAATTTCACCTAGTTTAGATTTGCTTTCTGGTGTTCGCATGGATGCTCATAATTTAGTAGACAAGGTTATATTTAGTCCAAGAATCGCATTATTGTACAAATACAAAGACAATACGCAATTCCGATTAAGTTATGGCACAGGATTCCGCGCTCCACAAGCTTTTGATACTGATTTGCATATTGCTTTTGCTGGTGGCGGTGTTTCAAGAGTGATTTATGATCCTAACTTAATCGAAGAACGATCTAAAAGCTGGAGCGCTTCTATAAATTATGACAAGGCAACAGAAAAATTTATAGCTGGTTTTACTTTAGAAGGTTTTTATACACATTTAAAAGATGCCTTTGTTCTTCAAAATATTGGCGAAGATCAATTTGGTCAAATCTTTGAAAAACAAAATGGAGACGAAGCCACAGTTCAAGGTATTACGATTGAATTGCGTGCTAATTACAATAAAACAGCACAGTTAGAATCCGGTTTTACTTTTCAAACTAGCCAGTTTTCTAAAGCTATAACGTATATAAATGGAATTACTCCAACAAGAGATTTCCTGAGAACGCCAAACCAATACGGTTTTGCTAATCTTACTGTCAGCGCCACTGAACGACTAAAACTTAATCTAAACTATGTTTTTACAGGTTCTATGAAAATAGCTCACTTTGCAGGAGCAGAAAATCAAACTACAGATAATTTTTTAAATACTAAAACCTTTTCAGAACTCAACAGCAAAATAACGTATACCATTCCAAGCGAAAAATACAAGATGAACTTTGAAATTTATGGAGGAATAAAAAATATTTTTAATCAATATCAAGCCGATTTTGACATTGGCAAAAACCGTGATAGTAATTATGTTTACGGTCCTGGATTACCTAGAACAACTTTTATTGGAATTAAAATTTCAAATTAAATTTCTAATTCTTACACTTTTTCAGACTTTGGTTTTTCAAATTAGAAGACCTACTTTTACTTTTTAAACAAAGAAATGAAACATTACGATTACATTTTTACAGGCACTGGTTTAGCAGGTTTAATGACAATTTATAAAATGATTGAATCCCGAAAATTTGATGATCAATCCATTCTGTTAATCGATGAAAATACTAAAAAGACCAATGACAGAACCTGGTGTTTTTGGGAACAAAACGAATCAAAATGGGAAAAAAGTATTTCTAAAAAATGGGATTCGGCTTTGTTTGCCAATGCTACATTTAGTCGGGATCTTGATTTAAAACCTTATCAATACAATATGGTTAAAGGACTGGATTTCTACAATCAAGTTTTCGAATTGATTTCGAAACAAAAAAATATTACTTTTCTAAACGAAAAAGTGACTGACATTAATGAACTTGAAAATCATGTTTTTGTAGCAACACCTTTAGAAAACTTCACTTGTAGCAAAGTAATCAACAGTATTTACAGAAAATCAGAGATCGAAAATCAAACCAATTATCCGCTTTTGCAACAGCATTTTATAGGATGGTTTATAAAATCGAAACAAGCAGTTTTCAACACCAACCAAGCTACTTTTATGGATTTTTCTGTGGAACAAAGAGGAAACACGCGGTTTATGTATGTTTTGCCAACTTCCTCAACGGAAGCTTTGTTAGAATATACCTTATTTTCTGCTCAATTATTACCAAAAGAAGAATACGAAAACGAGATTATCAAGTACATTCAAAAACTTGGAATAACTGACTACGAGATAGTCGAAAAAGAACAAGGAAGTATACCAATGAGTTGTTATACTTTCTGGAAAAAGAACACTAAAAAAGTACTGAATATAGGAACAGCCGGCGGATGGACCAAAGCCAGCACAGGTTACACTTTTAAAAGTTCCGATAAAAAATCAACAGAATTAGTTAGATTTTTACAAAAAGAAACTGACTTAACTAAATTCCACAAAACAACAAAATTTTGGTTTTATGATTTGTTGCTTTTGGATATTTTATATCGAAAGAACGAATTAGGAGCTTCGATATTTTCGTCTCTATTTAAAAAAGGAAGTCCCGCTTTGATTTTTAAATTTCTGGATGAAGAAACTACTTTCGCCGAAGATCTTCAAGTGATTTGGAAATGTCCTAAAATACCTTTTATAGATGCTTTAGTCCGTTCAGGTAGGCATTTATTTCAATAAAAATAATGTCTATCAAACAATAACAAAACTTTATACTACACATAATGGAGTTCTTTTTAAACTTCGTAACTTTGCTTAATTAAAATTAATACTTAAAATACAACGATATGTATCCAGAAGAAATGGTAATGCCAATGCAAGCGGAATTAACGTCTGCAGGTTTTCAAGATTTACATAGTGCTGAGGCAGTAGATAGCGCAATAAAAGCAGAAGGAACAACTTTAGTGGTTGTGAATTCAGTTTGTGGATGTGCAGCAAGAAACGCTCGTCCAGGAGCTAAAATGAGTTTAGATGGTGCTAAAAAACCAGACCATTTAATTACTGTTTTTGCAGGAGTTGATAAAGATGCAGTTGATGCAGCGAGACAACATATGTTTCCTTTTCCTCCATCTTCTCCAGCTATGGCATTGTTCAAAAACGGTGAATTAGTTCACATGTTAGAGCGTCACCACATTGAAGGTCGTCCAGCTGAAATGATTGCAGAAAACTTGAAAGATGCTTTCAACGAGTATTGCTAAACCAATAAAAAGTCAAATTAAAACCACGTTCATTCGTGGTTTTTTTATTTGGAGCCACATCCAGCTATTCGTTTCAATCTTTTTAAAAGCTTCCAGCCTTTATAAGGCTGGAAGCTTTTAAAAAGGATTTCCACTACTATCTGGGCTAGCAAGCATAGAAAATCTAATATAAATAATTCCATTATTTGTATATTTGTTTTAAATAACTGACAATATTCTATTTTAAAACAATAAGAAATAATATGAAATTTAGTGAAACTTTACAAAAAATACTCCCATTTGGTTATCTATTCCTTGTTATTTTAGGGATATTAAAAGAAAGTATTTATTACTATCAAGTTGGAATAAACATTTTAAAGTATTCTAACATAATGGATATATTAATCAGTCCAATTGCTGACTTAACATCAACTCCTTTAATACTTTCAGTATTCATTGTTTATCTAATAATTCTATACATAATTAATTTACTTATCACCAAAAACTCTAATAAAGATTGGTTGAAGAAAAGGATTAACTTAAAAAAGCCTATTTCAGAAATAACTGAAGAGGAAGTAAAAACATTTTGTAGCAAACTAATTATAGGCATATTTGCGGTTGGCCTACTATCGTTTTTCCTTGGAATTGGACTAGGCAGTGGCGTTAAAGTGGCGAAAAAAATATCTAAAAACACCCTCAATTACGATTATAAAATGACATTTGGCGATGACGAAATAAGGGACATCTTCCTAATTGGATCAAATAGTTCCTATTATTTTTATGTTGAAAAAGGAAGCAGGAATGTCAAGATATCTCCCGTTTTGGCAATCAAATCAATAGAAATAATAAAAAACAAAAGACTTAATAAATAAGTAGTAATAAAAAAAACGAACTACTCTAGTTATAAACTCAAGGTACTTTGAACAGGAATAATAGAACAAAAAAGTGATAATATCCACAAATTACACCAAAGGTAGGAATTTGGATAATTTAAAATGACACTAATCCTACTATTAATATATTGGTCTTTTTTCTATCAAATAAATTACTATTACTGTCGATAAAACATTCAGATACTTCAATCATTTTCTTAGAAAATTGTCATTCTGACGAAGGAAGAATCATAGTTATTTGAGCAATTTACAAAGATTCTTCGTTCCTCAGAATGACAAAATAAGCGCAAAATATTCTTTCAACTTCAAGAATAATAGCCCAGATTACTTCACAGAAATATATTTCCACAGGGGTTCAGTAAACTTTGTTTGAAGCGGCATCCTCTTATTGTAGCGCTAGCGAAAACAAGAGATATAGCGAAAAGCTGGAAGAAGCTCCTACAAATTAAACCTTTCATAAACTTTGCGAACTTTACGGTTAAATTATCTACTTTTGCAAAAAATAATTTTTCACACTTAAACTGTTTATAGCATGCAACTGTATAACACCTTAAGCGCAGAAGAAAGAGCCATCATGATCGATGATGCCGGAAAACAAAGACTTACTTTGTCTTTCTATGCTTATGCGCAAATTCAAAATCCAACACAATTTCGTAATGATTTATTTCTGGCGTGGAATCCCTTAGGCGTTCTGGGCAGGATTTATGTAGCTAATGAAGGTATAAATGCCCAACTTTCGCTACCAGCCGATAATTTCTACGCGTTTAAAGATACGATTGAGGCTTACGATTTCATGAAAGGAATTCGTTTGAATATTGCTGTTGAACATGATGATCACTCCTTCTTGAAGCTAACCGTAAAAGTCCGTGACAAGATTGTTGCAGATGGTTTAGTGGATGAAACTTTTGATGTAACCAACATTGGAATTCACTTAAAAGCGAAGGAATTCAATGATTTATTAGAAGATCCCAATACTATTGTGGTCGATATGCGCAATCATTACGAGAGCGAAATCGGTCATTTTACAAAAGCCATAAAACCAGATGTGGATACTTTTCGCGAAAGTTTGCCTATCATCGAAGAACAATTGGCGGAGCACAAACAAGATAAAAAACTGTTGATGTATTGCACCGGAGGAATTCGTTGCGAGAAAGCCAGTGCCTACTTTAAACACAAAGGTTTTGAAAATGTGTACCAATTGGAAGGCGGAATTATTGAATACACGCGCCAAGTAAAAGAACAAGGTTTAGAAAGTAAATTCATTGGGAAAAACTTTGTATTCGATCACCGCTTGGGCGAAAGAATCACAGACGATATCGTGTCTCAATGCCACCAATGCGGCAAACCTTGTGATGTACATACGAATTGCGCGAATGAAGGTTGTCATTTGCTTTTCATTCAATGCGAAGAATGTGCATCAGCTATGGAAGGCTGTTGTTCCTCCGCTTGTGTAGATATAATTCACTTGCCAGAAGAAGAACAAAAAGCAGTTCGACGAGGAATAAAAAATGGCAATATGATTTTCAAAAAAGGAAAATCAGAGGTGTTGACTTTCAAAAACAATCAAGATCCATTGGCTTTGGTTACAAATCTTACGGAATTAGCCGAAACAAAAACAGCTCGCAGAGTGGCTACTGTTTTGAAAAAAGAAACAAAAATTAAAAAACAATACATTGGAAAAGGAACTCACTTTTTTCCAAAACCAAGCGTTGCTCAATTTCTAATTGAAGAAGGAGAAATAAAAATTGGTGATAAAGTCTTAATTAAAGGAACCACAACTGGGGAACAGCAAATGATCATCGAAGAAATGTTCGTGAACGACATTGATGCTACAATCGCGACTTCGGGAGCCACTTGCACCTTTAAATTACCTTTTAGAATCCGTTTGTCTGATAAATTATATAAGGTTTTAGACTAATTTTTAAACAGATTCACTCATCACCTTTGTCAAAATTTAAAACTTGGCAAAGGTTTACTTCATACAATAATGACAACAACAAACAAAATAGAACTTATGGCTCCCGCCGGGAACTTTGAGTCACTTCAAGCTGCAATAGACAATAATGCAGACTCCGTTTACTTTGGCGTAGAGCAATTAAACATGCGCGCTCGTGCCACGGTAAATTTCACAATGGATGATTTACCAGAAATTGCGCGTCGTTGCGAAACAAAAAAAATAAGAACTTATTTGACTCTGAACACCATAATCTACGATCACGATTTATCTGTGGTTAAGACTTTATTAAACAAAGCCAAAGAAGCCAATATTACAGCCGTAATCGCGTCTGACCAAGCCGTGATTGCAATGGCAAGAGGAATTGGAATGGAAGTTCATATTTCGACGCAGTTGAATGTGACTAATATTGAAACCATAAAATTCTATAGCTTATTTGCCGATACGATGGTTTTAAGTCGGGAACTGAGTTTGCGTCAGGTTAAAAGTATTACCGAGCAAATCAAGAAAGAAGAAATTAAAGGACCAAGCGGAAAGTTGGTTGAAATTGAGATATTCGGTCACGGTGCTTTGTGCATGGCAGTTTCGGGAAAATGCTATTTAAGTTTACATTCGAATAATTCATCGGCCAATCGTGGTGCTTGCAAGCAAAATTGCCGCAAAAAATACACGGTTATTGATCAAGAAACGGGTTTCGAAATTGAACTCGATAATGAATACATGATGTCTCCAAAGGATTTATGCACCATTGATTTTTTAGATCAAGTAATCGATTCTGGCATTCAGGTTTTAAAAATTGAAGGTCGCGGTCGTGCTCCAGAATATGTGGCAACTGTAATAAAAACCTACCGTGAAGCGATAGATAGCTATTATGAAGGAACTTTTTCTAAAGAAAAAGTAGCGGTTTGGATGGAAGCGTTGAACACCGTTTACAATCGTGGATTTTGGTCGGGTTATTATCTCGGACAAGAATTAGGCGAATGGAGCGATGTTTCGGGATCTTTGGCGACTCAGAAGAAAGTATATGTTGGAAAAGGAACGCATTATTTCCCAAAAGCTGAGGTTGGACAATTTAAAATTGAGGCTTACGATATAAAAATAGGCGATAAAATTCTAGTAACTGGGCCAAGTACCGGGGCACAAGAAATGATTATCGAAGAAATGCAAGTAAATAACACTGCTGCACAAAAAGCAACAAAAGGAGACGATTGTACTTTAAAGTTGCCGTTCCGAATCAGAATGTCTGATAAATTATATAAAATTGTAGAAGCCTAATGGTTATCATAACGTTACAAAGAGACAAATGTATTGGGTGTAATTACTGTGTAGAAATGGATCCAGCGCATTTTCAGATGTCTAAGAAAGACGGCAAATCAGTGTTGATTCACTCCGTAAATGCCAAAGGTTTTTACACTTTAAAATCAGCTGATCACACCATTGTTGAAAGTTGTGAATTAGCGGCAAAAGCGTGCCCGGTGAAAATTATTTCGGTTAAAGAAACTTAGTCCTACTTCTTTTTGAAAAGAATTTATATAATGAAATTAAATAAAAACAGCTGCAAGAATAACTCTTACAGCTGTTTTTATTTAAAAATTACTGGATAGCTATTACCACCAACCCACAACCGTGTAATATACATTTTCAGATTTAGCATACGCTAACGAAATATCTCTAGCCGCTTTCAAAGCTGCTTTTTCTGAGGCAACATCATCTTGGTAAACTTTCATTCTAAAATTCCATTCTCTTTTTTCATCAGAAAGAATTTTTGCTGCAATTTGATTTGAAAAAGCTTGAGCTTCTTTATAACAACTTGCATTTGGATCAATCATCGCTAAATATTCACTCGCATTTGTAGCGCCATATTGGTCTTGATTTCCTACCCAGCTTGTTTTTGCATTAGCTAAATAGCTTTTACATTCTTTATCAATTTGCTGTTTGTAAATCACTTTAGTAATTGGAACAGCTTTGTTATAACACTCTTTGCAAGCAACAGGAATTGAAGATAATTTGTATAAACCTGCGTCATATTGCCCTTTCATAGCATAAGCTTTTGCTTCAGCAATAATAGCATCGCATTTTTTATTGTAAAATTCAACAATTTTTAACTTGCCTTTATTTACAAAAGTCTGATACTGCGGATCATTTGTTTTTAAGTTTCGCAATGCAGCCATGTAAGCTTTGGTTTCATTTTCGCCAACTCCTTTTAATGTCACAGAATGAGAAGAAAACTTAATTCCTTCCATACCATCACCAATGTAAAGATTCACTTCTAGGGTGTAAGCTTGCATCGGCGGTGCAGTGGGTGTAATATTTTTAGACAGAACTACAATATTGGCTGTAATAATAAATCTAGAATCACCACCACTAACGCCCATTCCATTGGCAGTAACAATTTGTGAGAGTTTGTTTTCTAAATTATTTCTAGCTATTTCTGTTATTCCTTCCACTTGGTCAGAAACGTAAGACGTAAGCTCAATTAATGAAGCAGCGTCTGATTGATTGCTTTGCGCATTTACAAATGCAACACAAAACAAGAATACAGTTGAGATTATTTTTTTCATCGTATTGATTTTATAATTTATTTCTCTCCTACTACAATAGAAGCTTGTCCTAGACCTTTAGTCATTAATTTAGCCTCAATTTTGTACGTATCTTTTAAGTGCTTTTGAAGTCCTTTTGCCCAAGCTCTAGCATCGATAGCTTTACCACTTGCATCAAAAAGTGGAATTCGAACTTGCTCAAATAACATCATATTTTCTGTAGCATCTGTCGTGCTAAAACGTCCTTTTACGGTATTTTTTTGAACCCAATTTTCTATTTGCGTTCCCAATTCTTCTCCTGCATATTCCGTTTCAAAGTCATTTGGAAAAGCATCAAACTTTTTAATTCTCAAAGATATTTCTCTACCATTGGCAAATAAATCATCAAAATGACTCATTAATTGCACGTTGAAATTATCAATGTGTGACAACACAGCTGTCTCTAACATTACTGGCAACGTAGAACCTATTAATTCTTGTCCCGTACCAGATGC
The DNA here is from genome assembly GCF_014281985.1 of Flavobacterium sp. GP15. Lineage (NCBI taxonomy): Bacteria > Pseudomonadati > Bacteroidota > Flavobacteriia > Flavobacteriales > Flavobacteriaceae > Flavobacterium > Flavobacterium sp. GP15. Next base: position 586,482 of record NZ_JACFTC010000001.1, read on the forward strand.
TCCAGCAACTTGTTTGTCTGTGTATGAATCTAATCCTTGAATATTAAATGTTACCGACTGTTTTGGTCCCATTTGATTTACATTCCAAAATATCTGCATTACGATATCCGCTTTTGCAACTTTTTTTAATTTATCAATTGGGCTTTCAACAATATTTGAACCTGTTTTTTTACTGGTAAGCATTGCGTCTTCAGCCGCTTCTCCGTCTAAAGATTTTAAAACTGATTCTAAGTTTTTTAAAGGAAATCCTCTCGACGCCATCAACTCATTGATTTTACTTATTACAATAAGTAATGCGGCATTTTCTTGTAATGCTCTCTTGTAATCTGGTACTTGTACATAAGTTCCTTGATTATCAAAATCGAGCATATATCCTCTTTGATTACACCAAACATCGCTAGGAACCACCATAATTGTTGGTTTCTTTGCTTGTGCGTTCACAGTTAGTACTGCGTTTAAAAATATTATTGTGATTAAAAGTATTTTTTTCATCATTATACGATTGTCATTATTATAAAATATAGATTGCTTTATTAAAGGGTATTAATTTTCAAACTAGAATCCACTAGATAGTGATTTAATAACACCGGCTTTCTCTAAATCTTTTCTTAGATTCGTAATATTTACCGCTACAATTACTCCAATTTTATATTCTTTACCCATTTTCATTCTGTCTTCAGCAGCAACAGCACCATCATTTGATAGAGAAACATATTTCATATAATCGCCACCATCTTTGAAAAACGGTTTAAAGAAATCTGCTTTTTCATCTTCTAAATTTAAATTATTCGCCAAAGGGCTTTGTCCAGGAACACCTGAAATTCCGGTAAAACCTTTAAAAATTATTCCATGAATTGCATTTTTTTTCGCTTGGTCAATAGCAACATCTGGTTTTTTAGAATACGACCAAACTTTAATTAGATAAGTACCTTGAACGCCAGTTTGCACAGCTTCAATTTCGTATCTCCAAGCAGCAGTATCTTTATCTGCTTTTCTTTGTTGCGCTACACTTAAAGTAGAAAAAGAAACTACTAAAAATAGAGTGATAATAAATTTGATATTTTTCATTAGAAAGGATTTAAAATTAACATAATTGAAAAAATCAAATAGAACTGTTTGAAAACCTTTAAACAGTTCTATTTGATTTCTGATTTTTAATAAAATTTAATTAATTTGTCTGATTAGCATTCCAGAGTAGAATTTTCCTCCTCCTTCAAACAAAGTAGCTTCTAATTCTTTTTTAGCCCCTTTGTTGTCTTCGTCTAAAAGACCCGCATTATATCTATTATCCCAAATATTATTTTTATCAACTTTTATAGTACCTTTCTTTTTGTACTCAATAATTCCCGTTTTAGGATCCATATTAGCTTCAAGCACCTCAAATTTTTCACCACCTTCTAATCCTTCTTTCATTCCTATTTTTGCACTTAAAGGACTAGCAGCATACAACGGAACTTTAGTTTTAAAAACATCATATTTCTTCTGTAATTTGGCATAAACATTATCAACGTTTCTCGTAACTGCTAAATCAATAATTTGATTTTCAGTTCTTTTTTCTGAAAGAGAAAAAGTAACTAAACTTGTGGCACTTTCGGAACCAATAAACTCTAATTGAAACAAGTCTGTAGTATCAAAATTTTTCTTTTTTGCTGCAGCGTTTGGTTCTTTAGCATCACTTAACCAATAATCTTGATAAAAAGTATTACTCGTAACATCGTCCCATTTTAACTTATATAAAAAAGAAGTAGTCCAAACCGAATATCCTTCTTTTGCAACATCATACGCTTTATCTGCAACAGCAACTGCTTTGTTACGCAACATAGCAACGCTAATTTTATCTGCAGCTGCATAAGCAGCAACTTTTGCGGCTCTAGCTACTGGTTCATTTTCGTAAAATTTCATTTTTGAAACTACAACAAATGTGTTGTTAAGTAATTCTAAACCTGCAGTTTGCAATAAAGCTTTCCCTTCAGCCGAAGCAGCTGCCGTTTTAACATCTGTAAAGGAAGCACTAAGAAGTCCTCTTTCGCTAATTAAATCGATATCAAAAGTACCATTGGCTTTTCTGTTAAACCATTTGGCAACCATTTTATTCGCAATTTTATTCGTTTTTAAATAATTTGCAACTACATCCATCATTTCTTTCTCAGATGCATCGTCTTTTGCAGCACCAAATTTTTTAGGATCAAAAGATTTCTCTCCAATGTTATGATTGTCATATTTATCAGGAAATGGTGCGCTGTAATATGCTTTTATAACTGCTTCTTTTTTTGGAAAATTCTCAGATTCTATTAAAATAGTATGCAAAGAACTTCTGCGATATTTAATATCTTTTAAATCTTTATTGGATTGGGCAAAATTGTTAAAACTGAACAATACCAAAACTAGTAAAAACACATTTTTAAGTTTCATAAAATTTATTTGATTCTTACTCTTTTGGATTTTCAGTTACTCCCCGTTTTTTTTGTGTTTTCTGGACTACACTTTTTAAAATATGATTTGTAAGAAATACCTATAATCAGTATAAAGCCTAATTAATTGATATTTGTTGTGTTAAATAAAATTATTAAGAATTTATTTAGAAAACAAAATTAGGAATTAGTTTGTTAAAAAAAAGAAAATGAACGAAAAATAATATAATTTGGGTATTTATGGATTGTTAAAAGTACTGTTGATTAACAAATCAAAAATGTAAATACTTTTTAAATAGTGGTTTAAGATTGCACTTGAAAAATTATATGCAACAAATAGAGTCATCAAAATAAGTGATTCCACTTTTAATCAAAAAATACTATCTTTACACATTAATCGTTTTAAGAACTTAAGTTGTGCCAGTCACAACACTATATATAAAATTATGGCATGTACAAGTTGTTCAACTTCTGATGGTGGTGCACCAAAGGGTTGTAAAAATAATGGGACTTGCGGCACCGACAGCTGCAACAAATTAACTGTTTTCGATTGGCTTTCTAATATGAGTTTACCTAACGGAGAGGCTCCTTTTGACTGTGTTGAAGTACGTTTTAAAAATGGGAGAAAAGAGTTTTATCGCAATACAGAGAAATTAACGTTGAGTATTGGCGATATTGTTGCCACAGTTGCTTCGCCAGGACATGACATAGGAATTGTAACCTTGACAGGCGAATTAGTAAAAATTCAAATGAAGAAAAAAGGAGTTAATCATTTAAGTAATGATGTTCCTAAAATATACAGAAAAGCATCACAGAAAGACATTGACATTTGGTCCGTTGCGCGCGATAAAGAAGAACCGATGAAGGTGAGAGCTCGTGAATTGGCGATTGCTCAAAAATTAGAAATGAAAATCTCAGATATTGAATTTCAAGGAGATGGATCAAAAGCTACTTTTTACTACACTGCTAATGATAGAATTGATTTTAGAGCATTAATTAAAGATTTTGCTAAAGAATTCAGCACTAGAATCGAAATGAAACAAGTAGGTTTTCGTCAGGAAGCAGCTCGTTTAGGAGGAATTGGTTCTTGTGGAAGAGAATTGTGTTGCTCTACTTGGTTAACCGATTTTAGAAGTGTAAATACCTCTGCAGCACGTTACCAACAATTATCGTTAAACCCACAAAAATTAGCGGGCCAATGCGGAAAATTAAAATGTTGTTTAAATTATGAGTTAGATACTTATATGGACGCATTGAAAGATTTTCCAGATTTTGAAACTAGACTTGTTACAGAAAAAGGCGATGCTATTTGTCAAAAACAAGATATTTTCAAGGGTTTAATGTGGTTTGCTTACACTAATAATTTTGCTAATTGGCATGTTTTAAAAATAGACCAAGTCAAAGAAATAGTTGCTGAAAACAAATTAAAAAATAAAGTTTCTTCATTAGAGGATTTTGCAATTGAAATAGTTGTTGAGGTGGAGAAAAATTTCAACAATGCTATGGGCCAAGAAAGTTTAACGCGTTTTGACCAACCTAAAGCAAAGAAAAAACCCAATAAAAAACGCAAAGTTGTAGGTGAAAATACTATTGTAGCTAATAACAAAAAACCGGCAAACAATACAAAACCAAACAATAATAAACCCGCAAACAATAACCGACCTGCTCCTGCTTCTGCAGAAAAAAAACCAGCAGAGCCAAGAAAACCTATAATTATTACTAAAAATGTGGATAAAAAATAGCGCTTTAATTCTTTTGGGTTCCATTCTCCTTTTTTCATGTGATAAAAAAAGAGTCTATGATGAATACAAATCTGTTGGAAATGCATGGGATAAGGACAGTATTGTAACTTTTAATTTACCAGAATTAGATTCAACAAAAAGATATAATTTATTTGTTAATTTAAGAGCAAACAATGACTATAAGTTCAACAATTTATTTCTAATTGTATCTCTAGAATTACCCAATGGTTTTACAAAAGTAGATACTTTAGAATACCAAATGGCTGATCCTGACGGAACATTATTGGGTAACGGTTTTTCGGATATTAAAGAAAGTAAACTTTTTTATAAAGAAAATGTAAGGTTTCGTTCCAAATACAAAGTACACATCAAACAAGCGGTTAGAGAGAACGGAAAAGTTCCAGGTGTTAAGGATTTAGATGGAATTACAGAAGTTGGTTTTAGAATTGAAAAAAAAGAATAATATAGTATTATGGCTATCAAAAAAAGCAGCAACTCAGCAAAAGGTAATGTAAAAGACATTGCGTATTATCAAAAGCAATTTTGGAAAATATTTTTCATAGGATTAGGAAGCGTCGCTTTGTTTTTCTTATTTGCTTCTTGGGGAATTTTTGGATCTATGCCTTCTTTTGAAGATCTAGAAAATCCAGACTCTAATTTGGCCACCGAGATAATCTCATCCGATGGCGTAGTGATTGGTAAATATTTTCAAAAAAACAGATCCCAGTTAAAATATTCTGACCTACCTAAAAACCTAGTTCAAGCTCTAGTAGCAACTGAAGATGCTCGTTTTTATGACCATTCCGGAATTGACGGAAGAGGAACTTTGAGAGCTATTTCTAGTTTAGGAACAAGCGGTGGAGCGAGTACATTGACTCAACAACTTGCCAAACAATTGTTTCATGGAGAAGGTTCTAAATTTTTACCTTTTAGAATTGTCCAAAAAATAAAAGAGTGGATTATTGCCATCCGATTAGAGAGACAATACACAAAAAATGAAATTATTGCCATGTATTGTAACGTATATGATTTTGGAAACAATTCAGTAGGTGTTAGCTCCGCAGCCAAAACCTATTTTTCAAAAGAGCCTAAAGACTTAACAATTGACGAATCGGCTATATTGGTGGGAATGTTTAAAAATTCTGGTCTTTATAACCCAATACGCAATCCACAAGGTGTAAAAAATCGTAGAAACGTGGTGCTTTTGCAAATGGAAAAAGGAGATATCATTACTGAAGCTCAAAAAGAAAAATTACAAAGTTTACCCATTAAATTAAACTTTAAATTAGAAACACATAAAGACGGGACCGCTACTTATTTTAGAGAATATCTAAGAGATTATATGAAGAAATGGACCGAAAAGAATAAAAAATCAGATGGTTCTGACTATGACATCTACAAAGATGGATTAAAAATATATACTACAATAGATTCTAGAATGCAATTGCATGCAGAAGAAGCTGTCTCTGCGCATATGGCAAACCTACAACAAGAATTTTTTAAACAATCAAAGGATAACAAAAACGCTCCTTTTGTTAATATCTCTGCTGCAGAGACCCAAAAAATACTAAATCAAGCCATGAAATCATCCAATAGATGGGCAGTAATGAAGTCTATGGATAAAAGCGAGGAAGAAATAATAAAATCTTTTAGTGAAAAAACGAAAATGACGGTCTTTTCTTGGAAAGGGGAAAGAGATACAATCATGACACCATTAGATTCTATTCGTTATTACAAACATTTTCTTCAATCTGGACTAATGGCAATGGAACCTCAAACTGGTAATATAAAAGCTTGGGTGGGTGGTATTAATTATAAATATTTTCAATACGATCACGTAGGTCAAGGGGCAAGACAAGTAGGTTCTACTTTTAAACCCTTTGTTTACGCTACTGCAATTGAACAATTGAACATGTCCCCTTGCGACTCAATCATTGATGGTCCATTTATTATTCGCAAAGGACGCCATCATGTCACTGAGGATTGGGAACCAAGAAATTCAGACAACAGGTACCGCGGAATGGTAACTTTAAAAAGAGGTTTGGCCAACTCCATCAATACAGTATCAGCCAAATTAATGGATAAAGTAGGTCCAGAAGCAGTTGTAGATTTGACACACAAATTAGGAGTAAAATCTGAAATACCTTTACAACCATCCATTGCGCTTGGAGCCGTTGAGATAACAGTTGAAGATATGGTTGCTGCATACAGTACTTTTGCTAATCAAGGAGTGTATATGAAACCACAATTTATATCTAAAATTGAGGATAAAAGTGGCGTTATCATCTACGAGCCAATACCAGAATCACATGATGTTTTAAATAAAGATATTGCTTATGCAGTTATCAAATTATTAGAAGGTGTTACAGAAGGTGGATCTGGAGATCGCTTGCGTACTACTGGTGGCGGAAGTGGTGACAATCGTTGGACAGGATATCCTTACCAATTTAAAAACCCTATTGCCGGGAAAACAGGAACCACGCAAAATCAATCTGATGGTTGGTTTATGGGAATGGTACCCAATCTAGTAACTGGAGTTTGGGTAGGTTGTGAAGATCGTTCTGCCCGTTTTAAAAGCATCACTTACGGACAAGGTGCGACAGCAGCATTACCGGTTTGGGGCTATTTTATGAAATTGTGTTATGCTGACCCTGAGCTAAAAGTTTCTAAAGCAGCTTTTGAAAGACCAGCAAATCTATCTATTAAAGTAGATTGCTATACCGCTAAAAAAGAAGTAGATTCAACTGATGTTGAACATGATACTAACGAATTTGAATTATAACGTTTTAGCTAAAAGCAAGTAGCTTATTTTTAATTAGAACAAAATATATAGCAATTTATCTTATGATCAATAAAAAAGTAAATAACGTTCAGGAAGCACTTCAAGGAATTGAAAACGGAATGACTATAATGTTAGGCGGTTTCGGATTGTGTGGTATTCCAGAAAATAGTATCGCTGAATTAGTAAAAAAAGAAACAAGCGAGTTAACATGTATTTCAAACAATGCAGGTGTTGATGATTTTGGACTTGGATTGCTTTTGCACAAGCGTCAAATAAAAAAGATGATTTCTTCATATGTAGGAGAAAATGCTGAGTTTGAACGTCAGATGCTTTCTGGAGAATTGGATGTCGAATTAACTCCACAAGGAACTTTAGCCGAAAAATGTCGTGCTGCCCAAGCTGGAATCCCCGCTTTTTTTACTCCTGCAGGTTTTGGAACAGAAGTAGCCGAAGGGAAAGAAACACGCGAATTCAACGGAAAAATGCACGTAATGGAAATGGCTTTCAAAGCTGATTTTGCTATTGTAAAAGCTTGGAAAGGTGACGAAGCTGGAAATCTTATTTTTAAAGGAACAGCTAGAAATTTTAATTCTTGTATGGCTGGTGCGGGTAAGATTACTATTGCCGAAGTAGAAGAATTATTACCAGTTGGTTCATTAGATCCTAATGAAATACACATTCCTGGAATCTTAGTTCAACGCATCTTTAAAGGAGAAAAATTCGAAAAAAGAATTGAGCAACGTACCGTAAGAATTAGAAAATAAGAAAAGCAGTGAATTAGATAATAAAAATCAATTATCTAATTTTCAAATTCACTAATTACACATCAAAAATATGGCTTTAGATAAAATAGATATTGCAAAAAGAATAGCAAAAGAAGTTAAAGATCGTTATTACGTGAACTTAGGAATCGGAATTCCTACGCTTGTAGCTAATTATGTTCCTGAAGGAATAAACGTTGAGTTTCAAAGTGAAAATGGTGTTTTGGGAATGGGACCATTCCCTTTTGAAGGCGAAGAAGATGCTGACATTATCAATGCTGGGAAACAAACGATCACCACTTTGCCTGGAGCTAGTTTTTTTGATTCTGCTTTTAGTTTTGGAATGATTCGCAGCCAAAAAGTAGATTTAACTATTCTTGGTGCTATGGAAGTAGCTGAAAATGGAGATATAGCCAACTGGAAAATCCCAGGGAAAATGGTAAAAGGAATGGGTGGCGCAATGGATTTAGTTGCTTCTGCCGAAAATATCATTGTAGCTATGATGCACGTAAATAAAGCGGGCGAATCAAAAATACTTAAAAGATGTACTTTGCCATTAACCGGCGTAGGTTGCGTTAAAAAAGTAGTAACTGAGTTAGCAGTTCTAGAAGTTACTCCAAAAGGATTTAAGCTCTTAGAACGCGCGCCAGGTGTTTCTGTAGAACATATCATAGCTTCTACTGAAGCAGAATTAATTATTGAAGGTGAAATTCCGGAAATGATTATCGATTAAATAAAACTCATTAAATTTAAAAGAGTCGGAATTTCTTTATTAGAAATTCCGACTCTTTTTTTATATCAATAATTTAAAGTTAACTTAATTTTTTAAGCTAAGTGTTATAAAGATCAAAATAATGATAACTATAAGGCCTAAGGTAGAATTATCCTCTTTGATCACCTCATCCATAGATTGGCTACCCTATAATAAATCCATTTAAAACTATTACCAACAAAATGAGCTATCAGTTTACTAAACAATCGCATATTAAGATTTTAAAAAAACCAAGTAGCTACAAAAATGGCAGTAATCACACAAATCACATCTACAAGAAGCATTGTTCCTAAAGCATAACGTGTATTTTTGATGTTTACGGAACCAAAATAGACTGCAATTACATAAAAGGTACTTTCGGCACTACACTGAAAAATACTACTTAACCTAGCTGTTAAGGAATCTGCTCCAAATGTATTCATAGAATCGATCAAAAAACCTCTTGAACCAGCAGAACTAAACGGACGCAATAGAGCAACTGGCAAAGCATCTGTAATTTGTTTATTTACTCCCATATTCGAAAAGAAAAAAGCAATACCATCACTAATAATTTCAAACAAACCACTGTTTCTAAATAACGAAATAGCAACTAACATCCCTAAAACATAAGGAAAAATAGTAACTCCAGTTTTCACACCATTATTAGCTCCTACTACAAAAGCGTCATAAACCGTAGTGTCTGCTTCAGCAAACTTTTTCTCATTGATAAATGAAAAAATTAAAGTAAAAGCAATAATACCCACTAAAATTAAAGCGGAAAGATTAGAAGTGAAATAATTTTTTCCAACTAAATCTAAGTGGCTTACATACATTAATAAACCAACGATTCCAGCGATCAAAGCCATTAAAACCGCAACCAAAGAAGCACTTTTGAAATTGATTTTTTGCTTAATTCCTACCAGTAAAAAAGCAGCAATTGTACCAATAAAAGAAGTAATAATACAAGGTAACATAACATCAGCAGGATTACTAGCATTTGCAGCAGCACGGTATCCAATAATTGAAGTTGCTATCAAAGTAAGTCCAGAGGCATGCAAACACATGAACATAATTTGGGCATCACTCGCTTTGTCTTTATCAGGGTTTATCTCTTGCAAACTTTCCATTGCCTTTAATCCAAATGGAGTTGCAGCAGAATCTAAGCCTAAGAAATTGGCAGCAAAGTTCAGCGTCATATACGATATTGAAGGGTGATTTTTAGGAATACTCGGAAATACTTTTACAAAAACGGGACTCAAAGCTTTGGCTAATTTTCCGGAGGCACCAGAGATAATCAAAAGCTCCATCAATCCGCAGAAAAAGGCTAAATAAGCAATCAATGGAATAATTAAATCGAGTAAAGTACTTTTACAGGTTGGCAATAATCCATCGGATTTCTGAACGCCGCTATAAATTTTTACGGTTTTATTTTTAAAAACATAAGTGGTATCTGCGTTGTTCGTATCGACATCTACGATCAAGGTTTGATCTGGTGCTTTCATGATACTGTCTTTGATGAAAGCAGGAAGTTGTTCTATGTACTTTTCCGACACTAGAATTGGATCATCTTTTTTGCCATTCAAAACATAATCAATAGTATAAGTATTTCCGATAAATAAACTAAAAACAACAAAAATAATTGATGAAATAAATATAACCAACCAAAATCTACTCAATACCATAATCTATAATTTTTGTAAATGTAATCAATCAATAACAATTGGCTGCATAGCTTTTAAACATGAATAATTTCTTCGTCGATAAGCAAATCCTCGCGTCGTAATCTTAAGAAAACTTGTGCTACCGCAATAGTGTCTTTTTCGCAATAGGTTACAATTCGATCAATATCTTTATCCACATAGAAAACATGACCTACTTGACTCCCATCGATATCCCCTTTTGGAGAAGGAATTCCTAGAATTTTAGTTAGCAATTTAAGGGAAGTATAATGTTTATAATCACCAAATTTCCACAATTCTAAGGTATCTAAATGTGGAATTTCCCAAGGTTTTTTTCCAAATAGATTCAACTTATTCGGAATGGCAATTTGATTGATGATCATGCGACGTGCCAAAAAAGGAATATCAAACTCTTTTGCATTATGACCGCATAAAACGTGTTGGGGTTGATTGAAGTGATTGTTAAGCAAATTATTAAAATCTAATAATAATTTCTTTTCATCACCAAAGAAAGAAGTCACTCTAAAATTACGAATATCTCCTTTGATAGTAAAATAACCGACCGAAATACAAATAATTTTACCAAACTCAGCCCAAATTCCAGCTCGGTCATAAAAATCTTCGGCTGTAAATTCATCTTTTCTCTGGTATTGCGTTTTCTGTTCCCACAGCTCTTTCATTTCAGAATCCAAACCATTAAAATCTTCGGCTTCGGGAACCGTTTCGATGTCAAGAAATAGAATATTATTGAGGTTTATTTTTTCAATCATCTTTTCATATTTGACCACAAATTACACAAATTTTCATAAACTAAAACAAGTAAAAATACTGATAAGTGAATAAAATATTACATTTGATCGAAAAGGCTTTGTTGATTAGTTGGGTTTTCGTGTTCTAACAACCATTTTTTGCGCCACAAACCACCGGCATATCCCGTTAAGGAACCATCAGATCCAATAACTCGGTGACAGGGAACGACAATCCAAAGCGGATTTTTTCCATTGGCAGAAGCCACAGCGCGAATAGCTTTAACATCACCCAAAATTTTTGACTGTTCTAAATAGGTTCTCGTTTTACCATAAGGAATCTGCAACAATCCTTTCCAGACTTTTTGTTGAAAATCGGTTCCTTTTGGATTTAATTTAAAATCAAAATCAGTTCTAATTCCCTCAAAATATTCGTTTAATTGATTTACAGCATTTTGCAATTCACTTGGAATCGTAACTGAAATCGTTCCTTGATCTTGAACAGAAATAGAGGAAACTCCGTTTTCATCTCCTATTATTTCTGCAATTCCCAATGGAGTTTTTATATAGGTGGTTTGATTCATAAAAAAAAACAATATTAATACATTACAACATTCTTACCATCCACCGCCTCCGCCGCCTCCGCCTCCGCCTCCAGAACTTCCTCCTCCAGAACTTCCACTGCTTGAACTTGTAGCTGTTGCATTATAAGTGTGATGAAAATTAACTAATAAACTGGTAGAATACATACCATTAGCATTTGGATTCTTTAACCAATTACAATTGTATTTTAATTTTTTTAGAACGAGATTAAATTTTTGATTCCATTCTTCTTGTATCCCTAAAGCAAATGCATAAGGAAGGTTTTCTTCATAACTATTTATAACGTCTAAAGTTGAAATTACATCGAAATTTAAAAGTTCATTTTTTAAATTTTCTGTCTCATGTTGCATTTTAATTCCCAAAGGGGTGTACCGTGTAATTAAACGCAAATAAATACTAAAACCGGTTATGATCAAAAAAAGAACCAAGGCGTTTAAAATTGAATAATCTTTGTCTACATTGTAAGCAAAGAATGAGGCATAGCAAAATACGGTTGGAAAAATAGCAAAAAAAGCAACAACTAAAGCAGTTCTAAATTCCTTTTTTGTTATTAATTTTAGAAATTCCTTTATAGATATAAAACTTAAAACCAAACAAATAAATCCAAAAATTGGCCAACCCAAAATTGTATTCTTTACATAATAACAATATCCAAAAAGAGTGATTGTTGTAATGATAAAACCCAATACAATTTGTTCTCCGTTAAATTGAAAGTAATTCTTTAAATTAATTTGGCTCTTTAATGACTCTTCCAACTCTTTTTCTGCAACATCAAAAGTCAAATAACTTTTAGAATTTATAACGAAAATCTCATTTTCTTTAAAAATATTTTCGAGAACACTATTTTCCTCTGGTGTGATAGCAGCTAAGGCTGTTTTTTTCTTTAAAAAATATTCAAATCCATCTTGCCAATTTTCTTTTCCATTAGTCTGAATTTGAATTGCTCCTTTGATAGAAAGACTAATTATTGTTGTTAAAAGCGTTGTACTATTTGAGCATCTTTCTTTAATGTATTGTAAAATTGTAGCAGAATATTTGCTCTTCAAATCAATTTCTTTATTCTTATCAGGATATAAAGCATCTTGACCATAAGTTTTCCAAGAAAAATAATAAAACAAGAAACAAATTACAACAGCAAATAGTCCTGTAGCTATTTTTTGTGGCGATAAAAACTCTTCCATTTTAAAATGCGGCAAAAATGCGGATTGATGAACAATTCCTTTTGGAAATCCAACTGCAATAGTAAAACCTTCTCCCTCTTTTAAGTCTTTAGATTTAAAAGAAACCGAGTTATTCTTTATCTCTGAATTACAATCACTATCGGTAGAACAAAGAATTCCTGTATAACAATGCGTTTGAAGAACAGTAGCAGTTTTAGGCAAAATTACTGTTGCAGAAATAGCACTTATGCTAAAATGCCAAAAGTTTCCAGTAACATTCCAATAAACCTCATCAAAATCAGTATAGGAATGAATTTGTGCCTCTACCGCATACGTTATTGTGTAGGTATATATTCCTTCCTTTAGAGAAACATCCTTATCACCTATATAAATAATGAATTTTTCATCATTTACACGGGTATGAAAAGGCTCTTTTGAACCATTTTTGGAGATATTTATAACTGTATAAAAATTATTTCTAGAAACTTTAGAGGAGTAGTTCTTCATAGGAAGTTCTCTAAATATACCATGATCAACCTGCAGGTTTGCAGCAACTATCTTTATGGTCTCAGTTACTATTATATTCCCATTTTCTTGAACTACAATATCTGCGTGAAATTGACTTATTTTTTCGATTTCATTTTCCTCTTCTAAGTTTAAATATTCTTCTTGCCCATAGGTTTTGTAAAAAGAACAGAAAAAAAAACTAATGAAAAATATAATTTGGAATGGCTTCATTATAAAAAGTAATTTAGAACTCAATGGTTAGAATAGTTTTAAAAAACTTCTAAAACAGAAAGATTGATTGTAAAGAAAACAAAAAAAACCACAAGAATTTCTAGTTCTTGTGGTTTGCTTTTATTTCTAAATTTTTATTAGCAACTAAAATTACTTTAAACTTGAATACACATAAGCTTCCAGTCCAGCTAATTCTTCATCAGACATCGCTTTTGTAATGGTAAAATTAGCTTTCATCACTTCGTATTGACTAGGATCTACAATTGGCTCTCCTTCTCCTTTTAAAAAGGTTACCATATTTGCATTTTTATCTTTGTAAATCTGTGCTATATCTTTAAGACTTGGTCCAACTAATTTCTTATCCATTAAATGACAAGTAACGCAATTCCCTTTTCCTTTAAAAATTTCTGCTCCTAAATCCGCTGGAGTTTGAACAACTTCTTCGGTTTTAACGGGATACAAAGGTTCTTTTTTTTCTTCTTCTTTTTTGCAAGAGGCGAATGCTAAAACAGCAAATAACAATAAGGTATTTTTCATAATGATTTATTTAATTACAGTTATTTAAAATTCAAGTAGGTACCAATCAATAAAAGATTGGCTGTATTTGACTCTATATCAAATATACTAAAAATATTCACAAATACCTTAATTTGAAATCTTTGACCTTATTCCTTTTTTAAAAGTATAGCAGCTTCTTTAGCAAAATATGTCGAAATTAAACTTGCTCCTGCTCTTTTAATACACATTAATTGCTCCATCATAATTTTGTCATGATCCAACCAACCTCTTTCAGCTGCTGCTTTGATCATCGCATATTCACCCGAAACATGAAAAACAGTAACTGGTACATTTACGGCATTCTTAACTTCTCGCACGATATCTAAATAAGCAATTCCTGGTTTTACCATAACCATATCAGCACCTTCTTCAACGTCCCACAAGGCTTCTTTTATCGCTTCTAAACGGTTTGAATAGTCCATTTGATACGTTTTTTTGTCTTTTGGAACAACTACGTCAGATTCGCGTGGCGCACTGTCTAAAGCGTCTCTAAATGGTCCGTAAAATGCCGAAGCATATTTAGCAGAATAACTCATGATCCCTACATTTTGAAATCCTGCAGCATCCAATCCTTGACGCAAACGCAATACACGTCCGTCCATCATATCTGATGGAGCCACAAAATCAGCTCCAGCTTGTGCATGAGAAACTGCCATTTTTACTAACGCTTCATTAGTGGAGTCATTTTCAATATCACCATTGGCAATTATTCCGTCATGGCCATAAATAGAATAGGGATCTAATGCCACATCGGGCATTACAATCATTTCCGGACAAGTGGCTTTAATTTCTTTGATGGCACGTTGCATTAATCCATCCGGATTCCATGCTTCTTTACCAGTATTGTCTTTTAAGCTTTCATCCACTTTTACGTAGATGTTTACCGCACGAATTCCTAAATCGAATAATTCTTTAACTTCTAACACCGTTAAGTCTACGGAACGACGAAAAATTCCAGGCATTGACGAAATTTCTACTTTGTAATTTTCACCTTCTGCGATGAACATTGGAAACATAAAATCGCTTGGACTTAATGTGGTTTCGCGCACTAAAGAACGAATGGATTCGTTGACGCGTAATCTTCTACCTCTTTGTAATGGGAACATAATTATTTATGATTTTAGATTAACGATTTTAGATTAACGATTTTAGATTTCATTACTTCTGAAATCTACTGTCGTTATTCATCAATCTGCAATCCAATTAACCGGATTTTCTAATACTTGTATTAATTTTTCTTCTTCGCTTCCTGGTTCTGGATGATGATCGTAAACCCATTGCACATGCGGTGGCAAACTCATCAAGATACTCTCGATTCTTCCGTTGGTTTTCAAACCAAATAAAGTGCCTTTATCGTGTACTAAATTGAACTCTACATAACGACCACGACGAATTTCTTGCCAAGTTTTCTGAGCTGCTGAATACGGCAAATTTTTTCTTTTTTCTACAATTGGAACATAAGCTTCTAGAAAACTATTCCCAACTTCTGAAACAAATTGGAACCAATTTTCCATTTTCATTTCCTCTGTCTCTTTGCAGTAATCAAAAAATAAGCCTCCAATTCCGCGAGCTTCAAAACGGTGTGCATTCCAGAAATAAGCATCACATTGCTTTTTATATTTTGGATAAAAATCTTGATTGTGTTTATCACAAGCCGTTTTACAAGTCTGATGAAAATGCGTTGCATCGTCTTCAAATAAGTAATAAGGCGTAAGATCTTGTCCGCCACCAAACCAACTGTTGATTACATTTCCAGCATCATCGTACATTTCGAAATAGCGCCAGTTTGCGTGAACTGTTGGTACCATTGGACTTTTGGGATGAATCACTAAGCTTAATCCGCAAGCAAAAAAATCGGCTTCACCTACATTAAAAAGTTTTTGCATACTATCCGGTAATTTTCCATGAACCGCAGAAATATTAACTCCGCCTTTTTCAAAAACGTTTCCGTTTTCTATTACACGAGTTCTTCCTCCACCGCCTTCTGGTCGTTCCCAAACATCTTCTCTAAATTTAGCTTCACCATCCACTGCTTCTAAACCTGCTACGATTTGATCTTGCAAGTTTTGTATGTATGCGTAAAATTTATTTTTCATTTGTCAATTCGTATAATTCCATGTCTAATGGAGTTTCATTGATTGGAGTAAACTCATTTTTTAATATTTTCTGCCAAATAAAACCATTGTTTAAAGCCACTTTTACACTTCCTAAATTTATTTTATGCGCGATAATCTGAAGTGTTTTCAAGTTTAATTCCTCAAAAGCATAATTAGAAATTACTTGAACCGCTTTAGTTGTCAATCGTTTTCCTGCCAGATTACCTCCAATACAGTAGGCTAATTCGCCCACTCTGTTTATCCAATCTATCTTTTTAATAATAATCAAACCTACGATCATTCCAGTATCTACTGCTCTAATAGCAAAAGTGAAATTAGTTCTCGCTTGAATTTCACTGTTTTTTATTTCAATGTATTGTTTTGTCTTTTCAAGTGTTGCATTACTCGAAAGCGTAACCGGAAAGAAAACTTCCAGTCTTTCTTTATTTTCAATCATAAACTGATGCAGTTGAACGGCATCAACTTGTTTTAACGTATCAAGTAAGAAGTTTTCTCTAATTATCATTGGTTACAAATTGGCTTTTGCCAAAGCTATTTTATTAAAAATTCCAAACGAAAAGGTTTTACTCTCCGATTGAACTTGCTCGTAAATGGCAATTGCTTTTGCTGTTAATTCAAACGGATTGTCTTTTGAAAAAGCAATTAAAAAATCGGCAAATTGTTCTTGCTGAATAAAATCTAAATGCAATTTGCGCAACAATTCGATTAATTCATTTTGATCCATGTCAATCAAAACCTGCGTGGATAATCCGAAATCCTTTAAATTTTCATCCATAAGACTCGTGTCATCAAGATTCCAAAACTTTGGTACAAAAACAAAAGAAAGCAAAGTCTTTAGTACATTGTCTATTCGTTGGCTTTCCTTATCTCTTAATCCTTTGTTTAGCATTTCTACACTATTTTACTCTTATGCAATGTTTTAGAACCTTATTAGAATAATTTGCAAACTTCAATCCTCTCTTAAATACCTACAAGGTTAAAAAAAACCTTGTAGGATATCCAACATTCTTATATTCTAGATTTGTTACCTTTTAAAAAACTTAAAGAAAATCAGAATCTATTCAAAAGTATATTTTTCAGTCAACAAATCATTTTTTTGATTGTGAAAAAAAATGAAATTCTCTATTTCTCCAAACAAATTCAAAACCTCTTCTCTTTCTAATTTCGTTTCTTTTTGAGATAAAAAGGATTGATATGAAGAGTATTTATACTCTTCAAACTTTAAATCCAAATGATGCTTTGGGTTTAAATGTACGTAAACAATTAATTGCTTTAAATACTGTTCATCTTCCAGTCTAATTCTCTTGAAATGTTTTTCAAAAAGACTTCCTGTCCTATCATTTTCTTTGTTAATTGATTTAGCATAAGAATTAAAAAAATTAGAAAAAGCCTGCGTTACCTCTTTTCCATTATCATTTAATCTAACTATCAAATGATAATGATTATCCATTAAACAATAGCCAAATATTGAAATCTTGTCCTCGAGATACTTACCCAATTGTCTTAGAAAGAAATTTTTATTTTCTTCATTAAAAAAAATAATTCCCCCATTTATACCTCTGTTATAAATGTGATAATAATTATCTTTTTCTAAAACTTCTAGCTCCACTATTCACATTATTTTAAGTTTCCTGCAAAGTTTCCAAAACCTTATAGGTATGATTTATAAATGATAGTATTCAAGTATACCTACAAGGTTAAAAAAAACCTTGCAGGATTGAAAACTTAATTAACTTACTACAACTTTTAATTTCCTGCAAGGTTTACAAAGCCTTGTAGGTATGATTTATAAATAATAGTATTCAGACATACCTACAAGGTTAAAAAAAACCTTGCAGGATTGAAAACTTAATTAACTTACTACAACTTTTAATTTCCTGCAAGGTTTACAAAACCTTGTAGGTATGATTTATAAATAATAGTATTCAAAAGACACCTACAAGGTTAAAAAAAACCTTGCAGGATTGAAAACTTAATTAACTTACTTCAACTTTTAATTTCCTGCAAGGTTTACAAAACCTTGTAGGTATGATTTATAAATAATAGTATTCAAATATACCTACAAGGTTAAAAAAAACCTTGTAGGATAAATGGATTTACTGGTTGTATTCTTTAACTGCATCGATAAACGCTTTTGCGTGATCAACAGGAATATTTGGTAAAATTCCGTGACCTAAGTTCACGATATATTTATCTTTACCGAATTCGTCAATCATTTCGTGTACCATTTTCTTGATCACTGGAATTGGAGACAATAATCGTGATGGATCAAAATTACCTTGTAAAGTGATGTTTCCACCGGATAAATAACGTGCGTTTCTTGGAGAACAAGTCCAGTCTACTCCTAATGCAGAAGCTCTACTTTTTCCCATTTCGCCAAGAGCGAACCAACATCCTTTTCCGAAAACAATCACCGGTGCGTCATCAGCTAAAGCTTCAACAATTTGGTTGATGTATTTCCAAGAAAATTCTTGATAGTCAACAGGAGATAACATTCCACCCCAAGAGTCAAAAACTTGAACGGCATTTACTCCCGCTTTTACTTTTTCTTTTAGGTATAAAATAGTGGTATCGGTAATTTTTTGTAATAAAACATGCGCTGCTTCTGGATACTGAAAACAAAATCCTTTTGCTTTATCAAAACTTTTAGAACCTTGTCCTTCTACTGCATAACACATAATAGTCCACGGTGAACCTGCAAAACCGATCAATGGAACCTCATCATTCAACATTTCCTTAGTCAATTTGATCGCATCCATTACATATCCTAACGTTTCTTGAATATCCGGAACGATAACGCGTTCTACATCTTGAATCGTACGAATTGGATTTGGTACAAACGGACCAAAATTTTCTTTCATAATCACTTCAAGTCCCATTGCTTGTGGTACAACCAAAATATCTGAAAATAAAATAGCAGCATCTGGAGCTATTCTACGAATAGGTTGCACAGTGATTTCGGCAGCGATTTCTGGAGTTCTACAACGAGTAAAGAAATCGTATTTATCACGCAGTGCAATAAATTCTGGCAAATACCTTCCTGCCTGGCGCATCATCCAAACTGGCGGACGTTGTACTGTTTCTCCTTTTAGTGCTCTTAAAAATAGGTCGTTCTTAATCATAATTTTATTGTCTTAAAGCGTTTTCATTATTTTGTGTTGTTCCTAAGTTAATCTTACGAACAAAATTTATCTATATTCTGCAATTACTTCTTCAATCACATCCTCAATTGTGGGTTGAGGCGCAACAATTACATTTTTTGTAATTCCTTCTAATGCGCTGGAAGTTGTTGTTCCAATGCAAAAACAAGTTTCATTTTTAATAGTATTCTCTTTTAAATAACTTTCAATTCCAGAAGGGCTAAAGAATAAAATGGCTTCTACCGGTGTTTTTATTTTTTCAGGTGTCAATGTAGTTTCGTAAACTTGAATTTCATTGAACTTAATTTTGGCCTCTTTCAAAGCTTTTGGCAAAGTCTCTCTTCTTAAGTTTCCACTAAAAAAAGTATAGCTTTCACTTGAATAAATCAAAGTGATTATTTCGGCAAGATCTTCGGCATAACCAGTATAGGCTATTACATTGAAACCGCTTTCGGAAAGCATAATTTTTGTCTTTAATCCCACACAAAAGACATTCTTTGTTTTTAAATCCTCAGATTTTGGATCTAATAAGAAACTTTGAACCGCATTTTGACTAGTGAAAATTAAATTATCATTTATCTCACTTAGTTGAAATGGCTGACTTTGGGTTTTAATAAAATCAACTTCAAGAACATTGAAATTAGCCTTTATTAATGCTTGTTTTTGCTCGTGCAAAAGTATTTTTGTAGATAGTATCTGAATCATTATTAACTTCTTATTTGGTATTCTTCTTGTCCTAAACAGTAGGTTTCTATATCTTTATTATAACCATAAACGACTAAAATATCATTTTCTAATATTACGGTTTGTGGCGATGGGCGACCGATTGACTCTTTTATGATCGATTTTTTTCCTATTAGATTTTTCTTTTCACGTTTGCGAATAATCGTAATCAAAGTTAAGCGATATTTATCGATACTATCTAAAGCAGCCAATGTTTTACCATAGAATTCGGGTTTGGCTTTTACTTCAGAAATAGTATAATTATCATCTAATTGATAATTTTCTAAAGTGGATTTAAAATTAATTTGCTTGGTTAGTCTATCGGCAGATTCTTGTTCTGGATGCACAATGCTATGAATTCCCATTGCTTCAAGAACCGTATCGTGAATCGGTGACAACGCTCTACTGATAATCTTTACATCACTTAATTTTTTAATAATAGCCGTAGTAATAATGGCCGCTCCTTCATTTTCTCCAATAGCAACTACTACTTTGTCAGCATCTTTTAAGGGCAATGCTTCATAGGATAATTCATTGGTAGAATCCATAGCAATTGCATGAGAAATTTTATCCTTTACTAAATTGACTTTTTCTATATTTTTGTCAACACCAATCACTTCATTTCCAGTTTCTGTCAGGCTAATTGCCAGCGACATCCCGAAGTTTCCTAAACCAAATACGATTATTTTCATCTGAGTAAGTTTAGTTAATTAATATATTTTCTCTTGGATATTCGTAGAACTGATGGTTCAATCTACGCAATAATCCCACCATAAGGTTGAGCATTCCAATACGACCAATAAACATCGTTAGGATCAAAACATATTTACTGGGTTCGGTAATTGTTGGCGTAAAATTGATACTTGATCCTACTGTGCTATAAGCCGAAAAACATTCAAAAGCAACTGTTAATATCGATGTCCCTTCTGGCTCAAAAATTAATACCGCCATTATGGATAGTCCAATTGTTAATAATGAAATGGATAGAATGGCAAAAGCACGTGAGGTAGAATCGGCTGATATTCTACGACCAAACAATTGAATTCTACTTTTTCCTCTAGCAACGGCAACAATATTTAATGTGGCTAAGGCAAAGGTACTTGTTTTAATTCCACCTGCTGTTGAAGCTGGCGAACCACCAATCCACATTAAAAAAATAATAAAAAGCAACGATGGAACACCCATTTCGGCATAATCAGTTGCACTAAAACCAGCTGTTCTAGGAGAAACAGCATTAAAAGCTGCTGCTGTTATTTTTCCAAAAATAGTATTGTGTTGTAATAAAGTATGGTTGTATTCTGAAATGAACAGAAAAACAGAACCTCCTATTAGTAAAAGCAAGGTGGTATAAATTACGATTCTGGTGTTTAGCGTGATGATTCTCACTTTTTTGTGAATAATCTTTTTATTAAACAATTCAAAAATGTAAGTTTTAAAATAATGAAAAGAATTGAACACGATATTATGACCTAATCCTCCTAGAATAATCATTAACATCAATATCCACTGCAAGTAATAATTAAAACGAACAGTCGAATTTAAAATTCCACCGGGTAAAGTAGAAAATCCAGCATTACAAAAAGCGGAGATAGAATGAAATAATGAAAAATATATTTTATTGGTAATAATAACATTATCGATAACCGAAAAATAAATAAATACAGCTCCTGCCAACTCTACTGCCAAAGTAAAAATCACCACATTTAGCGCCGCTCTAAAAACATCTTTTAAGCCTTCATTGGCAATAAAATCTCTGGTATTTAAGCCTTCCTTAAAAGAAGAACTTCCTCTAAAAAAAAAAGCGAAAAAAGAAGTGAATGTAAGAATGCCAATTCCACCTAATTGAATGAGAACAATAATTATAGATTGTCCTACTAAAGTAAAATCTACGGCTGTGTCTACTACGGTTAATCCCGTTACACAAACTGCAGATGTTGCTGTAAAAAGTGCATTGGTAAAGGTAATTCCGCTGTTGGTAGCACTAGGAAGTATTAATAAAAAAGCCCCTATTAAAACTAATATCATAAAACTACCCACAAAAACGATAGCAGGATTAAAGTAGATATCATAAATATGACGCACAAAAACCATTAACCGGAGTAAGAAGTAAAAAATCAAACCTCCTTCTAAAACTGGTTTGACTTTTTGTAAAATATAAGGAGTAGAAAAATTACTGTTTAACAACCAAATTACACCACAGACAAAGAAAAGAACAGTGAGTAAAATCATATTGATTAAAACTACTCTCTTATTACTTTTGAACGTATAATTAAAGTATTTAAAAGCATTAAATCCTAATAAACCAATCGAAAGAATAATTAATCCTACAACATGAGGGGTGTTGTAGTTATCCTGAAAATCATACCCGAAATCGAATACAATAAAAAGCAATACAATTATATCAAAAAAGCGATATAAGTAATTGAGTAAGGATTCTTTCTTCATATTGAAATAAAATTACTTTTTTAAATCGTTACGAATACTTTGCATTAAACTAATTCCTCCGTTCTCCAAAACTTCTTTAGCGGCTTTGTATCCTAATTTTTTCCATTCTTCTAATGGAACTGTTTTATTTACTTCGATTTTTTGTTTTCCGTCAAGAGAGAATAATACTCCTTTAAAGATTATATCATCTTCTTGCATTACTGCTAAGGCTCCTATTGGTGCTGTACAACCACCTTCTAAAGTTTTAAGAAATTGTCTTTCAATGTGCGTACACACTTCGGTTTCGATATCATTTAATTCAGCCGCTGCATCTCTACAAAACGCATCATTTGCCATGGCAACAATAACCATAGCTCCTTGTGCTGGTGCGGGAATCATCCAATCAAGATTTATAAAATTTGAAGGCTTTAAGTTGATGCGTTCTAAACCTGCTGCGGCAAAAACGGCTCCATCCCAATTATTATCTTCTAGTTTTTTCATCCTAGTATTTACGTTTCCACGCAAATCTACTACTGTATGATTGGGATATCTATTGAACCATTGCGCTTGACGACGCAAACTACCTGTTGCAATTGTTCCTGCTGTATCAAGAAAATCAAGATTACCTTTATGAACCAAGATATCGAGTGTATTGGCTCTCTCTAAAACGGCTGCTTGCACAATACCTATTGGCAATGCCGTAGGAACATCTTTCATAGAATGCACCGCAATATCAACTTGACCGTTGATCATAGCAATGTCTAATGTTTTGGTAAAAATTCCTGTGATTCCTAATTCGTAGAGCGGTTTGTCAAGAAGAATATCTCCTTGAGATTTTACTGCAGTAATTTCAGTTTTATAACCTAAATCATTTAGTTTTTTTTCAACTGTGTGGGCTTGCCAAAGTGCGAGTTCACTATCTCGGGTTCCTATGCGTATTGTTTTTTCGACCACTTTTATTTTATTTTTACACCAATCTGTATTCGTACTTCAAAGCATTTTCAATGTGTTAAACTACGAAAAATATTTATCTTGTTCTAACTGAAATACTTTTTCTATCCATTCAATACCCTCATCCATTGATTCTCCATCCTTTAGATGATTCACAAAATGCTTGGTGATTTTTTGAATGATTCTATTGCTGATCATTTCAGCCTGTTCTTCATGAAAATTAGGTGTTTTTTTTCTTTGAAAGTTAAGTTCCCCATCTTTAATAGCGTTTAATTTTTCCTTTAAAGCCTGAATTGTAGGAGCAAATTTTCGGTTTTTATTCCAAGAGATAAAGTCTTCCTTAATTTCTTCGATTATAGCTTCCGCTTGCGGAATATGTTGCTTTCTGTTTTCTAAGGTTTCATCTGTAATCTTAGCCAACTGATCCATGTGTATTAAAGTTACTCCTTCAATATCATTCACATTTTCGTTTACATTTTTAGGAATAGATAAATCTAAAATAAGCAAAGGCTTTTTTAAATTCAAAATAGTTTTGTCGATAGTAGGATTTTGTGCTCCGGTAGCCACAACCACTACATCTGCTTTTTGCAATTCAAGTTGCAAATCAGCATAATCTTTTACTACAACATTCAGTTTTCTAGCTAATTTTTCCGCTTTATCTTTGGTACGGTTAATTAATGTAATCTGACTGTGTTTGGTATGTTTTACTAAATTCTCGCAGGTATTTCTTCCTATTTTTCCTGTTCCAAAAAGTAATATATTTTTATTAGCAATGTCTTCTACATTTTTAAAAATATATTGAACAGAAGCAAACGATACCGAAGTTGCTCCAGAGGAAATATCAGTTTGAGTTTTTATTCTTTTACTGGCTTGTATCACCGAGTTTACTAAACGATCCATAAAGGTGTTTATTAAACCGTTGCATTTACTTAAATTAAAAGCATTTTTTATTTGACTGATAATTTCAAAATCGCCTAAAATCTGACTATCTAATCCAGTTCCTACACGAAACATATGATTAATGGCTTCTTGATTTTTATAAATGTAAGCGACCTCTTGAAATTCCTCTACAGAACCGTTACTGTTTTCACAAAGTAATTTTATTAATTCGTAAGGATGTTTAGCAAAACCATAAATTTCGGTTCTATTACAGGTTGAAGTAACGATCAAAGATTCTATTCCTTCAGCCTCTGCTTGAATCAATAAGATAGCCTGTGCTTTGGCATCTAAACTAAATTTACCTCTAATTGTTGCGTCAGCTTTTTTGTAACTTAAACCTAAAGCATAAAAAGTGCTGTTTCTGGACATATTGAATTTTTCCATATTATACTTTTCTTAAAAAAGTTCTACAAAATTATTGTTAACTATTTTATAAAAACAACGCTGTAAGTGCTTTTTGTATCGCTAAGGGAAATTTTGATTCAAAATAGTAATTACAAAACAGATTTTATCTGAAAATAGAGTGAATTCAAGGTTATTATGGCTTATTATATAGATTAGTTCTAAATAAGCGTTTGCGTTTTTTTATTAATTTTTAAATAAAAACATCGCTTAGAGTTCTTCAAAATAATGTTAACATCTTTTTTAAGCATTATTTTGAAAGTAGATGATCTGTCTGGTAAAAAATTAAAGTAGCTTATATAAATCCGTTTGATTTTTTTTCAACAGTTTCGATTATAAAACATCGAGAAAAATTTATTGATTTAAAATCTAACGAATTAATAACTCGCTAATAAAACATAAGCCTAAATTATTTAGTAATAAAAACGCTATCCAAGCGGAATAGCGTTTTTAATCAAAAAAAAATATTATTTCTGAACAGTTGGTTTTCTGATAGACTCTAATACAACAACGATGTCTTTGTACAACTCTGTATCCGATTTAACTCCGTTAGCAACTGCTGCTGCACCAACATAACCTTCAAATTTAGTAAAATCAGCATCACTTGCTTTTGTTCCCATACGTGGGTTTTTAGCGGGGTCATGCGTAGCGACCATATTCATACCTGAATAGGTATTTACTGCATTTGTTCCTCCTGTATTAAAAGAGAAAAAATCAGTTAAATTATCAACCAATACAGCTAATTTAGTAGTGTTTCCTGCTCCTACTTCTGTTAATAATGGCGCAAAGTGAGCTCCTAAATTTCCAGTAGCGTTACTCTGAACATCTGCTACTATAAGTCCAACTGTTGAATTTACCACTTTACGGAAAGACAGTCGACCACCTTCAATCATTTGTCCTGGCATGTCTGGATCAGCTACCATTTTTGATCCACCAAGGCGCTCATAAATAGTTGCTTTAACCATTGGTGTTGCCGGAACATCGTCATCATTACTACAAGAAGTAAAAGCTGCAGAGGCTACGAATAATACACTAAGTGTAATTTTTGAATAATTTTTCATAAGAATTGTGTTTAAAGGGTTAATTAAAAAATCTATTTATCTTTTGTGATATTTTGTAAGTCATACTATTTTGGTCAATAGGACATACTTCTTTATTAGCCAAACCAGCGGGTAATACAAATTGGTTTGCTTCATAAGGCCTTTTAGTCATGAGTTCATCATAAACCTTTTGAGAATTCGTAATTTTGTTATTGTGAAAATAAACGACCACATTTCTTTTTACAATAATAGAATCAGAAGTCAAACCTTTTATCGTTCTTAAATCAGCACAAATTTCTTTTGCTCTAACCGAATCGATATTCGATTTAAAATCAATTCTGCTTATTTGTAAATTTGGAGAATCATATACTGCTGGTTTAGCGGTAACAATGTGAAAAACAAGAATGGCTACAAATAATACTGCAATTATTGCAATACCTTGAAGTACTCTTTTAATTAATTTGTTTGTGGATTTCATAATAATGGGTTTTGCAATTATTTACGGGCAATTAGAAGTCTTGGTTTGATTTAAGATTAAATTCAAGCTATTTAGATTAAATTTAAATAGTTTTAATATCTTAAAAAGCAGTATTTACTGCGGTTCAATAAGAATAATATGTCACTGTACAACAGTACTATGATCCATTTTAAACTCTTCTAAAGTTTCGTCATAACTTAACAGCCGCCCTTTAATTATAAAAACTTTTCCCGACTCCAGATTGGCAGGCAAGTTTTTAGTAAAGAAGGCATACAATTTATTATCAAGCACAGCTACATTATTCGCTTGGTCTATATTCGTAACCACAGCAACTAATTCAATGGTTTGACCTAAATACTTAGTTCGAGCAAGGCTATCATTAGCAATAAACTCTAGTTGAAGTACAGATATATCTAAAGAAAAAATAGCTTTCTCATTTTTAAAACTCTTATCCTTTTTATAGATGAAGTAATAAGCAGAAAACGAGATTATTAAGAAAATAAAAAATGCGAACAGTGATTTTTTGAACATGTTATAGTTTTTGTTTAACGTTTAGTTTATCTACGTTAAAAACGAAACATTGGATTTATAGTCTTGAACCTAACATTCCTAAAACTAAAGCAAGAGTTTCATCGTAAGTGCATGGGAAGCTTGTTGCTTATTTATAGCAATTAATTGAATCAATTGCGAGTAGTATAATGATAAATAAAGTCATACTGAGATGAACTGAGTTTTAAAATAACATCCTCAAAAATTAAAGATTTTATAAATTTAGAGTGAAGTAAAGGTTTAACCATGAAAAAGATTTAATTTTGAAGGTCGATATGGTATCAGTTAACAATAATTGACGCTATTACATTGAATTAAAAAAATCAAAAAGATGGAAGAAGAAATAAAGATTGACGATGATTTCATTTTAATTCGTTTTCAAAACAACTCAGATGAGGTTGCAGTATTTCAACGACCAGTACAATTGGGCTTGATTCAATTTCATTTTGGATTAAAAGGAAATGCTAACTTTAATTTTAATCAAGGAAATTACAGTTTAAAACTCAAAGAAGAAAAAGCTTTATTATTTTATAACACCGAGAAAGAATTGCCTTTACATGTTGAAATTGCTCCAAAAACTTGGTTGATTTCTATATTTGTTTCTATCAAAAAATTTCACGGACTTTTTACTAGTGATGCCGAAAACATTCCTTTTTTAAGCAAAGAAAATAAAGAAAAAAAATATTATAACGAGACTGATATTAGTCCGTCAATGGCAATTGTATTGAATCAAATGTTTCATTACAATTTAAATCCTTCGATAAAAAACCTGTATTATAGAGGAAAAGGATATGAATTATTAAGTTTATACTTTAATAGAACCGAAGATCCAAATGCAGAGCAATGCCCTTTTTTGATTGATGAGGAAAATGTATTAAAAATTCGAAAAGCCAAAGAAATCATTATCGCAAATATGGCCGAACCACCTGGATTACAAGAATTAGCAGATGAAATTGGTTTGAATTTGAAAAAACTAAAAATGGGTTTTAAGCAAATTTATGGCGATACCGTTTACGGATTTCTGTTTGATTATAAAATGGATTACGCCCGTAAATTATTAGATAGCGGCTCTTATAATGTAAACGAAGTAGGATTAAAAATAGGATACAGTACCGGAAGTCACTTTATTGCAGCTTTTAAAAAGAAATTTGCCACTACACCAAAAAAATATTTAATGTCTATAAACACCAATGTGTAAAAATGCGATTGGTTTTAAGCATAATAGAATAAGTAAAAACTAACATTTATCATACTTCTAAGAAGGTTCTTGAAGTACTTTTGAAGAAAATAAAACAGAAACAATGAAAGGCGTATTATTAGTAAATCTAGGATCTCCAGAAAGTCCAACTCCAAAAGATGTAAAACCGTATTTAGACGAATTTTTAATGGATAAATACGTTATTGATGTTCCGTTTTTATTGAGAGCATTACTAGTTCGTGGAATCATACTTCAAACCAGACCTAAAAAATCTGCTGCAGCTTATGCAAAAATATGGTGGGACGAGGGTTCGCCTTTAGTCGTTATTTCTAAAAGAATGCACGAGAAAGTAAAACAATTAGTTGATGTGCCAGTTGCATTATCGATGCGTTACGGAAATCCTTCTTTACTGTCTGGCTTACAAGAATTGCATGACAAAGGTGTAAATGAAGTATTGCTTTTTCCGTTGTACCCGCAACACGCAATGGCTTCTACGACAACCATTTTAGAACTTGCTGAAGATTTACGTAAAAAGCATTTCCCGGAAATGAAATTTACTATTGTTCCTGCATTTTACAACAAACCAGATTACATCAAGAATCTTGCTGATTCGATCAAAGGCCACTTACAAGGTTTTGATTATGATCATTTGTTATTTTCGTATCACGGAATTCCAGAACGTCACATTCGCAAAACAGATATTACTAAATCACATTGTAAAATAGATGGTTCTTGCTGCAACACGCCTTCACCAGCCCATGAGTTTTGCTACCGTCATCAATGTTACGAAACTACTAAACAAGTCGTAAAATTATTGGGTATTCCTGAGGGAAAATATAGTCAAACTTTTCAATCGCGTTTAGCAGGTGACAAATGGCTTACGCCTTACACTGACGTAGAAGTGAATAAAATGCCCGAAAAAGGAATTAAAAAACTTGCTGTTGTTACTCCTGCTTTCGTATCGGATTGCTTAGAAACTTTAGAAGAAATTGCGATGGAAGCCAATCATGAATTTAAAGTGCATGGTGGTGAAGAGTTTCTAGCGATTCCTTGTTTAAATGATAGTGATGAATGGTGCGCTACTGTAGGTAATTGGATCACAACTTGGTCAAACACCTCTGCTGCTGTCACTGCTAACACTGAAAAAACAAAAGCATAAATGGCTGTTACCGCCGATGATTTAGGAACTCAAGACATTAAAAAACTGCTTATAAAACAAGCAGTTCCATCGTCTATTGGTGTTTTGTTTATGTCAGTCAATATTTTGATTGACACCATTTTCGTTGGACAATGGATTGGATCTTTAGCCATTGCGGCGGTAACAATAGTTTTACCTATCACCTTTTTGATTTCTTCCTTAGGAATGGCGATTGGCGTAGGTGGCGGCTCGGTACTTTCTAGAGCATTAGGCGCCAATCATAAAGAAAAGGCTAAAAACACTTTTGCAAATCAAATAATGATGACGCTTTTATTATCGTCAATTTTTGTTTTTTTAGGTCTTTTTTTTAGCGACGAAATGTTAGCCCTTTTTGGAGCAAAAGGAGCAATTATTCAACCTGCACGAGAATTCTTTTTTCCTATTATTATATCAGTGCCTTTTTTAGCGCTTTGCATGATGGGAAACAACATTATTCGCGCCGAAGGGAAAGCTAAATTTGCAATGGTAGCCATGATTGTACCAGCATTTGTTAATATTGGCTTAGACATACTTTTTATTAAATATTTAAACTTAGGCATGTTTGGCGCTGCAATGGCAACAGCCATTTCTTATTTTAGTTGTTTTTTATTTGTGCTTTGGTTCTTTATTTTTAAAAGTGAATTAAAGCTAAAAATGAAGCATTTTAAATTTAAGATGCCAATTGTAAAAGAAATCTCAGAGCTAAGTTTCGTCACTTTTTCAAGACAAGGTGTTGTCAGTGTTTTATCTATACTATTAAACCATACTTTATATTCTTACGGAGGAGAACATTCTGTAGCTATTTACGGAATTATAAGCAGAATGTTGATGTTTGCTTTGTTTCCTATATTAGGCATTACACAAGGTTTTTTGCCTATTGCAGGATATAACTATGGTGCCGGATATTATGAAAGAGTCAAGGAGAGTGTATCCCTTTCTATAAAATATGCGGCTATTTTAGCCACTCTTATTTTTGTAGTTATTTTAATTTTTGCAAAACCCATCACTGCCGTTTTCACTACGGACGCCCTTGTCATTGCTCAAACGCCAAATGCCTTACGATGGGTATTTGCAGCTTCGCCCATAATTGCGATTCAATTGATAGGCGCTGCATATTTTCAAGCTGCGGGGAAAGCAAAAAAGGCATTGCTTTTAACATTGAGCAAACAAGGATTTTTCTTAATTCCTTTGGTACTGATACTACCAAATTTTTTAGGTATTTTTGGAGTCTGGATTGCATTCCCAATAGCCGATATACTTTCCACTTTATTGACCGGTTATTTTCTAAAAAAAGAAATGAACACCAAATTAATTCACACCAACGATGGAATATTATAATTACCTCAAATCCTTACACCTTATCTTTGTAATTACCTGGTTTGCTGGTTTATTTTATATCGTTCGCCTATTTGTTTACCAAATCGAAGCCGATCAAAAACCATCACCTGAAAAAGAAATATTACAAAAACAATACAAAATAATGACCTATAGATTGTGGTATATTATCACTTGGCCATCGGCTGTTTTAGCGAGTATTTTTGCTTTTTGGATGTTATTATTTACCGATTTAGGTCAAGCTTGGTTAAAAATGCCTTGGATGCACGTCAAATTATGCTTCGTCTTTTTGTTGTATTTGTACCACTGGAAATGTCATTTAATATTCAAAGATTTACAAAAAAACAAAGTAAAATATAGCAATACTTTTATGCGTTTGTGGAATGAAGGTGCTACAATAATTCTATTTGCAGTCGTTTTTTTGGTAGTTTTAAAAAATGCTGTAAACTGGATTTATGGTGTGGTTGGTATTTTTGCCTTTTCAGTTTTAATTATGCTTGGATTTAAATTTTACAAAAAAATAAGGGAAAGAAATCAATCTTAATATGATCAAAAGTTTTAAAATAGCAACATTTTCATTACGTATAAGGATTTTCCTTTCGATGATTGTATTGATATTAATGGCTTCTGTTATCTTGGCTTCTATCTCGATCATTCAGTTCAAGAATGAAGCAAAAGTTTACCACCAACAACGATTAGAAAGAAATGAAAATGCAGTAAAACAGCACATCAATTTTATCCTTTCGACTACTACTTATCCTCTTACTACTGGCAATTTAGACTTGATCTTCAAAGATAAAATTCATGAATTAGCCCACATTCACAACGTCGAAATTAATATTTACAGTTTAGACGGAAAACTATTAAAATCGTCCAAAGAATCTTTTTCTGTTGATAAAGTAGCTCCGCCAATTCCCAAATATATTTTAAAGCTAGTTCGCTCCTCCATTGAAAAAAGATATGTAGACATTAAAACCATTGATGGAAAAAAGAATCGTTCTGCTTTTAGCCAAATAAAAGATGATAAATTCAAACCATTGGGAATTTTAAATTTACCCTATGTAGAGGATGACGGTTACTATGAAAACGAATTAAATAGTTTTCTAATTCGTTTGGGTCAAGTCTATTCCTTCATGCTAATTATGGCTTTTGCATTAGCCTATTTCCTTTCTTCCTACATCACAAAATCACTAAAAACCATTTCGGACAAATTAAGTGAAACGAGTTTAAGTCAAAAAAATGAGAAAATCGTTTTAGAAGCCAGCAGCAAAGAGATAAACCTTTTGATAAACTCATATAACGGTATGGTAGATGAGTTAGAGAAAAGTGCCTTAAAACTTGCACAAAGCGAACGCGAAGAAGCTTGGCGCGAAATGGCCAAACAAGTGGCACATGAAATCAAGAATCCGCTTACGCCAATGCGACTCACGGTACAGAGTTTTCAGAGAAAATTTGATCCCAATGATCCAAGTGTCAAACAAAAAATGAATGATTACTCCGAGACTCTAATTCAACAAATTGATACAATGACTGCTGTAGCTTCGGCATTCTCGAACTTTGCCTCGATGCCAGCACAGCAAAATGAGACCTTGAATGTTGTTGAGGTTGTCGAGCTTGCCATGGATATTTTTAATGAAGAGTACATAGAAGTCATTAGTGAAGTACCCAAAATTATATCCGTAATTGATCGTACCCAACTGATCCGAATTATAACCAATTTGGCTAAAAATGCCATACAATCCATTCCAGAACAACAAGATGAAAAATCGGTTATTGTTCGCATTAAAAAAGAAAACAATAATGTATTAATCACTTTTACAGACAACGGAATTGGAATTCAACCCAAAGATATTGCTCGCATATTCGAGCCAAAATTTACCACTAAAAGCAGTGGAATGGGTCTTGGTTTGGGAATTATAAAAAACATTATCGAAAATTATAAAGGAACAATTACCTTTGAAACTCAATTTGGAAAAGGAACTACATTTACGGTTTCCTTACCTATTATTAACACCTAAAACTAGCGGCATGAACTACGAAAACATCTTAATTACTATTGAAAATAATATTGCTACCATTACAATTAATCGTCCAACAAAGCTAAATGCTCTAAATGTTGCTACGATAAATGATTTGCACAAAGCTTTTAAAAAGTTAGACAAAAACATTGAAATTCAAGTTATTATTTTGACAGGAAGTGGCGAAAAAGCTTTCGTTGCTGGAGCAGACATCTCTGAATTTGCCCACTATTCGATCGAGGAAGGAACAAAATTGGCAGCTGAAGGACAAGAAAAATTATTTGACTTTGTTGAAAATTTAAAAACACCTGTAATCGCAGCAGTAAATGGTTTTGCCTTAGGTGGCGGATTAGAATTGGCTATGGCCTGTCATTTTAGAATAGCATCAGATAATGCAAAAATGGGATTGCCAGAAGTTTCATTAGGTGTCATTCCAGGATATGGAGGAACACAGCGTTTGCCTCAATTAATAGGAAAAGGTCGTGCCATGGAAATGATTATGACTGCAGGAATGCTTACTGCAGATGATGCCTACCGTACAGGTCTTGTAAATCACGTAGTACCTCAAGCAGAACTTTTAACTTTTTGCAACGATATAGCAAGTAAAATATTAAAAAATTCTCCTTATGCTATTGGCAAAGCAATAAAAGCAATTAATGCTAATTTCAAAGAAGGCAAAAATGGTTATGAAACCGAAATTAAAGCCTTTGGAAAATGTTTTGGAACTCAAGATTTCAAAGAAGGTACCACCGCATTTCTAGAGAAAAGAAAAGCCGTATTTACTGGGAAGTAAGAACTAAAAGAGAGCCAAATAGGCTCTCTTTTTATTTAAATTAAGTTTCTTTAAAATAATCTCACTCCAAAAACATATTGTTTGATCTACAAAACCTAATTTTGTGATTCCGTTTTTAATTTTACACCACATACTAAATACAACAATATGTCCTACCAACCTATATTTGCCCAATTTTGGGTAAAAGTTAAAGAAAGTATTCAAAATAAAACCTATGCTAAATTAACATTAGCCAAAACAATTGGTGACACTGATTTGAAAAACATCTATGTTCGTCCGGTTTTATTAGAGAATGATGTTTTTGCACTTTCGCTTACCGCAAAATACAAAACTGAAGAAATAGAATCGACGCATACTATAGACGAAGCCTTTATGGTATTGGCTCCGTACATGAATAATCCGTTTTTGACCGCCTTATTATTTACCACTGAAAATGATATTACTTTTAAGCTAAATAAGAAAAGAGTAGGAACTATTGTAGAACAAGCACCAACTTTTAAAAATGCTTCAGATGTAATTCTTGAAATGAAGGAAAAAGGGATTCAGATTTAAGATTCTGGATTAACGATTGCTGATTTTAAAATCAGCAATCCAAAAAATCCGAAATCTAAAATCGTTATTCCACGATCTCAAATCTTACTTCTCTCCTTCCCACTCTGCATAAAACTCAGACAAAAAACCTTCCATATAACGGTGTCTTGCTTTTGCAATTTCCTTACCCGTTACCGTATTCATTTTATCTTTCAAAAGGAATAATTTTTCATAAAAATGATTAATGGTCGGTGAATCATTCTTTTTGTATTCTTCTTTAGTCATTTTTGTATTTGGAGCAATCTTAGGATCATAGATCGTTCTGTTTTTAAATCCACCGTAATTAAACATCCTAGCGATTCCTATAGCGCCTATGGCATCTAAACGATCTGAATCTTGAACGATATCTAATTCTTTTGAAGTAAACTGCTTTTCGAAATTTCCTCCTTTAAAAGAGATGTTTTCGATAATATGGATCACATGAGTTATTATTTCTTGATCCACTTCTTGCGACTCTAAAAAATCACGCGCTATTCTTGGACCTATAGTCTCATCGCCATCATGAAATTTACTATCCGCAATATCATGAAGCAATGCTCCTAATTGAACTATCGTAGCATTGCAAACTTCATTTTTAGAAATTAATATTGCATTTCTGTAAACTCTTTCTATGTGAAACCAATCGTGTCCGCCTTCGGCATTTTCTAGTTTTGCTTTGACGAAAGAAATGGTTTTACTTATCAAATCAGACTTTATCATTATTTATTTATAATTAAAAAAAATGTTGAACTTTAAAGTCAGCACTTCAAAATCCAACATTTTGTTTTTATTTAGAACTTCA
This sequence comes from Flavobacterium sp. GP15, assembly GCF_014281985.1. Classification (NCBI taxonomy): domain Bacteria; kingdom Pseudomonadati; phylum Bacteroidota; class Flavobacteriia; order Flavobacteriales; family Flavobacteriaceae; genus Flavobacterium; species Flavobacterium sp. GP15. The sequence goes on from NZ_JACFTC010000001.1 coordinate 621,069, forward strand.
AAATTTATCTTAAAACAGCAGGTTCAACCCATTTAAAAATATGAGATTCCTGCGGAATTACTAATCTTTCAGAAATTTTAGCCATTCTACCTGGTAATTTCATCAGATAATCTCTTGCTTTTTCTGCTTCATCTGTAAGACCACCCATTTTATCAATTTCCCATTTATCGATTAATTTTTGCATAATATCAACATAATCAGAAGCAGTATAAACTCCAATTCGTTGAGCGGAATCAGAAAATTGTTCAAAAGCAGTGCTTATTTTTTCCCCTGATTCTCTTAAGAAATGCGCAGGCATAACGATTTTAGCTTTCATCATATATTGAAAAGCAAGCATCATTTCGCTAGGATCTACCTGAAAAATACGGTTTACAAATTCACTATATGCGTGATGATGACGCATTTCGTCACCTGCAATCATTTTACACATTTTTGACAATTTATTATCGCCATATTTTTTAGCCATTTGTGCTACTCTGTTGTGAGAAACATAGGTTGCTAATTCTTGAAAACTAGTGTAAACAAAATTTTTGTAAGGATCTCTACCGGTTCCAATATCGAAACCATCGTTAATCAGATGTTGGGTAGTCATTTCTACTTCGCGCATGTTTACACGACCAGACAAGTATAAATATTTGTTCAGTACATCTCCATGACGATTTTCCTCTCCTGTCCATTGTCTGATCCATTTAGACCAACCATTTCTTTCGACATTATCAACCCCTTCTACATCCATCAACCAAGATTCGTAAGTAGGTAATGCTTCTTCGGTAATGGTATCACCAACTAAAGTTACCCAGAAATCGTATGGTAAATCTTTTGCAATTTCACGTAGTTCTGTCACCTCATCAAAAAAAGTATCGCTTTGAGAATTAGGCAAAAAATCGGTTGGTTGCCATATTTTTTCTACTGGAATAAGATACTGATCGACAAAGCTCTCTACGTTTTTTTCTAAAAACTGCATTACTTCTAATCGAATGTTTTTTATTGACATTATATATAAATTTATATTAATTAAATTTTATTCCTTGCACAACTGCTTTCTCTGTTTTCTCCATTAACTCAGCAAAATCATACGCTGCAACTGCTAATGGCTCGTGTACCACAAAGGTAAGTCGATTTCCTAAACCTAACGGAAAAAACCCGTATTTAACGACTTTCCAAGAATTGTTTATACTTACTGGAACTACGTAAGCAGAGGGCGCATACTTACACAAAATTTTTAAACCACTTTGTGCAAATTCTTTTGGCTTACCCGTTTTACTTCTAGTACCTTCTGGAAAAATTACTGCCGAACGATGGTTTGTTTCAATATATTCTCCTAATCCTTTGATCGCAGGAATGGCTTGTTTGGGATCTTTTCGATCAATAAGCACAGAACCTCCATGACGCAAATTATAAGACACACTAGGAATTCCTTTGCCCAATTCCTTTTTACTGACAAATTTACAATGAAAACGACGGAAAAACCAAATCATTGCAATGATATCATACATACTTTGATGATTAGACACAAAAATAAGTGGAACATCTTTAGGAATACTTTCTATATTTTCAAATTTATAAGTTGTTCCTAAAATATTGGTACATCTTAATAAGAAAAAATTTAAATAATCTACACTTATTTTATGTGCTTGATATCCAAAGACATTAAAACAAATCCACTGAATTGGGTGAAATACGAGCAATGTTAGACCAAAAAATAAATAATAAATAACAGAAATGGGATACGAAACTATTTTTTGCATGCTTTAAAAATTAGCTACAAAAGTACTAAATAATTTTTTAGGGTTATTTAAATACAAAACAATATATCACCTCATCGTTTAATTGTAACTTTGCCCTTCTAAATTTACGCCTTTTTATATTAAAATGAATTTTAAATACCCAAAAAACGAAAAGCTAAAAAGTAAAATCACTATTGGATTATTGTTTACTGAAGGAAAATCAGTTTCAAAATATCCGTTGCGTTTAGTCTATAAATCAGGCACTTTTGGCGAAGGGGAGAAAATCAAAATGGGTGTTTCTGTTTCTAAGAAAAATTTTAAAAAAGCAGTAGATAGAAATTATTTCAAACGCATTCTTCGCGAAACCTATCGACTCAACAAACATTTACTAATTGATAATTTAGACCAACCGTACTCCTTCATGTTCTTTTATCAAACTAAAGATCGTCTTACTTACGAAGAAATCAATACTAAAACGATTCAGTTATTCGAGAAGTTTTTACTACAAATAAAAAAAGAAATCTAAGCTATTCTATTTTTTGTATTTTTATCATTCAAATCCTTAATGAATGAAATACAAAATAATTCTACCGTTACTTTTAATGGCTCTTTTTTCCAATTGTAAAAAAGCAGAAAACAATTTATCCGTCAATGAGGATACAAATGCATTGTCGGTATTAGATAAAAAAAATGAGAAGGTAAAATTTGTAAAAAATGATACCGCAACTCCTGACTCGGAAACTCTAGAAACCGAGCAAAAAATAATTAAAGAGGGAAACATTCGTTTTGAAACTAATGATTTAGAAGCGACATATACTCAAATACAAAAGGCTGTAAAAAATCAAAACGCAACCATTCAAAATGATACAGAAGGCAAAGATTATAACTCTATATTTAGAAAACTAATCATTCGCATTCCCAATCAAAAATTCGATGTTTTTTTAACTGAAGTTTCTAAAGGAATTACCTATTTTGATAATAAAGAAATAACTTCTCAGGATGTAACTGCAGAATATATTGATATGAGTGCCCGACTAAAAGCTAAAAAAGTTTTAGAAAATCGCTATCTTGATCTTTTAAAAAAAGCAAATAAAGTTTCTGAAATACTTGAAATTGAAGCACAGCTTTCTACTATTCGCGAAGAAATAGAGTCTAAACAAGGACAATTAAATTATTTGCAAAATCGCGTTTCCTTTAGCACCTTAACTATTGAATTTTACAAACCCGTTGCAGGTGAGAGTGGCGTTACAAGTTCTTACGGAATGAAAATCTGGACTGCAATAAAATCTGGATTCAACAGTATTTCTAGTGTGTTTATTGTTTTGATTAGCATTTGGCCTTTTCTGATTATTCTAACTGTTTTAGTTTATTTTATTAAAAATAGACGTAATACAAAAAATAAAAAATAATGTATTCTTTCCTTAAAAAAAAATTCATAATTCCCGTTGTAGCAGCTACTTTTCTATTTATAGGCAGCAGTTTTAAAGACGATTTTTTTGAAATTGCCAAGCAAATAGAGATCTTCACTACGCTTTTCAAAGAACTCAATAAAAATTATGTAGACGAAACCAATCCTGGAGATTTAATGGATAAAGCAATTAAAGGAATGCTTGCCAGCTTGGATCCTTATACAGTCTATTTTAACGAGCAAGATGTACTTCGTTTTAAGATAAATAATACTGGAGAGTATACTGGAATTGGGGCTTTATTGACCAGAAAAAAAGAGCAGTTAATCATCAAGGAAGTCTATAAAAATTTCCCTGCTGATAAAGCTGGTCTAAAAGCGGGAGACGAGATCATTCAGATTGGAGACGTCATTTTAGCGGATTACAAAGAAGAAGCTTCTAATCTTTTTAAAGGAACCAAGAATACCAAAATTGACATTAAATTCTTGCGTCAAGGAAAACCAAATACTACACAAATCATTCTGGATGAAGTCGAAATAAAATCAGTTCCATTTTATGCTAAAATTGATGATAAAACAGGATATATCGTATTGGCACGTTTTAGCAAAAAAGCATCTCAGGAAACCAAAGAAGCTTTAGAACAACTAAAAAAACAAGGTGCAGAGCGCATTATATTAGATGTTAGAGACAATCCCGGAGGACTTTTGAATGAAGCAGTCAATATTTGCAATCTTTTTGTAGCAAAAAATGAAATTATTGTTACCACAAAATCAAAAATAGAAAAACACAACAGTACTTATAAAACAACCCAAGATCCGGTAGATACACAAATTCCGTTGATTGTATTGGTGAATGACAGAAGCGCTTCTGCCTCAGAAATTGTAGCAGGCGCTTTACAAGACTTAGATCGTGCGGTTGTAGTAGGAAGTCGCAGTTTTGGAAAAGGATTGGTTCAGAGACCAGTTGATCTTACCTTTGGAACACAACTAAAAGTGACTATTTCACGCTATTATACGCCTTCCGGAAGATGCATTCAAGCTTTAGATTATTCTAAGAAAGATCAAAACGGAATGGCTATCAAAACAGAGGAGAAAAATTATACGGCCTTTAAAACCAGAAAAGGGAGAACTGTTTATGACGGCGGAGGAATTCAACCCGATATTGAGATGGAAGAAGCAAAATCAAGTCCGATTACAAATGCTTTGATTCGCAACGACGGAATTTTTAATTATGTTACTTCTTACTATTATAAAAACCCTAATTTAGGATCCAAGATTCCTGTGATTTCCGATACAGATTATGCGGACTTTAAACAATTTTTGAAAACTCAAAATTTCTCGTTTGATACAGAAACGGAATTGGCTTTGAAAAACACTTTGGCTATAGCCAAAAAAGAAAAACTAGACGAATCGATACAATTAGAATACCAACAATTATTATCGGCACTTCAAAAGAGCGAAAATAATTTATTAGATAAAAATCAAAAAGAAATAAAAAGTTTGATTGTTAATGAGATTATAAAAAGATTTCAATATCAAGAAGGTTTGTACCAATATTACATACAAAACAATGCAGAAATCAAAAGAGCAACAACCGTTCTTAATACTCCTGCAACCTATAATTCGATTTTAAAAACATGATAAAAAAGTCAATCAAAATATTGGCTCTACTGTTCTTTAGCTGCTTGTCAGCTCAGGATAAACCTGTGGAAACCGTATATTTCGAATTTGACAAATTCAATCTTTATGAAGATCAAGTAAAAGGGATTTTAAATTTTTTGAAAAACACCGACACTACGAAAGTAGAATCGATTCAGATTTATGGCTATTGCGATGATCGAGGTGCCAATGATTACAATTACGAACTTTCTAGAAAAAGAGTCAATACCGTTCAAAACATCCTAACTGAAGCAGGATTTAATAAAAATAAAATCATGATTTTTGAAGGTAAAGGGCGTGTTCTTTTAAAAAAAGAAGAAGAATCTAACCTCTCCGAAACCCGTTCCAAAAACAGACGAGTCGATTTATTTCTTGTTAAGAAAAATAGTTTTGGAAAAGGGATTTACAATTCCTTTCAAGAGAACCATAAAACAGGAGATCGTATTTATCTTGAAAAAATTTTATTTAGAATGGGAAGTAGTAAATTAACGGAACAGTCTAAAAAAGAATTGGACAAAATTGTAACTTTATTACAACAACAAAATACAATGGAATTTAAAATTATTGGTCACGTCTGTTGTACTCCATCTTATTTCAATGATGCTATTGATAAAGAAACATTGCAACGCAAACTTTCGTTGAATCGCGCCAAAAATGTTTATAAATACTTATTAGACAAAGGCATTAATAGCTTAAGAATGCGTTATGCAGGATATGGCAATAAATTTCCTTTAGGCCAAGGAGAAGAATTGGACCGCCGTGTTGAATTTTTAATATTAAAAATTTAGTTAGCCTTTAATCATTTCAATATGCGGAATATCATCTTCTAAATACATTTCGCTGGTTTGTACAAAGCCGTGACTTTCATAAAACCTTTTAAGATACAGTTGTGCTCCTATAGTTATTTTTTGTTCGTTAAAGTGATCTTGAATTCCATTGATAGCGTTGCGCATTAACTCATGTCCCCATTTTCTATCTCTGTACTTTATTGCAACGGTTACTCGCCCAATAGAAGCATTATCAAAACTAATACCTGGTTTAAAAAGTCTGGCATGTGCAACAATATTATCATCATATTTACCTATTAAATGCAAAGCCACTTTATCTTTACCGTCAAGATCTAAGTAAACACAATTTTGTTCTACAACGAATATCTCGCTTCTTAATTGTAATAAATCGTACAGTTCATGAACAGAAAGCGCATCAAATGTTTTTATTGTCCACTGTATTTCCATAGGTTTATTTAATTTTAAATTACAAATAAAAGCAATTACTAACTATCTTTTGATGATTACAACTGATTTTATAATCGCTTCTAGTTCATGCATTAAGTCCCTTTTGTCTTTTGATGGGGCATAGCAAAATCCTTCTAAAACTAATATCCGGTTGTACTCGGTATCTACAATGGCGTAATTGATAAAAGGGCCAGACATAAAATCATTATTTAATTGCCAAGTTCCTTTAGTTTCGTAGGTTTCTTTACCGTCGTGATTGCTCTTAAAAAGATAAGGTGCATACGCTTCTTCTGTCAGCATATTGGTATTGGGCTCTTTTCCACTAATGTATAATTTACCAATAGAATCGCGCATTTTTACAATACAACTTACAAAATCACCATGCTTTTTTATGGTACTAAGTGGGACTTGGTATAGTAAAACACTATTGTTCCCACCTATAATTTCTTTTTTGAGCCACATAAAATTACTTTTTTGAAGCACATAAGCATAACCAGAAGGGATTTTGATATCAATATGAAATTTATTAGCAATCACTTTAGGATCAATTAAGGAAAGGCTATTGATTCTTTGATTCTCTTCTATTTCCGCTTTTTTAATGATTTGAATCATTTGAGGTGCATGCTTTTCTATGCAATCAATAATATCAGTACTTGTTTTTCCTGAAATATGAAATACGTTTTGCGGAGCGGCATATTGATTTTTACGAATTTCAAACTTATTTTGTATATCTTTTTTCACAACGATAATCGCGCGCGTATCGGTCATAAATCCTTCTAAAAGTTTTGTGGGATATTGATTGATATTAAACAAAGGCTCTTCTTGAGGCAAGCCAATTACAGGTGCGGCAAACTTATTTCGAATGCTATCTCCAACATCGCCGTTCCATAATTGATCATCAATAATTACGGAGATGGTATTTATTTTCCCATTGGTTTTACGAGGTAAACCATCATTCTCTTTTTTACAAGAAAATAACAAAAGAGAAATACAGATAATTAGAAAATGGGTCTTATTCATTACTACTTTATTAAGAAATAAAACCCAAATTTATAGAAGTTTATTGTATTATCCGTTTATTTTTAGCTTCATTCCAGGTTTAATATCTTCATTGCTAATATCATTCCATTTTTTTAAATCAGCGATAGTTGTTCCAGGATACTTTCTTGCGATACTAAAAAGGGAGTCTCCTTTTTTAACGTAATAATCCGTTGTAGCTTGTTTTGTAGTTTTGTTTTTAAAAGAATCAACAGTTGCTTTGTCTGTAACAATTACCACCTCATCTTTGGCAACAATTAATGTTTTTCCAATAGTAAGCGTGTTATCTGCAAGTTTGTTCCAGTGTTTCAATTCCGTTAATGAAGCTCCAAATTTAGTAGCAATTGTACCTAAATTATCTCCTTTTTGAACGATGTATTCGATATCCTTACGTTCTTGCTTAGCCACTACTTCTTCATTAGTTTCCATTTCCTTTGGAGAAACTTGTAAAGCAACGCCATACTGTACATTATTATTTGCGAGTCCGTTCCATTCCTGAAGTTGGGCTACTGTTACGTTATACTTTTGGGCTATAGCACCTAAATTATCTCCTTTTTGAACGATATATTGTGAACCTGCATCTGTGGGACTCGCATCACTATTTTTATTTGACTTAGCAGCTAAAGCTTGATTTTTTGAAGTAGTAATTTCAGAAATAATATCATTTTTAACTTCTTTCTTAACGGCTTGCACTTCATTCTGGTTGGTTATTATCTTTAAACTTCTTCCATAAGCAACTGCATTTCCTTTTAGATTATTCCATTTTTTTAATTGAGCAATAGAAACATCATACTTATTGGCTACAGCACCAAGGTTGTCTCCTCGTTTTACCTTGTAATAAGTGGTTTTTGATAGTTTAGAAGTCTTAAAGTTAGAATTATTACTATTGTTACTAGCTAGCGCTTTTATGGCTTGATATGGCTTTTCTCTTTGGTCTAGTTCATACTCCGTGTAAGCGTAAACTTTATCTTCATTAGAAGCAAAAATAGCTACTTTATCTTGAGGAAGTCTCAAATAGTGATTTTCATCATTATAAAAAGGGACAATGTTAAGTTTATACGATGGGTTTAAAAGTTGCAATTGTGCGATTGGAACGTCTAACAAATCCCCTAATTGTTTAAAGGTGATTTGTTGTTTAATTCTAATGGTATCGGTAGCAAAATGTTTTACAGCTGCTCTTTGTGGTACAATACCATGTTCTTTGTGGTATTCATAAAGATACATTGTAGCAAGGAAAGCGGGAACATAACCTTGCGTTTCTTTGGGTAAATTTTTTCTAATGTTCCAGTAATTTTTTTGTCCACCAGAACGTCGAATCGCTTTGGCAACATTTCCAGGTCCTGAATTATAGGAGGCTAAAACCAAATCCCAATCGCCAAACATTTTGTACATATTTGTCATGTATTGTGTGGCGGCTGCACTAGATTTTAAAGGATCGCTGCGTTCATCGATATAAGAATCGATTTTTAACCCGTATTGCTTTCCGGTATGATACATAAATTGCCATAATCCAGTGGCGCCCATTTTAGAAATTGCTCTTGGATTTAATGCAGATTCTACAACAGCTAAGTATTTTATCTCAAGTGGAACATTTTGTTTGGCCAAAGCTTCTTCAAAAATTGGAAAATAATATTCTGAAAAACCCATTAATCGCTCAAAAGATTTTTTCCTATTTTTCAAAAACGATTTGATAATATTTTCTAAACCTTGATTGTACTCAATATTGAAAGGAGATTTGGCATCCATTGCCGCTAATCTTTCCTTTAAAAGATCCGTTGGCAATTCGTAATCCACATCGGCGTCTATATTAATAGTCTCAATGTCTTCTGATATTGTTTTATAAAGGTCTAAACTTGTCAGTTCCTGCATCCATAAGCTATCTACTCGGGCAGCTAATTCATTTTTAACAAATGTTTTCTTGATAGAATCAAGATAGGATAATTTAGGTTCAAATTTATCAATTACTCTGTTTTCATAACTCTGCTGTGAAAATATCTGTACTGAAAATAATAGAAAAAAAGATAAGGTGGTATTTTTTATAGTCATAACGTTGTGATCAAATAGCTATATTTCAAATGATTAGAAAAAGCATAATTTACAAACATAATAGCTAAAATCTAAAATCCCGCGCAAAAAATGTTAAAAATGCAATATTTAGCTTAATTGTGCGTATTTTTTGACTAATTCTGCATGAAAATAGTTTATAGGATACTATTCGTAATTTTATCAAACAAAAAAACCTTAACAATACAGTATCGTTAAGGTTTTAAGAATTGTTTAACAGTTTTTTAAGACTATATTATGGTGCTTTATAATACTAAAAAGAATTTATATTGTTTAATAATTAGTCAAGGATTGCAGCAATACCGGGCAATACTCTGCCTTCAAGCATTTCTAACATCGCTCCTCCACCTGTAGAAACATAACTCACTTTATTTTCTAAACCAAATTGTTTTACGGCTGCTACAGAATCCCCTCCACCAACTAGAGAAAAAGCTCCTTTTGCAGTTGCTTCAGCAATAAAATTACCTAAGGCAATCGTTCCATTTGCAAAATTTTCAAGTTCAAACACGCCTAACGGACCGTTCCACAGAATAGTTTTAGAGGCTAGTATTACTTCTTTAATTTTTTCTAATGATTTTGGCCCAGCGTCTAATCCTTGACATCCGTCCGGAATTTTATCAACAGCTACAATTTGTGTTGCTGCATCATTAGAAAAAGCATCCGCAGCCACAACATCAACTGGAAGATGAATTTGAACCCCTTTTTCCTTGGCTAGTTTTAAGATCTCTAGTGCCAACTCCATTTTGTCATCTTCGCAAATTGAATTGCCAATTTTACCTCCTAGTGCTTTTACAAAAGTAAAAGTCATTCCCCCACCAATAATCATGTGATCCACCTTATCCAAAATATTTTCGATAACGGTAATTTTAGACGAAACTTTAGATCCTCCTAAAACTGCTGTAACTGGTTTTTCGCTATTTTTTAAAACTTTATTCAAGCTTTCAATTTCTTTGGCTAACAGCAAACCAAAACATTTATCTTTTGGAAAAAACTGAGCAATTATAGTCGTTGAAGCGTGTGCTCTATGAGCAGTTCCAAAGGCATCATTTACATAAATATCACCCAGACTAGCCAGCTCTTTTGCAAAAGCAGCATCTCCAGCTTCTTCTTCACTATGGAAACGTAGGTTTTCTAACAATAGTACTTCACCAGGTTTCAAATTGGCTGCAGCAGTATTAGCTTCTGTTCCCACACAGTTGGATACAAACTGAACCGGCACTCCTAAAATTTCAGAAGTTTTTGCCAAAATATGTTGTAAAGAATATTTCTCTTCAATTCCTTTAGGTCTCCCCAAATGAGACATCAAAATAACACTTCCACCTTGGGCAAGAATAGCATCAATGGTTGGTTTTGCAGCTTCAATACGCGTGGCATCAGTCACTTTGAAATTTTCATCCAAAGGGACATTAAAATCAACACGAATTATTGCTTTTTTATTTTTGAAATCAAAATCATTTAAAGTTCTCATTGTATATTTTTTAGTTTATTTTCATTGATAGCTCAACAAATATAAAATTTTTAAAAGAGTTTATTTTTGAAAATTGATGAATTACACCTTATAATTGAAAATTGAATGCATAATTATTTTAAAAAATTATTAAAAAATTAAAAAAGCAATTCATTAATCATGAACTGGACTTTGCGTACAAGGACAATTACTAACTCCTTGTAAGAAATCAAATCCTAGAGTTACCACGTGAGTTCCTGAATTATAAGCCGCTAGTTGATTTAATGTCAGTTGGTAGGAATATCCAAAATAAAAACTTGACTTTTTAAGACCCAACATTGGACCAACATTTAAAGGTTTAGCTACTTGATCGTTTAAGAAACGATATGAAATTCCAGCCCAATAATAATCATCGTATCGATTGTACTTACGGTACTTCACATTTAAATCGGTACTAGAACGCTTATCACTTGCAAAATACTGAATGTAGGTTGAAGGTTCAATCTCGGCTCTTCCATCACCAGGAACTTTAAAAACATATCCAGAATAGATCTGATAGTTTAAAAGTAAAGTTGGCTCTACTCCAACAAAACGATCTGCATTTTTGCTTAAAACATTACTAGCATTAAAACTGATGTAATACCCTTTATTACGGTACAAAAGTCCCACATCAAAGTTATTGTTGGCTACATATCTGTTATTGGTTATAGCAGCATCTGGAATTGGACGTTCATAAGTGGTATTGAACTTATCAATATCAATTTTAAATGTGTTGATGTTATACGAAAGACCAAAAGACAAATATTGCTTGGAATAATAATCTAATATCAAGTGGTGGGCAAAGGAAACCTTTGCTCCGGTTTGTCTGGTATATCCGTTGCTGTCATTGTATAAAGAGACACCAACACCCGATTGGTCAGCAATTCTAAAGTCAGCATAAACCGATTGATTATCGGGAGCATCTTTTATCCCAACCCACTGCGTCAATCCATTTGCTCTAATTCTAAAATTATCACCTATACCCGCAAAAGTAGGAGAAACGACAAAGTTATTATCAGCCAAATACTGAGTAAAAACCGGTAAATTTAACTCTTGACCGTAGCTGTAGGTTACAGTCAAGAGTAGTAATGAGGCAATTATTTTTTTCATTCTATTTTTTTTCAATTAAGAGAATACAATCATCAGTTTTGGTAAATCTATCTGTACAACGTAAAGTGACCCACAAATTCTCTATCGTCTTTTTTATCATTCAATTTTAGAATGTACCAGTAATCTCCTGATGGAAGCTCTTCTCCGTTGTATTTTCCATCCCATTCTTGTCCTACACGATATGTTCCTATTTTACGACCGTATCTGTCAAAGATAGAGAAAACTAAGTCTTTATAGTTTACAGTACATCCAGGAGCCCAGGTATCATTTATATTATCTCCGTTTGGAGTAAAATTATTTGGAATACAAACGTCGATGTACGTAAAGTATCTAGTAGCCGTTGCAGTACAACCATTTGCATCTGTAACGGTAACGGTATAATCTCCTGATTTGTAAATTATAAAACTAGAAGTACTACCGTAGTTCTCGCCGTTGAAAGTATAAGTGTAGTTTCCTCCACCACCTGTTGCAACAGCAACGATCTCATTTAGGCCACCATCATTTAACACTAATGTCAATGGATTTACTTGAATCACTTCAAAATTTACGGTTGGTTGTTCGCAACCATTTAAATTTCTTGCTATTACGGTATGGAAACCAGGAGCCACATTAGTAAATATACTAGAGCTTTGGAAAGTTCCGCCGTCTATAGCGTAATCTACTTCAGAAGGATCCGTGATACTATCATCAATAGTTATTGTAACTGTATTAGCAGCAGCATTGTTTACACAATAGTATTGTACAACTGCTTTTGGATTCATCGTTACTGATTCTTTTAATGGTGCGGTTACAGTTGTAGTACAACCATTAGCGTCACGAATGTAAACCGTATGATCTCCACCAGCTAATTCTTTAAAGTCAAAGAACGTTTGCGTAAGTGATCCTGTGGTATAGGTTCCGTTTCTATCATCTAAACTCACACTGTAAGGAAGTGTCCCTCCTTCTATGTCAATACTAAATGCACCATCTTTATCACCAGCGCAGAACTCTTCTTTGATAGATCCAGCTATGTCGCTAAGTAATTCTAAAGGTTCTTTAATGGTTATATCTATTGGTCCATCCCCAATACATCCGTTTTCATCTTGAACCAAAACAGTATAGGTACCAGGAGCTAAACGATCAAATATAAATTGATCATCAAACTGACTTAAATTAGGAGATATAGCATATTTAATTTTTCCTGTTCCACCTGAAGCAGTAATTACAATTTTTCCATTATCAGAACCATTACAAGTTATATCACTTCCTACTGCTGAGGCAATTAATTTCGTATCAGGTTCTTTAATTAAAATTTTGTTTGGTGTTTCGAATTTACAATCACCACTAGTAACACGTACAATATAACTACCCGGAGGAAGGTTATCGAAATAACCGTCACTTTGAATTGGTCGAATTACCGTACCTAATCCATCTCCGCTCAATAATGTATATTTATAATCTCCTAAACCACCAACACCGCTTGCATCAATAGTTCCTGAAGCATCATTCTTACAATAAATGACTGCATTACTTAAGTCTAAGTTAAGATCTAAAGGTGTCAATGCATTTACAGTTATATTGTTTGAGATAAAACTCACACAATTTTTTGAATCTCTTACGTAATATTGATGATCTCCTAATCCTACTGCAAAAGTAATTGTTGATAAAAAACCTCCTTCGATGGTAGCAAAATTTGGATCAACACTATACTCGTATGGACCTGTTCCACCAGTTGCACTCAAAGTAAGTGTCGCATCATCTTCACAGGTTATACCAGTTGCAAGTGTTAAAGAAGCTTCAACCTTGGTTGGTTCTCCAATTACAATATCTAAAGTAGGCTGTGAAACACAATTTAATCCATCTACAACGCTTACAGTATATGTTCCTGCATTCAATCCTGAGAATACATTGCTAGTTTGCGGTGCTGTAGAGAAAACAGGATTCGCTGAAACGTAATTTAGTATGTACGAATAGTTAGTACCTTGACCTCCCGTTGGAAGACCCACTACTATTTCTCCATCATTACCGCCGTTGCATAAAAGTGTAGTAGCTGTAGCGCTTGCAGTAAACACAATTTGATCAGGAATCTTTAATGTAACTGTTGCTGTCTTGATACATCCGTATAAGTCCTTCACATTTACAGTGTAGGTTCCTGGAGTTAGGTTTTCGAAATAAAATTGATCAGAGTAAAGTACACTTACAGGCCCTACCAACTCGTATTGATATATTCCCCAACCTCCATCTGCAGAAACCGAAATTGTTCCGTCATTTCCTGGATCACAGGTAATAGGAGTAGCTGTTGAAAAAATTTCCAATTCCGCTGTAGGCCCTGCAATTGTAAAGTTTGTTTCGACCTCACAACTTGGAGTATTTACTAATTTAGCTTTTACATTATAAACTCCTGCAGGCAAATCAAAAAGATTCAGCGTTACTCCCGAAGTTGTTCCACTGCTAGGCTTTGGACCCGTAATAGTATAACTAAAAGCACCCGCATTACCAGGGTTTGGTTGATCGTCAACCATAGTTAAATCAATACTTCCTGTTAAACTACCGTAGCAAGTAACGTTTTTAACATTGCTGGCAACAATAGAAAAAGTATTAGGTTCATTTACATAATGAATCGTTTTGATACTACATCCTGTAGTTGGGTTTGTAACTGTTATTCTGTAACTTCCAACTGGTAATCCAGTGAAAGAGGCACTAGATGTTGTTACAGTTTGAGAATTTGTATATACAGTGCCATAAATACTTGTTGGCGGATTAGTGGATGTATTCGTAATCACATCTTCAACTAAAATAGTAACATTAGCAGGAACACCACCAATAGTACTAGCAGTAACAGTTATGTCTTCAGTATATGTAATACAAGTTATTGGAGTGTCTACAATAACATCAATCTCGTCTAAACCAATAAATGGATTGATCGTTGCGGTAGTAGTACCTATGCACCCATTGTTATCATAAACATTGATTACATAATTTCCTCCTAGTAAATCAGTTTCTGTATAAATAGGATTATCAACTCTTTGAACTGGGATAGGATTTCCATCTCTTAAGAATTCATAAATGGTATAAGTAGAAGAACCACCAGTTGCTGCTACAGTAATTGTAGCGTCATTAGTCCCGTTTCCTGTTGTACAACCGTATTCTGATACAGTTGGAGCTGCAACAACTATTGGAGCTGGTTTGTCAACAATTATAACTTTATCAACAAAACACCCTCTTCCAGAAGTTACTGTAACAGTATACGTATCAGCAGGAAGATTACTAAATACGTTATTCTTTAATAACATTCCAAGTGGAGATGGATTAATAGAATAAGTATAAACCGGATTGTTGTTTACTGTTGTTGTTGGAGTAACCATATTCACCGTAATAATACCATTGCTTTCTCCGTTGCAAATTACATCCGTTTTCGCCAAGGCGAAATCGATAACTTGAGTTGGATTTTCAATAAGAACGTCTACTGATTTAATACACAGTGTACCCAGATCCTTCACATAAAAAGTATAAGGAGTCGCTTTTGGAGCAAGATTACTAAATACATTTGATACAACGTAATTTGTACCATCAATACTGTACTCATAACTTGGTACGATTGTTCCACCAGAAGCCGTCAACGTTACTACACCATCTGCATTTATACAAGTTGGAGTAGTAGTAAGATCAAATAGCAATTGTAACGGTTCTAAAATAGTTACCGTTTCTGTAACCACACATTTGTTGGCGTCTCTAACATAAACAGTATGATTTCCTGTTGTTTGAACAGTTAATATATTGTTGTTCAGTTGCCATGTATTACCATCCAGACTGTATTCTAAATCTGTCGTAAATCCTGTAGCTGATACCGTAATATCATAAGTACCTGTAGTACTCGGACATTGTGTAGGTTCTGCTTTTGTAATTACGGGCATTGGGTCTTTAACAATCATTATTGGCATAGAAACTTCACAACCGTGATCATCTTTTGCCCAAAGTGTCCAAGGGAAGGCAGGATCTAAAATAGCAGTATCATAAACATCATATACTTTTGTATCTCCAGCTTTTACAAAAGCATAAGTATATCCCGGTGTACCATCAAAAGCAGTTGCTTTTATTTCAAAACCTCTATTACAATTGGCATTTTTAATTGTCACATAATTAACATCTAAAACAGCAGGTTCTTTTACTTCTATACTAACAGTAGCCTCACATTGAGTGGTATTGTCTACCACTTTTATTCCGTAAGTACCCGCTATCAGATTGGTTAATTCAATTGTGTCCGTTCCTACTAAAGTTTCGGTGCCTCCTGTTGGTCCAGTATAACTGTGAATAAATCCTGTCGCTCCAAAATCAGAAACTTTAAAAGTAATTTTTCCGTTCACTTCACCCTTACAAGCAACACCTACAACTTCTCCACTAACGGCTATTTTAATACCATCGTCTACAGTGGTAAGTTCTTGGTACGAACAACCATTAGCATCTGTTACTTTAAAAGTATAATCACCAGGAAGTAATCCTGAGAACCTTGCCGCTATCGAAGAATCAGGAACACTTATAGGTCCAAATAATGTTGGCGCAGTAGCTGTATTGGTTGCAATGATTTGAAATGATAACCCTCCTACTCCATTTGTTGCTTTCACATCTACAGTACTCGTTTGATTTGCAGCTGGCAAACAATAAATTGGGGTAGCATCAAAAGCTAAATCTGTTGGTTTGTTTAAAGGGTTAACGTTTACAGATTGCATTGCAGTTTCACAACCATTACCATCTTTTACCGTATAATTAATTGTTTGAATAGTACCATTAATATTATTAACAGTAATGTTATCTACAGTATCATACCCTTTACCAAAATCATAATAATACGGCAAAGTACCACCAGATGCAATCACTTTTACAGTAGTAGCAGTATCGCAATTTGTTTTAATTGCAAATGGAACTATTGTAGCTATTAATTGAACTGGTTCAACAATTACTGTTTGGAAAGTAGCTGAAATACAACCTATAGCATCCGTAACCACTACATCATAAGTACCCGCTATTAATCCCGTAAATATATTATTAGAAACTTGAACTTCTGGAGTACCAGCAGTTGGCAAAGTTCTAGTCACCGTATACGTATAAGGTCCTACTCCTGTTAAAGGATCTAAAATAACTTGCATTGTCGCAGTTCCTCCAGTACATTGTATTGCTGATGTTATTGGAGTTGAATCAATTACTGGTTTTACAGGATCTGTAACCGTTACTTTATCACTTGTTACCGTACAAGCAGGACTATTACTATCTCTAGTTACAAAATAGTAATCACCAGCAAGAGAAACATTGGCTGTAAAACTTGCTGTTGTATAGGGTACACCTACAGCAGTACCTCCAGGCGCTATTCCTGAATACAATTGAGTAGAATAAGTTCCTACTCCATCTTTAATATCTACTTTTATAGTTGCATCAATTGGACTTGCACAATATAAATCCTTAGTAAGTTCTACTTTTATAAGTAACTGTTTCTGAACAGTGTAACTCACAAATGCTTCACAACCATTATCATCTCTAATCCCTAATTTATAAGTACCAGGAGCTGTAAATATGGCTGTTGATGTAGCTAAATCAACACCATCTACTGTATAGAATTTAGTCGCATTATGAGCTGTTGTTAAACCATTTAAATCAACTGTTAGATCAGTTCCTGTAAAACATTGCTGTGCAGGAACTGAGATAGTTGGTGCAACATCTTTAGATACAGAAACATTGACCATAGCAGTACAATCATTAGCATCTTTTACATACACATCAACGCTCCAAGTTGTTAAAGCTCCAACTGTTACTGCATTTCCTAATGTTGCAGTATCTAATGTTGTATTTCCACTAAATACTGTAGGAGGGATCGCTGTCCCACCCTCAACAAAAGCATATTCGTAGTTTGCAGTTCCTCCAACTGGTACCATAGTAAATACTGAAAGAGCATCATTACAATTTACATTACTAGCGGTAGCAGTTATAGATAAATCAGCCGCTGGCTCTGTAATAATAACCGATTTAGTTATATCACAAAGTGTTGTATTGTCTGTAATTTTTACGGCATAAGTTCCAGCAATTAAATTAGATAAAGTAATTACATCTAAAGTTTTACTGCTAGAAGAAACCCATCCTGCTGGCGAAGCTGTCACCGACCAACTATAATTGGCTGGCACAGCAAAATCACTTGCTGTAAATGTTGCACTACCTGTTGCACCACCTTTACAATTAACGTTAGCGACAACTTGTTCTGCTAATTTTAACTTTGGTAATACTGGCACATTGAAAAATTCTTCATCCGTACAACCATTACCATCCGTAATTCTAAATACATAATCTCCAGCAATTAATCCTAAATAGATACCTGAAAGGTCTCCAGTAGTATTAGGCAAAGCAAGAGCAGGACCAGAAACTAATGTATAAGTAAGTGTACCTATTCCGTGAGTATGATTAATAGTTACATCGCTCACCAAACCAGGGCAAGTCATTGGTGTACTATCAAATGTAGTAATCACTGGAGGATCTAGCGCAGCAATAGTTTCAGGTATTGCAGCAACTACCGAAGTACAACCATTTGCATCTTTAACAATAATAGTATAAGAACCCGAAATTTTTGTAGTTAAAACGTTATTAGTAGAATAGTGTGCACCATTATCAAAACTATATTCTAAAGTTCCAGTACCTCCAGCAGCAGTAACCGTAATAGTTGCATCAGTTGGAAGATTTCCACCACCGCATAACATTTGCACAGTAGCAATATTTGAAACAGTGATTGGGGTTGGATCTGTTACTAGAACATCAATTGTTTCTTCACAACCTTTAGAGTCTCTAACATAATAAGCCACTGTACCTTCTAAAGCAGTCTGAGAAAAAATATTTGTAGTAGAATAAGTTCCTAATGCTCCTTTTTTGTATTCAAAAATTTCAGTTCCTCCTGTAGCATTTATTTCAACATTGGCGCTATTGCCTATACATGCAGGTGTAGCTACTTTTTTTGTTGGAACAATTGGAACTAAGGCATCAATTTTTGCTGTAGTTGTGGCTGTACAATTACCATCACTAACTAGGAAACTATATGTCCCAGCAGCTAAATTAGTAAAGACTCCAGAGGTCGCTCCAGAGGTATTTATAGTTGTACCTGCCGTAATTGTATAAGCATAAGCCGTATTATCTCCGCCATCCGCTACAACAGTAATGGCTCCATTTGGCGCAACAGTTTTACAATCTAATGGTGTAATTACAGTTGGGCTAAGGGTTAATTCTTCTTTAACAACATAAGGAGTTCGAGCAATACAATTATTACCGTCTTTAATTTCTAAAGAATAGGTTCCTGCAGCACTAATCGTAAAATTAGGACTTGGCTGAAAACGAGTACCATTAATGCTATACGTTGGAGTACCAATAGTAGAAGAACTAAAAGTTGAAAAATCTAAAGGAATATTCATTCCTGCAACAAAACACGGAGGTGTTTGTGCTGTGATTGCTGGAGGTAAATCATCTACTAATGTTACAAATGCATACTGAATACAACCATAAGCATCTTTTACATAAACAATATAATCGCCTTTGTCTTTTGCAAAAGTATTTGCAGTCATTGCAACAGTGAATGAAGCCGAAAAAGTAGCATTTAAAGGATCCGGATCTGTACCACTAATTATACCATCATTTAAATCATCAGGGAAAATTTGATATAAATAAGGATTTGTGATAGTTGCTGTACCATCTCTCGCAATAGCTGTAATAATTCCTGCATTGGCCACACAAGTATTAGAGTTTTTTGTTGTAGGTGCTGGAAGTGATAAAGCAATTGCAGATTGTGTGATACTAAATGGAACTGTAGTTACAGTACAACCAGCATTTGGACCAGAAGTTTCTTTAATCAAAACATAATATGTGCCATAAGCCAATCCAGCGTAAGTAGGTTTAGCTCCTAAACTAGTAACATTTAGCACACCGTTTATAACCGATGGCGAAGTAATTTGAGCAGGCACAGTCCCTGAATCAATAATTCCTGTAGATACTAATGTTCCTGCATTAAAAATTTCATAAGATACATTAACAGGTACAGTATAGACACTTTCTATTCTTAAATTAACAGAACCATCTGCTGATCCTTTACACGTTATTGGCACAGGTGTTGCAGTTGTAGTTAAAGTAGAACTAGAAGGAACTGTATTTACAAAAGTTTCATAATAGTAACATTTTGTATTTTCATCATATACAATAAACGTATAAGTAACTCCAGGAATCAAATTTGGTATTGTCGTTTTTAAACTATTTGGAGCATCTTCATCATACCAAACACCAACCTGTGGTGCAGTATATTGACTACCTGGTTGATAAATAGAAAAATGAAAAGGTAGTGCTCCTGGAAAAGTAGTATTTACCTTAACTTCAGCTGAACCTAAACTTCCACAAACTGGAGGTGTAGCGCTCACTGTAAGTCCTAAACCTCCTGGTGGTTGAGCAATAATAATATCTTTTTCAATCCAAGGACATCCATTTACATCAGTTACTACTATTTGATATAATCCAAAATCAATAATGTCAAAAATTTCACTATTAAGTGTACTTGTTGGGCTAACATTTAATCTTTCTTCATAATAACCAGAATCATTCGACACATAAACATTATATTTATCAGTTAGTGTGGTCGTTCCACCTGTAATGCTGGTTACCTCTATTCTTCCTTTTGTCTTACCTGACCCACCAAGATCACATGTAATATTAGTTGGTGTATATTGTACATCAATAGGATTCGGCTCATTTATCTTAATAGGCATTGTATCTGTACAACCTTTAGCATCGGTAACTGTAACTTCAAAAAATCCTGCAGGCAAACCTGAAGTTTGAGTGGTAAAATCTTTTAGAACCGCACTATATGTTACATCTGTATATTGCTTTACATTAAAAACATATGGTCCTTGTCCCTTTGTATTATCTATAACGATATCTATGCTAGCAGTAGCTGCTCCATTACATGTTATCTCTTTACCCAACGGAACTGTTACACTAATAATTACAGGATTAACTGGAACTATTACAGGAAGTACATTAGTTGTAACAGAACAACCATTAGCATCTGTGACTACAAATTTATAATTTCCTGCTGTAGTAATAGTATTTACTGTAAAAGTAGAAGTTGGAGCGTTAGCAATAGCACCAACTGCTGTATTGCCATCATACATTTGATAAGTAAATGGAGCTGTTCCATTCGTCATTTTTACTGTAATAGAGGCTGCGACTGGTGCAGAACAAGTAAGGTCTTTATCAGGAGTTGCCGCCGCGAATATTTGCTTATTTACAATATAATCTACAGTAGAAAGGCAATTATTAGCATCTTTTACTTCTAATTTATAAGTTCCAGCAGCTGTAATACTATAAGTTGCAGTATTTACTGGCAAACCAGCTACTACATCATTTGGTATTGTTACCCCATTTACAGAGTAAGTTAAAGCTCCAGTCCCTGGCTTAAGCGGATCTACAGAAAGGGTAATGTTAAAAGCAGTTCCAACAAAACATTGTAATGCTGGTAAATTTATCGCTAGATCTTTATCTTTAGCAATAGTAATTGGTAAAGAAGTTTCACAACCATTAGCATCTTTTACCCAAGCGTACCAAGTTGGTGTTGCAGGATCTAAATCTGCACTAGTTTTGTTTAAAACATAATCTCCGGCAGCTGGTTTTGCAGGTGATGGTGAAGTTATATAAGCATAGCTGTAAGGTCCTTTTCCACCACCACCTGTTACGGTAACTTTTGATAAGGGTTGCTTACAATTTGCATTTTTATTTGATGTTAATGCTAAAGTTAAATTAGACTCTGTTATAGTAAATATAACATCTGCAGTACAACCCGTAATATCATCAGTTAGTTTTAGTGTATATGCTCCTGCTGCTAATCCTGTTACATCTACTGTATTGGTAGATATACTACCAACTGGAACTGCTCCAGTACCAATTGTTAACGTTGCTGTATACGTTCCTGTACCAAATCCTGAAACTGAAATTTGTGCAGAACCTGTACTATCTCCTTTACAAGCAACATTTACTTGAGAGGTTAAAGAAGCTGTAATGCTTACAAGAGGTTTTACAAAATAGGAACCACTAACAGAACAACCGTTAGCATCAGTCACTTTGAAAACATAATTTCCTGTTGTTAAATCAGTAAATTCTCCAGGATTTGCAGTAGTATTTCCAGTAGTTGGACCAGAAACCATTGTGTAAGTTAACGTTCCAACTCCCGTACCTGCAGTTGCAGTAACAGTAACTGTACTTGTTTTATTAACAACAGGAGTACAATAAATAGTAGTTCCAGTAATACCTGTAATAGGATCTAATTTTGGACTGTTTAATCCTGCCACAGTCACAGTCAAAGCAGTTGCTAAAGTACAAAGATTTTTATCTTGAACTTGTACTGTTACATCTCCAGAAACTGATGTAGAATATGTATTTACAACATCAAACGCTCCTCCATTAAAACTATATTTATAAGGTCCTGTTCCAGTAGTAGGAGGAACAACAGTAATAATAGCATCTTGAGTTGCATTATTAGTTCCACAAGAAAGTTTAGTAGTTACCGAAGCTGTTGTTGCTAATTTAGTTGGTTCAGAAATTGTAATATCTTCTGAATGTGGACATCCTTTACCGTCTTTTATAAGTACATTATAAATACCTGCTTGTAAACCAGTTGCAGTTGCAGTCGAAAAAGTTGTAGCCCCTTTGGTAATTAAATAAGTAAATGGTGGTATTCCTGTTGGGTTTGTAATATTGATCACTCCATTACTACCGCCATTACAGCTTACTTGAGTTTCGTTATGACTAAATCCTGGTATAGTGTTCGGAGTTATTGTTATTGGGTTTGATATTGCTGCACAACTTGGGTTTGCATTATCCGTAACTCTAATTTTATAAATTCCGTAGGCAGTAACTATAAAAGGTGAAGTTACGGTAGTCCACGTACCTGTTCCATTAAGTTGTACTTCATAAGTAGAATAAACAGTTGTTCCTCCCGAAGCTACAAAACTAATTTCAGCATCGTTATCACAAGTTAAATCTTTTACTCTGGTTGCAGTAATAGTTAACTCTGGTTTTACTTCATAAGTCGCTGTTGCAGTACATCCTTTTGCATCTTTTGCTATAACAGTATAGGTTCCGTCGGCCGTAATATTATAATTTGTAACACCCAATCCTAATTCAGTTGTGTTTACAGTATAAGTATGAGCACCTGTACCAAGGTTAAAAAACGTACGTACATCTATCGCTGTTGGTGTTCCAGCTTTAAAACAGATTGTAGCTGGTGCAGGCGATTTTACACTTGGTGAAGCATCTCTAAAAATTGGGAATGTGAATGGACCAGCTGTACAATCATTTTGATCCATTATATATACATCCCAAGATAAATTAGATTGTGTTACTCCTGTATTAATTGTTGTATTATTTATATCAAATAAATTTGCAGCAGGCATTCCACTTCCTGCTATAACATAAGCGTACTTATAATTTAATTTTCCACCACTGGCAGTAACCACAATAGTAGAAGTAGATTGACCACAATTTACATTGGTTGCAGTAACACCCGTAATTGTAATTGCTGTAGCAGCACCAACTGTAACAGAGGCAGTATTTGATGTACAACCTGTTGCTTTATCTGTAACTGTTAATTTATAGATACCTGCACTTAATCCTGTTACTGATACTACGTCTCCTACTACACTAATTTGACCCACAGGAACTATTGGACTTATTGTATGAGTAAAATTCCCTGAGCTACTTGCGCCAGTTACTGTAAAAGTTGCTGTCCCATCTGTATTACCAACGCATTTCACATCGGTTTTTGCTCCTGAAACCGCTATTGTTGCAGCTGGAGCTATTGCTGTTGAAGCTTGTTTGGTACAACCATTTGCATCTTTTATCTCAAAAGTATAATCTCCTGATACTAAACCTGTGAATGTCCCACTATTTAATCCAGTTACATTTAAAGTTGCAGTTCCTGGTCCAGAAATAATTTTGTAGGTAAAAGGAGCAACTCCTGTTCCGGATACTACAACTGGAGTCAATGTTATACTTGTTGTAGTAAAACCAGGTTGACAGCTTATTGCTGCTGGAGTCGAAAAAGTAATTCCAGTCGGTGGATTATAAGCCGGTATTGTTATTATACCATCTTTGGTGCAACCATTAGCATCTTTTACCGAATAATTAAGATCGTAACCAATTGCTGTTTTGGTTGCTGTGTAAGTATTAGAAGTGTTATATCCACCTCCTTTAAAACTATACGTATAATCTGTAGTTACTAATCCTGCACCACCACTTCCAGAAGCAGTAACGATTGTAGAGTTACCACAAGTTTGTAATGGAATACTAGCAGATGCAATTACTACTGAAGGATCTACTAAATTAACCTTTAAAGTAGTGATACACTTATTACTGTCTTTTACATAAAAGGTGTATTCTATACCAGCTTTCAATCCTGTATAAAGAATAGTATTATCATAAAGAACCCCATCTTTACTATACGTATAAACTCCTGATCCACCATCTGGAATCAATGATACAGATCCGTTCGAAGCACCATTACATTTTGGGTTTACATTATTAAATCCTAAAGTTAAAGGATTTAAGGCCGCAATAGTAGCTTCGCTTGTTGTTGTACAATTATTGGCATCAGTAATCTTAAATTTGTAATTTCCTGAAACTGCAGTAGTATAGGTAAATTTTCTTTCATTAGTAGTTGTAACAGCTGTAGGTTGTACAAGACTACCAGTATTTGAACCCGCAGTAAGCGTTACCGTAAATGGTGCTTTACCTCCTGTAATTGTTCCTGTAATGACAGCTTGATTGGCAGGTGCTGGCTTACAACTTAAAGGAGTTGTAACTGGAGTTACCGTAACTAATTTAGCACTAATCGTTTGAGTAAGTACATTGGTTTTACAACCGTAGCTATCGGTGATTTCAAATTCGTAGGTTCCTGCATTAGTTACATTATATGTAAGGATTGGTCCATTGAAAGTAGCACTTGAATTACTTTTCGTTCCACCATTATATATTGTAGTATAAGTATAAGGACTTACACCTCCGGTTATTTTTATTTTAATTTCTGCAGTAGAATCAAAACACAGATTTGAAGGTTCAAATAAAGCAGTTGGTGGCACTGCAGCAACCACTTCTACTTTTGCTAAAACTGCGGATTGACAAGAATTTAAATCTTTTGCAACAACGGTATATTTCCCAACCAATACATTAGTGAATTCTCCCGAAGTCTGAAAAGGCTGCACAATTGTTGTACCATCTTCTTTTCTAAGTTCGTACTTATATCCTGGAGTTCCACCAGATGCCTCGGCAGTAATGGTAGCTCCAAAAAGACAAGTGGCCTTTGTCGTCACATCAGCTTTAATTTTTAAAACAGCTGGGTTTTTAATTTCTTGACTTACTGGGAAAGTACAACTGCTAGCAGTATTGTCGTAACGAATTTTAATCATATAAATACCGCTAGGCAAACTAGTTAATGTTTTACTACCACTTGTCGCACCACCACCAGGTATTACAGTTTGCCAACTACCAGTACCAACTTGATATTGAAACCCTTTTATTGGATCAAAATTTTTGGCTGATAAAGTTATTTCACCATTTGTTTCACCATTACATTGTACATCTTTGTATCCTGTTATTCCAGCTGAAAAAGCTTTGCTCCCGTCAACAACTAAAGGAAAAGCAGCCACTGTGTTACATGCCTTTGGCATTTGAGTAACTACCAAATCATCTACCGCGAAATCAATACCATCAACCTGCGAAATTTCTAATCTTAATACAAAATCCAAAGTTGTATTATTGCCTGGATTAATTATTCTTGTATACTCTACCCAGCCATTAGTTTTAGGTATACCACCAGTAGATTTTGAGTCCAAAGCTACTCCATTCGCATCTTGCAATTCTACAGTAAGAGATGCATCTGGCTGATTATTTCCAATCTTTAATAAGTTTGTACCAACAAATGTAACCTTTACTGGTTGGTTTGGAATAATGTCTTTAATTGTTTTTCTATAAAGCACTGCATTATTCGGAATTGCAGATCCAGCATCAACTGCTAAATATCTTCCATTAGGATCTTTTCCTCCACTTGTATGATCTATAGGATTATGCCATCCACTATATGGATTGTTTTTTAATGAATTGGTAACCGTATATTCACCATTACCAAATAATTTATTTCCATTACATTTTGTTGCTTCTACTTGTCTCTCCCAACAAAAAGCTGCATTAATACCCGGCGAACTTACATCTGGTCCCGACCCAAAAGTCTCTCGCAATAAAACGCTCTCTGTTGGAACACTCAGTACATTATAACTTACTGTAACCGTATGATCTCCTTGACTTACATTTTTAAAAACGTTAGTAGGACTATTTGTGTTGAGAACTCCATCTAAATAATACTCATAACTAAAACTTTCAGTTCCATTCTTGATGGCTGTTACAGTGGTGGTTGCTGTCCCATCACAATTAAAAGAAGGACTATCAACTTTAATGGTCGGAGCTAGAGGTTTTTCACCTAGAGTAATTGGATCTAATGCTACTATACAATTTGCATCTTTAATATAAAGGATAATGTTTTTTCCTGGATTTATAAATCCCTCTTTTGACGTTGTCCAAGTACTTTGATTATCATAACTATACAAATAAGGACCTGGATTTGGCGCTAAAATGGGAACCCCACCTTCAGCATTCGTAATCCTAACTTTACCTTGAAGTTCATTTCCTGCTGGTCCACAACCCGATAATTCTGCAACACCTGCAGATGCAGTCAATGCAGTAGTTAGCCCAATTGAAATAGGAATGTCTGGATCAATACAATAATTACCGTTGTTACCCTTTCTATACTGAACACTTATTATATAGTTTTCTGGAGCACGATTAGGATATTCTATGTATCCATTAACAATGTTATAAGTTTCTCCATTAATTCTAGCATTAACATTATAACCTTTAGCATCAATTATTGTAACTTTTATTGTACCGTTCGGACTGCTACAACTACCATCGGATTTAGTAACGGTATAAATAGGCTTGTCAACAACAGGAACTGTAACCTTTGTGTCAATGAAACATCCATTTGCATCTGTGACACGAATAGTATAAATACCCGATTTTGATGTAATAATACTTTTATTTGTACCATTATTGACAAATGCAGCTCCATCAATACTCACTGAGTATGTGTAAGGTGTAGTTCCTCCACTTAGATTTTCTACCAATATAATACCTGTATCATTACAAGCCGTTAAATCGTTTGAAATTCTCGCAGAAGCTTTGATAACATTTGGAGCATCAACAATATTAACTGTTTTAGAATCTATCATACAGTTAGAACCTTCAACAGTGGTCTCAAGATTATAGCTACCTGAAGCTAAACCCGTAAAAATATACTCCGAATCACCTGTTAAGTTAGATGTAGCTGTAAAACCTGGTTTTGTAATTTTGTATTTGTATTGTTGTTTAACATCACTAGAAATAACTCTGATACTTCCTAATGCACCACTGCATTTTGGAGAAATAATTTCTGTAACTACAGAAAAATTGACATTCTTAATATCTAAATTAATTACCTTGAATTCACATGACCCGATTACACCTTTGATTCTAATAAATGCAGTGTAATTTCCTGGTGTACTAGTAATAAAAACATTGCTATCCTGCCATGTTCCTGGAGAACCAGTAGTTGTAAAACTATACTCATATCCATTACCAAATCCTCCTACAGTTATTTTTCCAGCAATTTTGCAGCTACTCCCGTAATTAACAATATCACTTTTAGTAGTAGCAGTTGGTATTAATGTATTTTGATAAACATTAAAATAGTGTGTGTAGGGAGTAGAATTTTTATCTAAAATAGTAACACGAAATTGACCTGCTGCATTTGCTAAAAAATCCATACCTGTTGATACTTTTACCCAACAAGATTGGCTTGCAGTTAAGTTTGCACAATCAGTATTAGATACAGTAGAGCAACTACCACCTGAAATAAATCTTTCCCAAATAATTGATTTAGCATCTATTATTCCAGTTTCAATCATTCTAGAATCATTCCCTCCACATAAAAATAACTTCGGCAGTAGCCTTCCATCATTTGGGCATTCAGAGACCTGTCCAGAATACGGTAATTGTGCATACTTTATTACTGGATTAATACTAGGATCTGGTGGTAATGTAGCATTAATTTCCTCCTTTGAATTCTCGAAGTTTTTTGAAAAAAAATTTACTTTCCCTATTTGAAAAATATCTTTTGCAACATCTTTTTCATGTTTTGAAACATAAGATACTATGTTTTGCGAATAGGAAAGAAAACTTTGTAAAAAAATAATAGTAAACAAACTTATTTTAAAAAAAGTAGTTTTATGCATGGTATTTATTGTATTAAAGTTTTGGGAGGATTTGGGAGCCCATAACTTGGTTTTTTTCAATCAAAATAATTTGATTGTGGTTGTACTTTAACTGTTTTTTGTTCTAACAAAAGTTAGATTTTTTTTCACTTTTAATTTGATAAAAATGTATATATAAAATTCTAGAATTGGTTTTTACACCAATTCTAGAATTATTGTATTGTATTAAACTTTACTGCTCATGATACTAATTTTCGACTCTTACCATTACCATTTTTCCATTATAAGGTTTATTCCCTTTTGAATCTTGCACTTGTTTTGCTTCTTCAATAGAGTCAAACTTAGTAAAGTAAATAAAATATTTACTTGTATTTACATCGTAAAAGAAATTAATATTTTTCTCTCCTGCAGCAACCACTTTTCGTAAGAATTCATCTCTTTTGGCAACATCACTGTGTACTGCTAGTACTAAATAATATCCACCTTCAACATTCTTAATACTCTTAATGATCTGCATATTAGATTGTTCTTCACCATAATTAAAATCCTGCGGTTTAAATACTTCTTTACTGAGTGGCGTTGTTTCTTTAATACGTTTTAGGGTTGCCATGTCATTAGCGTAGCGACCTTGATCATTTTCAAAAGAAGCACGTTTGATTCTTCTTTTCTTTTCGATTTCAGTTTCCACTTTAATTTTTTCTAATGATGCTAATAAATTAGTATTCGTCTGTAAAACTTTAGCTTGATCTGCTTTTAAGGCTTCAATAGTTTTTAAATAATACAGCGTAGTTGGATCATTTTTATTTCCTTTTTTAAGTCTCTCATTATATAAATTTTCTAATGAAACAATTTTATTATTTTGACTTTTGTTTAACTCAGCAATACTAGCTTGTAAAGCAGCTAGAGCATTGTTTTGTGCAGAAATACTTTTGAAAGGTTTAGGCTCTTTAAAGATTCCTTTATCACTTAAATCGTTTTCCTCTTTTAATTCATTAAGTTCTTTATCTCTTTCAGCAACTGTTGCATCTAATTTACTTAACAAATCTTTTTGACCACTTTCAGATTCCGTTATAAATTGACTCAAATCTTTCATGGCTCTGGCATTATCGTCCTTGCCTTCTAAAATATTTTTTTCTTGCGCTAATGCTATTGCTTTCGCTTTGGCATCGGCAGCCAATTTTGCTTCCGCATCTAATTTTTCCTGAACTAAAGCAGCTGCTTTGGCCTGAGCTTCAAGTGCTAATCTTGCTTTATTCTCTATATCTGCTTTTGCTTGAGTCTCTGCAGCTAGTTTAGCATTCGCTTCCGCTGCTAATTTTGCTTTAGCTTCTGCTTCGACTTTTTCTTTTGCTAATGCTGTAGCTCTGGCTTGAGCCTCTGCAGCCAATTTAGCATCTACTATTGCTTTAGCTTTAGCTTCTGCTTCTAATTTTTCTTTCGCTTGTGCTACTGCTTTTGCTTGAGCGTCTGCAACCAATTTAGCGTCTGCTATTGCTTTGGCTTTAGCTTCTGCTTCTAATTTTTGTTGCGCTAATGCTGCAGCTTTCGCTTGAGCTTCTGTCGCTAATTTAGCATCAGTCTCCGCTTTAATCTTAGCGGCAGCTTCTTGTTTCTCTTTAGCTAGTGCTGCAGCTTTAGCTTGAGCTTCTGCCGCTAATTTTACATCGGCTTCGGCTTTAATTTTCGCTTCTACAGCTAATTTTTCTTTAGCTAAGGCTGCTGCTGCTTTCGCTTGAGCATCTGCTTCTTGTTTCTCTTTAGCTAATGCTGCTGCTTTAAGTTGGGCTTCCGCAGCTAGTTTAGCATCGGCTTCCGCTTTAATTTTAGCTGCTGCATCTAATTTTTCTTTTGCAAGGATTGCCGCTGCTTTTGCTTGCGCATCTGCATCTTGTTTCTCTTTAGCTAATGCTGCAGCTTTGGCTTGCGCTTCAGCTGATAGTTTAGCATCGGCTTCTTGTTTCTCTTTTGCTAGTGCTGCTGCTTTTAGTTGTGCTTCCGCAGCTAGTTTAGCATCAGATTCCGCTTTAATTTTAGCTGCTGCATCTAATTTTTCTTTGGCTAAGGCTGCCGCTGCTTTCGCTTGAGCATCTGCTTCTTGTTTCTCTTTAGCTAATGCTGCAGCTTTGGCTTGCGCTTCAGCTGATAGTTTTGCATCTGATTCTTGTTTCTCTTTAGCTAGTGCTGCTGCTTTGGCTTGCGCTTCAGCTGATAGTTTGGCATCGGCATCCGCTTTAATTTTAGCTGCTGCATCTAATTTTTCTTTGGCTAAAGCTGCCGCTGCTTTCGCTTGAGCATCTGATTCTTGTTTTTCTTTAGCTAATGCCGCTGCTTTGGCTTGCGCTTCAGCTGATAGTTTGGCATCTGATTCGGCTTTAATCGTAGCTGCAGCATCCAATTTTTCTTTGGCTAGTGTTGCTGCTTTGGCTTGAGCTAGAGCCTTTGCTCTTGCGTCTGCATCTGCTTTGACTTTTGCTTCAGCATCCAATTTAGCTTGAGCTAGTGCTGCTGCTTTTGCCTGCGCTTCTTTGATTCTATCGTTTTCCGTTTGTTTTGGCTGTGCTAATGCCGCTGCTCTTGCTGCTGCGTCTGCTTTAATTTTGGCATCTGCGTCTGCTTTAGCTTGTGCTACTGCCGCTAGTTTTGCTTGAGCCTCTGCTGCTAATTTAGCTTTTGCATCTTCATTTGCTTTAAGTTTAGCGGCTGCATCTGCTCTAGCTTGAGCTAGTACAGCTGCTTTGGCTTTATTCTCCGCTTCTAACTTAGCTTTTGCATCAGCAACTGCATTGTTTTTTGGTGCTACAGCAGGTTTTGGTTTACTAGCAATGTTTTTTGGTGCTTGAGTCGTGTTGATTATAGCGCCTTCAATCTCATCATCATCTTGATAGTATTTGTTACTTTTAAATTTATAGGCAAGGGAAATTTCATGTGAAGAACCAAAATTAGAAAGACTACCAGTAGCCTTTTCATAATTATATTCGATAGAAATTTTTGGAGTTAAGTTTAAACCCAAACCTCCAGACATTCCGTACAAAGTATTGTATCCACCTTGTGCCCAAACACCACTAGGAATAGCAAAAATGACCAATCCTGAGATAACTGTTTTTTCTTTTTTAAGCTCTGTTCTTACCAAAGCAGAAAACTTACTTCTATCAAAAAAACCATTGGTTTCTAAATATCCTGTATGCATTGCATGTAACTCAATACTTTTCTCAGGATCATCCTGAACCATTTTTGAAGTCTTAATATTGTACAAGAATACATTATTAATAGAGGCTCCAAAATCTAGGAAGGCTGTACCATAATTAATTCCTGGATTAATAGATAATAAAAAATTAGAAGGAATATTATCTAATGAAGGATCTGGATAATTCGTAATAACTTTCGCAGTATTCAAACCACTTTTATAAAAGGCTAAATTTAATCCAAAAGTTAAGTTACTATCTTGATCTAATTCTACGTTTTGAGCAAAATTTAGGACACCTCCAAAGGTGGTTAAAACTCCGTAATTTTGTTGAAAAACACCCACAGAAACCCCTTGATTTTCTCTAAAACGACCTGAATAACCAAACATATAAGTTTGAGGAGCATTATCGAATTGAACCCATTGTCTTTTGTTGTAAAAGCTAATAGTACTCCCTTGTTCCCGAACAAAACTAAAAGTTGGATTGATTAAAAAGCGATTAAATTTTAATGAATTTCTGATTGGTAATGTAAACGAAACAACTCCATCCTCTTTGACTATGTCTTGAGAATAGA
The DNA here is from genome assembly GCF_014281985.1 of Flavobacterium sp. GP15. NCBI lineage: Bacteria > Pseudomonadati > Bacteroidota > Flavobacteriia > Flavobacteriales > Flavobacteriaceae > Flavobacterium > Flavobacterium sp. GP15. The sequence continues at coordinate 652,892 of NZ_JACFTC010000001.1, forward strand.
GTATTTGATTTGAAACGTAAAAAAAGATAATGAATAGTAAAAGTTTCTTCATATTATTTAATCAAAGTTATAGAACCTTTTTTTACTTTTTTATCTTTTGTTGTAATAATGTAATAAAAGACTGGGTTTATATTTTTGAAATCCATAGAGCTTTCGGGCCAATTATTTTGATAATTATCAGTTTTTAAAACTTGTTTCCCTGAAGCGCTTATTATCTGAACTTCAGTATTAGTTCCTCCTAAATATTCTTGCGGAATAACCCAAGTATCATTTATATCATCTCCATTAGGACTAATAAGATTTGGTATTGAAGTTACACTTGCGTCTATAATAGGATACTTAAATGTAAAATTAAATGTTTTAGTAGATGCACAACCCGTAGCTTGATTTATTACCAGACTATAATCTCCTGCAGTAGTAATATCATAACTATTTGATGTGGCTGCAGGCACTATTATTCCATTTTTAAACCATTGAAAAGTAGGATTTATAGCTGTAGTAGTGGCAATAACAGTTTTTGACTCTCCCTCTTGTAATGTAACTACATCTGGGATATTTATACTGCTGTTAAATTGGATTTCTTGTAAATTTATTATTGAAGTATTAACACAGCCACCCAAATCAACTTTAACAGAATAGGAACCCGCTTTATTGGCGTCATAAGTGATTGAAGTTGCACCATTAATTGCCACATCATCAAGATACCACTGATAACTATTTGCTACTTGACTTGTTAAAGTTGTTGCTCCTTGTGAAGCACAAAAAGGATTTCCTTTACTTGAGGTAATATTTGAAATTTGAACAGATGCAGACTCAACTCTTACACGATTGGAATAAGAATTAGAAGTACAAGAACCATAATTGGTTTCTACATAATAAGTACCCGGTTGATTTACCGACAGACTGGTTGTAGTTCCCACTAAAATAGGATTAGGTAAAGCTTCCTTGTACCACTTATAAGTTAAAGAGGGATATTTAAGAGGAGAATCATTTGTACCAGTACCTGGATTATCAATTTTTAAAACATAACTACCACCTGAACAATAACTAGCTGTAGCCACAAAATTATTGATTGAAAAAGGACTGTTTTGAATTTGATAGTAGGCTGAGAAAGAAACAGATTCTGCGCTTGTTTTTGCAGGGTTAGTACTTCTTACTCTGATTTTATAATTTTCTCCACCCGTATTTTGAGGAAAAGAAAAGTTTAAACTTCCTTTAGAAGTAGTTATTGCACCTGGATTACTGCTAACAAGTATAACAGCACTAGAGAATGAGCCATTAGCATCCGACAATTCTACAATAAATTGATTACTGAGATTTAATGCCGATTGTGGCGAAAAGCTAAATTCAACTTTAAATGGAGCAGTTGAATTATAAGACTCATCTGCACAAACTTGTGTAAAGTTAAGTACAGGTGAGCCTATAGATATTTGAGAATATGTAGTGCTAATTGATAAAAACAGCACTAAAAGTAATAAACACGAAAAATATTTTTTTACCATGGGAGCAATAGCTGAACTCTTCTTAATATAGTATAACTAACAAATATAACTTAGTGAAAAAAAAGGAATCCCTACATAAGTTAAAATTCACACTATTTTCAATTGAAAACTATTTATCTACATTAGAAGCAACAATTTTTCCAATTTTCAATCTGAAGTCTGGTCTTTTGTTATTTAAGAAGTCAATAAAGGTTTCGTTGTTATCGCTTTTAGAATAAAAATTAGCGAATGAACTATTACCATACCAACCTTCTAAATCTTCGTTATTAGTATTAAACTCTGTAAATATATTTCCGTTACAGAAATTAAAATACATGTGTTCAAATTTAATTCTTTTTAGATTTTTGTCATTGATTTCAATTTTACTATCTAACAAAACAGCTGGATTAAAACCTGATATTACTGTTTTTCTACATTCTAAAGATGAATTTTCCGAAACATAAATAGCCTCTTTAATCAAACCTGAAGCGATATCAACAGCAATGTTTTCACTACCATTTACTAAAGTAAGGTTTGTAGCTACAACTAATGTTTGTTTTTTTGCAAAATCTACTTCATCTTTAGTAGTGTAAGAAGCAACATCTAAACATCTTGAACCATTTTGATTAGATAAAAACGAAGAACGAATCGCTAATGAATTATCAATTTGGCATTGCGTACCATAATTAAATTTGTAGTCATTACTGCTAGATTTAAAAGAAACTAGTTTATTCAATTTCACTTCTCCTCCTAAAACTTCAAAAGAATCACCTCCTGAAAAACTAACCATAACATTTTCAACTACAGTTTTATTTCCTACTCCACATAACAATAAAGAATTAAAATTCTCTGTACCTTTTAATTTTGCACCTGCAAATTCTATTCTTACAAATCTTAAAATTCCTGAATTACTTGCAGCGTTAGTTCCACCGAAAGCAGTTAACGCAGGATTAAGTTCAAAATTGGCTGCTGAAACACCACCAAATCTATTTATAGGTGCATCTCCTAATAAAATTATTCCTCCCCAATCTCCAGCTTTTTTTAAGCTTTTGTTAGAAGTAAAAACAATAGGATCTGTATCTAAACCATCTGCTATTAAAGTAGCTCCTTTAGTAATTACTAAAGATGCTTTTGATTCAGAATCACAAATAATTACTGTTCCCGGATCAATTGTAAGCGTAGCATTATTTGTTACGTATACATTCCCTTGTAATAAGTAAATATTTTTCTTTTCTAATTTTGTATTTACAGAAATATTACCAGCTAAAATTCTGTTGGCTTCTCCGTATTCTTGTTTATTAGGCTTAAAATCTGTCCAATTGTTTAACCAATTATTAGATCCTATTATTCCTTTTTCCTGTTGTGCAGTAACACTTCCAGCTATCAAAAGAAACACGCCAATAAGTTTAGTAATGTTTTTCATAATATTATTAATAAAGGTTTATTTTTTTTTACTGATTTTAATTTTAATCTTAATCTAACACGGATTATATGAACTACAACTCGTTAAATTCATGAAGCGATTTCATTGTATTTTCATAGAACAAAATAGCCGCAATTAAATTATCCTTATCCGAATAAGGCAACATTCGTCTTTGAAAATCTACAGTCAATGCTAGAAATGCAGTAGTACCTTCTACTTGCGCTTCCATCGATTTTTTGTTTTCTGCATTATTAGGTATACCAATGTCTGTAATAGTAACTCCTGGTTTAGTAGCTAATGCAATATAAGGTAATATTTTAACAAGAACTTGTATTCGTTCTACATATAATTCCAAAAGCTCTCCTTTTTGCATACCTCTCAATTCATCCAAACCGTGATATTTTTTAATGGATGCGCTTGAACTAATAATACTTCTTGGAGCATTTTTATTTTGTGAAAAACCCAAACTGGCAGTGAATAAAAAAACACTTAAAAAAATAATTTTAGTCTTCATACTTAATATAAAATAGTTAATATTATCAAAACAAAAGTAACAAATTAAAATTAATTTACAACATTTATTAACAATCGTTGGTTAAAAAAGTATTATCAAAACGCTCGTATCACAAGCCATACGTATTAAACAAACGAAACTTACAGTATGTTAAAATTTTTAACAATTAAAAAATGTAAGAATAATAAACACAAAAAAACAGAAAAGAGGATTAGTTACCTTATAATAATCTCAAAACCAAATTGATTTCTGGTTATAAAAAGAGTATTATTTAATTGCAAAAAAAAGATAGTTTAAACTTAAACAAGCATTTACATACTTAAAAACTAAATGATTTTTAACAACCAAATTAAGAACGCTAACTCTACACATTCAATTTCATTACTTAATATTGCAATACTAAGGTTTTATATAGAATGATGCAATTTTTTTTATTGTTAATTAATTAAATTTAAGCAAAAAAAGGGAAATAAACTAAATATGACATTCCAAAAACATCATAAATATTTTAATTTATGATAGGTAAATGCATTAAAATTTTAACGACAAAACATCTATTAATTGTTGGGGGAAACAAAAATAATTTAAATAAAACCAGGACAAATAATCCAATTGGCTAAAAAAACAATCAAATTAAAATATTAACTCTTAATAGATTGAAGTTTTTAAATACATCACAATTAAAACTATAAAAACTAGCGTAGTAATAAAAATTCAATGCTTTTTTGATAACAAAAGAGAAAATACTTTAAAGCAGTCAAAAAAATATTTATAGCAGGAATTTTGAACCTGTAAACTTTGCCTTATATAATTTTAGCCTATACCATTTTCTATTATCTTTGCTTTATGCAATTTTCAGAAATTTTAGGGCAAGATCATATTAAAAACCATTTAACAAAAAGTGCCGATTTAGGCCGAATTCCGCACGCACAATTATTTGTTGGTCCAGAAGGAAGTGGAACATTAGCTATGGCAATTGCTTATGCTCAGTACATTATCTGCAACAATATCAATAGCCAAAATGAGGGAGAAAACTTGGCTTGTAATCTAAAATTCCAAAAAATTTCACATCCTGATTTACATTTTATCTATCCAACAGTCAGCACAGAAGATGTAAAAACTAAGCCAAAAAGTATTGACTTTATAGCGGAATGGAGACTGTTTTTAGAACAAAACATATATGGAAGTCTTTTTGATTGGTACCAAGTTTTAGGGGTAAAAAATAAGCAAGGAGAAATTAGAGTCGATGATGCGCAAGAAATTCTTAAATTATTGGCGCTAAAATCTTTTGAAGGTGGACACAAAATCGTTATTATTTGGATGGCCGATAAGCTAAACATTGCTGCATCTAATAAATTATTAAAATTACTTGAAGAGCCAACAGATAAGACTGTTTTTATATTGATATCCGAAAATGAGGAAGATATTATACAAACCATTCGCTCCCGTTGTCAAGTATTACATTTTAATGGGTTACCCGAACATATTATTTCAGAAGCTTTAATTTCTAATGAAAATGCTGATCCCAAAACTGCTTTAAAAATAGCTCATCAAGCACAAGGAAACTATAACAAAGCGATTCAGTTATTACAACCCGATAGCGAGACCACTTTTTTTGAAAAATGGTTTGTAGATTGGGTCCGTGCAGCTTTTAGAGCCAAAGGAAATGCTGCTGCAATACAAGATCTTATTCAATGGAGTGAACAAATCGCTGCTTTAGGAAGAGAAACACAGAAAAAATTTCTTCATTTTTGTATTGATATGTTTCGCCAAGCTTTGTTACTAAATTATCAAACACCTAAATTAGTCTATATAGAACCTCAAGTCGAAAAGTTCAAATTAGAAAATTTTGCACCTTTTGTAAATGGCAACAACATTAATGACATTTTTAAAGAACTTTCAGATGCTATGTATCATATCGAGCGTAATGGAAACGCAAAAATTATTTTAACCGATTTATCAATCAAACTAACCCGTTTAATTCACAAAAAATAAAAAAATGAACAACATTACTTCTATTTTAATTTTAATCTTTTTAGCTATAACATTTCTACAGTCAGGCTACGATAAACTTTTTAACTGGAAAGACAACGTAGATTGGCTAAAAGGTCATTTTGCAAAAACACCATTAAAAAATAATGTTCCTTTAGCATTAGCGAACATTTTAGTATTAGAACTCATCGCCGGAATTTTATGCGTTGTAGGATGCGTACAACTAGTGGTGAATAACGGAAGGCTTTTTGGTTTTTATGGAGCCGTTTTTTCATGTATTACCTTATTAATGCTGCTTTTTGGTCAGCGCTTGGCTAAAGATTACGATGGAGCAAGAACAATAGTTATCTATTTTATACCCGCTATATTAGCTGTTTATTGGTTAAACTAAAAATAAATTACAAAAAATTACATTGACAATACAAATGACACCAAAACATCCTTCAGAGTCTTTGACTATACTAACAGATTTAGTTTTACCAAGTGAAACAAATCCTTTAAATAATCTTTTTGGCGGTGAATTATTAGCGCGTATGGATCGTGCAGCAAGTATTGCAGCAGGAAGACATTCTCGCAGAATTACCGTTACAGCCTCCGTAAATCACGTAGCTTTTAACAGAGCAATTCCTTTGGGAAGTGTAGTAAATGTGGAGGCAAAAGTTTCCCGATCTTTCAAGAGTTCAATGGAAATTTATATTGATGTTTGGGTAGAAGACAGACAATCTGGAAATCGCGCAAAAGCTAATGAAGCAATATACACGTTTGTGGCCGTAGATGATACAGGAAGACCGGTTGAAGTTCCCCAGATAATACCCGAAACTGAACTCGAAAAAGAACGTTTTGATGCAGCGCTGCGACGCAAACAACTGAGTTTAGTTTTGGCAGGAAAAATGAATCCACAAGATGCTACGGAGTTAAAAGCATTATTTGTTTAAATATTAGCCTTATTTTTAATTAAAACTTAAGGTTTTAAAATATTTGATAAAGAGAATATTCACATTAAAAAAAGAAGTATTTTTACGAAAATATATATTCTTGCAAAATTAGAATTTTCAGGATAATTACACATCCTGTCAGTTTCTTACAGTTATAAAATAATACAAATAGATGAAAGAAAAGGTAAAAGAGAAGATGAGCACAGAAAAAGAAAACAAATTAAAAGCGTTACAACTTACGCTGGACAAACTAGATAAGACTTACGGAAAAGGAACTGTAATGAAAATGGGGGACAAAGCCATTGAGGAAGTAGAAACTATTTCATCAGGATCTTTGGGAATCGATTTAGCATTAGGAGTTGGTGGTTATCCAAGAGGAAGAATTATAGAAATTTACGGTCCAGAATCATCTGGAAAAACAACGCTAACACTTCATGCGATTGCAGAGGCGCAAAAAGCGGGAGGAATTGCTGCTTTTATTGATGCTGAACATGCATTTGATAGAAATTATGCTGAAAAATTAGGAGTAGATATTGAAAACTTAATCATTTCGCAACCAGACAATGGGGAACAAGCATTAGAAATTGCTGAAAACCTAATTCGTTCAGGAGCAATTGATATTGTAGTTATTGACTCGGTTGCTGCTTTGACTCCAAAAAGTGAAATTGAAGGAGAAATGGGAGATTCTAAAATGGGTCTTCACGCTCGTTTGATGTCTCAAGCTTTAAGAAAGTTAACAGGAACAATTAGCAAAACAAACTGTACAGTTTTCTTTATCAACCAATTGAGAGAGAAAATTGGAGTAATGTTTGGAAATCCAGAAACAACAACTGGAGGAAATGCATTGAAGTTTTACGCTTCGGTACGTTTAGATATTCGTCGTTCAACACAAATAAAAGATGGTGACAACGTAATTGGAAACAGAACCAAAGTTAAAATTGTAAAAAATAAAGTGGCTCCGCCTTTTAAAGTAGCCGAATTTGATATCATGTATGGTGAAGGGGTTTCTAAAACTGGTGAGATTTTAGATCTAGCGGTTGAATTTGAAATTATCAAAAAATCTGGTTCTTGGTTCAGTTATGGAGAAACTAAATTAGGACAAGGTCGTGATGCTGTAAAATCTTTAATTAAAGATAATCCAGAATTAGCAGACGAATTAGAAATTAAAATAAAAGCAAGAATTAAAGAAATTGCAGAAGCATAATTAAATTCATTGTACTCATAAAAATGCTCGGAAAACTTCCGAGCATTTTTTTTTGAAAAAACTCCATAAAATTTTTTAAAGTACTTTGAAATAAAAGATAATAAATCTGTTGTTTATCCAAACTGAAAAAATATAAAGTATGACTAATTCAATATATGACAGATTGTTACACTATTTTTTTTATTTAATTTAGTAAATTTTAAGTACAATTCTATCCTTTCCATTTTTAATAAGGTTCATTAATTTTGATAAAAAAATAATGTATTAAGCAACCTTTTTTATAATCTACACTCTTAAGATAGTAATGCATAAATTATTAACTAAAAAATGAAAAAAATGAAAAAAATTGCACTGCTTTTAGTACTCATTAGCACCTTAGTAGGATGCACACTTGACAATGAAAATAAAGATACATACTCGTATTCTATATTACCAATTGATAGTTATACCCTTCCTGCTACTTTTAAATTAGGAGAAACCTATGCTATAAAATTAAAATACCAAAGACCTACAGCTTGTTATCTTTTTGAAGGTATTTACTATAATAAAAATTTAAATACTAGAACAATTGCGATACAAGCTGCAGTTAAAGACAATCAAGCCTGCACCACTGAATTACCGCCATTATCAGAGGCATCCTTCAATTTTCAAGTAACGGCTACAGGATCTTATATTTTTAAATTTTACAAAGGAAAAGACGCTGAAAATAAAGACTTGTATGAAGAAGTAGTTGTACAAGTAACTCCATAATATAAATTCTGTGTCATTAGAAGAAATTATAGCAGAATGTAAAAAGAACCACCCCAAAGCTCAAGAACAATTGTATCAATTGTTTGCTAAAAAGTTTTTTGGGGTGTGTCTTAAATATTCGCGTAATTATGATGATGCTCAAGACAATTTACAAGATGGTTTTATAATCAGCTTTAAAAAAATACATCAATATAGTGGCAAAGGGTCTTTTGAAGGCTGGGCCAAAAGAATACTAATAAATAATGCCTTACTCCGCTTTAAGGATATTCGGTTTCTAGAAATAATTGATGATAGTATAGCTGAAGTAGCACTAGAAATAGAAGAGGAAAATATCTCACTAGAGTATCTTTTGCAAATCATACAAGAATTACCGGATCAATACCGAATTGTATTTAGTTTATATGTTCTTGATGGTTATTCTCATAAAGAGATTAGTGAAATGCTAAAGATATCGACTGGAACAACAAAATCCAATCTATATAGAGCACGACTAATTTTGAAAGAAAAAATTGAAAAAATAACCGCTTTTAAATTTGAATCATCGGCAAAATGAAAAATAAAAAAAATATAGACCGATTGTTTCAAGAACGCTTTAAGGATTTTGAGAGTGCTCCTAATGATCAAACCTGGTCAAAAATACAAACTGGTTTAAAAGAAGAAAAAAAAGAACGAAAAATTATTCCGTTATGGTTTAAATATTCAGGAATAGCTGTTGCATTTTTTATTGGCTTTTTTAGTCTTAACACGCTTTATAAATCCCAAAACAGTACTAAATATAAGCTTGAAAATAATATAGTTATACCCAAAGAATCTTTAGATTTAGATAATAATACTACAGTTTTCAAAGACAGTAATTCTAGAGTAATCAAAAAAAAGATGGGTAAAATAAAAAGTTTATCCATCGCTGATGGTGATTCCTTAACAAACACAATACAACACGAATCATCTGCCAAAACAACGAATAATACAACAGGTAAACAAAAAAATGCTATAGTGAATAGCCAACAAAATAATTCAAAATCGATAATAAAAAATCTTAAAAATTCAAGAACAGAGTCACTGATTGCAAATCGATACTTACTTAAAAAAGAAACCAATTCAAGTGAATTGCAGTTCCCAGGAAAAATAACTGAAGCAATAAATAAAAACGATAATTTAGTTATTAATCAAGATCAATCAGAATCTAAAAGGAGTAATGAAATTATAGTTCCAAACGAATTAGAAGTCATTTTAGCGCAAAAAAAAGATCTTAAGGATAAAGTAGTGTCAAATAATGTAAAAAGATGGGAAATCGCACCAAATGTATCTGCAATGTATCCCAATTCTAAAGTGGCAAACATTGATCCTGAATTTAATCAAAATTCAAAAAGTAGTGATAAAAGCATTGGTTTTGGTATTGGTATTAAATATGCGGTTAGCAAAAAAATGGTTTTGAGAACAGGAATTAATAAATTTGATTTAGGTTTTAACACCAATAATGTCATTTATTCTTCTGGATTAAATACTACTGCCTTAGCAAATGTAAGCTATACTGAAAATGCCATGATTGAGATAAGAAATAATAAAGACGGAAATCCTCTAATGTCATTCGAAAAAGATTTACAGAAAACAAACAGCGGAACTATAAATCAAAAAATGGGATATTATGAAATTCCATTAGAAGTTTCTTATGCTATTTTAGATCGAAAAATGGGGATTAGCGTAATAGCTGGAGTTAGTACTTTATTTTTAGACGAGAATAAAATTTCATTAATCTCACCAGATAATACCATACAATTGGGAGAAGCGAACAACTTAAATTCAGTAAATTTTAGCACTAATATTGGTTTGGGATTTCAATATAAATTTATAAAATCTTTTCAGTTGAATCTAGAACCCATGTTTAAATATCAACTCAATACTTTTAATACAAATTCTGGAACTAAACCTTTAATTTTTGGATTGTATAGCGGAATTAGTTACCATTTTTGATAGCATCAGATTCAAATTGTAGTAATTGAGAATAAATTATTTCACGTACTTCCTCACGAATTACTTTTCGATCTACATTTGTACCAGAAGTCGCTACATGATGATGCATTTTGACACGCAATAAACCAGGACTTCCACTAAAAAAAGTATAAGAAAATCTTTTTTTATTGTCAGCAAAAGTGATTGGTGCAATTGGAATACCATGATCTACAGCCAAACGAAAAGCTCCATCTTTAAAAGTGTCTAATAAAATAGATTCATCGTCAGGAACTCCACCTTCAGGGAAAATACAAATACTCAACCCTTGATTGATTCTTTTTTGAGCAAGGTCAAAAACTTCCATTTTACTTTTAGAAGAATTTCTATCTACAAGAATGCAGGATCTTTTATAGAAAAAACCAAACAGAGGAATTTTAGAAAGCTCTTTTTTTCCAACAAAAACAAATGGATTTTTAGTTAATGCAAGCATTAGCATAATGTCTGCCATTGAGGTATGATTAGCAACAATCATGTAGCTTTTTCGATATTCCATCTCTTGTTCCTTATCGACTTTATAATGGAATCCCATTCCGAATAAAATAAATTTAGCCCAAATTCGAGCCATTTTAAAAAAGTAAGGATAACCACTTTCTGTTAAAATAGACAATACCAAAAAGGGAAACATAATCAGTATAGGAATGGACATTAAAACATAAAACCAAATGCGCCAAAGTGTCCAAAAAATAATCTTTACTCCTCTCATAACGCCAAAAGTAACAAATCAGAAGTTATCATTGTTAAAAAAATTTACTACATTTTTTTACAATTACTGTGAATATTTAAATTTTTCATACAAATTAATCTTTCACTTATGCGGGAATTATTAAAAACAATTTAATTAAGAATCAGGAACTACTATTTTTAAAATTTGCGAATTTGCCGTAAAAAATAAAAAACTTCACGAACTTTGCGAATTAGAAAAAAATTACAATGGCAAAAATACTTACAGGCGTACAAAGTACAGGAACTCCTCATTTAGGAAACCTACTTGGCGCAATCATTCCAGCAATAGCATTATCAAATAAACCGGAAAATGAATCCTTCCTTTTTATCGCTGATTTGCATTCGATTACTCAAATAAAAAATGGCGAAACGTTGCGCACAAACACCTACAGTACAGCAGCAGCTTGGCTTGCTTGTGGTCTTGATGTAAACAAAGTAGTTTTTTATAGACAGTCTGATGTACCACAAACGGCAGAATTGTCATGGTATTTAAGTTGTTTTTTTCCGTTTCAACGTTTAACATTAGCACATTCGTTTAAAGACAAAGCAGACCGATTGGATGATGTAAATGCAGGTTTATTTAGTTATCCGATGTTGATGGCTGCCGATATTTTGCTTTACGATGCAGAGTTTGTTCCGGTTGGAAAAGACCAATTGCAGCACCTGGAAATCACGCGTGATGTCGCTTCTCGTTTTAATCATCAAATGGGTGAAACATTTGTAATTCCTGAAGCTATTGTACAACAAGACGGTTTACTAATTCCAGGAACCAATGGCGGAAAAATGAGTAAATCAGCTAATAATATTATCAATATATTTCTGGATGACAAAGCATTACGCAAGCAAGTAATGAGTATAGAAACGGATAGCACTCCGCTAGAAGATCCTAAAAATCCTGAAACTTGCAATGCTTTTGGAATTTATAAATTGTTAGCCACTGAGGAACAATTAGCCATTATGACTGCTAATTATCTTGGTGGAAATTACGGTTATGGTCACGCCAAACAAGCTTTGTTTGAGTTAATTTGCGAAAAATTTAAAACCGAAAGAGAAAAATACAATTACTACATCAATAACCGCTCTGAATTAGATGCCCTATTAAAAATTGGTGCTCAAAAAGCAACAAGTATTGCTAATGGAGTTTTAGCAAAAGTTAGAGAAAAGTTAGGCTACGAAGTTATCTAGTTTTAGAAAAAGTAAACCCCAAATTCACAGATTTTTACAAACAAAATAATCTGCGAATCTGGGGTTTTAAAAATCATATCGCCTCAAACAATTTCCCAGGCAATGGTCTAATCACTCCTTTCAATTCCATATTCAACAGCATTCCAGAGATTTTATAAATTGGGAAATCGCAGCGCAAAGCAATAATATCCATTAGTTCTTTCCCTGTTTTTAACAAGTAATCGTATACTTTTTGCTCGTCGTCTTCTAAAGTAACAAACAATTGTTTTTGTACTGATTTTGTTTTCTGTTCAATATCCCAATTTAAAATATAAACCAAATCAGCCGCACTAGTGAGTACGTTTGCTTTTTGGGTTTTAATTAAATTATTACAACCTTGACTGTACTTATCGGTAACTCGACCTGGAACGGCAAACACGTCACGGTTATAATCATTTGCCATAGTTGCAGTAATCAAGGAACCTCCTCTATCCGCCGATTCAATTACAATAGTTGCTTCGCTCATTCCTGCTACAATGCGGTTTCTTTTCACAAAATTCTCTTTCTCAGGATTTGAGGAACTCCAAAACTCCGTCATAAAGCCACCATTTTCTTCGATCTTTGCCACGTATTTTTTATGCGTTTTGGGATATATTTGATTCAGTCCATGCGCTACTACTCCTATGGTTTGTAAATTATATTCCATTGCTAGTTGATGCGCAACAATATCAACACCGTAAGCAAATCCGCTTACGATTATAGGATCCAATGGAGCCAAATCTTCAATTAATTTTCTACAAAAATCGGTTCCGTATGAAGTGATTTGTCGCGTTCCTACAATGCTAATTATTTTTCTGTTTTTTAGATCAATATTTCCAGATGTAAATAATAAAAGAGGTCCATCGATACAATGTTTCAACCGTTCTGGATAATTCTCGTCTTGAAAATGGGCAACACTAATATTATTTTCTTTGATGAATTCAATTTCTTGATTAGCTTTTTCAAATACCGATTTGTCTTTTAAATTTCTCAACAGCACTGCTCCTACTCCATCAATTCCAGCAAGTTGTGATGACTTTGCTTTAAAAACAGCTTCGGCACTTCCTAGATAAGTCACGAGTTTTTTGGCCATAATATCACCAACTCCCTCTATTTTTTGCAAAGCCAGTAAATAAAATAAATCTTGTTCGTTCATGCTAATTATTTGAGTGTGAAATGTATAAATTTTTATGCGAATTGTTAATAAAAATTGTGAATAAAATTTTGATAACTATTTTGCTTGACTAACTTTGTATCTATGAAAATTGAACTATACATCGCACAACTTCTATACCGTTATCAATGTGTAACTGTTCCTGGTTTTGGAGCTTTTTTGACCGAAATACAATCGGCTCAATTAAATCAGAACTCGAATTCTTTTTCTCCGCCTAAAAAGAGAATTGCTTTTAATGCTAATTTAAAAAATAATGATGGTTTGTTAGCGAGTCATATTGCACTAGCAGAGAAAACCTCTTATGATTATGTGTTGAGTGCTATTCAGCGCGAAGTTTTTAATTGGAAGATGACATTAGAGAAAAATGAAATCCTTGCAATTAAAAATGTAGGCTCAATTCGTTTGAATGCCGATAGAAACATGATTTTCACTCCCTACGATCAAGCGAATTATCTAACGAGTTCTTTTGGTTTAGCTCCTTTTATTTCTCCACTTGTTAAGAGAGAAAATTTTGAAAAAGAAATACAAAAAACAGACAACTCTACAACAATTTCTTTGAGAACAGTAGATTCTAAAACAGCTCCATCATATTTAAAATATGCCGCTATTTTTGTTTTAGGTATAGGTATTGCTGCTAGCGTAGCTTATCCTATGTATCAAAACCAAATCGCATCAGAAACGATAGTGGTTAAAACATCTGTACAAAAACAAGTTCAAAATAAAATTCAAGAAGCTACTTTCTTTATAGAAACTCCAGTTCCGGCCGTTACTCTTTCTGTAAAATCAGATAAAGAAGTAAAAATGCCTTATCACATTATGGCTGGTGTGTACCGTGAGGAAAAAAATGCCGACAAAACTTTGCGAAATCTAACTCGTTTGGGATACAACGCCAAACGTATTGCTGCAAATAAAAATGGTTATTATCCTGTTTTGTATGGAAGTTACGCAACATTTGCAGAAGCAGAAAAAGCGAAAAAAGAAATCAACGAAAAGCATAATCCTGATGCTTGGATTTTGATAGAATCGCTATAAAAATTTAAATTAAAAAAAACACCTTCAAAAATCTTTTACTTTTGAAGGTGTTTTTTTTTGCTCAAACTATTTTAAAACGTGTATGAAATTAGAAACATGATTTAAAATTCAAAATAAAGCTTTTTTAATCCCGGAGGAGGCAAAAAACCAACACCTTTATACTCACTTGGTTTTAATAAATTTTACCCTTAAAACAGCTATTTTGAAGCTTATCGCATACCTAAAGGACTGCTTTGTTAGACTCAGCAGTTATTTAAAAAAACACTACCGAAATTTACTTTGTAATTGTAGCTAACAGCGTCTAATATTTCAATTGAAAAAGAAAGTAAATCAACTTTATTAGTATTCATTAGTTGCAATAAAAAATTATTTGAAAAAAAACCAACTAATTGTTTTTTGAATCTCCTTTTAAAATTTAATTCAAACTCGCTTTGTACATTCTGGCTTCGTTCCAGGTAAATTTTTCACTATTATTTTCCATTAAAGTATTTAGCGATTCTTCTTTATATCCTTTGAAAGCGGCGGCTAAAGTTTGAATTTTATCTGCAGGCAAAACCTCAGAAATCGATACCGCTTTAGTTTGTATCAATTGTACAAAGTGAGAATAGATGGTTTGTTTAGTCAGCACTCTAATTGTCGCAATATCATCTATAGATTTCTTCTCTACCCATAATTCATAGGTTTCTTGAACCGTTGACTTTTTAGGAGCTTTTGTTTTAGATTTTTTCGAAGTATAACGCTCTAAATCTTTGTCATCATCAATCAAAGTAATATTCAATTTTTTAAATTGCTCCTGAATAGCAGTTGTTTTATGGCTTATGTATTTTTTTATTTCTTCTGAGGTCAATTTCTCTTTAGAAATCGTTTCACCTGCAACTACAGTTTCTATCAATAATTTAGCTTTCATTAACTGCAAAACGGCTTTGGTTTGCCATTCTTCCAAAATGATAAGTTCCTCGTAATACGTTTTTGCTTTTTTAGTTCGCTTTACTTCTTCAATTTTCCATAAAATTTCAAAAACCAAATCATCCATAGGTTTCATAAAATAGCTTAACGCTGCTTGAATGCGTTCTGAAATATGATTCATATCGACTGTTTCTTGACTAAAAAGTTTATTTAATTGAGAAACAAATTTTCTAGAAGGATCCAAAAGTTGTTCTATAACTTCTAACTGCTTGGCTGCCCAAGACGCTTGTTTAGATTTAACGGAACTTTCACCGTTTTCGTTATAACTAAATTTGTGATTGCGCCATTCCTGGGCTAAATCGATCCAATTAAAACTATTAATCAAGTAATTATGAATAAAATTTTTGGTTTCAAAGTGCAGTGCATTCTTTAAAAAATCATCAGAAGCTTTGTTTAGCGAATAGTCCATTACATCTTGATCGTTTGAAATACCATTCATTTGCAAAGGAGAGAGCAAAATAAGCCCTTCTAAGGAACGCAAACGCGATAATGCCACGTATGCCTGTCCTGGAAGAAAAACCTGCGAAACATCGAGTGCAGCTTTGTCAAATGTTAAGCCTTGACTTTTATGCACTGTAATGGCCCAAGCTAATTTTATTGGATAATGTACAAAAGTACCTAAAACTTCTTCTTCGATTTCCTTTGTGGCTTCATCTACTTTGTAACGAATATTTTTCCACTCGTATTTTCCAACCTCAATTGTTTTATTTTCTTCTGGAAAATGAACTAATATTTCTTCATTAGAAAGTGACTTGATAACACCCATCTTTCCGTTGAAATAGTCTTTTTCTGCTGAAAGATCATTTTTGACAAACATTACTTGTGCTCCCACTTTTAATTGTAATTGTTGTTCCACGGGGAAAATTTTATCAGGAAAATCACCAACAATATCAGGATTATAAACGACTAACTTTCCCTCTAAATCAGCTAAAGCCTGGGCATTCATCGTGTCAGCTTTATTATTATGGGTTGTCAAAGTAATATAACCTTTATTAGCTTTTAAGTCAAAATCGGGTTTTACATATTTATTTAATGTTAGAATATCTTGTTGCGAAATTTGATTGTTTCGCAAATTGTTTAAAACCGAAATAAAAGTATCGTCTGTCTGACGGAAAATTTTGGACAATTCGATATACAATGGAGGATTTTGTTGAATTACGTGGGAATGAAAAAAGAATTTTCCGCGATAATAAGTTTTCAGAGTGCGCCATTCCTCGTCTCGAATTACAGGCGGTAATTGTAACAAATCACCAATAAACAAAACCTGAACACCACCAAAGGGCGTCGATTTTTTGCGAACGGTTTGCATCATAAAATCCATGGCATCCAGCAAATCGGAACGCAACATACTTACTTCATCAATAATCAATAATTCCATGTTTCGAATTACCGATTTCTTTAAGCCACTCATTTTAAAATGCCTGCGCAAAGTGGCTTTGGTTTCAAATTTGGTGCTATCCGAAAATTGCGGTGCCGAATTATCTGGAATAAATCCACCGAAAGGCAACTGAAACATCGAGTGAATGGTTACTCCACCAGCATTTAATGCGGCTATCCCAGTTGGCGCCACAACAACAGTATTCTTGTGAGTCGTCTGGATAATTTCGCGTAAAAGTGTTGTTTTACCAGTTCCTGCTTTTCCGGTTAGAAAAACAGAGCGATGGGTTTGATTGATAAATTGTAAGGTGTAAGCTGCTGCTTCGGAAATAGTTTGCATTAGGCGTATATATAATTAGCTAAAGTATTGAAAATAAGGAATTAAATTAGCATTCTATGTAAAATATTTGTGTTTTCTATTCGAGTTTTATAGCCCCGATAGTAACGTAAATCCTCGAAATTTAGAAATTTATTTTTTCTAGACAGAAAAGAGCGACTTATAGAAGCTCCTTTTATGGCTAAGAAAAAAAATTTTCTAAAAGAGAAATTGAAGTGAATAGCGGGAAATAGCTTCAAAAAAAAACCTTCAATCTAACTATAGATGAAGGCTTTTTTACGAATTAATATAAAAACTTATTTTTTAACTTCTTCCTTTTTTTCTTCTGACTTGTATTTGTCATTCAAGGACTTAATCACTTCTTTGGTAATGTTAAATTTATCCTCTGCGTATAAAATTGAAGCCGCATCGCCCGTACCATAGATGTAAGCATATCCTTTTTCTTTTCCGTATGCTTTGATGAATTTCTTCACGCCACTTACTAGAGAATCCATTTCTTTACCACTTTCTTGTTGCAACTCTTGAGATAATGCTTGTTGTGCATATCCTAATTGTTGCTCTCTTTTTTGTAATTCTGCACCTTTCTTTTGTGCCCATTCTTGACCGTTAGCTTGTGCTTGTGATTGAAAATTGGCTGCTTCTTGTTTGAATCTTTTTATTTCAGCGTCTAACTGTCTTCCTTTTTCTTCTGCTTTGGTTTTATATTTTGCTTCAAGGTCTTTTGCCTCTGTATATTCTTTCATTAATTCAGAAGTATCTACGTAAGCCGTTTTTACTTCTTTAGCTGCTTCTGCAGGTTTGTTACAAGCAACAACTGAAATTGCTAATGCGATAAGGATTAATGCTTTTTTATTCATGTCTTTATTATTTCTATTTTGGTATTTGTGATTAATCAATTTCATTTTTGATGAATTTCTGGATTTTTATGTATCGTTGACAAAAATATAAAAAAATAGATAGTATTAACAAAAACTTTCTAAAATGGTGTTTATTTATACTATAAGATTTTATTATTATAAATCAGAAGAACATAATTTTTTATTATTCAAAACGGCTTTTTTAGCGATTTATTAAGCGATTTATTTAAAAAAAACATATATAATACTGACCAGTCAGCCGAAAAGCCTTTAAATGGCCTTAAAATCATTTTAAGTCGTTTTTTAAGACGTAAATATGCGATGAATATTCAAAATTCTTCTTTGCTTTCCAATTAGACTGTAATCCGATGATAAATGCTTTTATAAAATTCATTTTATCATTTTTATACTTTTCCGAAAGTAGACTCACATAATAGGAATCAAATTTCATAGGAAGTGTTTTTACTAATTTCATTTCCTCCTGTTCGAACAATAATTTTATTGCTGTTTTAGAGAAATGCCAAAAGTGAATTGGAACATCAAAAGCGGCCCAAAACTTTCCGTAATGTTTTGCGTCGAAAGATTTAAAATTAGGTACAGCAATTATTAAAGTCCCATTGGGTTTTAATAATCGTTTTAATTCTTTGATTTGAGAATCTAAATCTGGTACATGTTCTAAAACATGCCACATCGAAATTACATCAAAAGAATTATTTTCTAATTCGATTGTATTACCAACAAATGAAACCCCTTTCTTTTTTGCAATTGCTTTTGCTTTTTCACTTGGCTCTACTCCTATTGCTTGCCAACCCTCTTGTTGAACGAATGATAAAAAATCTCCAGTTCCTGCACCAATATCCAAAATACTTCCTTTGGCAGGTTGTACTGAATTGATCAAATTTAATTTATTTTTTAAAGCAATACTCTTAATGAAATGATAACATTTTTCAAATAAAGATCTTTTGCTATCGGTGTGCGAAATATAGTCGACACTTTCATAATACTTACCTAAATTTTCTAAACTAGGTTGCGGATGTGTAATTAACATATCCAACTTCTCATCGTAATATAAATCAAAATCTTCTTGAGATACTGAATAATCTTTGACCGATAAGAAATGCTTTTTACCTGAAATGTCCATTAATTGCTGCGGATTTTAAAATTTGTTTTTTAAAGTAAATCCCGAAAGCATATTAGCGCTTTCGGGAAAAATTTATTTATTTATTATGCTTTTATTTTTAAAGTTTTTGAAGATAGTTTCACGTGGAACAAAATAATTAGAGATATAAAAAAATTAAAATCGGAATGAAGAAAAAAAATCATAATTATTAATTCGATTATTTTAAATCTGCTATTAAATCCTAAACCAAGAATCCTAAATCAAGAATCTGCATTCTACAATTCCTACCTTCCCATATAAATCAACAGCACCGAAACATCACTAGGCGACACTCCACTTATTCGTGAAGCTTGTGAAATAGTAACCGGTCTAATTTTACTTAATTTTTGTTTGGCCTCTATAGACATCGATTTGATTTTATCATAATCAAAATTCTCAGGAATTTTTACATCTTCCAATCGGAGAAGCTTATCGGCATTATTTCTTTCTTTCTCTATATAGCCCGAATATTTCACTTGAATTTCTGCTTGTTCAATTATCTCTTGATCCAAATCATTTTCGGCAATATAAGTTCTTACTTTATCAAACTTCAACATATCGTCTATGTCAATTTGTGGACGCGAGAAAACTTTAAACATCTTATCACCTTGCGTGATCAATGCGGTTTCTTTGGCTTCTAAAATTGGATTGGCTTCGGCAACCGTTACACTGGTATCTTTAAAAAAGGCAACCATTTTTTCGGACTCCTTTAATTTATGCTCCATACGACGCAAACGCTTTTCTGAAGCTAAACCAATTTCATAAGACATTGGTGTTAATCTAAAATCAGCATTATCTTGTCGAAGTAACGTTCTATATTCTGCACGTGACGTAAACATTCTATAAGGCTCTTCAGTTCCTTTGGTAATTAAATCATCAATCAAAACTCCAATATAAGCTTCATCTCTTTTTAAAATCAAAGGTGCTTTTTCATGCACTTTTAAATGCGCATTTATACCTGCCATCAAACCTTGAGATGCAGCTTCTTCATATCCCGTAGTACCATTAATTTGTCCAGCGAAATACAAACCCTCAACCAATTTAGTTTCTAAAGTATGTTTCAATTGTGTTGGTGGAAAATAATCGTATTCAATCGCATAACCAGGACGAAAGAATTTGACATTCTCAAAACCTACAACTGTACGAAGCGCTTTAAATTGAATGTCTTCAGGAAGTGAGGTTGAAAATCCATTTACATACACCTCACAAGTTTTCCATCCTTCTGGTTCTACAAACAATTGATGTCTTTCTTTATCTGCAAAACGATTAATTTTATCTTCAATAGAAGGGCAATATCTCGGACCAAGACTTTTTATTCTACCATTAAACATTGGCGATCGATCAAAACCTTCTCTTAAAACATCATGAACTGCTTGTGACGTATAAGTCATATGACACGATCTTTGATGAATCAACGGAGACGTTACATCCGAATAAGAAAATTTATCTGGCTTAGCATCTCCCTTTTCTTCATTCATTTTAGAATAATCTAAAGATCGTCCATCAACTCGTGGAGGCGTTCCTGTTTTCATTCGTCCTGATTCAAAACCTACAGCAACCAAATCTTCGGTAATTCCGTAAGCAGCACTTTCCCCTGCTCTACCACCACCAAATTGTTTTTCACCAATATGAATCAATCCGTTTAAAAAAGTTCCATTAGTTAACACAACTGACTTAGATCGGATTTCCAATCCTAATGAAGTTTTTATACCTTTTACTTTACCATTTTCGATAATCAAACCTTTGACCATCTCTTGGTAAAAATCCAAATTAGGCGTTCCTTCTAACATCATTCTCCATTCTTCAGCAAAACGCATGCGATCACTTTGAACTCTTGGAGACCACATTGCTGGACCTTTTGACTTGTTTAACATCTTAAACTGAATAGCCGTTCTGTCTGAGACAATTCCAGAATATCCGCCTAAAGCATCGATCTCTCTTATTATTTGACCTTTTGCGATACCTCCCATTGCAGGATTACAAGACATCTGTGCAATGTTTTGCAAACTCATCGTAACCAACAAAGTCTTTGAACCTAAATTTGCGGCTGCCGCCGCAGCCTCAGAGCCAGCGTGACCAGCGCCAACAACTATCACATCATATTCCTCTAAAAACATCTGTTATGGATTTTAACCTTATTAAAGCAAGGTTGTAATTTTGAAATTATTATCATTGTTCCACGTGAAACATAAAGCATTTAAAAAGGTAGAAATTCATTACATGTTCCACGCGAAACAAAGAATAACTATCTATGAAATTATGTTCCACGTGAAACATTATTAAAAAAAGATTTGATTTCTATTTACTGTTCCACGTGGAACAGCGCGATTTTATCATCTTCCTTTTGTCGCATTATTGCTCCGTCAGATTCTGTTTTGTCTTTATATCCGCAATAATGTAAAATACCGTGGGCTAAAACTCTCTTGATTTCTTCGTCGAAAGTAACGTTAAAATCTAGAGCATTGTCTTTAACTCTTTCTACAGAAATAAAACAATCACCGTTTATTTCATTTCCTACTGAATAGTCAAAACTTATAACATCTGTAAGCGTATCGTGGTTTAGATATTCAACATTGATTTTGTGAAGGTATTCATCATCACAAAAAATATAATTTATATCTCCTTCTTTTTTGCTTTCAGATGCAATAACACGTGACAACCACAAAGCAATAGCTTCTTCATTGTCTAAACTAAATTCTGTTTCGTAATTAAAATTGATCATTTTTTATTAAAATATTCTTGAACCTTTTGATTAAAATTCGAGCGCAAAGGTAATGATTGTCTGTTTAATATCTCTATACTGTTTAAATATTCTAAAAGCGCAGGTGGCAAAGCATTAGATTGATTATAAAACTCTTTTTTATTGGTTTCCGATTGCCTTTTGTTTTCTTCTCCTTGTTGTTGTACAGCCGTATTTAATTTTAATAAATCTTGCTTTAGATTAATTATTTTTTGAAGGGTTTCGTTTTTAAAACCTTTATTTAAAAGTTCTTTTTCAATTTGCTTCATCTTGTCAATGCTGATTTGTCCAGCACCATTTAAACCTTGTTTGTTTAATTCCTTTTCTAGAGCTTCACGCAATTGCTTTTGCTCTTTATAGATTTGCATGATTGCTTCTGCATCTCCTTCACCATTTTCTCCCTCTTTTCCTTTATTGCCATTATTACCTTTATTAGAATCTGACGGATTATTTGATTTATTTAATCCATCTTTTATTTTATCACCTAACCCTTCTTGCTTTTTAATAATATCTGATAATTGCATTCCTTGTCCCTGCCCCGGTTTTGGAGATCCTGAACCAGGCATTTGCATTTGCATAGAACTTAATAAATCACTTAAAAAATCAGCAAGTTTATTGGCTGCAGCAATACTATATTGTTGGTGTGATAATCCTTTTGGAAGTTGCGCATCCGTAAAACTCGTAAGCGCCTTGTCAACATTATAAATCACATTACCTATTTCCTTGGTAATATCATCCGCTATTTTGGGATTACGCAAAGACATGGCAAATAAACTATCATCAACATGTTTAAACTGCATTTTTAGATCTTGTTGAATCTTTATGTTTTTGTTAAAAGAAGGTGATCCCGATTTATATTTTTTAAATTGGTTCATTAAACTTTCCTGCGATAAAGAATAAGCTAATAAATTATCTAATACTTGACGCAACATTACAATATCTTCCTGTAATTGTTCTTGTTTAGAATCGGCTAAACCCTCAGCCATTTTCTGCGCCATTTCTTTCATCTTTTGAGCAGCATTTTTTTGGTTTGATTTGGCTTTGTCTTTCCTCTCATTCTTTAATTGATCAAGTGCTTTCAACAACTCTTGTTCTATACTCTTTTCTTTATTTGTATCATTAGGCAATTCAATTGGTGCTTTCAAATCCTTGTTGTCTTTAGTTAAGTCTTTAAGATTTTCAAGGATTTTATCGAAATCACTATTAATTCCTCTTTGTTGATCCAGATTGTTTTCCTTGTCATTATTAAGCATCTGCTCCTGTTTCTTAGCAAGTGTATCTAACTTCTTTGCTAATTGTTCCGCTTTCTTTTCGACATAAAACTTCTTGGTTAACTCGACCAATTGCTCTAAATTCTTGTTTTGATTTTTGGTGTTTTGTTTGAACTTATCCAATTTAGATAAAAATTCTTCGTTTTGGATTTTATCATTTAAGTCTTTTAATTCATCCAGGAGTTTTTTATTTTTTTCTAATTCCTTTTCTGTTTGATCCATTCTTGATTTCAATTCTTCCTTAAATTCATCTTTAGGATTTGTTTTGAAATTATCTAAATTCTCATTTAATTTTTTGGTAAAGTCTTTCATCATTTCATCTTGTTTCATTTGACGTTTGATGAAATCATTAATTTTTTGTTGTTCATTAAAATCAAGATTTACTTTTTCTTTACCAGATTTTTGCAATTTGTCCATTTCTAAAATCTGCTTATCTTGATTTTTTAAAGACTTTTCTAAACTGTTTATATTATCATTTTGCTGTTGCAAAACTTGATCTTCCTTTTCTTCCTCTGTAGCAATTCGGTTCGAAAATACTGTTGATTTAGAACTTTTGAAATTATGTAAAACATCATTATCAAAAACTTCAAAATAATAATCATAGGACACTCCTTGTTCCACTGGTAAATTACTTGGGAAAGAAAAAACAAATTGATCAAAATTTGTTTTCTTGGTTGGCAAAGTTCCCCGTTTTATAGTTTGCGGTTTATCTCTTTGATAATACACTACCTGAAGTTTAGAAAAACCATAATCATCTGAAATTTTTCCCAATACATAATTCTTAGAAACCTTTAAACTGTCTGGAGCATTGCTAACATTGATCATAGGAAATTGATCTTTTACTATAGAAAGCTGATAATTTAGCTTTTCATAGTTTTTTACATTGCTATTCGATGTAATAATTTGATAATCTGTATTTTGAATGATATTTTTTGATAAAACAAACTGATTCTCAAGATTAGAGAAAGAAATCTTAGTATTGTTACTAATCCAATCGGCATTTTGGGTAGCAACAGTATTAATTTTCCATGTAACACGAGTTCCCTCGGGAATAATAGCATTACCAGTTCCTTTAATAATTTCCGATTTCTTATTTAAATAAGCGGGAAAAGTAAGAAGCATTTCAAAATTAGCAATAGCCGGAACAGTGATTACTTTTAAAAGATAATCAGGGCTTTCGACTGTATTCGCTTTTAAATAAAAAGAAGTATTTTTTATTGGTTTATTAATTTTAAATTCAAAAATACCTGACTTATTAGATTCCATAAAATAACTTTCATCATCGATAAAAATCATGACATTTTCTGGGACAATCTTTCCTTGGGTTTCTACACGAATATTAAAGTCTTTTCCTTCTTGCGTTGACAAACTAGAATTAAGTAGAACAAATTGGAAAGGAGCTGGTGGCAAAAACACAGAATTAAAATGAACCACCCTATTTAAACTTTGAGAAATTATAGTAGTATTTCCAGAAAAATAGAAAAAGGATAAAAGAAGAATTGGAAGAATAGCTAAAGGAAAAAATTTCTTGTTGTTATTAAAATTAATAGCGTTACCAAAAGGAATTGGTTGTAGCAGATTTGCTTTTTGTTCTATAGAAGCTAATAACAATTCAGATTGCTCTTGCTGTGGAGATGCATTTGAAAGTTGTAAAAAATTAGTCAACTTATCATTCACTTCTGAGAAATGATTTCCAATTATAGAAGAAGCTTGTTTATAGTCTATACCCTTTTGAAGTTTAAACAATTTAAAAACTGGGAACAATATAAAACGAAAAAGAAGATAAAGTTCAACTAAGATAAAAGTCCAAAATAAAACAGTCCTTCCTACTGGTTGTAACCAAAGAAAATACTCAATAAAAAGAGTGAAAAGTAAATACAACAACCCTAAACCAACAAACAAAATAGTTCCTCGAATCAATTCGTTGGTATAAAACTTCCTGATGAAAGCTTCTAATTTTTGATAAATAAAATGCTGTAGTTCCAAAATAGTTGATAATTATATATAACCAATAAAAGTAATAATTTTAATTAGATATTGAACAAATAAGAAAAACAGCAAAATTTTAAAAAAAACAACAAATTAGTATTCTATTAGAAATGAATTCATTTTACAATTTTATACTTAGAATCGTATCTTTACACCAAAATTATCAAAGATGTCTAAACAAGTTCGTGTGCGTTTTGCACCTAGTCCAACTGGACCTTTACATATTGGCGGAGTTCGTACCGCATTATTCAACTATTTATTTGCCAAAAAAAACAATGGTGTTTTCTTCTTGCGAATAGAAGATACAGATCAAAACCGTTATGTTCCAGGAGCAGAAGAATATATATTGGAAGCCTTAAAATGGCTTGGAATTTCTCCAGACGAAACCATGGGTGTAAATGAAAAATTTGGTCCCTACCGTCAAAGCGAAAGAAAAGATTTATACCAACAATATGCTAAGGATTTAATTAATTCTGGAAATGCGTATTATGCTTTTGATACAGCTGAAGCGCTTGATGCTATTAGAAAAGAAGAAGAAGAACAAGGAAAAACTTTTATATACAATCATCATAATCGTGAAAAACTAGATACTTCATTAATAATTTCTAAAGAGGAAACAGCTCAAAGAATTGCTAATGGAGAACATTATGTAATTCGTTTTAAAACTCCAGTAAATGAAACATTGCATTTACATGACATTATTCGTGGAGATATAAAATTTGAAACGAATCTTTTAGATGATAAAGTATTGTTTAAAAGTGACGGAATGCCAACATACCATTTGGCTAATATTGTAGATGATCATTTAATGGAAACTTCACATGTAATTCGTGGAGAAGAATGGTTACCGTCAATGCCTTTACATGTTTTATTGTACAGAGCTTTTGGATGGGATGCTCCCCTATTCGCTCATTTACCATTAATAATGAAACCAATTGGTAACGGAAAATTATCTAAACGAGATGGTGATAAATTAGGTTTTCCTGTATTTCCATTAGATTGGAAAACCGAAGAAGGAATTTCTTATGGTTACAGAGAAAAAGGATTTTTTCCTGAAGCGGTACTTAACTTTTTAGCCTTATTAGGTTGGAACGACGGAACCGAAAAAGAATTGTACAGTCTAGAAGAATTAGTAACTTCTTTTGATTTGAATAGAGTTCATAAAGCGGGTGCAAAATTTGATCCAGAAAAAAACAAATGGTTCAATCATCAATATTTAATGAAGCAAAAAGATTCTGATCTAGCAAAAGCCTTCGCTCCTATTTTAGCTGAAAAAAATATCCAGGTTACAGATGATAATTTGATTAGAATAGTTTCTTTGATAAAAGAACGTGCACATTTCGTATCGGAATTTTGGGAAATGAGTGATTTCTTTTTTGAAGCTCCAACAAACTATGATGAGAAAGCAACTAAAAATTGGAAGTCAGAAACTCCAGCTTTAATGCAAGAGTTAATTTCAGTTCTTGGAGAAATCACAGATTTTACATCTACTAATATTGAAACGATAGTAAAAGACTGGATGACAAAAAATGAAATTGGAATGGGTAAAATAATGCAACCTTTCCGATTGAGTTTGGTAGGTGCTCTCAAAGGTCCTCACCTATTTGATATTGTAGAAATCATAGGAAGACAAGAAACCATTAAAAGAATAGAAAAAGCAATTACTACATTATAACAATATTAGCCCTGAAATTCAGGGCTTTTTTTTGGTCTTAAAATGGATAAAATCGAGCTAATTTTTTAAATAATTATTAACATCAGAAACCTAGTTTTAATTTTGTAAATTGTCAGTTAATTTTTAACTAAAATAAAAACAATATGAATGTCGCATTAATTATCCTATTTGTGTTTGGGTTGTTTATTCTGTTATCTTCTTTTTTCACAGTAAGACAACAAACAGCAGTTGTTATAGAACGTTTTGGTAAGTTTTTAAGTATCCGACAATCTGGTTTACAATTAAAAATTCCCGTAATAGATAGAATTGCAGGACGTGTGAATCTTAAAATTCAACAATTAGATGTGATCATCGAAACTAAAACTAAAGACAACGTTTTTGTGAAACTTAAAGTTTCCGTTCAATTTATGGTTGTAAAGGAAACGGTTTATGATGCATTTTATAAATTAGAATATCCACACGACCAAATTACCTCTTACGTATTTGATGTAGTTCGTGCAGAAGTTCCAAAATTAATCTTAGATGATGTTTTTGAAAGAAAAGATGATATTGCAGTAGCAGTAAAGAGAGAATTAAATGAAGCAATGACTACTTATGGTTATACAATCATCAATACTTTGGTAACTGATATTGATCCCGATATTCAAGTAAAAAATGCGATGAACAGAATAAATGCAGCCGATAGAGAGAAAACAGTTGCTGAGTTTGAAGCAGAAGCTTCGAGAATTAGAATTGTGGCTAAAGCGGAAGCAGAAGCAGAAAGTAAACGTTTACAAGGTCAAGGTATTGCAAATCAAAGAAGAGAGATTGCAAAAGGATTAGTAGAAAGTGTTGATGTATTAAACCGAGTAGGAATTAATTCTCAGGAAGCTTCTGCTTTAATTGTTGTTACTCAGCATTATGATACACTACAAGCTATTGGTGCTGATGCTAATTCTAACTTGATTTTACTACCTAATTCCCCACAAGCTGGTAGTGACATGCTAAATAATATGATCGCGTCATTTAGCGCTTCTAATCAAGTAGGCGAAATGATGAAAATTAGAAATGACAAATCTAATCCTAAAAAACAAAATAGAACTGATTACAAGTTGCCAGAAGCTCCTAGTAACACTGAAACAGAAGAATAAATTAATATAGTATTTAAAAAGAAAAAAGAGGCTTATGAGCCTCTTTTTCTTTTGGTAAACCAATTCTTTATAAACGGAATTGCTTTATTAAGTACAAACGGAACACTTGCAGAAACAAGAGCTCCATAAGGAATAGCTGAACTGTAAGTACTAATTAAATCACTTACAATATTTTGAGGTGTTAAGTTTTCCTTTGTTTTCTTTACACCAAAAACCAATTTTTCATAACTAATTTCCTTTTCAATCTTTAAAATTTCGAGTTCTGTATCTATTTGAGAATAAGACGTATATTTTTTGATTCCCATAATTTAGTCGTTAAAAAATATTTCTGAAAATTTCTCTAAAATAGGTCCTTCAACAATTTTGTCTTTTATTAAAAATAACAAACTAGTAATTAAAAGATATATACCACCAATAATTAAAAAACCTAGAGGATAATTTTCTAAAGATTTTCCAATTGCCAATGCTCCTGCTATCGAACAAAATAATAATACCATACTCAAACACAATAAAATCAAGGAGAATTTAAGAATCATTGTAGTTGATTTCATCGCTACTTTAAAACCCCATAACTTATAGTAGGAAACATTAGTTTTAATATAAGCATGAATTTGTTCCTGAATTTCCTCTGTATTTTCTTTTAATTCTTCAAAAGCCATATAGTTTGTGTTGGGTATATTAAAATAGTTAAATCAAATTATTTTTGAAGTTTTGTATTTTGCTTTTTCAAATCCGATAATTTATTTTCAAGAAAAGAAATTACATCTTCTGTTTTATGACTCATGTTTGAAACTAAATCTTGATATGTATCTTCAAGATCAAATTTGGCAGCATTTAATTTTTTACTAAACTCTGACGTTACCGAATCTAATTTGTGATGCAAATCACTTTTAGCATCATCAAAACCATCTTTAACTTTTTTTCTAGTTTTAGATCCTTTATCTGGAGCATATAAAATTCCTAAGCCTGCTCCAACGGCTACTCCTACTAAAATTGCTGCTAATGTATTTCCTGAATTTTTAGACATAATTATATATTTTAAAAGTTTGTTCTATAAAGTTACAAAATTATTAACAAGTTCCCGTTAACAAGTCGTTAAAGTATATATATACAAACTATAAAGCCAATACAAACCGTTTAATAAACGCAATTTACAACACGATATTCTTTGCTAATTATTTTAAAATAATGCTTTAAATTTAATCTATGAAGGTCGTTTTTAATCAAAACTACTTATTAAAAATAAAATAGTAATAATAAATTACAATAATAAAAAAAAGCTTTCTTAAAGAAAGCTTTTTATAAATAAAATCTATTTAATAGATAAACATTATATTTTAAGATGTGTTAATAATTGTAACACTTTTTCATTTTTTTCAATCTTTTTTAATTCCGAAAGTTGGTTTTCAAAAAGATTAAAATTAGTAAGATCAACTTGTAAATTTTCAATCGCTAAAATTCGAACAGCAGCCAATTGACTTTTTAAAGACATCGTATATAACTTAGTCAAAGTTTCCGCATCAATATCTTTTACTTTTACTTTATCAGAATGTTGTAAAATCAAATTAGAAAATAATAAAGCGTTGTTATCATTCTTAATATTTTTGACAACAGTTTGAATAATTAAACTGTAATTATCGATACTTTTGATGTTAGCAATAATAGAATTTAAAATCAAAAATGCATTATTCTCCTCTTTTTCTTTAACGTATTTATTGATTTCTTTTTGGGTATTCATCAATAAATTTTCTTCTTTTTTGCCTTTTTCCTCCCAAGCATCCTTTAAGCCAACCGTTTTATTAAAGATAATTTTATCTTCGGTCGAATCTTTATCCACATTAAAATATCCTAAACGTTGAAACTGGAATTTTTCTCCTGCTTGTACAGTAGCTAAACTTGGCTCTACAAAACCTTTTATAACTTCCAGAGAATTTGGATTCATAAATTCTAAGAAATTTTTCTCTTTATGACTGTCTGGTGCTTCATCAATAAACAAACGATCATACAAACGAACTTCGGCTTCAATAGCATGTTTTATAGTCACCCAATGCAAGGTTCCTGCTACTTTTCTTTGGCTTGCTTCACTCCCACTTCCACTTCTACTATCTTCATCATAAGTAACATGAATTTCTGTAATAGTACCTGATGCGTCTTTTACAACATGTTCACCTTTAATAATATAAGCATTTTTAAGACGGACTTCTTTACCCAAACTCAAACGGAAAAATTTAGCTGGAGCTTCTTCTAAAAAGTCTTCTCTCTCAATATATAATTCTCTTGAAAAAGGAACTTTTCTAAAACCAGCACTTTCATCTTCTTGATTATTTTCTGCTTCTAGCCATTCTTCTTTATCTTCAGGATAATTAATAATTACAAGTTTAATTGGATCTAAAACAGCCATTACTCTTGGAGCCGTTTTGTTTAAATCTTCACGCAAACAAAATTCTAAAAGGGAAAAATCGATTACATTTTCTCTTTTGGCCACGCCTATAATTTCACAAAATTTACGAATAGAAGCAGCAGTGTACCCTCTTCTTCTTAGTCCAGAAATAGTTGGCATTCTTGGATCATCCCAACCATTTACTATATTTTCTTGAACTAACTGCAAAAGTTTACGTTTGCTCATTACCGTGTAATTCAAGTTCAAACGAGCAAATTCGTATTGGTGAGGTCTAACTTGATTAGTATCATAAATTTGGTCTAAAAACCAATTGTATAGTTCCCTGTGCATTACAAATTCTAATGTACAAATAGAATGTGAAATTTGCTCTATATAATCACTTTCTCCATGCGCATAATCGTACATAGGATAAATATTCCAATCATTACCAGTTCTATGATGATGACGATGTAATATTCTGTACATCAAAGGATCTCGCATCAACATATTGGTTGATTTCATGTCAATTTTAGCACGTAAAACGTGACTTCCTTCTGGATGATCACCGTTTTTCATGGCTTCAAATAAAGCTAGATTTTCTTCGATAGAACGATTTCTATAAGGACCATCAACACCAGGTTGTGTAGGCGTTCCTTTTTGAATCGCCATATCTTCAGAAGATTGACTGTCTACATACGCTTTACCATTTTTGATCATAGCAACAGCCCATTCATACAACTGCTGAAAATAATCGGAAGAATATAATTCTTCTGTCCAATCAAATCCCAACCATTTCAAATCTTCCTTAATAGCGTCAACATACTCCTGCTCCTCTTTGGCTGGATTGGTGTCATCAAAACGTAAATTAACTGGCGCATTGTACTTTAAACCTAAACCAAAGTTCAAACAAATGGACTTGGCATGACCAATATGTAAATATCCATTAGGTTCTGGTGGAAAACGGAAACGTAATTTATCTTTTGGAAAACCATTGGACAAACTATCCTCAATGATTTGTTCTATAAAATGGAGTGATTTTTCTTCGGTTGACATATTTTTTTCTTAATTTTAGCAAAGATAAAAAAGTTTACAGTTATCACTTTACACTTTGCAGTTTTCTTTCAGAACTGAATTTTTCAACAAACAATATATTAAATAAAAAATGGGAATTATTAAACTAAAAAATATTAGAACCTACTCCTACCACGGTTGTCTAATCGAAGAAGGAAAAATTGGATCTGATTATATAGTCAATCTAGAGGTCAAAACGGATCTAAGAAAATCAAGCATATCAGATGATTTGAAAGATACCGTAGATTATGTGCTTTTAAACAGCATTGTGGTAGAAGAAATGGCAATTCGTTCTGATTTATTAGAACATGTAGCGCATCGAATTATCAACCGTGTTTTTAATGAAATTCCAGAAGTTTCTAGAATAATTGTTGGAGTTTCTAAATTGAATCCTCCTATTGGTGGTGATGTTGAAGCGGTTACGATTGAAATGGAAGAATACAGAAGTTAATATTAATTATTGTTGAGTAGCGATTTAAGATTTCATATTTTAAAGGAAAATAATTATCTGTTTTATTTAGAATTTGAAATTTGGAATTTGATTTTTTTATAGTACATTTGCAAACCAATAAATAATTGGCGTCGTGGCCGAGTGGCTAGGCTGGGCTCTGCAAAAGCTCCTACTCCGGTTCGAATCCGGACGATGCCTCTGAAACCTTCAAGGAAACTTGGAGGTTTTTTTTATGTCTAATTTTTAAGAAAAATTAATTAAAGATAGTGTTCGAATCCCGACGATGCCTCTAAAACCTTCAAGGAAACTTGGAGGTTTTTTTTATGTCTAATTTTTAAGAAAAATTAATGAAAGATAGTGTTCGAATCCCGACGATGCCTCTAAAACCTTCAAGGAAACTTGGAGGTTTTTTTTATGTCTAATTTTTAAGAAAAATTAATGAAAGATAGTGTTCGAATCCCGACGATGCCTCTGAAACGTTCAAGAAAACTTGGAGGTTTTTTATGTCTTATTTTTAATAAAAATTAATTAAAGATAGTGTTCGAATCCCGACGATGCCTCTAAAACCTTCAAGGAAAGTTGGAGGTTTTTTTAAGTCTAATTTTTAAGAAAAATTAATTAAAGATAGTGTTCGAATCCGGACGATGCCTCTAAAACCTTCAAGGAAACTTGGAGGTTTTTTTAGGTCTAATTTTTAAGAAAAATTAATTAAAGATAGTTTTCGAATCCGGACGATGCCTCTGAAACCTTCAAGGAAACTTGTAGGTTTTTTTATGTCTAATTTTTAAGAAAAATTAATTAAAGATAATGTTTGAATCCGGACGAAGCCTCTGAAAATTTTAAGGAAACTTGGAGGTTTTTTTTATGTCTAATTTTTAAGAAAAATTAATTAAAGATAGTGTTCGAATCCGGACGAAGCCTTTGAAACCTTCAAGGTAACTTGGAGGTTTTTTTAGGTCTAATTTTTAACAAAAATTAATTAAAGATAGTGTTCGAATCCTGACGATGCCTCTGAAACCTTCAAGCAAACTTGGAGGTTTTTTTAGGTCTAATTTTTAACAAAAATTAATTAAAGATAATGTTTGAATCCAGACGATGTCTCTGAAACCTTCAAGGAACTTGGAGGTTTATTACTATATTTTAGATAATTTTAAATAAAACTTTTTAAACTATTTGTCATCTTACTAGCCTCAGTAAAGTGATTATAAATTGTTAGTATTTTCCAATATTGTAAATAATTATAATTAATTAAGTATCTAATATTCAACTATTAAATAGTGAGTATAAAAAAATCCTAATTCTGAATAATTATTCAGAATTAGGATATAGTGATATTAATAAAACTTTTAAAAGCTTATTTATCAATTTTTTCTAAGGCGTGTTTTACCATTTCTTTTTCTTTTGGAAACCAACCTTGTGTGATTAAAACTGTTCCAAAAACCATTAAAACAATACTGATTCCTTTTTTAATTTTTAAAATATTTACTGGTGTCAATTTATTCTTTAACTGTTTTGCCAAGATTATTTTGATACAATCAACAATTAAATAAGACAAAATTACGGTTACAAAAAAAGTTATCATTCTTGAGTTTTGCATTTCTAGTTTTGGTCCTACCGAGATAATTACTGCCAACCAAAAACCAAGAACTCCTATGTTTATAATATTCAAAAAGAAACCTTTTACGAATAAACTTCCATAGTTCTTTTTTATAATCTCTTTATCAATCAAATCGGTATTGATTTTCTGTTCATTTTTTAATTTAATAAAAGATATCAAACCATAAACTAACATTAATATTCCTCCAAAAATAAAAAGAGCAGGCTTGTCTTTTAAGTTTTGAATTAATCTGAAACTACCTAAATAAGCAATTCCGATAAAAACAATATCTCCTAAAATTACACCTAAATCAAAAACTAAAGCGGCTCTAAATCCTTTTAAAATACTAGTTTCTAGCAAAATAAAGAATACAGGACCTATCATAAAACTTAAGAAAATTCCCCAAGGAATACCTGCTAAAATATCGTTTACCATCAAAAATGTACATTTATTACCAACAAATCTAATGTAATTTACTAATTTTTCTCCAAAATTGTTCCACCAATAAAAATTTCTTGGTTAATTTGTTTTGGTTTTCCATAGATAAAAATAGAGCCTCCAGCTTTTACTTTAGCCTCAACCAAAGTACTAGCATTAATTTCAGCTTGTCCTCCTGCAGAAACTGTAATAGTAGTTTGAGAAGTATTTAAATCTTTAGCATTTAGAATACCTCCAGAAGTAATAGCTACATTTTGATTGGTAGATTTACCAGAAAGAGAAATAATTCCGCCTGAATTTACTTTTACACTTACCTTTTCAACATCAACATTTAAGCTTAATTCACCACCCGATTTTGCATTTAACTCTAAACTAGTTTGTTTAAAATCATTCGCACTAGTTATAGAACTTCCCTCACTTACTGCAATACTTTCTAGATTTTTGTAATATAACTTCACCACAATATCATTCCCAGATAATAGCTTTGGAAAAGGCATTCTTATTTTTAAATCTCCATTTTTATTGACCGTTTCAACTTCTGCAGCACGTGATCCAGTAATTTCTAATTTGTTTTCGTTTGCAGCTATCAACTGAACTGAAATTTTATCAAAAACTTTTACTTGATCAAAATCACCTAGGTTTCTACTTACTTGTGCATGTGTAAATTGTGCTAAAAGCACCAATGCAATAATTACTACTTTTTTCATTTTTTTATTTTAATGGTTCTTCCACTCTTCTTAAAAAATTAAAGTCCAATTGTTTTTTTACTAAATCGGCATTTTTTACTTTAACGTAAATTTCGTCTCCTAATTGTAATAATTTACCAGAAGTTTCTCCTTTTAGCGCATATTGTTTTTCATCAAATGTGTAATAATCATCTTTAATATCTCTAATTCTACACATTCCTTCGCATTTATTTTCGATAATTTCGACATAAATACCCCATTCGGTAACACCAGAAATAACACCCAGGAATTCTTCATCTTTATGATCTTGCATGTATTTAACCTGCATGTATTTGATAGAATCGCGTTCTGCATTGGTTGCCAAACCTTCCATGGTTGAAGAATGCAAACATTTGGTTTCATAGGTTTCTTCATCTACAGATTTTCCTCCATCAAGATAATGCTGTAACAATCTATGCACCATAATATCTGGATAACGACGAATAGGCGACGTAAAATGAGAATAAAAATCAAATGCTAAACCATAATGACCAATATTATCTGTAGAATATTTGGCTTTACTCATACTTCTAATAGCCAATGTATCAATAAGATTTTGCTCTTTTTTACCATTTACTTGCTCCATTAAGCTATTCAATGATTTAGAAATATCGCCTTTATTACGGAAATCTATTTTATAACCAAACTTTGCAATTACCGTTTGCATGGCAATTAACTTATCTTCGTTGGGCTCATCGTGAATTCTATAAATAAAAGTTTTCTTTTGTTTTCCTATGTATTCGGCTACTTTTCTGTTGGCCAATAACATAAACTCTTCTATTAGATGATTGGCATCTTTAGAAACTTTAAAATAAACGCCTTGAGGTTCTCCGTTTTCATCTAAATTGAACTTCACTTCTACTTTATCAAAAGTGATAGCTCCTTCGGCCATTCTCTTTTTTCTAAGAATTTTAGCGAGCGAATCTAATTTTAGCGTCGCTGCTACAATATCTTCTGAAACTTTATAAGAACTACCTGTAATAGAAATTTCTTCGGGAATTGTATCGTCTTTAGTCTCTATGATGTATTGTGCTTCCTCATAAGCAAAACGTTGATCAGAAAAAATAACTGTTCTTCCAAACCATTGATTCATTACTTGCGAATCTTCATTGATTTCAAACACTGCAGAAAAGGTATATTTCTCTTCATTTGGACGCAATGAACAAGCAAAGTTTGATAATACTTCGGGTAACATGGGCACTACTCTATCTACTAAATATACAGAAGTTGCTCTTTGATACGCTTCATCATCTAGGATTGTTCCTTCTTGAAGATAATACGAAACATCGGCAATGTGAATACCAATTTCATAATTCCCATTTTCTAATTTTTTGAAAGATAAGGCATCATCAAAATCTTTCGCATCTTTTGGA
This sequence comes from Flavobacterium sp. GP15, assembly GCF_014281985.1. NCBI lineage: Bacteria > Pseudomonadati > Bacteroidota > Flavobacteriia > Flavobacteriales > Flavobacteriaceae > Flavobacterium > Flavobacterium sp. GP15. The sequence goes on from NZ_JACFTC010000001.1 coordinate 688,869, forward strand.
TCGATAGTAAAAGTCAACGTATCGCGCATGTCACGACGTTTTGCAATTTCACTTTCGGTTATAGAGGTATCTATTTTTTGTGCAAAGGTCTCTACTTCAATAGGAAATTCTGATGGCAAACCATATTCGGCAAGAATAGCATGAATCTCAGTATCATGTTCTCCTGGTTTTCCTAACACTTTTATAACAGATCCAAAAGGACTGTCTGCTTTGGCTGGCCAATCTTCAATATGAACTAAAACTACATCTCCTTGCTCTGCCTCTCCTATTTTATCTTTTGGAATAAAAATATCAGTATACATTTTTGGATTTGCAGTAGAAACAAAAGCAAAATTGGCTTGTATATCAATTACACCTACAAAATCAGTTTTGTGTCTTTCTATAACCTCAATAACTTCACCTTCTGGTTTTTTACCTTGTCTTTTATTGTACACATAAACTTTGACAATATCTTTATCTAAAGCGTGATTCAGATTATTGGTCGGGATAAATACATCTTCGTCAAGATCAGCACAAACAAAATAGGCTGTTTTACGACCAGTCATATCAATTTTACCTTCGTAATAATCTTTACTAACTGCTTTAATTAAATATTTTCCTGGTTCTGATTCAATAATTTTATTTTGTGAAGCTAAAATCTTTAAATCTTTTATAATTTGATTTCTACTTTCGGTATCATCAAGCTCTAGCTTTGCTCCTATTTGTTTATAATTGAATGCTTTATTAGCACTTTGCGATAATATTTTTATTATTTTATCGGAGAAATCTTTCCCTTTTTTTATCGGCTTTCTTAATCTTTTACTCATAAATTCTTTTCTTAAAAGTCTAAAATTACAAAATAGTAAACTGTTATCGATAAAGATAAGCCATATTTAAAGAAAATATAACTTTACAGAATAGTTGTATCTTTATAAAAAGTATAAATATGGAAGAATTCAAAACAGTGGCAATTTTCAATTATTCACATGAAATCGTTGTCCTGAAACATTTATTAGATCAAGAAGAAATTCATTATTTTTTTGAAAATGAAATTATGTCCTCTTTTGCACCAATGTATTCAAATGCTTTGGGCGGAATTAAACTTAAAATTCATCCAAACGATTTTGAAAAAGTGCAAGAGTTATTGGATAACCTAAATAACAATTTGACCATCGTTTAAAGTAGTACTCATTCTCAAATAATTTTTTTGAAAGTTTATTTTTTTTGAAAGTTGTCAACATATATTAATATAAACAAAAAGAAAATTTAAATTTAAAATCTTTCTTGGTTGTTATTATAGCTTGTTAATAGTTGCAATAAATTTATTTTAAAAAGCATTGAAATCAAGTTTCAAGAGGTTATATTGAGTTATCAACATACTTATATTTTTATAAAGTATTCGTTTCTAAGCTTTTTTCAATAGTAATTAACAATCGTTGATAACCCTTTTTATATTGAATTTGTAAATAACTTCAACTATCATTTTTTGTTGATAACCTACTTTTTAATATTGATAACTATTCTAAAAAATAGGCTAACTAAATTAGGATTTCTAATGTCGGTTTTGGATTAGGTATTTTTTATTGATATCCAAAAAAAACTTCTAATATTCTATCCTAAGTTATGAACAATAAATGTTAATTTAAGGTTAACTGAATATCAAGTAGTTAGCTTTCACTATTAACAATGCAAAATTTTAACATATTTATTTTAGAATTAACATTGATTATCAACTATTTATAGAACCGATATAATTGTTGATAACTCATAATATCATGGTTTACTGCTCCTTAAGTTGTTTATTATAACTAAATAATAGTATTGTACATATAATTAAAGTCTTGCTTAAAATAACCCTCATTTTTATTGAATAGTATAGACTTACTTTATTTAAATTTGCAGCACACAACTTAAAAAATAGAGTATGAAAATCTCAATAGGAAATGATCACGCAGGACCAGATTACAAAAAAGCAATTGTAGATATGCTTCAAGCAAAAGGATATGAGGTAACTAATTACGGAACCGATACTACAGCAAGTGTTGATTATCCTGATTTTGGTCATCCCGTTGCAACAGATGTTGCCGAAGGAAAAGCTGATTTTGGAATTATTATTTGCGGAAGCGGTAACGGAATTGCGATGACGGCTAACAAACATCAAAAAGTTCGTGCTGCTTTGTGTTGGATGAAAGAAATTGCAGCTTTAGCGCGTCAGCATAACGATGCCAATATTATTAGTATTCCTGCACGTTATACTTCTGTTGCACAAGCAGTAGAAATGGTTGAAACTTTCTTAAATACTGATTTTGAAGGCGGAAGACATCAAACTAGAGTGGATAAAATTTCTTGCTAAAAAAATTGCGGTGCTTCGCACCAAATAAATAGGAGCTCAGTTGATAAAACTGGGCTTTTTTTATGCTCTTTCAATGAATTAAAAATATAAGTAAAACCAATAAACCCTTTTGTTTACAATTATTTGGATAATAGATAATTATAGACAAAATATGTTAAAAGCAACTGCATTAAAACAATCAACCAAAACTTTAGTAAGTAACTTTTTTTAGAAGTTTTATGTCTAAAAATAAGCATTGCTAATCCAGAACCAATTGTTCCTCCAAGAAAAACAAATGAGAGTAGTGCTTTTTCAGAAATGCGGCTTTTGTTTTTTTTAGCTAAATTTTTATCGTAGCCAATTTGTATAAATGATAAAGTATTAATTACTAATAGATATAGAATAAATACAAACATTTTTGTTTTTTTTATAAAGTTTAGAATATTTTAAAAATAGCTTTAATTTAAGAATAGTAGATGGTTTATTTTAAATATCCCATAAAATTTATTGTTACAGGAATCTTAATTTAAATAATAAGCATTATTTAAATTAAGGAACGCTCTTAATTTAAAAACAGTGTAAAAATTAAATTAAGAACTATATTTGTTTTAAAAAAGTTTTAGAAATGAAGAATTACAAATCAGGCAATTTTGAAAATCAAGGCTATTATAAAAGTTTTCAACCCTCCTTTATTGATAAAATTTGGTTGCTTGAAGATATGGAAATTCAACAATTACTCTCAAAAGCTGATAGACAATTAGGAAGATTGGATATGTATTCAGAATATATTCCAAACATTGATATGTTTATTAGTATGCACGTCCTTAAAGAAGCTACACAAAGTAGTAAAATTGAAGGTACACAGACTAATATTGAAGAAGCGTTATTAGATATTGAAGATATAGTTTTAGATAAAAGAGACGACTGGGAAGAAGTTCAAAATTATATTGAAGCTATGAATACTGCGATCAAACAGCTGGAGACTTTACCGTTTTCTACTCGCTTGATTAAGGAAACTCACAAAACATTGCTTCAAGGAGTTAGAGGTCATAATAAACAACCTGGTGAATTTCGAACAAGTCAAAATTGGATTGGTGGTGCTTCTATAAATGATGCTACTTTTATTCCGCCAGTTCATAATTCGGTGTCAGAACTAATGAGTGATTTAGAAAAATTTGCACACAATGAAGATTTTTATTTTCCTGATTTACTTAAAATTGCTTTAATTCACTATCAATTTGAAACTATTCATCCTTTTTTGGATGGTAACGGAAGAGTTGGACGGTTGTTGATAACACTTTATTTGGTTGATAAAACTATTCTAAAAAAGCCAATTTTATATTTATCTGATTTTTTTGAAAGAAACCGACAATTTTATTATGATAATTTGATGAATGTAAGAACCAAAAATGATTTAAAACAATGGTTTAAATTTTTCTTGGTTGGTGTTATTGAAACGGCTAAAAGTGGAATTGAAACCTTTGATGCTGTTTTAAAATTGAAAAAAGAAATAGAAGATAAAATTAAAAAAACTGGGAATAGAAGCCATCACTTACTGAGTATTATGGAAGTTCTCTATCAAAAACCAACAGTTAATGTATTTAAAATTGTAGATATTACTGGTGTTTCACAAGCTACAGCTTATAAAATTTTAGAAGAATTAGTAAGTATGGATATTCTAAAAGAAATAACTGGTGGCAAAAGAGGCAAAGTATATGTATTTAAAAATTATATAAAATTATTCAATTAAAATTCTAATGACTAACATACAATTTATAGCAAAGTTTGTAGCTACCACAGCTATTAACATTCAAAATACGGTTCAATTACTACAAGAAGATTGTACAATTCCCTTTATTTCTCGCTATCGAAAAGATACAACAGGAAATCTAGATGAAGTTCAAATTGAAAATATAGCTAAGTTTCAAAAGGAATATGAAGTTATTGTAAAACGTAAAGAGGCTATTTTAAAATCTATTGAAGAGCAAAAAGTACTTTCCCCTGAATTAAAATCTAAAATTGAAACAAGTTTTGATTTACAGGAATTAGAAGATTTTTATTTGCCTTTTAAAAAGAAGAAAAAAACAAAAGCTGATGTGGCTCGTGAAAACGGATTAGAACCTTTAGCTAAAATTATTATGGCTCAAGGAAATGACGATATCGATTTCTTGGCAACAAAATATTTGAATGACAATGTAATTAATGAAGAATTGGCTTTGCAAGGAGCTAGAGATATTATTGCAGAATGGATTAACGAAAACATTTATGTGCGTAAGCAATTGCGTAGATTGTATCAAAGGAAAGCTAGTATTACCACAAAAGTTGTAAAATCTAAAAAAGAGGACGAAAATGCTCAAAAATTCAATCAGTATTTTGATTGGTCAGAGCCTTTAAGTAAAACACCTTCCCATCGATTATTAGCAATGCTTCGAGCTGAAAACGAAGGTTTTGTAAAAATGAAAATCGAAGTAGATACAGAGGAAGTTTACGATTTAATTGATGAAATAATTTTAAAAAAACAAAGCAATTCAACTTCTCATGTGCAGCTTGCTATTGAGGATAGTTTTAAACGTCTTTTAAATCCTGCTATTTCAAATGAAAGTTTGCAAGAAGCAAAGGTTAAGGCTGATGCCAATTCTATTCAGGTTTTTGCTAATAATTTAGGACAGTTATTATTGGCACCGCCCTTAGGAGAAAAACGAATTTTAGCGATTGATCCAGGATTTAGAAGTGGTTGTAAAATTGTTTGTTTAGACGAAAAAGGAGATTTGTTATACAATGAAACGATTTATCCGCACGCACCACAAAAAGAGGAAGCGATGGCGATGAAAAAAATTCGTTCGATGGTGAATTCCTATAAAATTGATGCTATTTCTATAGGAAACGGAACCGCATCTCGTGAAACAGAATTTTTTATAAAGAAAATTGCTTTTGATAAACCCGTACAAGTTTTTATTGTCAGTGAAGCTGGTGCTTCAGTATATTCAGCCTCTAAAATTGCCAGAGATGAATTTCCTAATTATGATGTTACGGTTCGAGGTTCGGTTTCTATTGGTAGACGACTTTCGGATCCATTGGCTGAATTGGTAAAAATTGACCCAAAAGCGATTGGTGTTGGACAATACCAACATGATGTAGATCAAAATAAATTAAAAGAAGAATTGGATAATACCGTAATTCGTTGCGTGAACTCGGTTGGAATTAATATCAATACTGCCAGTAAACACTTATTGAGTTATGTGAGTGGGATAGGAGAGAAGTTAGCCGAGAATATTGTGCAATATCGATCGGAAAATGGCCCATTTACAGACAGAAAGCAACTCAAAAAAGTGCCTAGATTAGGAGAAAAAGCATACCAACAAGGTGTTGCATTTATCCGAATTTCGAATGCTAAAAATCCGCTAGATAACTCGGCAGTCCATCCTGAGGCCTACGGAATTGTTGAAAAAATGGCTAAGGATTTAAAATTGACAGTCAATGATTTAATTGCTAATCCTGAAAAAACAGCTTTAATAAAACCAGAAAATTACAGTACACCAGAAATAGGGTTACTAGGGTTAAAAGATATTATTAAAGAACTCGAAAAACCAGGATTAGATCCTAGAAAGTCGGCTAAGGTTTTTGAATTTGATCCCAATGTGAAATCAATAAAAGATATAAAAACAGGAATGATTTTGCCAGGAATTGTCAATAATATTACCAATTTTGGATGTTTTGTTGATATTGGTGTGAAAGAAAGTGGCTTAGTTCATATTTCACAACTCAAAGCTGGTTTTGTAAGCGATGTAAATGAAGTAGTAAAATTACACCAACACGTTCAGGTAAAAGTTACTGAGGTTGATGAGGATAGAAAAAGGATTCAGCTAACGATGATACTATAACCAACAAAAAAATCCAAATTACATAAGTTTACCTTATGTAATTTGGATTTTTTTAATATTGAAATTAAAGAAATTTATTCTTTTGTTTCGTCTTCTTTTTTATTTGCTGGTTGGTCATCCTTAGCGGCATTCTTGAATTCTTTAATTCCGCTTCCTAAACCTTTCATTAATTCTGGAATTTTTTTACCTCCAAAAAGTAATAAAACAACAGCTAATATAACCAGGATTTCTGTAACACCTAATCTTCCCATGATTGAATAATTTATTGCCGCAGCAAATTTGTACTAAAACGTTGGGCAAAGGTATATAGAATTCCTTAATGGAAAAGTATTTTAATGCATTTATTTGGTTTCAAAAGCGTTAAAAATTTATTAAAAATAAATTTAGGTAAGAGCATTGTGACAAACACTTACGAATACAATCAACAACAATAATTGTTATATTTGTTCAATAATAAAATACGATGCCTAAAAAAAAGCTCAAGAGACGTAAAATAAAAGAAAATTTATTCAATAAAAGACGTTTAATTATTTTAAACGAAGATACTTTTGAAGAAACATTTTCTTTTAAACTTACCTTGATGAATGTGTTTATATTTGCCACTTTAGGAGCGGTAATTATTATTACAGTGACTACTTTTATTATTGCTTTTACACCTCTTAGAGAATTTATACCCGGTTATTCCTCTTCTAAATTAAAAAAAGATGCTACTGAATTGGCATTAAAATCGGATTCTTTGACTACAGCATTAAAGAAAAATGAAGCCTATATTTTATCGATTAAAAAAGTACTTATTGGTCAATTAGAATATGCCAAATTTAATAAAGATTCAATACTAGCCTCTAGTGATGAATTAGTTGAACCCGAATTATTAAAAGCCTCTAAGGAAGAATTAGAATTAAGAAAAGAGGTTTCTGAAGAAGAAAAAACTACTTTATTAACTAAAAAGCCAGTTTCTAAGAAAGAAAAGAATAAGAAATAAAACAAGCAATATCCTCTGCCTTTGTGCCTTTTTGGCAAAACTAAAATAACTATGTCTATAAAATCTATCGCAGCAAAATTGTTTGCACAAAAAATATACAAAAAAACACAAGTTTGGGTTAATAATCCCGTGGAAACACAAAAAAAAGTTTTTTTGCATTTAATCAAAGAGGCTAAAAACACACAGTTTGGTAAAGATCATGATTTTGAAAAAATAAAAACTACGACTGATTTTGCTCAACAAGTTCCCGTTCGGGATTACGAAGCATTAAAACCTTATGTAGATCAGGTGGTTAACGGAGCTGAAAATATTCTTTGGAAAGGCAAGCCGTTATATTTTGCCAAAACTTCAGGAACTACTTCTGGTGCCAAATACATTCCGTTAACAAAGGAATCCATGCCATATCATATTGAAGCGGCTAGAAATGCCATTCTGCACTATATTCATGAAACGGGAAAATCTGATTTTGTTGATGGAAAAATGATTTTTTTACAAGGAAGTCCAATTTTAGAAGAGAAAAATGGAGTAAAACTAGGTCGTTTATCTGGAATTGTAGCTCATTTTGTTCCCAAATACCTTCAAAAAAATAGAATGCCTTCATGGGAAACCAACTGTATTGAAGATTGGGAAACTAAAGTAAATGCAATTGTAGAGGAAACTTTTGACAAGGATATGTCTGTGATTTCAGGAATTCCTTCTTGGGTGCAAATGTATTTTGAAAAATTGCAGGAAAAAGGAGGGAAGAATATTGGTGAAATTTTCAAAAATTTTAATTTATTCATTTATGGCGGTGTCAATTATGAACCCTATCGCGCTAAATTTGAAAATTTAATTGGAAGAAAAGTAGATAGCATCGAGTTATTTCCAGCTTCTGAAGGTTTCTTTGCTTATCAAGATTTGCAGAAAGAAAAAGGAATGTTATTGCTTTTAAATGGTGGTATTTTTTATGAATTTATAAAAAGTGACGAATTTCATTTAGAAAATCCTAAACGGTATACGATTGGCGAAGTAGCTTTAAATGTGAATTATGTTTTAATTATTTCAACCAATGCCGGACTTTGGGGTTATAATATTGGTGACACCGTTCAATTTGTATCTTTAAAACCGTATAGAATCATCGTTTCAGGTAGGATTAAGCATTATATTTCGGCTTTTGGAGAGCATGTTATTGGTAAGGAAGTAGAAAGTGCTTTGCAAGAAGCTATTTTAGGAACTACAATTCGTATTAATGAATTTACGGTTGCTCCTCAAATTACACCAACAACTGGTTTGCCTTATCATGAGTGGTTTATTGAGTATGAGAACGAACCACAAGACAGCGTTACTTTTGCGCAAGCGATTGATAATGCGATGCGCAAGCAAAATATGTATTACGATGATTTGATCGTTGGTAAAGTGTTGCAAAAATTAGTGGTCACTCCAGTGGTTAAAAATGGTTTTCAAGACTATATGAAATCGATCGGTAAATTAGGTGGCCAGAATAAAATTCCTCGTCTTTCAAACGATAGGAAGATTGTCGATTTATTAAAAAGAAAATAAATGTCTTACCTTTGAAGGTTAGAAAATAATTAGAAAATGAAAGAAACAAAAAATATATCTCGTTCGAGAGCACAAGAATCATCAGCAGCTATTGAAAAAATGTACATTACGATGCGTCATCTTTTTAATAGAGGATTTTACAAACCTATGGGAGTTTCTGGAGATACGTTGCGTGAAGCTTTACTGGCATTGCGTCCAGAAATTTACGGAAACATTGGAGAAGAAAAGGTAGAGTTAAACGGTCTTTTATATGTAATTGAGCGTCTTCCGGTAGGAATAGAGGAATGCCGATTTATTAATTTAACTTCGGATGAAGGCTATTCTAAATCCCATTTTCAGGCTATTGTACCGCCTAAAAGACGTCGCAATTGTTACCGTATCGATGAGGAACAAATGAATGTTGAAATTACAAGAGGTCGATCTGATATTTATGATATTCTAACGCATTTGACATTTATTTTTATTGAATCTCATAAAATCAGAAATAGAGTTTTACTAGATGATGCAGGCGAAGTTTCTCGTGATTGGTTTAAATTAGAGCAAGCTGTTTCGCAAAAGAAAAAACTGACTCTTGTAGAAAAAGAAAAAGCAATTTCGCATGCGGCAAACATTTTAGGTAGAACTTTCGAGGAAGTTTTAAATATTTATGATGCTTTTGGTTCAACCGCTTCGCCAGACCGATTTTTGCACGTTATTTTTTGGTTGGGAAAATTAGCAATAGAGGAAATTGTTGATGATAATAAACGAACAATCACCTTTAGTCCTATTCTAAGAGAACGCTTAGGACATCACATTCACGGTGAAGTTTGGGCTACAAATATTAAGAAGGTTTTAGAAGAAAATAAACTTTTAGACCGTCCTATTCATGTTATTAGTGCTAACATGCACTCGGTTATGAACTCCATTTTTGCAACAGAGGTTTTAAAAACGAAGTTCAAAGACAAATCAGATTTCTTTATTTATGAGGAATTGAGTAAATCTGGAGCAGATGTTCTAAGAAATGAAGTTTCGGATGTAGCCTTAAAGCACGGAATGATCTCTTTGCCAGATACTTCTGGAACTAATATTGACGTTCAAATTTTTGATACAGCAAAATTAAACTGGTCTAAAACATCATTTGCAAACGCAACTATTGGTGATAAAAAACCCGTACTTATTGTTATGGATTATGCCTTTGGTGAACAAGCCTATGAAACGATTGACGAATTATTGAAGCCATATAAAAAAGACATTCTTTTGAACGTGGAGTCGGTTTCTATAATGGGTAAAGCAGGAATTCTAGAAGGTGGAAAAGGAGATATAATGATTCCGAATGCCCACATTAACGAAGGTACGGCAGACAATTATTTTTTCGAAAATGAATTATCAGCTGAAATGTTTGAAGGAAATGACATTGCCGTTTTTGCTGGACCAATGGTTACAGTACTTGGAACCTCATTACAAAATAGAGATTTACTAAAATTTTTCCATGAATCTACTTGGGGAATTATTGGTCTTGAAATGGAAGGTTCTTACTATCAAAAAGCCATACAATCGGCATCTAAAATCAGAAAAAGTGTTCCTCATGACGTCAAGGTAAGATACGCGTATTACGCCTCAGATAATCCATTAGAAACCGGAAGTACATTGGCTTCGGGTGGTTTAGGGACAACAGGAGTAAAACCAACCTATTTGATTACTATTAAAATATTGGAACAAATTTTCCAGGTTAAATAGTAACATTCAAGTCGCTGTATTAAAGAAGTAAAATAACAGAATATCGCAAACTTACCCTAGTTTGTAAAAACTTTATTGGAGAATCAAATCCTAGTAAATTAAGGAAGAAATCCAACATAATAATCAATATATGAAAAGAATACTTATTACTGGAGCTGCAGGATTTTTAGGCTCTCATCTTTGTGACCGTTTCATAAAAGAAGGTTATTTTGTAATGGGCATGGATAACCTTATTACAGGAGATTTAAAAAACATAGAACATCTTTTTAAATTAGAAAACTTCGAGTTTTATCATCACGATATTACGAAGTTTGTTCATGTTCCTGGAAATTTAGATTATATTCTTCATTTTGCATCGCCCGCAAGTCCGATAGATTACTTAAAAATACCGATTCAAACCTTAAAAGTGGGTTCTTTAGGCACACATAATCTTTTAGGATTGGCTAGAGTAAAGCAAGCAAGAATTCTTATTGCATCGACCTCTGAAGTTTATGGTGATCCACTAGTTCATCCTCAGACCGAAGAATATTATGGAAATGTAAATACGATTGGTCCAAGAGGTGTTTATGATGAAGCCAAGCGATTTCAGGAATCTATTACAATGGCCTACCATACTTTTCATGGTGTAGAAACTAGAATTGTTCGCATTTTTAATACCTATGGTCCAAGAATGCGACTCAATGATGGTCGTGTTATTCCGGCATTTATAGGCCAAGCCATACGAGGTGAAGATTTAACCATTTTTGGTGACGGAATGCAAACGCGTTCTTTTTGTTATGTAGATGATCAAGTAGAAGGAATTTTTAGATTGTTACATTCAGATTATGTATATCCTGTAAATATTGGAAATCCAGATGAAATTACGATTAAAGATTTTGCCGAAGAAATTATAAAATTAACCGGAACCAATCAAAAAGTAGTCTATCATGAACTTCCTGTAAATGATCCTTTGCAACGCCGTCCAGACACCACTAAGGCTAAAGAGTTACTAGGATGGGAAGCTAAAGTTGGTCGTGCAGAAGGAATGAAAATAACGTATGATTACTTTAGATCTTTGTCAAAAGAAGAATTATCTAAGGAAGAGCATAAAGATTTTTCAAGCTATATCAAGTAGTGAAAACAAAAGTAGGAAGATATTCAGTTTACATTCGCCCTTTTTCATATTGGATTGATTTAATAATCATTAATGTTTTGAGTATTTATTTAATACCTCACGACAATCAGTTTTGGTATGTTATTTTGATAAGCGCAGCATGGATACTTACTGCCATTTATCTCGGTTTTTATGAAATATATCGCTATACAAAGAGCATTGCAATTGCAAATAAAACCATAAAACAGGCTGCTTTGTTTGGTTTATTTTGTTTGATTCTGGAGTTGTTTGATTCAGAATCTAATCCTCCAAAAAGAGTTGTTTTTTACATAGTTGTAGCGCTTAGTCTTGTTTTTTTTGTCAAAGTATCTATTTATTATTTTTTAAGAAAATATAGAGTTTGGTACGGCGGAAATTTTAGAACTGTTGTATTGTTGGGGAATGAGGAAAGGATTAATCCTTTGAAACATTTCTTTACCGAAAACCCAGATTATGGCTATAACTTAACCCAAGTTTTTTTGTTGAAAGAAGCAAATGAAGAAAGTATAAAGAGATGTCTTTCTTTTGTAACAGAAGAAAATATTGATGAAATTTATTGTTCTATCGCCGATTTATCGCCAGAGCAAATTGCAGATATTATTGATTTTGCTGATAATAATTTTAAAACATTAAAATTTATTCCCGACGAAAAGCAAATCCTATCCTCCAATGTAAAGTTCGAATTTTACGATTACATTCCTGTCATGTCCTTGAGGAATATCTTGCAGGAAGAAGATTTTAATAAAGTAATAAAACGAATTTTTGATCTTGTTTTTTCTTGCTTTATAATAATAACCGTATTGTCATGGTTGCTACCTATAATGGCTGTTTTAATAAAATTAGAATCGAAAGGACCATTATTTTTTGTTCAAAAAAGAAGCGGAATCAATTCTAAGAATTTCAATTGTTATAAATTTCGATCGATGGAATTAAACGATTCTGCCGATATGAAATTGTCATCTAAAAATGATGTTAGAATCACTAAGGTGGGAAAATTTATTCGTAAAACAAGTATCGATGAATTGCCACAATTTTTTAATGTTTTCTTGGGAGAAATGTCTGTTGTTGGTCCAAGACCACATATGATCAGTGTTACTGATTTATATGCTACCAAAATCGATAAATTCATGGTTCGACATTTTGTAAAACCAGGAATCACAGGATTAGCACAAACCAAAGGATATAGAGGCGAAGTAGAAACCGATACTGATATAATTAATAGAGTAAAATATGATATTTTTTATATTGAAAATTGGTCTATTTTGTTAGATATAAAAATCATTTTCATCACGATATTCCATATTTTGCGTGGCGACGATAAAGCTTATTAAACATGAAAAATCCATTGGTTTCTATAATTACGCCTGCTTTTAATTCTGAAAAATACATTACAGAATCAATTCAATCTGTTTTAAATCAAACCTATCAAAACTGGGAAATGATTATTGTAGATGACGCTTCTAATGATGCTACAGTCTCGATTATAGAAGAATTTATTAAAAAAGACAATCGGATAAAAATTTGTAAACATCATGAGAATGCAGGAACCGGAATTGCTAGAAATACAGCTTTGAATGAAACTTCTGGAAAATACATTGCTTTTTTAGATGCGGATGATATTTGGAAACCAACAAAATTAGAAAAGCAAGTACATTTTCTCCAAATAAATAAAATCCCTTTCACTTTTTCTTTTTACGAAATTATAGATGAAAACGGAAAAGCATTGAATAAAAGAATCGAATCACCTTTAATCTTGAGTTACCAACAATTGTTTTTTTGTAATTATGTTGGAAATCTCACGGGAATTTATGATGTTGATTATTTTGGAAAAATAAGTATTTCGTCTATCAGAAAGCGTCAAGATTGGATGTTGTGGCTCACGATTTTACAAAAAATTAAATTAGCTCCAGTAATTCCTGAAAGTTTGGCCTATTATCGCATTCGAAAAAATTCGATCTCTGCTTCAAAATTTGATTTAGTGTACCATAATTTTAAGGTTTATAGAACCTTTCATGGGTATAATTTATTCGTTTCTTTATTGTGTATGACTGGGTTTTTATTTACACAATTGCTGATAAAACCACGATATATTAAAGCAACGATTTAAATTGTTTTAACTTTCCTCTATTGCTTCGATCAAGAGTTCGTTTTCTGGTAAATTTAAATTTTAAATCAGGCTCCAGATACAAATCAATAGCTTGTTTAATTTTATTTATTTGTTCTAAATTCAATTCTTTTTCGCTAACATATTCGATTTCGAATAAATCTAATTTGGTTTGTTTAATCACGAATTCCTTTACGTTTCCATCATCTTCAATAATACTTTTTGTAATGTAATAGAAAGTTAAACCAGGCGTTTTTTTGCCGCTAGGTAAAACGGCAAAGTCATTAGTACGACCCAATAATTTCTTTAAAATAGGTTTTTGTAAGGTGCTTTTTTCATCTAGTATTCCAATATCACCAATATCATATCTAATAAACGGATGTGCTTTATTAAATAAGGAAGTAATTACGATTCGGCCCGACACACCATAGGGAACGGTTTGATCATTTTCGTCTATTATTTCTACAAAAAGTGTTTCTGCATTTACTTGCCATTGCTGTTCCGTATTTTGAAAAGCTATTAAATCCAGTTCTGAAGCTCCATATTCATTGACGATAGGAATGCCAAATTGCTTTTCTAATAGGATTTTATCCTCTTCAAAAAGCATCTCAGATGTTACAATACAAACTTTTAAAGTGGGACAAATAACCGATAAAATTATATTTTTTTTCTCAAGGAATTTTGCAAATAAAACGATAGAACTCGTATAACCATTAATATAATCAAATTTCTTTTTTTCAAACTCTTTCAACATCACTTCTAATGCTCGATCTGATAAATCAAAAATAGAGAAACGATAGCGATTGCTTAAAAAGTCTTTGACTCTTTCCTTTTTGTTGCCTAAAAAATCCAGCGGAATTCCATAAAAACGCGCTTGAAAGGAAGTGTTAAAATCAATTCCGTACCAACTAAAACGGTATATATTTGAAGCCCAAGTTAAAGCGTGGCTGTATTTATCTTTTGCAAAAACAAAAGGCTCGCCACTAGAACCAGAAGTTTTATTGATGTAACTATTTTTTGAAGAATATCCTTTAGAAAACCTTTCTAATAATGGTTTTTGTAAATTTTTTTTATTTAAAATGGGTAAATCATTCCAATTTTTAAAAGTTTTTATACCCACTAATTCCTGATAAAAAGAATTGTTTTCTAAATGAAAAGTGACAATTTCTTGTTTTTTATTTTCTATAAAAATGTCATGTTCTTGTTCAGACAATGCTAGAATTTCTCGCAATTCCTTTTTAGCTTTCTGTATAGGAAAACCATTTAATAAAAGCGATAAGTCAAAAATTCGAAACATTTTACAAGGATATTTTATCAAAAATAATATATACCACCAAGTAATAATCAGGAAGTGGCAAATTTTTGAAAATTAATTATTTTTTACGTCCAAAAGCAATTATTTTTGCACCTCCTTGAAAAAGGGAAACACACAACTAAAAAACACACAAAATGAGAATTTTATTATTGGGTTCAGGAGGTAGAGAACATGCTTTTGCATGGAAAATGATTCAAAGTCCACTTTGCGAGACTCTTTTTGTAGCACCCGGAAATGCTGGAACTGCTACAATAGCCACAAATGTTGCTTTGAGTCCTACAGATTTTGATGCTATTAAATCATTTGTGATCCAAGAAAAGGTAACTATGGTAGTAGTAGGTCCTGAAGATCCTTTAGTAAAAGGGATTTATGATTTCTTTTTGAATGATGCTGCCTTAAAACACATTCCAGTAATTGGTCCCTCTAAATTAGGTGCGCAATTAGAAGGAAGTAAAGAATTTGCAAAGGAATTTTTAATCCGACATAATATTCCAACAGCTGCTTACGATAGTTTTACTGCTGAAACGGTAGAAAAAGGATGTGAATTTCTAGAAACATTGCAACCGCCTTATGTATTAAAAGCAGATGGATTAGCAGCAGGAAAAGGAGTTTTGATCATTCAAGATTTAGCTGAAGCCAAAGAGGAATTAAGAAATATGCTCGTGCACCAAAAATTTGGTAATGCGAGTTCAAAAGTGGTAATTGAAGAATTTCTAGACGGAATAGAACTGAGCTGTTTTGTTTTGACAGACGGAAAAAATTATAAAATTCTACCTACTGCTAAAGATTACAAGCGCATAGGCGAAGGCGATACAGGATTGAATACAGGCGGAATGGGAGCAGTTTCTCCAGTTCCTTATGTTGATGCCGTTTTGATGGAAAAGATTGAAACACGCATCGTAAAACCAACAATTGATGGTTTTAAAAAAGATGGTATTCCGTATAAAGGTTTTGTTTTTATCGGATTAATCAATGTCAATGACGAACCTATTGTGATCGAGTATAACGTGAGAATGGGTGATCCAGAAACAGAAGTAGTGATTCCGAGATTGAAAACCGATTTAGTCGAGTTATTTTTGGCTGTAGCCAATGAAAAGCTGGATGAGATTACACTAGAAGTAGACGAAAGAAGTGCCACTACAATTATGGTTGTTTCTGGAGGTTATCCGGAAGATTTTGAAAAAGGAAAAGTAATTTCGGGATTAGAAACCATCCAAGATTCAATTGTTTTTCACGCAGGAACCAAATTAGATAACGGAAATGTTGTTTCTAATGGAGGAAGAGTTTTAGCAATTACATCTTACGGAAATAATTTTGAAGAGGCCATAAAAAAATCTTACCAAAATATAGATAAACTAAATTTTGATAAGATGTATTTTAGAAAAGATATTGGAAACGATTTAAAATAGTTTCGAGCTATCGTTCCCTTTTTGTTTAAATCTTATTTAAAGAAAGAGTGAGCGGTAGTATCTTGCTTTTCAGTACCTGCATCTTCAAACATTTTTAATTGTTTGATCCAATATACCATTGCAGCCGCACAAATAATCATGAAAATCCAGTTAATTGTATTTGCTGCAAACCAAGATCTTAACTCTAATGAGCGTAAAAAATCTTGAGGAGCAAATAAGATGTCTACAAATAAGTATTGTATTGCTTCGAAAAATGCTTTCATAATGTATAAAATTAATTTTAGTAGTTGTTTTTTGTGGTAGGACGAGTTAAAAAGGGACTTTTTAGGAATCTTTTCAGACTAGCAGGGCTTACTTTTTAAACAAGTCTTATATTTACCGACACAAAAGTATAAAATATCCGTATGATAACAAGTGTTTTTAGAAAATCTACACCATTAAATTTTTTATTTGTTGGAATTTTAATGTTGTTCTTCTTTTTAATATTTCAATTTCAAGATTTGTCATGGACAAAATCCATTTTTTCAATACTAACAAAGATAGGATTGTTTTGTCTTTTATTGGCTTCTTTATTCGTATCCAATTTTATAGCAAAGCGAAATGTACTGACCAAGGACAGTACCTTTACGATCTTTTTTTCCTTTTTGTTTCTGCTTTTCTTTCCATCGGTATTTAGCAATACGAATCTAATTATTGCTAATTTTTTTATCCTGCTTGCCTTACGAAGATTACTTTCTTTACAATCGCTAAAAGCCTCTAAGGAAAAAATATTTGATGCCTCTTTTTGGATCTTTATGGCCTCCTTATTCTATTTTTGGAGTGTTCTATTTATAATTCTAGTTTTTATATCGATCATTTTTCACGTTTCCAGAGATTACAGAAACTGGATACTGCCATTTATTGCTTTTTTTATAGTCGGAACATTATACTCCCTCTATGTTACTCTTTTTAATCTAAGCGGATTTGATTATTTTATTAAAACCGTACATACGAATTTTGAAATATCCTATTTTACTAATAATTACCAAAACGCGGCATTTTCTATATACGCTACAATTGCGCTGTTTTTCTTAGTATCAATGTTTTCAACAATGTCTAATAAACCTCAAGTTTCTCATACCTCTTTCAAAAAAATAATAGCATCCTTTTTCATCGGAGTTATAATTTTCTTGGTTGCACCAGAGAAAAGCAATGACTTGTTAATTTTCACGATTGCTCCTTTGGCCATTATGACCACCAGTCATATAGAAATGCCACAACTTAGATTGAATCAGGAAATAGTGTTGTATGTACTTATTATTTGTAGTGTTTTTGCTTTCTTTAGCCAGTTATAATTTCGGACCGTAGGCTAAATCACCAGCATCTCCTAACCCAGGAACGATATAATTTTTAGCATCTAGACTATCGTCTAAAGTAGCAATCCAAAGATGACAATTTTTAGGTAAATGATCTTCTAAATGGGCAATACCTTCGGGGGTTGCAATCACAACAGCAATATGAATTTCCTTTGGATTTCCTCTTTCCATCAATTTATTATAAACAGCAATTATAGATTGACCAGTTGCTAACATTGGGTCAAGTAACAATACATTCTTTTTATTGATGTCTGCTACGGCTTGATAATCGACTTTAATTTCAAAATAATCATCGTTGTTTGGATGATGTCTGAAAGCCGAAATAAAACCATTTTCAGCACTGTCAAAATAATTTAGAAAACCTTGGTGCAAAGGCAAACCAGCCCGTAGTATAGAACATAAAACTATTGGGTCATTAATTTCGGTAGTCTTTTTTATACCAAGTGGGGTTTGGATTTCCACGTTTTTATAACTTAGTTCTTTGCTTAATTCATACGACATGATTTCACCAATTCGCTCAATATTTCTTCGAAAACGCATGCTGTCCTTATGAACATCAACATTTCTAATTTGTCCTAAAAAATGGTTCAGGATACTATTGTTTTCTGATAAAATATGAATTTGCATGATTTATTTTTTGATATTAAACTTCTACAGTTTTTGTTAAACCATAAAAGTATAAAAAGTATCTTTGTAATTATTAAATATAAAAATATGTTTTCAAAATTAGCTTATTCCGTATTCGAACAAAGTATTAAGGATTATCATCAATTTGATAATGTAGATCAACCCATCAACAATCCGTTTCCAAAAGATAAATTTGAACATTTGTTGTATCATAAAAACTGGATTGATACCGTACAATGGCATTTTGAAGATATTATTAGAGATCCAAACATTGATCCTGTTGCAGCTTTGACTCTAAAAAGAAGAATTGATGCTTCTAATCAAGAACGTACCGATATGGTAGAATATATTGATAGTTATTTTTTACAAAAATACAGCACGGTAGTCATCAAAGACAATGCAAAAATCAACTCTGAAAGTCCGGCTTGGGCTTTTGATAGATTGTCTATTTTGGCGCTTAAAATTTATCATATGAATGAAGAGGCGACTCGCGCAGAAGCTTCTCAAGACCACAGAGACAAATGTCAAGTAAAATTGAATATTTTGTTAGAGCAAAGAACTGATTTATCAACAGCTATCGATGATTTATTGACTGATATCGAAAAAGGTGATAAATTCATGAAAGTGTATAAGCAAATGAAAATGTACAATGACGATGACTTAAATCCTGTTTTGTACCAAAATAAGAAGTAATTTCAGGAGCTTTTTCCAGCTTTCCATTACAATTCCTCACAAAAAAAGTACCGTTTCTATGGTCCTAAAAAGAGCTTCCGCTGGTCGCTTTTTTAGAACCAGAAACGTTACTTTTTTTGTTCCGGGATTTTCATTTCAATCTGGGCTAAGATCCCAAGAATAAATATTTATACTTGTCAAAAAATACCAAACATATCGCTGTCATGAGACTTTCCGCAATGGGAGATGTGGCTATGACGGTTCCTGTTTTACGCGCTTTTGTAAAACAATATCCATCGGTTCAAGTCACCGTAATTTCGCGACCTTTCTTTAAGCCTTTTTTTGAAGGAATTCCTAATGTTTCCTTTTTTGCTTTCGACGAAAAAGAAAGGCACAAAGGTTTTTTGGGATTACTTCGATTATTTCAAGATGTAAGAGCGCTTCACGTTGACGCTTTTGCTGATTTGCACAATGTATTGCGTTCTCAAATTATCCGAAATCTTTTTCTAGTAACAGGAAAAAAAGTAGCTGCGGTAGATAAAGGTCGTGCTGGTAAAAAAGAATTAACGCGCGCCGTAAACAAAGTATTCCAGCAATTACCAACGATGTTCGAAAGGCATGCTGAGGTTTTTAAAACACTTGGTTATCCAATAGATTTATCTCTTGAGCTAGAATTTCCCCAAAAAACGGTCTTAAGTGCAGAAATTACAGACTTAATTGGCGAAAATTATCAAAAATTAATCGGAATAGCTCCTTTTGCACAATACGATTCTAAAGTGTATCCTTTGGATTTAATGAAAGAAGTCCTCGCAAAATTGTCCGAAAATAAAGAGCATACTATTTTACTTTTTGGCGGCGGAAAAAAAGAAATCGAAATTTTAGATTCACTTGCCACTCCTTTTAAAAATGTAATAAATGTAGCGGGAAAAATTAAATTTCAACAGGAATTAAAACTGATCAGTAATCTAGATGTAATGCTTTCTATGGATTCTGGTAATGCTCATATTGCAGCAATGCTTGGTGTAAAAGTAGTAACACTTTGGGGTGCAACACATCCTTTTGCTGGTTTTTCACCATTTAATCAACCCATAGAAAATGCTTTGGTTTCAGATAGAGAAAAGTATCCTATGTTACCAACATCAGTTTATGGCAATAAAAAAGTAGAAGGATATGATGAGGTAATGCGAACTATTTTACCAGAGAGTGTAGTTTCTCGTATTCAGTCATTACTGTAGTTTTAAACTATTATGCAGGCAATTTTATTTGGCTTACAGCCAAATCCCATTTTCTCTACATCTAACCTGTAAATATCGTTTTAAATTAGAAATAGATACTTCAAAATCAGGAGATTCTAAACCAAAACGGATCGATTCTTTTTGTTGTTTTTCGGTTTCTTCACACGCTTTTACAATTTCTTTGAGCATGTCCAGCATTATCAATTGCTTGTTTTCGTTTTGCTGAAATTTTAAATCGACTAATTCGTCTTGCAACTTTTCACAGTAGTCTAAAAGTTGTTCGACTTCTGTTTCTTCCAGAAGATTAGGTTTGTTTTTAAAAATTTCCCGTGGTTTTTTCATTTGGTTTGAAATAAAAAATTCCAAATTCCTATTTTTAAGTAGGAGTTTGGAATTTTAAATTAGTAGTTATTTATTGATTAAACATCATCATAATCAATATAAATGCTTTCTGATGTGGGATGCGCTTGACAGGTAAGGATCAATCCGCTAGCAATTTCTTTATCAGTAAGAATGGAGTTTTTACTCATTTCGGCAGTTCCAGAGGTAACACGAGCCAGACAGCTGCTACAAATTCCGCCTTGGCAAGAATAAGGTGCGTCGATTCCTTGTTTTAATGCCGCATCCAAAACGGTTTGTTTCTGAGACATTTCAAAAGTCGTTTCCTCATCATCAACCATAATGGTGATTTTGGAGTGTCCGCTTAAGGATTTTTCTATAGTGTTTTCTACGATAGAAGCTGCGAATAATTCAAATTTTATAGCAGTATCCTTTACGTTGTGCTCTTTTAAAACATCAGAAACTAGATTGATCATAGGCTCAGGACCACACAAGTAGAACTTATCAAATTCGAGTTCCTTGTGCTTGTTTTTCAAAACAAAGTTTACTGCTGCTTTCTCAATTCTACCAAATAATGCATTGTCTGTTTTGGCTTGACTGAATACATAATGTACAAAAAGACGACCTACATATTGCAATTGCAAATCGTGTAATTCTTGATGAAAAATCGTTTCCTCGGGAGATTTGTTGCCATAAACCAGTACAAAAGAGCTTTTAGATTCGTTTTTCAATACTGATTTCAATATCGACATTACGGGTGTTATTCCGCTTCCTGCAACAAAAGCAACATAATTTTTTTGTCGGTCTGCTTGTGGTTCAAAAGTAAATTTTCCTTCAGGAGTTCCTACTTCAATGGCGTCACCGGCTTTTAGTTTTGTATTAGCAAATTGAGAAAATGCACCATCTTTTACCGCTTTGACTGCAATGCGAAGTTCGCCACTGTCGGGTGATGAACAAATAGAATAGGCACGGCGAATTTCTTGACCGTCCAGCGTTAGTTTCAAATTTAGGTATTGACCCGCAATGAATTTGTAATTTGCTTTTAGTTCTTCCGGTACGTTAAAAAGTATAGAAACGGCATCTTTAGTTTCGCGTTTTACTTCTTTTATAATTAGTTTTAAAAAGGATGACATGGGATTTTTTTTTTGACAAAGATAATAAACAGATTAGGTTTCTTAAATCAAAGTGTTTGAAAATTTATAATAGCGGAAAACTAGTGGATATTTTTTGACACGAATGACACGAATCATATTTTTTTTAAAAATTAAATTTCCCCAATTTTAGCTTTCTAAAAAGTATTAAAATGAGAAATAGTTTTTATTAGTGTTAATTAGGCTATTTTTTGTTTTAATTTTTAGTTAAATGATCCGTTTACTTTAAAAATTACATACCTAATAGTATTATGTATAAGATTCTTATGTATATTTGTTTTTAGAAATTATAAAAAAATGAAAAACTCACAATTATATAAGGGAAGTTTAAATACGATCATCATGAAGTTGCTGGAGGAAAACGGCAAGATGTATGGTTATGAAATTACTCAAAAAGTAAAAGCAATTACATCCGGTGAACTTAATATTACCGAAGGAGCTTTATATCCAGCATTACATAAATTGGAAGCAGAAGGAATTCTAGATGTAGAGATGGAAAAAGTAGACAATAGAATGCGCAAATATTATAAACTTACTGAAAAAGGAACTACCGAAACCGTAAACCGACTTTCAGAATTGGAAGATTTTATTAGAAACATGCAGAGTTTAGTAAACCCAAGTCCGAAATTAGAATTTTAATCTTAAGGAGATGCAGTTAACCGCCGAACAAATAGAGTGTATAGACCAGACTTTAAATGAAAGAGGGATAAAGTTTGACGATATAAAACTTGAAGTTTTAGATCATATTGCTAGTGAAATTGAAAATGAAATGGAACTTACTAACAATGAATTTCCTGAAGTTTACAATCAGGTTCTTAATAAATGGGGTGAGGATTTCAAATTGACAAGAGATTTTTTTTCATTGCAATCAACATATCCTAAACTAGTTCATAGTAAATTAAAAAATCAGTTTAAAAGGGAAGTTATTATATCAGTAGTATTGTCTATAATATTAATTATTATTTTTCAATTGGTCGATAACACAAAGGAAAAATTAGAATTTATTCGTCTAATGAAAGATTTCTTGTTTTACGCCTTTTGCACAACGGGAGCTTTAGCACTTTTGACCAAATTTTGGAATTTGAAGTCTAAAGCTACTTCTACATACAAGCATTTGTTTGATAGTCGCTTTACGAGTCTTATTATTTTCTTATCATTTATTATCAATCCAAATATTCCTCATGATTTAAGGAATCAAAACTTATTTGTAGCAACAATAGGTTGTTTTTTTGTGTTTTTGTTTTCGATATTATATTTGGGAGTGAAGCATTTACAATTTCAAAGAAAATTACCAATTCAATAAATTATGCAATTAACAACCGAACAAATAAAATACGTCTCAGATTACATTGAATCCAAAGATATCAAATGGTACGAATTACAAGTAGAATTAACGGATCACATGGTTTCTAGCATGGAGGAAATTTGGGAGAAAGATCCTGAACTCACTTTTCATCAAGCAAAACAATATGCTGAGAATAAGTTTACTGGAGATTCTAGTTTTAAATCTATTGAAAAGGAACAAACAAAGGTTCTTAGAAAAGAATATAACAGAGAGCAATGGAAAATGATTGCAGCGTATTTAAAATTCCCTAAAATCATAAGTAGTATTTTATTGCTTGCTTTGACATTTAAAATTTCTTTGTATTTTGAAGAGCCAAGAAAGTTTGTAGCAGTATTATTTCTTTTTTTACTTTTTGCAGCCATAACCATAGTCTATTCTTATTACAAGCATAGAAAAATAGATGGTAATCGCTTTTTGGAAATTGAGATGATTAATCCAATTCCAATAATTTTTGGTGGTTTTATTAATTTAGGACTTAGTTTAGGAAGTGTTTTTAAAGAAGAAATTAATGAATATCCTTTAGTGCTTTTTCTCTTTTGTTGTTTGTGGGCATTAACGGTTTTATTCGTAATAACTGGAATCCAATTGCAAAATAAAACAATCAAAAGGATTAAAAAACAATACGAACTAAATTAGCATTATTAATTCACTATTATTTCATGCTAAGGAACGAAGCATCGCCATAAAATATGTAATCATCTTTAAAATAAAAAACATGATAGAATTTTATTAGTCAAACCAAATACTTTGTCATGCTGAGGAACGAAGCATCATCACAAACTTTGAAATCATCTTTAAAGCGGAAAACATGATAGAATTTCAACATGGGTATCATACTTATTACGTTTACATTCTAACCAATAAAGCAAAAACAGTTTTGTACACTGGCGTTACAAATAATTTAAAAATTAGACTACAGCAACACAAAGACTCCTTAAATCCGAATTCATTTACTGCTAAATATAACGTTCATCATTTATTATATTTCGAAAAATTCACATGGATACAAATAGCAATTACTAAAGAAAAAGAAATTAAGGGATGGAAGAAAGACAAGAAAATCATACTAATAAAAACAATTAATCCTGACCTGAATTTTCTTAATGACTTGTTTGAATAGTAGGAAGAGATGCTTCGTTCCTCAGCATGACAAATAACGTAGATAACTGTATTTACCGAAATGTAAGTTCAAAAGAATATTTTAAAAAATTAAAAAACATCATCACTTAATTTAAATTTTCCAGCGTGAAACTAACCAAAGACCAAATCCAATTAATAAATGAATCCTTAATTTCAAAGGATGTAATTTATGAAGATGTAAAATTAGAATTGATTGATCATATTGCTTCAGAGATTGAATTAGAACAAGAATCTACTTTTGAAGAAGCCTTTGCAAAGAGTTTAAAAAAGTGGAAATCAATGTTGAAACAAACAAAAAGTGTTGGATGGGGAATTGTTGGGCCAAAAATAATTGTTGACAGATATGTTGCTGCGGCATCAAAAATTTTTAAATCGAGTTTATTTTCAACTCTTTTTTTTAGCATTTTGATGACAACGATCACAATAATGTATCCACAAGAATACGTTTATACTATTTTGAAATCCTTTTTAACGTCAGTATATATTTTAACGTGTACGGCAATACTAACTATTATGTTTTTTGTTTGGAAATTAAAATCAAAAACGGTTTATGGATTCTTTTTTCTAAAAAGTTCCTGTTTGCTACCTAATAATTTTTATATGATCTACACCCTTTTAAATGGAAATTATCGTCACTATCAGAGAGGCAGTTTGCTTAGCAATTTTATGGAGTGGTCTATTACTAGTTTTTTCTTTTTTATAAGTGTCTATTTAATTGCGCTTGCAGCAGAGCATTTTAGAATAATAAAAAAATACAAACTAATTTAAAACATGAACTTAACCAACCAACAAATAACCCAAATAGAAGAAACTTTAGTTTTGAACGGTCTTGATTATGACGATATAAAACTGGAAGTTACCGATCATATTGCCTCAGAAATAGAAGTTATGATGGAGGAAAATTCGCTTTCATTTGATCAAAATTTAAAAACTATTTTTGAAAAATGGAAGCCAGAATTACAGCCGGCATCAAGCAGAATATGGCTTGGATCGAGGATTTATGTACCCAAAATAATTTTAAATAAATTAATAATAGAGTCTAAAAAAGAACTTTTTCAAGGTATTCTGGTTTTAGTTATTTTGGCTTTTTTACTGGTTATGACAAGTAATTTTTTTAAAGACATAATTTTTACAAATTACATCGTTAGTTTTTTACGAACAGTATCAGTAATTGGAACTTTTATTCTTGTTTTAGGCAAGGCTTTTATATTGAAAGCAAAAACAAACACTACTTATTCTTTATTATTTAAAAGAAATTTTTATTTAATGTTATTTTATGGAATTAGTATCGGAATTGGAATTTATCAAATTCTTCCTTCTGGTAAAAGTGATAATATAAAAGTATTTTCATTGATTTTTACTTTATCATATCTAATTATAATTTTTAATATGTTTCGCTCTTTGTATAAACATTTTCAATTCGAGAAAAAACTATCAATTTCTAATTCATGAAACTAACCATTTCACAAATAGACCAACTTTTCATTTTTACTCAACAACATTATGTGGAATATTATGATTTGCAATCAGAACTAGTCGATCATTTGGCCAATGCTATTGAAACCCAATGGCAGGAAAATCCCAATCGTTCTTTTGAAGAAGCTTTACATATTGAGTTCAAGAAGTTTGGCGTTTTTGGTTTTATGGATGTTGTGGAAAAAAGACAAGTAGCACTTGGAAAAAAATACAACGGTTTGGTTTGGCAACATTTTAAAGATTTTTTTGGTATCCCAAAGATTGTCTTAACTATTGCAATGACTTTATTGCTTTTTACTTTCATAAAATTAAGTTTATATAAAGTATGTATTCTAGTTGGTTTTTATATCCTCTTATTAGGCTTTACATTTTATGAAATGTTTAAAAACCGAAAAACAAGAAAGGAAAAAAAGAAATTAAATGAGAAAAAGTGGCTGTTCGAAGAAATTATCAATCAATATGGCACTTTTTCTGCAACAATAATACTACCTCTTAATTTGTTGTTTCAATTAATCAATCTTGGTGATAACTTTTTAACGAACGACTATTGGATATTAGGAATTAGTTTTCTTTTTGTATTATTTAGTTTGGTACTTTTTATCGTATTCAAAATTATTCCTGCCAAGGCGTCTTTTTATTTACAACAAACCTATCCTGAATATAAATTAGAAAAACTGTAACGTTTTCTTACTTTATCTTACCTACTAAAAAAACTAAACAACCAAAATATGATTCAAAAATTCCTTTATCTCGAATGGAAAGCATTTTTTAGATCGGCTTCCTTCGCTACCAACTTAGCTTTGAAAATCCTCATTGGTTTTCTTGCCGCCTATTTTATTATAGTCTTTTTAGCATTAGGAATTGGTGTTTTCTATTTCTTAAAGAAAATGAACATGGACCCAATCACAACAGTGAATAAATTCATGATTTATTACGTAGTAATGGATTTACTCGTTCGAATATTGTTGCAGAAAATTCCAGTAATGAACATTCGTCCCATGCTAATTTTTCCTATAAAAAAAGCTACGATTGTTCATTTCTCAATAGGAAAAACAATTTTATCTTTCTTTAACTTAGTTCA
The DNA here is from genome assembly GCF_014281985.1 of Flavobacterium sp. GP15. Lineage (NCBI taxonomy): Bacteria > Pseudomonadati > Bacteroidota > Flavobacteriia > Flavobacteriales > Flavobacteriaceae > Flavobacterium > Flavobacterium sp. GP15. The sequence continues at coordinate 715,679 of NZ_JACFTC010000001.1, forward strand.
TGTATTTTTCTTACTTCCATTCAGTATTGTTTTAATGATCGAAGGATATGATGTTGTGCATGTACTATTATGGTTTACTGGTATTTATTCTTTATTGTACATCAACAACTTTATTAATATTATACTAAGCAATAAAGATAATTTATTTGGAATTTTCTTGGTAATTACAACTGTATTAGCGGGTTTACAGTATTATGGATTATTTAATATTACGGATTATACAGCGCCTCTATTTGATGCTATTTTCAACAATTATTGGGCTTTTGCAATTCCAGTTATCGCTTTAATAGTTTTGTATTACTTCACATTTATCTATTTTAAAAATAACTTATATCTAGATGCAGGACTTACAAATAAGCATGATGTTGCTAAAACAGAAAATTTAACTTGGTTAAATCAATTTGGAACTATTGGTACCTTCTTGAAAAATGACATTAAATTAATAAAAAGGAACAAAAGATCGAAGACTACTGTCGGGTTAAGTGTTATGTTTCTTTTTTATGGACTTCTGTTTTTCTCTACAACTTCTTTTTACGGACCAGTAATGCATATTTTCGGGGCAATCTTTGTTTCAGGAGGATTTCTAATCACTTTTGGACAATTTGTACCCAGTTGGGATAGTGCCTATTACCAATTAATGATGACACAAAACATTCCGTATAAAGAATATTTGAGTTCTAAATGGTGGTTGATGGTTATTGCTACTATACTAACCACTATTGTTGCGTCATTTTATCTTTACTTTGGTTGGGAAACGTATTTAGTGATTATCGTAGGCGCTGTTTACAATATTGGCGTTAATTCACATTTAGTTTTATTAGGTGGAGCTTATACTAAAACGCCAATTGATTTGAGTTCTGGAAAAGGAGCTTTTGGAGATAAAAAAGCGTTTAATATTAAAACCATGCTAATCTCCGTTCCACAATTAGGTTTGCCTGTTTTACTCTATTGGTTAGGTTTAAAATATGCCAATCCTAACGTAGCATTAGCTTTAGTGGCTAGCGCAGGAGTAATTGGTTTTGCTCTTAAAAATAAAGCTTTTTCTTTGATTGAAAGAGTCTATAAATCAGAGAAATATGCAACAATAGCCGCTTACAAACAAAAAGGATAACGGTACTATTCATCAAACTATTCATCAAATTAATTTTTTATAAAATGATACAAGTAAACAATCTTTCAAAAACATATAACGGAACAACCGTACTTAAAATAGATTCTTTAGAAATTAAAAAAGGCGAAAGCTTTGGTCTTGTGGGAAATAATGGAGCAGGAAAAACTACTTTTTTTAGCCTTTTATTGGATTTGATTCAGCCTTCTACAGGAAATATCATTAATAATGGTGTTGAGGTAAATACTAGTGAAGCTTGGAAACCGTTTACGGCTTCTTTTCTAGACGAGAGTTTCTTAATAGGATATTTAACTCCAGAGGAATATTTTTATTTCATTGGTGATTTACGCGGACAAAACAAAGCGGATGTTGATGCTTTACTAGCAAAACATGAGGAATTTTTTAATGGAGAAATTCTTAAAAACAAAAAATATTTACGTGACTTGTCAAAAGGGAATCAGAAGAAAGTAGGAATCATTGCTACATTAATTGGAAATCCAGAGGTAATTATTCTTGATGAGCCTTTTGCTAATTTAGATCCAACAACGCAATTTCGATTAAAAAAAATCATCAAAGATCTCGCTGATAATCCTAATGTGACGGTATTAGTTTCCAGCCACGACTTACTGCATACTGTTGAGGTTAGTAATAGAATCGTTGCGATGCACAAAGGGGAAGTAGTCAAAGATATTCAAACTTCTGAGGAAACATTGAAGGAGCTTGAACTGTTCTTTGCTGTATAATAAAAAATTAGAGAACCGCTACTTTATAGATTTCAAATGCTTAATAAGCAACAGTAATTTATAAAGTAGCGGTTTTTACTTTTAATGAAACCACTCATTTATAGCGCTATAATTACCACGATATCAAAAAGAAATGTATTTTTACCAGTCATTATACTAAATTCTATATTTAATAGTTAATTGATAAAAACGTTTTCCATTGAAAATCAATATATTTAAATCTTCATTTTTCTTACTGTTATTTGCTTTTTTAGTAGCCTGTTCTACTAAAAAAGACACTTTTATGTCTAGAAATTCGCACGCACTCAGCACTAAATATAACATTTTGTATAATGGAGGTGTTGGTTATGATAAAGGAGTAAAGACAATAAAGTCTAATAATGAAGATGATTTTTGGCAGTTGCTTCCGATTGAAAAAATGCTTATCAAAGACGAAATCAACACCAGCAAAAAGTCAAGCAATCCCGATTTTGAATTGGCCGAAACCAAAGCGACCAAAGCCATTCAGAAACATTCAATGAATATTGAAGGAAGAGAGAAAAACACCCAAATTGATGAAGCTTATCTGATGCTCGGAAAAGCGAGGTATTACGATCAACGTTTTATTCCTGCGCTTGATGCTTTTAATTACATATTGTATAAATATCCCAATAGCAGCAATATTTACGAAGCAAAAATATGGCGCGAAAAAACTAATATGCGTTTAGGAAACGATGCTTTAGTAATAAAAAATATTAGCAAGTTAATCGAGGATTACAAAATGAGTCATCAGGTTTTTGCTGATGCAAATGCACTATTAACAGCTTCATTTTTAAATTTAGAAGAAAAGGATAGCGCTATTGCAAAAATAAAATTAGCTATCGATTTTACCAAAATTAATCAAGAGAAAGCGCGTTATCGTTTTATTTTGGGACAATTATACCAACAGTTGGGATATAAAGATAGTGCGGTTGCTATGTATCAGTCTGTCATAAAAATGAATAGGAGGGCAGATCGGAAATTTGTGATCCATGCACAGGCAAAAAAAGCAGATCTATTTGATTACAATAACGGAGATTTTGTTGTTTTTCAAAAAACATTTGATAAACTTATAAAAGACAGAGAAAACCGTCCTTACAAAGACCTTATTTATTACCATTATGGACTTTTCTTTGATAAACAAAATAAGCAAAAAGAAGCCTTACATTTATATAATGCCTCTTTACGGTCAAACTCTAAAGACACTTACTTAGTAGCTTCAAATTACAGAAATATAGGAAATATGTATTTTAGAGAGGCACTATATACTCAAGCTGCAAAGTACTACGATAGTACCTTAGTAAAACTGGATACAAAGTCAAGAGAGTTTTTAAAAATTAAAAAAATCAGAGGAGATCTTAATGACGTAATTTTATACGAAGCGATAGCTCAAAGAAACGATAGTATATTAAATGTAGTTGCTTTAAATCCCGCTGATAAAATAGCTTATTATGAAAATTATATTACGCAACTAAAACAAAAAGACAATCAAAAACGTATTTTAGAAGAGAAAAATCAAACGATTCAAGATAATATTAAACGAAATAATACAACTGGCGCTAATGATATTGTTTCACAACAAAATCCTTCAATAGGCAAGACAAAATCTATAATGATGCCGCCATCAATGCCAGGAAATCCTAACGCTACGGTAACAAGTGCTTTTTATTTTTATAATCCAACTACGGTTGCTTTTGGTAAATTAGAATTTAAAAAAATATGGGGTGATCGAGCTGCAGAGGGAAATTGGAGAATTTCATCTGTTAGTACTACCAATATAAATGCTGATTCCTCAGAAGATGGGAATAAAAATCTTGCAGAAAAGCCATCTGAAGTTGCTAAAATAGTGCCTGAATATACGGCAGAGTTTTATTTGAAAAAACTGCCACAAAAAGATTCAGCAATTGATAGTATTCAAAAAGAACGTAATTTTGCTAATTACCAACTCGGAATTATATATAAAGAAAAATTCAAAGAAAATCAGTTGGCTATTGCAAAATTAGAGCATTTATTAAACAATAATCCAGAACCCAAATTAGTACTTCCTGCCTTGTATAATTTATATAAATTATATGAAATTACAGATAGTAGTAAAGCAGTTGCTTTAAAACAAAAAATAACGGCCGAATATCCTGAATCGCGTTATACTCAAATTTTGAATAATAATGATTTAAATGTTTCTCACGAAAATTTATCTCCAGAAGGCATTTATACTAAATGGTACAAGCTTTATGAGCAACAGCAATATGTATTAGTTTTAGAAAACATAGATCAATTGATTACCCAATTTTCTGGAGAAACGATTGTTTCTAAATTTGAATTGCTCAAAGCCAATACGATTGCCAAACTGCGAGGAGTAACTGCCTACAAAGAAGCATTGCAATTTATAGCGGACAATTATCCAAATACAGAAGAAGGTAAAAATGCACAAGTTATAATTACGGAGCAGATTCCGCTTATTGACAAAATGGAATTGGTTGAACAAAACTCTAAAAGTTGGAAGATTTTGTTTAAAGTAGGTTCACGTGACGATGCAAACACAAAAGAAATTGAAGATAAAATTAAAATTTTTAACACAGAAGAAAACTACCAACAATTGCGTTATTCTTATGATGTTTATACAGAAAAAGAAAATTTTATTACCATTCATGGTATCACATCAAAAGCTTATGCAGAAGATATTTTATATGTTTTGCGTGAAAAACCTAAGTTTAAAATTGCAAACCCAGCAATCATAATTTCTGGAGAAAATTACAAAGTAATTCAAATCAAGAAAAATCTAGAAACCTATTTAGCACTCGAAAAGAAATAATTATGTTTGATAAAAAAAAGAAGCCCTACACTGATTTACTTGGTAAAACCAACAGAATAGTTGGTGGTACAACAATAAAAGGCGATATTATTTCAGAAGCCGATTTTAGATTAGATGGAAATTTGATTGGGAATTTTCAATCTACAGCTAAACTAGTTATTGGCGCTTCAGGAAGTGTATCGGGCGATATCATTTGCAATAACGCGGATATTGAAGGTAAATTTAATGGAAGTATCAAAGTAGCCGAGGTTTTAAATGTTAAAGCTACAGCAAGTATTCAAGGAGAAGTTAGCGTGGGTAAGTTATCTGTAGAACCAGGTGCTGATTTTAGCGCTTCTTGTGTTATGAACACAACTGTTGTGAAAAATCAAATCGCTACCAATGAGCAAAAATAACAATCTTAAACAAACCAATAAATGGTTGGTGATGATGAACATTCCTTTTCAGATGGGCGTAATTATTTTTTGTTTTACCTATCTCGGAATGTGGCTGGATGAGAAATATACCAATTCCTCCGTTTTTACAATTATACTATCACTTTTAGCTGTTTTCATTGCATTGTATAATGTAATTAGGCAAGTTAAAAATTTAAATAAAGAAGAATAATGCAACAATTTTATAAATTTTTAAAGATAATAATTCCGTTTTCTATTGTATTATTTTTCGTACAATACTATCTAATAGAGACTTTTTTTAAAAATATTTCTTTTTATTATTCGACTTGGAGTATTTATCTTTTTCATCTTGTAGTTACGCTATTAAGCTATAGTTTCTTACTCTTTGTTAATAAAACATTTGCTGATAAAACGGGATTTGCCTTTATGGGATTTAGCTTAATTAAAATGATGGCTTCTATCGTTTTTCTAATTCCTTTGCTTCAATCAGACCTTAAGAGCCAAATTCCTGATGTTAGTGCATTTTTTATTCCCTATTTTCTGTTCTTATTCTTCGAAACTTTTTTTGCTGTTCGTTTAATAAGTAAACAATAAATGTTTTTTTTATGAAAATCATAATTAATTACAATATGACTGCTAAAAACAAAATGATATATTTTCAGTTGTAAATAAATTATGTACCTTTGCAAAAAATTTTGAAACGTAAAATTAGACACACAATTTAATAATGGTATTTTCAAATAAACCTGTTCAGTTCTTATTAGTTGCCTTAGTAGCCAGTATTCCTTATTTCGGATTTGCAAATCCTGCGGTTGATAGTCTTTCTATTGCTAATGTAGCAGTAACAGAGCATCATGCAGAAGCGACTCCTGAAAAGAAGCCATTCGACGCTACAGAATTAATTAATACACACATTGGGGATTCTCATGAATTTCATATTGCAGACTGGGGCGGACATCCCATTTCTTTTTATTTGCCTGTAATTTTATGGACCAACACTGGTTTAGAAATTTTCTCTTCTGAGAGATTTCATCATGACAATGAAGCGAAACATATTATTGATGTAAATGGTCAAAAATTAGTTCGTTCAAATGAAGTGATTTATTACGCTGATAAATTTGAAAAACTAACTGTAGAGGAAAGAAAAAATGGTGCATTTGAATTTGATGCAAGACCATTAAACTTTTCGATTACTAAGAATGTTTTTTCAATGTTCATCTCTGCTATAATAATGTTTTTATTATTTTTAGCGGTAGCGAGATCATACAAGAAAAATCAATTAGCACCAAAAGGGATCGCTGGTTTTCTAGAACCATTAGTAACATTTGTTAGAGATGATATTGCTAGACCAAATATTGGAGAGAAAAAATATGAAAAATACATGCCGTATTTATTAACTATCTTTTTCTTTATTTGGATTAACAACCTTATTGGTTTGATTCCGTTTTTCCCATTTAGCTCGAACTTAACTGGAAATATATATTTTACTTTTGTAATGGCGTTGATTACATTCATCATTACAACATTAAGTGGAAATAAAGATTATTGGGGACATATTTTTAATACACCTGGAGTTCCGTTTTGGTTAGCGCCAATTATGATTCCTGTTGAATTAATAGGAATGTTGACTAAACCTTTTGCCTTGATGATTCGTTTATTTGCTAACATTACAGCAGGACACATCATTATTTTAAGTTTAGTTTCGTTAATATTTATATTTGAAACGGTAGTGGTTTCTCCTATTTCTGGAGCGTTTGTTTTATTTATGAGTGTATTAGAAATGTTGGTAGCTGCCTTACAAGCGTATGTGTTTACGTTGTTATCAGCATTGTTTATTGGTCAGGCCGTTGCAGAGCACGATCATCATTAATTTGAGTTTTAATAATTATTAACTATATAAATTTATCATTATGGTATTAGCTGGAATCGGAGCTGGATTAGCAGTAATTGGAGCAGGTCTTGGAATTGGAAAAATTGGTGGATCTGCTATGGATGCAATTGCTCGTCAGCCAGAAGCTGCTGGAAAAATCCAGACTGCTATGATTATCGCTGCTGCACTTATTGAAGGTGTTGCACTTTTCGCAGTAGTTGTTGCTTTAATCGCAAAAGCATAATTAAAAATTAAAATTTCCTGTAGCGGTTGGCTGCAGGAAGTTTTTCTTTCTAAAACAAAAAAACTATTTTAAATATATACCTATGAATTTAACAGCACCGGAGAGTTTAATTTTTTGGACAACGATAATTTTCTTTGTTTTCTTTCTACTTTTGAGAAAATTTGCTTGGAAACCAATTTTGGGAGCCGTAAAAGGTCGTGAGGAATCTATAAACAATGCTTTGGCTTCAGCCGAATCAGCACGTAGAGAAATGCAGAATTTAACTGCAGACAATGAACGCATTTTACAAGAAGCTAGAATGGAGCGTGACAACATGCTTAAAGAAGCGCGTGAAATGAAAGAGAAGATGGTTGCTGATTCTAAAAAAGAAGCACAAATTCAAGGAGAAAGAATGATTTCTCAAGCAAAAATTGCTATTGAAGCAGAGAAAAATGCAGCTATGGCTGAATTGAAAACGCAAGTTTCTACTTTGTCATTGAGTATCGCAGAAAAATTATTGAAAGACGAATTATCTAATAAAGAAGCTCAAGCTAAATTGATTGAGAATATGTTAGGTGACGTAAAATTAAACTAAAATTATGTCAGGAACTAGAGCAGCAATTCGTTATGCAAAAGCATTCTTAGATTTAGCTATTTCTGCAGGAAATGAGCAAGAAGTCTATAAAGACATGGCTTTGATTTCTTCAACAATAAATGGAAATGAGGAACTGAATAGTTTTATTCAAAACCCTACTATTGCTGTTGGTGTTAAAGAAAGTGCTTTGACTGAAGTTTTCGCAAGTACAACTAAATTGACTAAAAGTCTTTTCCATTTGTTATTCGAAAACAAAAGATTTGAAATTTTAGAAGATATTGTTTCGCAATACGTTCTTTTATCAGATGAAATGAATGGCTTTGAAGTAGTAAAAGTAACTACTGCAATTGCACTGGATTCTGCATTAGAAGCGAAAGTTTCTGAAAAAATAAAAGAATTTTCAAATAAGAAAATTACAATAGTAAATACGATAGATCCTGCTATTATTGGAGGATTTATTTTAAGAATTGGTGACAAGGAGTATAATGCTTCTATTGCTAATAGATTACAAGTATTAAAAAGAGAGTTAAGTAACTAGTTTTATTGCACTTTAAAGTGTCTAAATTATAAATTAAGATGGCGGAAATTAAACCTGCTGAAATATCAGCAATATTAAGAAAGCAAGTAGAAGGTTTTGAATCTGGCGCTACGCTAGAGGAAGTAGGAACAGTACTTCAAGTTGGAGATGGTATTGCTCGTATTTACGGGCTTTCAAATGTTCAATACGGTGAGTTAGTAGAATTCGAAAATGGTCTTGAGGCTATTGTTTTGAATCTTGAAGAAGACAATGTTGGTGTGGTACTTTTAGGACCATCTACAGGAATCAAAGAAGGATCGACTGCAAAAAGAACACAACGTATTGCTTCTCTTAAAGTAGGAGAACAAATGGTAGGACGTGTAGTAAACACACTTGGTTTTCCTATTGATGGAAAAGGACCAATTGGTGGAGACTTATACGAAATGCCATTAGAAAGAAAAGCTCCTGGAGTTATCTTCCGTCAACCAGTTACTGAGCCATTACAAACAGGTATCAAAGCAGTAGATGCTATGATTCCAGTAGGTAGAGGTCAACGTGAGCTAGTTATTGGTGACCGTCAAACAGGTAAATCAACTGTTTGTATCGATACCATCTTAAATCAAAAAGAATTTTACGATGCTGGTAAACCAGTATTTTGTATATATGTTGCAATTGGGCAAAAAGCGTCAACTGTAGCAGGAATTGCAAAAATGTTAGAAGAAAAAGGAGCAATGGCGTATACCATTATTGTTGCTGCTAATGCTTCTGATCCAGCTCCAATGCAAGTTTATGCTCCTATGGCAGGTGCTGCAATTGGTGAGTATTTTAGAGATTCAGGTCGTCCAGCTTTAATTGTTTATGATGATTTATCTAAACAAGCTGTTGCTTACCGTGAGGTTTCTCTTTTGTTAAGAAGACCACCGGGACGTGAGGCATATCCTGGAGACGTTTTTTACTTACACAGTCGTTTATTAGAGCGTGCTTGTAAAGTAATTGCTGATGACGGAATTGCTAAAAATATGAATGACTTACCAGATTCATTGAAATCAATTGTAAAAGGTGGTGGTTCATTGACTGCATTACCAATTATTGAAACTCAAGCTGGTGACGTATCTGCATATATTCCAACAAACGTAATTTCGATTACGGATGGTCAAATTTTCTTGGATGGAGATTTGTTTAATTCAGGAGTTCGTCCAGCAATTAACGTAGGTATTTCTGTATCTCGTGTTGGAGGAAATGCTCAAATTAAATCAATGAAAAAAGTAGCAGGTACATTAAAACTAGATCAAGCACAATTCCGTGAATTGGAAGCGTTTGCTAAGTTTGGTTCTGATCTTGATGCGGTTACATTGAACGTAATTGAAAAAGGAAAAAGAAACGTTGAAATCTTAAAACAAGGTTTAAACGATCCTTATACTGTTGAAGATCAAGTTGCAATTATCTATGCTGGTTCAAAAAACTTGTTGAAAAATGTTCCTGTGAATAAAGTAAGAGAATTTGAGAAAGATTTCTTAGAATTCTTAAACAACAAACACAGAGCAACTCTTGACGCTTTGAAAGCAGGAAAATTGACAGACGAAATTACAGATGTAATCGAATCTGTTGCAAAAGAATTATCAGCAAAATATAACTAATAAGAGAATTAGAGAATTAGATAATTAGAAAATGTCTCAAAACGTTTTTTAATTATCTAATTTTCAAATTGTCACATTTTCTAATTAACAAATGGCAAATTTAAAGGAAATCCGTAATAGAATTACTTCCGTTTCATCTACGATGCAAATTACATCTGCGATGAAAATGGTTTCTGCAGCAAAGCTAAAGAAAGCACAAGATGCAATCACAGCGATGCGCCCTTATGCCGAAAAATTAACGGAGTTGTTGCAAAATCTTTCTGCTACTCTTGAAGGTGATGCTGGTGAAGAATATACGACACAGCGTGAAATCAAGAAAGTATTACTAGTTGTTGTTACTTCTAATAGAGGTTTAGCAGGAGCTTTTAATACCAATGCAATTAAGGAAGCTAAAAGTCGTGCATTATATTATGCAGGAAAACAAGTGGATATCTTTGCTATAGGAAAAAAAGGAAATGATGTTTTAGGTAAAACGCTTAATGTTGTTGCGAATGAAAGTCCAGTTTTTGATGCATTAACTTTTGATAATGTCGCTAAAATTGCTGATACTTTAACAGAGAAATTCGTTTCTGGTGAGTATGATAAAATTGAATTGATTTACAATCAATTTAAAAATGCAGCTACACAAATCGTTCAAACAGAACAATTTTTACCTTTAGCACCAATTAAATCTGATTTAAACGTTACTCCTGGTGATTATATCTTTGAACCTTCAAAAGAAGAAATTGTTTTGACATTGATTCCAAAATCATTGAAAACACAATTATATAAAGGAATACGCGATTCATTTGCTTCAGAACATGGTGCTCGTATGACCGCAATGCACAAAGCAACTGATAATGCAACCGAGTTAAGAGATCAATTAAAATTAACTTATAACAAAGCACGTCAAGCAGCAATTACGAACGAGATTTTAGAAATCGTTGGTGGTGCAGAAGCGTTGAAAGGATAAGGAAGTTTATATTATAAAAAAAGGCGATTGAATTTAGTTTCAATTGCCTTTTTTAGTTTTCTTCAACTTTTGTTTTTTGGACATTATAACAACGCTTTTATGTGTAATAGAATAACAAATATTGAATACATATTTCTTTAAAACTGATTCTTATTAGATAATTTTTTTCTATAATTTACTTCAGTTTAGCTTTTCTAGCTATCAGCTTTCTAATCAGAACTTGGATTCCAATTGTTATTAAAAGAGTGATTAAGAATATAATTCCCAAAATAATAATTGCTACTTGAGGCATTCCACATTTTACATTTTGATTTTCTATTGCAATCCTATTTACAGTTAGAAATATTAAACCAATTTGACTAAACATAGTGATGATGCAAATTAAATCAAAGTTCCATTTAAGGACTTTTATAATAGCCATCGAGCCTACTATAATTTGTAATAATAGGGGAATAATTAAGATTAAAAAAGCAATAAAATACATATTCATCTACCTATTATTTTGAGTGATTGAGTATTTTCTATTGATAACAATGTAATTATAGGATTTAAATAGAAGTAAAAGCGAGCTAAGTATTTTTGATCTGCTGATGATTAATAATAAATCTGTATTTATTCCTCAGTATAAAACTTTTTTTAAGTATTTAAAAGCAACTCTATTTTCCTATTTCAATTAATTTAAATATTTTTTATTGTTCAAAAGCATATTCGTTTAACATAGAAGCTACTAACTATTGGTCTTGTAAAAAGTTCTTTTTAAGATTTAAAAAAAGTATAAAAAACAAAAAAGAGCCTATTGGCTCTTTTTTTTGCTTTGTTTAAGGAACAAGTAGCTTTATAGTCCTGTAGCTCTGTGTTGTAAGGCATTCTTAGCTTTTACCTGTGGCTTTGTTTGTTAGGGTCAAATAGCTTTATACTCCCGATGCTCTGTTTTTAATGGGTTATACTTAGCTTTACCCGTGCTTTGTTTTTAAGGGACAATTAGCTTTATTTACCCATGCTCCTTTTTTGTAGGTGAAAATAGCTTTACCCTGCTTTGTTTTTTTGAGGGTCAATTAGCTTTATTACCCGATGCTCCTTTTTTGTGGGTGAAATTTAGCTTTACCCTGCTTTGTTTTTTTTACGAGGTTCAATAGCTTTATACACCTCTTTTTTTTGATTTTCTCTTCGACAAATTTCAATTAATTAAAACATATCTGCAATACCCACTTTTAGTGATATTTCATTTTTTTTTCACTTTTAATGATAAAAAATGCTTTATCTACTTTTTTTAAAGTCATAAAGGCTTTAAGCTAGTTATACTGCATTAATTTGACCATTTAAAAAGAATGCTAATAATACATTTTATACATCATAACTCTCGATCGGCTAAAAATATTAGATAAATGAAACAATATCACTTCTTACCATTTGAATCTTAATAAATAGGATACTTGAACTTTTTCTTTCTAATTTTTAAAAGTGATTTTATTCTCTAGCAGCTATTTCGCGTTTAAAATCTGAGGGTCTGTAATTGGTCATTTGATAAAACGTATTGCTAAAAGAAGATAAACTATCATATCCTACCGCATATCCAATTTCACTAATTGATATATCACTTTGCAACATCAGTTCTATCGACCTTACCATTCGTAATAATTTTAAATATTGTAGGAAGGAGGTTTTTAAAGTAATTTGAAATAATCTAGACAAGGATCGTTCACCTATTCCAAAATGAGTACTCAAACTGGCCAAGGTATGATTAGCCGTTATGTTATTTGCAATAAATTCTAAAATGGGTTGCATGCGTTCGTGGTCAGTAAAAGGTAAACTTATAGGTAGTTTCTTGTTGCTGATTTCGGGGAGGATATTTTTGATTACCGATAAGAATTGATACCTGCTATCATCGGATTTTATTGGACCATCCCAAAGCTCCGTGTATTTGATCATTTGTAGCAAAAGAGCATTGATTGGATATATTCCTACTTCAGAAAAAAATAAATTTTTATTATCATCATAGGTATAAAAAAAAATGGAACGCAAAATAGTCCCTGAATGTCCAATTTTTAAAATATGTTCTAATCCAGATGGAACCCAAAAATAATGTCGAGCTGGAATAACATAATTTTTATCGTTTAATTGTAAATAGGCTAATCCTCCTTCAACATAGGAAAGTTGCCCTTTTGCATGACTGTGATAAGGTATAAATTTTTCAGAGCGTTCGTGCATTACAAAGACAGAATCAGCTATTTTATCAATGTTTGGTAGAGAGGCTATCAGACTCATGAAATAAAGGTTTTAGAAACTAACTAATCCTAAACAATGGTATGGAGTTAGGGTTCGCTATTTTATTTTTCAAAGTTACCGATTTCCTGTTTTAAAATGTCTGGTTTCATCAAATTTTAGACTATTTTTTACAAATCGATCCTAGCATCTCGACTTTATATTTGTATCCACAAATTATAAAAAAATGATCCGCTTTACTTTTCGAAATCTGTTAAAAATTTTACTCATTACCTTCTCTAGTTTTATTTACTCACAAAACAATACAAACTCAAAAATCCCTTTAAACCTTAATGAGACTTGGTCTAAAGCGATTGAAAACAGCAAAAAAATTCAACTTAGTACATTAGAATATCGCATCAATAAGGAAGAAGTTATTGAAAGTAAATTGGAGCGACTTCCGGAGGTAGAGATCAAAGGAAATTATGAATATGCTACAAATATTCCCGTTTATGAAGACGGTTTGTTTCATAAACCTACACAACACGAAGTCATTCATCTTTTGTACAAAGTGAGCACTGGGTATTATCTGAATGTTTATGATGGTAATAAGCTGAATTTAAAAATTGACAAAAAAGAAATACTAGCTTCGATTGCTTTAGAACAGCAAAAAATGACTACTTCTGAGATTAAGTTACAAGCGGCTATTTATTATCTCAATTTACAAAGAAGTACTGTTTTTAGAGATTTAATGATCACAGATATAGCAAATCAAGAAAAGCAACTTGCAGAAATTAAATCTTTATTTAAAAATGGGGTCATTTTAAGAAGTGATGTTTTACGAGTTGAACTGAAATTATCTAATCAGAAAATGATGCTTGTAAAAATTGAAAATGATATTGCAATTGCGAACCAGAGATTAAATATTTTAATAGGCCTTCCGGATGAAGAACTCATAAATCCTCATGAAATTTTAGAACCTGAAAGTTTTATTTTAGAACCCTACAATCAATATTTAGAAATAGCCAAACACAATTCTTACGAGTATAATATTTCTGAAAGTAAAACGGAACTCTCTAAAATAGAATTAAACAACAGCAAAGCCAATGTTCGACCTAAAATTGGTTTGTATGGCGAATTTTATCTCGCTAATCCTCAAATATTTTTATATCCGTATTCACCAAGCAATTATACTTTAGGGATTTTTGGAGTAAAAGCTTCTTTTCCTTTATCAGAATTGTACCTGAATAAGCCAAAGGTGAGAGCTGCAAAATTAAGTCTTGAAAAAGAAGAATTAGAACATCACGATACAGATGATAAAATAAGACAACAAGTCTATGAATCGTATTTGCGTTTTAAAGAAGGCCTTGTTAGAATTGATGTAGCCAAAACAGATGTAGATCAGTCTAAAGAAAATGCGCGAATTGTAAATGAAAACTATTTTAATCAGGCCTCGTTAATCACTGATCTTCTTGATGCTAACGTACAATTGTTACAAAGTCAATTTGATTACGCATCCTCTAAAATAAATGCTCAAATAAATTATTATCAACTTCAAAATATCTTAGGAACCCTTTAAAATGAGACACAAAAATAATTATACAGTAACAGATAAACTCATCACAAAAATAACAGCCTGGATTGCTGGAAGCATTGCAATCGTTTTATCAATATGGGGCGTGATTACGATGGTTGACATTTACTTTAATCAAAACACTAATGACGCTCAAGTACAAGAATATATAAATCCCGTAATATCTAGAGCAGGAGGTTTTATTGTAGCCATTAAATTTGAAGAAAATGAAGCAGTCAAAAAAGGGGATACCTTATTAGTAATTGATAATCAGGAATACGTAATTCAGGAAGAACAAACAGAAGCGGCTTTGTCTAATGCTAGAGCATTACTGGAAGTGTGGAAAAGTAAAGTGGCCACATTAAGTAAAACTGCACAAGTAAATCAGTCTAAAATTTTGGTTACCAAAGCGGCATTGTGGAAAGAAAACCTCGAATATTCGCGATATAAAAAATTAGTCGCTTCAGAGTCTGCTACCAACCAACAATTTGAAGCTAAAGAAGCTTCGTATAAAATAGCCGAAGCAGAACAACGATCTGCAAATGATAAATACAGTGCTTCGCTTTCAGAAATTAATGATGCAAAAGCGCAAGAAGAAGTTGTAAAAGCCGAGATAAAGCGATTGAGCGCCTTATTAGATCGTCATAAGCTTGATGTTTCTTATACTATTATTAGAGCTGCTTATGATGGCGTTATGGGGCGAAGAACCGTTGAAAAAGGACAAATGATCAATGCTGGAGAAGTGCTGGCTTATATTGTTAATTCGGAAACAGACAAATGGGTTGTCGCCAATTACAAAGAAACTCAAATAGAAACCATGAAAATTGGTGATACGGCACGCTTTACAGCCGATGCGTATTCTAAAAAGGAATTCAAAGGTGTTGTTATTTCACTTTCACCTGCTACTGGATCTAGTTTTTCTTTATTACCACCAGACAACTCTACTGGAAACTATGTAAAAATTGTTCAGCGAATTCCAGTAAGAATTAGAGTAACAGGATCTAAAAAGGATATTGAATTATTAAAAGCAGGAATGAACGTAAATGTTTCGATTGCTAAAAATCAGAATTAATGCTTCCTAAAATTTTCTTATTTAAAGATTGGGTGCCCAACTGGCTCATAAAAATAGTACTCTTTATAGTACTCTTGCCAAGTCTTGTGCTTTTCTTTCTTCCGATGACAAATGTAGCTGCCGCAGCAGGAAATACTGGAATTGAGACGTATGATGTTATTTATTCGGTTGCCTTGTTTTATGCAGGCTATGTGAGTTTCTTTTCTTTAGAAAGACGTTTTTTTAGATTTTTAGCTGCAAAAGAATACTTTATCATCATTACAATAATCCAAATTGTGACTTCCTATATCTGTTACAGTACACAGCAAGTTTCTATCCTTTTTGTTTTTAGATTCATACAAGGAATGGCTTTTACAATGACTGTAAATCTTTCTTTATCCTTAATCTATTCGCAGCTTCGAACTGAAAGGGCTAGAATTATAGGATATT
The DNA here is from genome assembly GCF_014281985.1 of Flavobacterium sp. GP15. NCBI lineage: Bacteria > Pseudomonadati > Bacteroidota > Flavobacteriia > Flavobacteriales > Flavobacteriaceae > Flavobacterium > Flavobacterium sp. GP15. The sequence goes on from NZ_JACFTC010000001.1 coordinate 731,825, forward strand.
CTATTTTTTTTGGAATGCTAGTTTGCATGATTCCACTCAATAATTTCCTAACCGCCAATATTGTAGATTCATTCAACTTCAACTTTTTATACAAATGTGCTATATTTTCGTATTTCCCAAGTTTAGTATTTATCTATTTATTTATGAACAATGTTCACTTAGACGTAAAATTTCCTTTATATCAATTGGATTGGGCAAGTTTTATTCTCTATGCATGTTTTGTTTGCTTAATAGGTTACATTATGGTTTACGGACAAGAATATTATTGGCTAGAAGATCCTAGAATTTTCTGGAGTATTGTATCAATATTCGTTTTATTGGTTTTATTCTTGCTCAGACAATCCAGCCTCAAACGTCCTTATTTCGATCTTGCCGTTTTTAAATATAGAAACTTTTATATTGGAGGTGCGGTCATTCTTATTTTTTATATCTGCAGGTTTGCTTTAGGTGTTACAACCACTTATTTTCAAACGGTTTTAAAACTAGACCCGCTGCATATCGGCGATATTACATTACTGAATATTCTAGGAATTGTAGTTGGTGTAATCAGTGCTGGGGTTTATATTCTGCAACATCGTCCCATTAGGCTATTATGGCTTTATGGATTCTCACTATTGTTAATTTACCATGCAGGGATGATTTTTCTATTTACAACACAGGCTAACGAAGGTTATTTTTATTTGCCTTTATTCCTTCAAGGACTTGGTGTAGGAACTTTAATGACTCCGTCTATCATTTTTATGGTTTCGTCAGTTCCAGAGCGCTTTGGTGTTACTTCAGCAGGAATTTGTTTACTGATGCGTTGCTTGGGTTTTTATCTGAGCGCAGGCCTAATGAATTATTATGAACTGTTTTCAAAAAGCAAACATTATAATACATTTCAGAATCAAATTAGTGTTTTGAATCCTATAGCAAAACAACAATTAGTAAAGTATAGCAATTCCTTAATAGTACATGGTTCTGCATTAGGAAAATCTACTAAACTCTCTAACAAAGTAGTTGTAAACGCAGTAAATGTGCAAAACCACATCCGATTTGGGATAGATTATTATGAAATGATTTGTACGTTACTTGTAGTGACTATATTACTAGTTGCTTTATTTCCCTACATCAATCGAACTATTGTGACTATTTCTAAGAACCAACCCTCTCCTTTTTAATATATCGAAGGATTGGTAGGCTATTTTATTTTTAAATTAAGCATTATGTGGATATTTTATTTGGCCGGAGCAGTCATTATTTTTGGACTATTATTTTACAATTTCCAACAGAGTAAAAAGAAAAATATTAAATACATCTATTCAGAATTAATAGCATTATGCCAACATATTGATAAGAACATTCGACTTGAGCATGAAAGTTCAGATTCATTAACCTTTGAAATTTCAAATCATAGAGGTTCATTACTACTAGTTTTAACCCAATTTGATGGAATTTTATGCGTTGAAATCGAACGAATCAATTCTGAAAATATTATCGATAATCAAGAATGGTATTTTTTAGAAAATGAAAATCAAAAAAAAATGTTTCATCAAATGGTATCCGATATTATTGCTACAAAATCAGGTGTATTAAAAGAGATAACACTCTTAAAACTAGAAGGAATTTCTAGTGATTTTGTAAACGATCCAAAAAATCATTTAGGAGTTAAAAATAAAAGGGCACAAATCTTATTTTGCAAAGCCTATGATGGTGTCAAGAAATTTCCGAGGTATAAATATGCAAATTGTGAAGGAAGATTTGAAATGCTTTTGTTTAATTGTGTGTTACTAATCAGTAAAACACCTGTTGGTTTTAAACAACAAGAGCAAACAACTGAAATTATTTCGCTCTTATTATTTTATTTAGAAAAACATCAAATAATAAATCATATCAAAGATATCGATCTTTTTTTTGAATCTCGATTTACTGCTTACCAGCAACAATTTGCAGAAAATAGAGATAGAACAGATCAGGAATGGCGTCAGTTGTTTTGTTTGTTTTTCATCAAACCTTTAAGCAGTAAGGAAAAGGTCAAGTACAAAGAAATTGAAGATGTTCATTTTAAAAATGCAGTTACCAAAATGATTAAAAATCTAGAGAGCGATTATAATCTTATTTTATAAATAAATTAAAACATTACAATATGTTTAGTCTAAAAAACAATACTTTGAGTGAATTAGTAACAGAGGATTACCGATTGGCTCCAGTTTTTAAAAAGTACGGAATTGATTATTATTGCCGAGGAGAAAGAACCCTTCAAGAAGTGTGTGAAAGTAAGAACATTTCAAGTAAAATACTGGTTCAAGATCTGCAAAATGCGATAGCTGAAACCGATCCAAAACAATTGGATTTTCATAGTTGGTCGATAAGTGAGTTGGCTTGCTACATAGAGGAAAAACACCATTCTTATACCAAAAACAGGGCGCCAAAGATTATTGAAAACTTGTTTGTTCTTTGCAAGGAATACGGAGATTTAAGACCAGAACTTACTTGTATTATGGAACTCTTTACTAAGGTTTTTAAGAAAATTGAAAACCACAATAACAAAGAGCGTTTTGTCTTATTTCCTTACGTAAGAAAAATGGGAAACTTGATCGAAAACAAAGAAACTATTGATTGTAAATACCTAGGAATCATTAAAATTCATAGCCAGAATATTATTCAAGAGAATAATTTTGAGGGCCAACATTTTCTAGAAATTAGAGAATTATGTAATAATTATGCAGTGCAAAACAAAGAATGTAATGCTTACAAGGTTGTAATGGAATTGCTTAATGATTTTGAAACTAAGTTAGAATTACAACTTCATTTAGAAAACAACTTATTGTATCCAAAAGCACTTGAAGTTGAAGCTCTTTTATTAAAAAATCGCTGTTTTTGATATAATTGAATTTAAAAAAATAACACATAAGTATTGAATCAAAATTCAAAAATTGGATTCGAGCTAATTGGTACTTTTCTGTTATAAGATAATGTTAAAGTAAAATTCTGCACTAAATTATCACGTAAATTTGATAGGCTAAATTGTTAATTAATATACTCATCTTTAATGGATTATCGCTTTATTTTTTCTCCTCAATTTTTACAGTACTCTCAGACTAGGACAACATTAATTCAGTCTTTTTTATAATGTAAAAGAGTAGAATTAATTACATTAGCAACGCATCAGGATTGGTAAATTTATCTATAAGCTATATTGGATACTATTTTAATAATTGCGCGACTTTATAATTTTTTAAACCAATTTTAATTATGGAAAGCTTTTTAAGAATACAGTTTAGTAGAATTTTTTAATTGTTATTTCATTATTTCTAATACAACTGATTTATAAATTAAACTCACTTTTACCAATCGATTTGCAATAATACATAACCAATTTTTACAGCCCTAAAATCAATTTTAATAAAGAATTACAAACCATTTAAATTTAAAAAATCATGAAAAAAGTAATTTTATTAGTTGGCGCTGTTATGTTAACGTTTGCAGTATCTCAGGCGCAAACAGTTCAGGAACAAAAATTGAAAAGCGAAATAAAATCGTTAGACAAAAAAGACACGAACGAAAAACAAGAGAAAAAGGTTCTTAGAAAAGAACTTCATAAACTAAAATCGCAAGAGGTTAGCGAGCAATCAAAAAGTCAGTTTATCAAAGATTTTAAAGGTATAACTAATGCAAAATGGAAAAAATCTGATAGTTTTGACCAAGCAAGTTTTATGAAAAAAGGAGATGCAATGGCTGCTTTTTATGACCAAGATTCAAAATTAATAGGAACCACCACAATTAAAAAATACAGTGATTTACCTGTAAATGCTCAAAATAAAATTAATGAAAAGTATAAAGAATACAGTAAAGGAAGTGTAATTTATTATGATGATAATGAAGAGAATGTAACAAATATGCTTTTTTACGGAAAACCTTTTGATAAAGATAATTATTTCCTCGAAATTTTGAAAAACGGAAAAAAAAGTGTTTTACAAATAACAACCCAAGGAGAGGTGATTTATTTTGAATCCATGAAGTAATAGTTTAATAATTTATGTAGAAAAGGATCGGTACTGCCGATCCTTTTTAGTATTTCTAAGTATTGTATTTCAACGAACTAGATTTAAATTTTTATATCATTAAATAAATTTATGGAGAACTATAATTTATACCAATTTCTAAAACGCTAATTCTATAAATAGCTTTATTCCTTGAGTACTTTTTTATCGTACCGATTTTTTGGTTAATTTTATCTTTTTTAAATTACACATGAAAATAGAACTTAAAGAACTTACCACAAAGCAAGAAATGCTGGCTCAATTTGAAGTCATGCAACATTTATATTCTAAATTTACGATAGAAAAATATGATTCGTATCTTACAGAAATGATCCCTCACAATTACAAGCAAGTAGCTGTTTTTGAAGGTAGTGTTTGCGTAGGAATTTCAGGATTATGGTCTGGAACAAAACTTTGGTCGGGTAAATATTTAGAAATAGATAACTTTATTGTACATCCTGATCACCGATCCAAAGGCATTGGAAAAATGATGACAGATTATATTGATGCTAAAGCAAAAGAGATGGGTTGCACCATGATTGTTCTCGATGCTTTTACCGGAAATTATACCGCACATCGGTTTTATTACAATCAAGGATATGTGCCAAAGGGATTTCATTTTCTTAAAATCTTAAATGAAGAAGGACTAAGCTAACGTTTATGCTAATGAAAAAAATATTAACCATTATTTCCCTCTTTATTCTTTGTTTTGTTCTAACATTTTGTGCTATTAAACAAGAACTTCAAATGGAATTTCCTCAAGAAATACAATCTGTTTTCTATCAAAAAAACATAGAGAAAAGTACAATTCAATTTTACATAGAGTTCCAAATACCGCTAGCCAAAACGATCCACTTAAAAAAAGTTTATTTTCACAATCAGCAGGCTGTTATTGAGGCCATAACTACTAATAAATTTGTAGCTCATTTTACTGCGAACTCTAAAAAAGTAGATTTGATTTTAGATTCAGATAGTACCAAGGAATATGCAAATAAACCACCGGTTATAACAAAATCAAAATTTGAATTAAAATCTAATGAAGCGGTGCTAGAATATCAAATTAACAAAAAAACAAACTATTTCAAAATTACAAATGTAATTGAAAGAGTAGTCCGATAGTTTTATGTTATTATTTCGACTAGAGCTCTTCTAAAACAATTAGACACATCGGAGGATTAAATCAAAGAAATAGTTATTTTTGTTCCTTTAATTTAATTTACACACCATTTTGGGATTATATAAAAATCTTTTTAAACAAACTGCTATTTACGGATTGGCAACGGTAATTCCGCGAATGTTTAGTTTCCTATTAGTTCCTTTATACACCGATTTACTGCCAAAAGAGGAATACGGAAAAATCTCCATCATTTTTGCTGGTATGATTTTCTTCAATGTAATTCTCGCATACGGAATGGAAACTGCCTTTTTTAGATTTTACAATAAAGAAAAAAATAAAAATGCTGTAGTAGAGACGTCCTCGGTTTCTATATTCTGGACCTCTTTTATATTTTTAGTTTTGTCCTTGTTAACCCAAAATACTATTGCAAGATGGTCAGGAATAGATGTGCAATTTATTACTTACACCATTTGGATTCTAGTGCTCGATGCTTTGGTAATTGTTCCTTTCTCTAAGTTAAGGGTCAATCAACAACCGATACGATATGCCATAATAAAAATAGGAAATGTAGCGGTCAATCTATTTCTAAACCTTTTCTTTTTGATTTCGTTACCCGCGATAGCAAAATCAAATCCAGACCATTTCCTAAGTACTTTTTATATCGAGAATTTCCAGATTGGCTATATTTTCGTATCTAATATTGTTGCTAGCTTATTGACATTTCTAGTGCTTTCACCCAATTATTTCAAACTAAAATGGCAGTTTGATTATAATTTGTGGAAACAAATGATGAAATACGGAATGCCTATCATGATTGCTGGAATTGCATTTGCCATCAATGAACAATTTGACAAAATATTACTAGGCTATTTGTTACCACAAAACATTGCAGCCTCAGAGGTCGGAGTATATTCGGCTTGTTACAAACTAGGTTTATTTATGGTTTTGTATCGCACTGCTTATACCTTAGGAATAGAACCCTTCTTTTTTAGTCATGCATCCAATGAAAATGCGCCACAAACTTACGCGACCATTACCAAATATTTTGTCATTTTTGGCTCTTTTATCTTACTCTCGGTCATCGTTTTTGCAGATATTCTAAAAATAATAATGATTCAAAACTCTTCTTATTGGGAAGCCATGAAAGTGGTGCCGCTTATCATTTTGGCAAATTTCTTTCTCGGAATTTACACCAATCTTTCGGTTTGGTACAAACTCATCGACAAGACACATTATGGCGCTTATATTTCAATTGTGGGAGCTATCATAACATTAGCGCTCAACTATTTATTAATTCCAACGATGAGTTATTACGGATCCGCAATTGCCACTATTGCAGCGTACGGCAGTATGATGGGAATCTCCTATTATTTTGGAAACAAATACTATCCAATCCCTTACGACATCAATAAAATAGCCATATATCTATTGGTTTCCATCGGTTTTTCTGCGATTTCATTTTACGGATTTAGAGAGAATTATTTTGTCGGAATCCCGTTATTACTCTTATTCATGTATTTTATATACCACAACGAAAAAGAATTATTAACTAAAATTTTAAAACGAAAACCAAATAAAATTTAAATTTCTTGGAGCTAATCGCGCTGTACGTTTCAAGCTTTTTCCTAAAATTATTTTTTTCTAGGCACCAAAAAGGAGCTTCTTCCAGTCGCTCTTTTTGTACCAGAAAAAATATAATTTTATAAAAAAAGGCTTTCCACTTCCATCACGGCTAGGACTTAGAATACAACAGTACTATTCTTTTAAAAACACATTTCAATTTCAAAAAAATAATAGAATGACAATAAATATCATTAACAAATCAGGACATGCCTTACCAAACTATGAAACCATAGCTTCAGCAGGAATGGACTTAAGAGCTACTATAACCGAACCGATAACGTTAAAACCTTTAGAAAGAGCCATCATAAAAACGGGTCTTTTTATTGCTCTGCCAATTGGTTACGAAGCGCAAGTGCGTCCCAGAAGCGGTCTCGCTGCCAAAAACGGAATCACTGTTCTCAATTCGCCTGGAACGATTGATGCGGATTATCGTGGAGAAATTGGAGTGATTTTAGTAAATTTATCCAATCAAGATTTCGTAATTCAAAACGGAGAGCGTATCGCACAACTAATTATTGCCAAACACGAACGCGCAGAATGGATTGAAGTACAAGAACTAACAGAGACTTCTCGCGGAGAAGGCGGTTTTGGTAGTACTGGAGTAAAGTAGTTTTCAGCGTTCAGTAAACAGTTGTCACATCGAGCGCAGTCGAGATGTTATATAAAAATAAATTATTAATTAGAGGTTGAGATTGCTTTGCTTCGTGCCTCGTAACTCCTCGCAATAACATAAAACTCCTCGGAAATCAGTTTAATCTGAGGCTAAAAATAATAATTAAAACCTTCGTAAACTTTGCGAAAAACCTTCGTGAACTTTGCGGTTAAAAAAATAATATGAAAATAATCGTTCCTATGGCAGGTCGTGGATCACGCCTTCGCCCACATACATTAACTATTCCTAAACCATTAATTCCTATTGCCGGAAAACCAATTGTACATCGTTTAGTCGAAGATATTGCAGGTGTTTTACAACAAGATATAGAGGAAGTTGCCTTTATTATTCACGAAAGTTTTGGCAAAAAAGTTGAAGAAGAATTAATAGCAATTGCTACTAAATTAGGCGCTAAAGGAACTATTTATTACCAAAACGAAGCCTTAGGAACCGGTCACGCAATTATGTGCGCTAAAGATTCTTTGAGCGGACCAGCAGTTATAGCTTACGCCGATACACTAATTCGTGCCGATTTTGATTTAGACCAAGAGGCTGATAGTGTCATCTGGGTCAAACAAGTTGATCAACCAGAAGCATTTGGTGTAGTAAAACTAAATGCCGCTAATGAAATAGTAGAGTTGGTCGAAAAACCAGCCGAATTTGTATCCGATCTGGCTGTAATTGGAATTTATTATTTCAAAGATATTGCCGTATTAAAAAACGAATTGCAACTAGTATTAGACAACAACATTATTCATGGTGGTGAATACCAGATCAATGATGGTATCAAGCAAATGATGGCCAAAGGGATGAAGTTTGTTCCGGGAAAAGTAGCGGAATGGATGGACTGTGGAAACAAAAATGTAACTGTAGAAACCAATTCTAGAATGTTAGGATTCTTGCACAATGATGGAGAACATTTAGTTGACTATGATGTAAAACAGGAAAATTCAACTATTATTGCACCTTGCTATATTGGTAAAAATGTAGTTTTAATTAATGCAACGGTAGGTCCTAATGTTTCTTTAGGAGACGGTTGCCATGTGCAAAATAGCACAATAAAAAATTCTTTGATTCAAACACATTCCCATGTAAAAAATGCCAATTTAGACAATGCAATGATTGGAAATCACGCCAGTTTTGATGGTAACTTTACAAACATTAGCATAGGAGATTATTCTGTTTTAGAATAATCTATACACTGCCTCATTAAAGGGTAGGATAAAAAAGAAATTATGAAAAAACCGTTTTACATAATTTTATTATTCGTTTTGCAATGCAATTCAGCTTTGCTGTGGGCACAAACGGAATCCGAGGAAATCAAGTCAGATGCAGATCAATTTCAAGATTATTTTTACGAATCCTTGCTTCAAAAAGGAATTGAAAATTATGATAAAGCAATAGTCGTTTTAGACAAAGCCAATAAAATTAAACCCAATGAAGCATCAATTTATTTTGAATTAGGGAAAAATTATTTAGCCTTAAAGGACTATAAAAATGCCTATAATTATTTTGAAAGTGCTGCTAAAATTGATCCAAAAAATAAATGGTTTTGGGTAGGAATGTATGATGTTTGTTACGAAACTAAAAATTTTAATCAAGGAATTATTGTCATCCAAAAACTAATTGAATTTGATCCGAAGTACAAGGAAGATTTAACGTCTTTGTATATGGCAACCAATCAATTTGAAAAAGCATTAGTTTTAATTCAGGAGTTGGAGGAAAATATCGGCAAAACGGATCGAAGAGAATTATACAAAAGCCAGATTCTTTCTCAAGGAAAGTTTCAAAATATAGAGATTAACAATTTAATTGCTCAAATTGAAAAGTATCCAAAAGAAGAATCGAATTATTTGAGTTTGATTTTTTTGTATTCTAAAAACAAAGAGGAAACTAAAGCTTTTGAAATTGTAAAAAAGCTTGAAAAAGCAATTCCGAATTCAGAGTGGGCGCAAGTCACTTTATTCAAAGATTATTTAGAAGCAAATGATGCTCCAAAAGCAATTAATGCGATGAATGTTGTTTTGGCTAGTTCTAAAATTGACTCTAAAATTAAACATAGAATACTCAATGAGTTTTTGATTTTTAGCTTCAAAAATCCACAATATGCTACTGATTTAGAGAAAGCGGTAAATTATTTTGACACGGATAAATCTGTTGATGTTGCAAAAGAGATCGGGAGATTTTTTCATTCAAAAAAAGAATGGGCTACCGCTATAAAATATTATGAGAAATCGGCAGTTAGTCGGACAGAGGAAGCTTTAGAGACTAATTTACTTTTGTTGCAAGCCTTTACCGAAATGAAACAATTTGATATTGTTGCCAAAAAAGCAACAGAAATGATCGAGAGTTTTCCCACACAGCCGGAGTTTTATTATTATGCAGGTTTGGCTAAAAATCAGTTGCAAGACTATAAAAAAGCAAAGGACTTACTAGAAATGGGCATGGATTATGTAGTGGAGAATAAGGAATTAGAAATAAATTTCAATATTCAATTGGGAGAATCCTATAATGGTTTAGGTGATTTTAAGAAAAAAGAATTGTATTTTTCTAAAGCCAATCAATTATTAAAAGAAAAAAAATAATGAAAAATACAACAGTAACAAGAATGCGATCGGCAATACTAATTTGTTTAGTGAGTTCATTGGCATTAGTTTCTTGTAAATCAAAAGCGATTGCAGTTGCGGCAAGTAATGAACCCGTAAAAGAAGCAAATTATATGACGGCCAAAAAAATAATTGAGAATTATTACAACAATAAAATTCAATTTTCTACATTATATATAAAGTCTAATGTGCGTTATGCGGATGACAAGCAAACCCAAAATGTAACCGCCGAAATCAGAATCAAAAAAGACGAACAGATTTTAGTAAGCATTCGATTTTTGGGAATAACAATGGCTAAAGCTTTGATTACTCCTACGTCTGTTAATTATTATGAAAAGATAAATAGCAAGTATTTTGAAGGAGATTTTAGTAGTTTAAGCGAATGGTTGGGTACGGATTTGGACTATAGTAAAATTCAAAATATGTTGTTAGGACAAGCTATTGATGATCTAACAAAAGGCAAATATTTAGAATCATTATTGGAGCAGACTTACCGATTAGAAGAAACCTCCAATAAAAACACAAAAAAATCATTCTTTTTGGATGCTACAAAATTCTTGATTGAGAAACAAGAAATTACCCAAACGGCAGAAGAGCGTACTATAAAAGTAGCTTATGCAGACAATAAAGTGTATAACGAGGGAACATTGCCTACCGCTGTACAGATTAATACATTTCAGAAGAAAGGAAATGTCGAAATTAATCTAGATTACAACTCGATTACTTTTAATGAAGAACTTTCTTTTCCTTATAGTGTTCCAAAAGGGTACAAAAGAATTATAATTAAGTAAATTTGCAAAAATATTTTTTAATATGCCAAAATTTCTCCTTACCCTAATTTTTATCTGTATAACTTCATTGCTATGGAGTCAGGAATCCCAACAAGAAAAATTAGAACAACGTAAAGCTCAAATTCAACAAGAAATTCGAGACAATGAAAAGCTATTGCAGAGCGTAAAGAAAAAAGAAAAGTCTGCTTTTAATGTGGTTATTATTCAAAACACAAAGATACAACTGAAAGAGAAATTAATAAATACTACTGAAAAGCAAACTAAATTGTTGAGTAATGATATGTATATTAATCAAGTTCAGATTAATAAACTCAAAAAAGAGCTAGAGATTCTTAAAGAGGATTATGCTAAAATGATTGTGAAATCATATAAAAGTAGATCGGAGCAAAGTAGAGCTATGTTTTTATTGTCTTCTGAAAACTTTTTGCAAGCTTACAAAAGAGCGCAATACATGAAGCAATATACTGGGTATAGAAAAATGCAGGGAGAAGAAATTAAATCAAAATCTACAAAACTAGTTGATTTTAATAATAAACTTAACATTCAAAAAACAGCCAAACAAAAGTTGATTGCTGAAAATGAAAGAGAAAGAATATCATTAGAAAAAGAGAAACAAGAGCAAGTAAAGTTGGTTAATGTTATCAAAAAAGATAAAAATAAGATCTCTAAAGAAATTAGTAAAAAGCAACAAGAATATAGACTTGTAGATAGACAAATTAATAAATTAATTAGAGAGGCTATTGCAGCAGCCAATAGAAAAGCAGCCGCAGAAAAAGCAAAAGCAAATCCGAGTGCACCAGTTTCTAAAGCAGCGGTTTCCTCATCAAAGATTGAGTTGACACCCGAGGCGAAAATAATAGCCGACAATTTTAGAGCCAATAGAGGTAGATTACCTTATCCTGTCGAAAAGGGATACATATCTTTAGGCTACGGAAATCAAACCCATCCACTTTTTAATACTATTACAGTTCACAATAGTGGTGTTGAGATCACAACGGATAAAGGAGCGAATGCTAGAGCCGTTTTTGGTGGTGAGGTCACAAGTGTAATTGTGTTGTCTCCGGTAAATAAAGCGGTAATGATACAACATGGTGATTATTTTACGGTGTATCAAAACTTAAGTTCTGTGAGCGTAAGCAAAGGAGATAAGGTAAGCATTAAGCAAAGTATTGGAACAGTTAGAACCAATGGAGAGACTGGGAAAACCGTTCTTAAATTCTTGATTCTTCAAAATACGACTTATAATGACCCTGATAATTGGTTGTCTGGAAGATAAGCAATCCGACAACATACAAAAAAGCACTATCAAATTATTAAGAATTTGATAGTGCTTTTTTTATGGGTTTACTTTTAGTGATTACGTATTCCTGAAATCAGAGTTTTTTAAACCAAGAGTAATAAATCTTCAATCATTTAGCATCTTACTACATAAAGAATCATTGAAAGTTCTAAAATTCGTTGAGTAGAAATGGAGATTTTCATTGCTCAAACTTTTAAAAAAATCAAATTCTAGGTGTATTAAAAAGCTAAAATTTTATTCGTTTTTTGAAGTGCGATTAATCAGTAATTACTCTTTATTGACATTATTAAATTCCTTGAATAACTCTAATAAATTCATTAATGATTTAACGAGATCATTAGATTCAAGTAATAGCGCAAAATACAATTTGCTGTTTTTAGGACTTGTTTCTGTTGTTCTAATCCTTTTGATCTGTTTTGTTATCAAATCTGAAACAGTGTCTAATAATGCTTGTTTGTCATTTAAAATTGTATCAATTTGATGAAAGTCTTCATTCTTAAAACTTTCTTCTAATAATTGTAGCAAATGTTGCAATTGGGTATCAATATTTTTAAGCCCTTTTATCTGATTGAATTTTAATTTTTTGTGATTGTTATTAACGTGCAAATAACTATTGGTGGTAATAAAATCGATGGATTGAACCATATCTTGCAAATATCCTAAAATTAAAATATAAAATTTACTTGCTTCAACGGAGTTGTCATCTAGGTTTTTTATTAAATAAAACACATTACTTTTTAGCTCATCAATTTCTTTTTCTAACTTTTTTTGATCTTTCTTATTTTCTTTTAATTTTGCTAAATCTTGCATACTTAAATTATCAATTAAGTTTGAATATAAAGCACTGGTTTTGCGAAATACTTTTGAAATTTGTGCAGAACTCTCGGTAATCATTTCTTTTACAGTTCCGATATCTTCCTTACGCAAACTTTTGATTTCCTCTTCATTTTTAATCTTTTGTTTGTGTTTTCTAGAACTGTTGTACAACATAATTCCTAACATAAGTAACAAACCAACAAAAGCGAATATTTCACCTACTTTTAAAATATAAGCCATTATAAAGGCCAATACAAAGGCAATAATTGCTGTAAAAAACCAACCACCAATTACTTTGAATACACCTGCAATTCTATATACAGCACTTTCTCTGTCCCAAGCTCTGTCAGCAAAGGAAGTTCCCATTGCAACCATAAAGGTTACATAAGTAGTAGAAAGCGGTAATTTCATAGAAGTACCTATTGAAATTAATATGCTGGCAACCATCAAGTTTACCGAAGCTCTAACCATATCAAAAGCGGGCTCGTCATCAGTTTTTTTGGTTGTTTTCTTTACACTTTCAAATCGTTTGTCAATTTTAATCTGTAATTTTTTAGGAAGAAAAACATTTATAGCTTGACCAATATACACTCCGAATCGTACAATAAATCGAGAAGCCGTGTTAGGTGTAAATTTCTCATCACCTTCACCTTGTCTGGATAAATTTACACCTGTTTCTATTACACTTTTCGCTTTTTTCGAAGTCCACAAAGTCACAACCATTACTACTCCAGCTAATAATAGGAAATAAAATGGAGCAACAATATCGTCATTAGCCAAAGCGCCCATCATAAAGGAATCGCCAGAAACGCCACTTCCCTGAAAAATTTGATAGGAATTAAAAGCCGCAATTGGTACTCCGATAAAGTTGACTAAGTCATTTCCTGCAAAGGCCAAAGCCAAAGCAAATGTTCCGATGAGAATGATAACACGTAAAATATTGACTTTGAAATAACTTATTAGTATTTGGGAAAGTAAAAGAAATACAGCAAAATTTACGGCAAGAATTAAAAACTGATGTTTATCAATCCATTCAAATTGTTCCGAAGAGATGAATGAAACACCTTTAAGTCCTTTGATTAAAATAAAAAAGGTTATCGCTGTAATGGCTACTCCGCCAAAGATTGCGCCAAAATATTTTAGCTTTTTCTCATAATGAAAAGTAAAAATAAGACGCGAAATGTATTGTATAAAACTTCCCAAAGAGAACGACAGAATTACGGAGAGTAAAATACTGTAAACAATTGTAGAGGCTTTTTTGGTATTGATGTACATTCCTAAATGATCTAATGTCTCGTCGGAAGTGTAAATTTTGTAAAGAGCCAAACAAACAGCTGCGCCTAATAATTCAAAAATAATTGAAACAGTGGTAGAAGTTGGTAATCCCAAAGAGTTAAAAACATCTAACAATAAAATATCGGATATCATAACGGCCAAGAAAATAATCATGACATCATTAAAACTAAACATACTAGGGACAAAAATACCGCTTCGAGCAATTTCCATCATTCCGCTAGAAAACATGGCGCCCACTAATACACCAAGACTAGCCACAATCATGGTGGTTTTAAAAGAAACTGCTTTAGAACCTACAGCGGAGTTTAAGAAGTTTACGGCATCATTACTGACTCCAACTACTAGATCTATAATAGCTAAAACGCCTAATACGATTAACATTATAACATATATCTGCTCCATAATACTTTGCGTTTTTAATTTTTACAAAAGTCCTTTAAGAATTTTGTTTGCATGTTAACTTAATGTTATTAAAAAGTTATGCCAGCTATAAGTGTCTAAAGTACAAATTTGAAGTAAAAGGAACATGAAAAATAGACATATAATAAAAAAGCAGCCTAGATAGCTGCTTTTTATTTTATGTTTTAGGACGAGTAATTTGACTGCTTTATTTGAAAGAAGATTCAATAGACTTCAACATTCCTTGTGGAGAGGAAGTTCCGGAGATAATAATTCTTCTTATGGTGTAAAGAGGATCTATAGAATCTCTTTTGGTAGATAAGATATAAGCCATTTTATGGCCACTCTTTTTTAATTCTGGAATTGCTGCCGTATTCCATAGACCAAAAGGATAAGCAAAGTCAGTAACAGGTTTACCAATTATTGCTTCTAATTTTGCTTTAGGTTTTACAAATTGGGTATTCCAATCTTCATCAGCATATTTTGTTACCATGTGGTGATCCCAAGTGTGTGATGCAATAACATGTCCTTCATCCGACAAAGTTTTTATCTCTTCTTTAGTCATATAACCAGGACGGTTTATAGCTACTGTCATAACAAAAAAAACTCCTTTAAAACCATATTTTTTCATTTCTACCGCACCAATATTATACTGATCCACTCTTGTATCGTCAAAAGTAATCATGATTGGTTTTTCTGGTAGTTTTCCATCAAATACTAAATAGTCGTATAATTGTTCTGGTAAAATAGTATGATAACCAGCCTCAGACAAAGTTTTCATTTGTTCAGCAAATGCGGCAGGTTTTACCGTATTGGTCTTCATCACATCGCTAGCAGTACTTTTAAACTCCCTGATATTATGATAGCATAATATGGGCACTTCTTTTTTAGAGAGAATCGTTGCAGCGTCTGCTATGACTTTTTTATCAGTAGTTTTTTTTACCGAAAGAGTGTCACTTGTTGCTTCTGGCTTGACCTCAGATGTTTCTTTTTTGCAACTTATAAATAAAAAAAGGCCTAAAAAAATAGAAATAATAATTTTTTTCATAATCTAAAAACTAAATTATTGGTACTGAATATAAACTGGTTTTGGAGTAAATTTTACTAATTCTTCTGGAGTGTACATTTCCCAATCGTTCTTGTTGTCATTTTTATAGAATAATTTAAAACCAGTGAATTGAACAGGTTCTTTATAAATATAACGCAAATAAGTTGATCTTTTTAATACTTTACTGCCAAAACCATCCATGTGCATCACGATTTGAACTTCAGGAACTGTTTTGATATCCTTATAGTTTTTAATCATTCCTTGTGTAAAACGGTGTACCACTAGCACTTTTGGAGGCAAGTTGTTTTTGCGAACTAAGTCTGCTAAAATGTCAATAGCATCATTGATATCTTGAGCTGTGAAATTTCCAATTTTAGAACCCGGACGTTCTCCATTTTTCATAGAAAATTCTGGGTCAATACCAAGATGTACATTAGGCATTGAAAGATATTGAGCCAGTTGCTGCACTTCCTCTTTTACAGTACTATGTCCTACTTGAATGTCTAAAAAAACAAGTGCATTAATTGGTTTTGCCCAGCTAATAATGGTATCAATTTGTTTAAAAGGCATTCTCATGCGGTGTTTATTGTCCTTACCTGGAGCACCTTGAGCGGTAACTGCAATATAGTGTAAAGCAGGAATTGCTTTTATAGATGGGTCTGCAGCTTGCCATCTAGCGACTTCCCCTTTTAATTTTTCTAACATTTCTTGACGCGGAAATTCTCCTAAAACTCCCATTCGGGTTGAATATAAATTCCCATAATATGCAATGATTCTATTGTAAGGCAAAATAGCACCTGGTAAAGGATAAGGAGCTTTTACTGGCCATTTACCGGTTGTGTCATTTACACTTAAGGCAGCATTTCTTTTATCAAAATCAATTGTGTCAATAGTCAGCGCTTTTGTTTTCTGTATAGAATCTGCTTTTATCGTTTCGGTTTTATCTAAACTGTCTTTAGGATCTGCTGCTTTACTGCGGTCGCAAGCCATCATACTTAATAGTACTACAGGAAGAGTGATACATGCAATAATTGATTTTTTCATAGGTAGTACTGTTGAGTATTAAGTAAAAGTAAAAAGTAAGTTTTTATTATTAAATAGCGTACAAAGATATGATTTTAAAAGAATGCCTAATGGTATAAATTTGTTTCTGAATGTCGTATTTTTTATATAATTTACGGTTTTTGATACAATCACATTTCATTACAATAACCCTTGGAATTTTTGATAAAAAAAAGAGACCATCCATAAGGGTGGTCTCTCAAAAAACTTCTCTCAGGATAAAGAGAAGTAAAAAAAAACAAAAACAAACTTCGGTTTAGACTTTGATGTCTTATACTATCTATTCTACGTATTTATCATCTGTTAAGGTCTCCATAAAAGCAACTAACGCTTTTATCTCTTTCTCATTAAGATTTAATTTGTCAGGAGCTAAACTTTGATTTTCAACTTTTAGACCAACACCAATTCCTCCACCTTTATTATAAAAATCAATTACTTGTTCTAAACTCGAAAATACGCCATTGTGCATATACGGTGCAGTTATAGCAACATTTCTTAAAGTAGGCGTTTTGAATGCATTTTTTAATTGTTCCATTTGATGTTGTTTATATCTTCCTAAATCGGGACTTATTTTCAAATTGTTTTGATTTTCAGGTGTGCCAATAACTTCATGCTCCGTTTTATTGAATTTTGGCGGAACTGTTCCGTTGAACAGCGGAATGAAATGACAAGTGGCACATTTTGCCTTGCCTGCGAATAAATTAAAACCTAGTTTTTCTTGGTTGCTATAAACATTAGATTCTCCTCGCATGTACTTATCAAATTTACTATCAAATGCATTTAAAGAACGTACATAACTGGCCAAAGCATTTTGAACTTGCCATTCTTGTATTTGTTTTGATTTTGGAAATGCCTGTTGGAATAATTTGAAATAGGCTTTGTCCTTATTTAGAAATCCAATAATATCGGACACATTTCCGTGCATTTCCTCTTTATTTTGAATAACATCTGAACTTTGTTTTTCTAAATCCAATTGTCGCATGTCCCAAAATTGTGCATTTTGTAAAGAAGCATAAGTCAGAGTAGGTGTGTTGCGAGTTAATTTTCCGCCTTGCAACGAAACATTGGTTTTTAAATTATCTGTGAAAGCTAATTTAGGGTTATGACAAGAGGTACAACTTCTAGTATTGTCTTTTGAGAACCTATTTTCTGAAAACAACTTTTTACCTAATGCCACTTTCTCAGCGGTATATTGATATTCTTTTGAAGGAATAAAAGCATTTACATCAAACGCATTTTTATCAAAAATAGTTGTTGCCTCAGGATTGACTACACTATTCTGATCTATATTTTTTATTGCGTTTGTTTTTTGAAAAGCAATCAAATTTTTATAGATTGGATTTAAGAAATTGGTAATAAAGTAAATTCTATCAAAAGCGAAGAAATCATTATTTGTTTGGCAATACTTGGATGCTTCATTACAGCTATTTACTATTTCTTTTACTAGTTTAGTAGATTCGTCTCCATGATAATCCATTTTGCTAATCAAATTGCTAATAGAATTCAAACCTATTTTGGCTTCCGGAATTGATAATTGTGCAAGCGGAGAATCAAATCCTGTAATTCCAAGTGCGAGAATGCGATTTACTTGCATTTTTATAGCGTCCAAAACAAAATCATCAGAAATGGTTATCACACTAATACTTTGTTTAACCTGATTCAAATTTGCTTTGATCATTTTTATCTCTCGAACTAAAGTAGTTTTGTTTTTAGAATCATATTCTGGATAGAGAATTTCTTCAATTACTTGAAAACCATTTGGCGGTAAAAACTTATTTTCGGCAACTTCTAGTTCATCTAATGCAGGACCATTTATAAAACGTGCTGGATCAGGAGTAAAATATTCTACCGCCCATTCTATTTTTTTATAAGCTAGGCGTGTATGTGCAAAAGCCTGTTTTAATTTATTTAGATCCGTTTCTTTTTCAGCCAGTTTCTCAAAATGGTTCGTTTTTAACTCTAGATTTTCAATATCAGCTAATAACTCTTTTTGAACTTTCAAAGGAGTGTATTCTTTTTTGCAGCTTTGTAACATCATTACCAGACTGCAACACAGAATAATACTAATTTTTAGAATACAATTTTGATTGAATTTCATTTTGAGGTAATTATATATACCAAAACAACCTAGTAAAGGTTGTCTTGGTATAATTGATAATCAAATATTATCGTTGTACATTTCTTATTATAACAGTTTGTCCACCTTCTTTGTTGGTATTAACACCGCTTCCGTCAGGGTTTAGGAAAGCATCTTTTTGCCAAGTATGTGGATGAATGTTTAGGATAAATGTATTAGGTACTCCAATTACATCAGATATATCTTCCATTGCACCATATTCCCAACTTCCTAATTTAGTAGTATTGGTTTGATTGTAAGTGGCATTCCAAACTGCATCATCTCTTTTGTGATTCATAGTCATCCAAGGCTTATTTGCCTTGGTTGCGATATTGTATTGCCAGATGTACGAATCGTGTTTTGCATCTGCATAATAGGAATCGCCATCTTCTTGGATGTAAACATAGTTCTCTGTTACACAAATGTTATCTGGATTTATAATTCCAGTTCCAGGAGTAGAGTCGCCCTCAACTACTAATTCTAATTTTCCTATTAATGGGTTAGTATCGTTCAGTACTAACCTATAAACTCTTCCCCACATGGTATATCCTTCTACTGGAGCATTATTACTAGCTTGTCCTGTAGCAGTAAAGTAAATTTCTCTATTATTTTTAGCAGATCCTTTTCTATAATCGATATCTTCAACTCTAGAAAAGCGAATGGCTCCTAAGTTGTTTACTGTTTTGTTTATAGCAGCTCCCGTTAAGTTTTTTGCATTTGGAATTTCTACAAATGATACTTCAAAAGAATTTCCTACTTTCATTGTAGTTTCTACTTGAACCCCATCATTTCTTTTTAAGGCATATAATTTACCGTTATTAAGATCACCAACAACATCACTTACATACATGATAACTTGTCCTGCGCTTGTGTGTCCTGTAGCATATCCTTGATCTTCTCCTATTAGAATTACTGTTTTGCCAGAGTAGGCTGCTTTTGTAAGCGGAACAGCGTTTTCCATGCTTGCTTTTCCTAAAGCAGGTAATACGCGGTCGGTTCTACTTTTCTGGCTACTTAAACTAAATGGATCAATCCCGTGCACCATACTTTCTTCTCCACTTTCTCCAGCTGTTAAAAACATTGGTCCAAACCCGTGAATGGCTGGAGTAGCTAATGTTGCTGAACACAATCGGGTCATTCCTCCAATTCCGTCAACGATGTATTCTCCTTTTACAGGCTTTAATGTTTTATCAAAATAGACTCTTGAAACTGATTTTAAAATCTCATGATTGGTGATCATCATATATCCTTCTCCATTTGGATCTTTCATGAATCCAGCTCCGTCCGGTTGCGCACCATAGACAAATGAAGGTGATTGCGATAAAACATCAGTACTACTGATCAGCGAATTAATTTTTAAGTTTTCAAAACCTTCTTTTGGCACTACTAGAGCAGGCATTGAAGACGTATTAAAATCTATTAATGAATTCGGTTTCTCTTCATTTGAGTCATTTTGACAACTTACAACTGATAAGCTGACTGCAGATAAAATTCCGAGTTGTTTCAGGTAATTAAATTTCATGATTCTTTATTTAAATTATTTTTGACAAAGAAACACGGAACAAATTGTAATGAGGTTAAAGTAGTTTAGGTAAATAATGACCATTTTGTTAAGAGTAAGTAATGGCAATGTTAGTACGTTAATTTTAAGTAAAGGAAAGACAGTGAATAATAGAACTTGATAGATAATGAGTTCTAACGGAAATATTTTATTTGTCATTTAGCAAAAAAAAAGACCATCTGTTTGAGATAGTCTTTTTTTATAATGATTTGAAAGTTTTTTGAATTTTCAATAATTTCTCAATGATTCTATGTCATGATTTGATTTAGACTTTTACTTGGCTCCAATTTTCACCAGTTTTAATTCTTCTAATTTGCATTTCACTTACACCAAACTGTTTGGCAATCATTTTTATTCTAGTAGTTTGATTGGGTTTTGCCAAAAGTTTTTTTATTCTCATTACTTTTGTAACAGTCAATTTTTTACCATCCGACTGTAAATTATGTTCTATCAGATTGATTTGTGCTTGTTTTACAAAAGGGCTTTTTCTTCTGTGCTCTTCCATTTCCTCTTTGGTTGCCCATTTTAGATTTCTATAGTCGTCGTTATCGCGTTTTCTGTCTAAATGTAAAACGTAAGTTTGATCTTCGGATGTTTTAGGAATGAAATATTCTGCTACAAGTTTATAAATAAATTTGTGTTTGTTTTTAATTTTTTCTTCGCCGTAAATTTTATACCTAAACATTCTATAGCCGTCGGTAATACTTCCTTTTAATTCTCTTCCTATTTTTATATTGTCAACAAAACTAATTAATCGTCCTTTGTTTGACACTGCATAACGTAATTTGAGTTTATCCTCGATTTCTATTTCTTTGAACTCTTCGTTTGGGTAAACGATTATCTTTTTCATTTCTTCAAGTTTCATAATAAGTCTATTATAAATTTAAATTTTTCTTTGTTATTCAGGAGTCCCGTCAAAAGCCGGATAATTTAAGTACAATTATAAAATTAAACGCTAGATCTGCTATTTAATATATTATCTGCTGTATTTATTATACTATGTAACAATAGTATTTCTAAATCATAAGTTTTTAAAACGCAAAACGAGTTTAATTTGTGATGTAAATAAAATGTACACTTTAGCAACTGATTCAAATCTAATAAAAAAAGCTTGACATTTATAATGAATCATACTAAAAGCTACTGAATTGGGTGTTTCAAGCTAGTTTTGAACGATATTACTCGCATTAGAAAATAAGGGTATTCACTTTATTCCAAAAAAAAAGACTTTACATTGCTGTAAAGTCTTTTTGTAAAAGCTCCCTCTCTTGGGCTCGAACCAAGGAGTGTGACTAGCAGTGAAATCTATACTTGACGTTAATTTACTTTTTTATGTTACCGAATTGTATGCCTTTACTATATTAAAATAATTAATGTAGATTTTCTATTTTCTTAAAATTTATTAATATTCCTTCAATTTCTTTATCTTCATTATGCTTAGCAAGTAGTAACCTGTTATCAATTGTGCAAAAGCATTTACCATTTAACTTTTTGAAATTAATTTGAATAAATTGTTCATAATCTTCTGGTTCTAAAATTGATTCATAAAATTCAAAATCACATTCTTTACTGCTGTTAAAAAAATCTAAAAAATGATTTCGGAATGTCTTTTTTACCTCTTTCCGAAATGTTTGAATTTCAAATTCATTAAAGTTTGTATAAGCTTTTAAAACGTATAAGAAATTGATCTTATACTGATGTACAAATAAGGTATCTCTATCAAATAATCTTTCTTCAAAGTGATAGGAAGATATGGGACTTCCTTTTTTAGTTATGGAATGTGAGTCGTAATTTGAAATATCATCAATAAATCCATAGATAAAAAAGTTTGGAGAAATATTATAGCCTTCTGTTACTTCATCTCTATATCTTAAATTTCCGATTTGATTTTGATTGTTTTTATTTAGTAAGTCAATATTGAACTGAATTACATTTTTGGCATAAGTAAACTGTTTGTATTTTGATACTTTACCTGCTGCATTATCTGATTTATAGTATTTAGAATCGCCAATATAGAAAATATCACTAGTATCTATTAATGATTTATAATCATAAATATGGTCGATGATTTTGCCATCATTATTGTGTTTTAGCTTATCGATTGTCACACCGTCTACTTCAAGAGTATTTAATTCATTTGAAAATAGTTTGTCAACCATATCTTCAAAAACTAAGTTGTAATTACTTATTGCTAAAAAATCTTCTCTTTTTCTTTTAATACTACTTTTGTCAAATTGCGAAAAATACAATTCACACAATCCATACATTTTTTTTAAAGTATCATTGAAATAACGATGTTTAATTTTTCTAAGTTTGGCACTACCATTTAAGCATAAAATATCAAAAGGTTTACCTTTTGTTAGTTTGAATGATTTATCAATTTTAAGGTTAAGATTGTGTTGTGTGTTAAGATGATTTAGTATAGAAAAGAAATAGGTCAGTAGTTCTTCTTCCGTATTTATTATTTTTTTCTTATTAGTAATTTCAACATATAAAGGTGTTTTTCCGTTTGTCAAAATAGGTAATGACTTTCTAATTGTTTTTTCCCATTTTGGTTTTTTGGTTTGATTGGAGATAAACTCTACGTGTTTGAATAATATTTGTTGTTTGTTCTTTTTATAGAAGTTTACAAAGCTTAACAACAAGTCAAGAAAGGAATATTCTTTGTCTCCTAAATTGGTATTTAGTTCAAAAGTTTCTGTATTATGAATTATTGAAGTGTCATTATACCGTTTTTTAAATTCAGACAAACTATTGTAAAAATGTACCGATAATTGGCGAACCCAATTGTATTGTGTTTTATGTTTAACAGATACATTTTTAATTAAATCAACTAACTCGCTTTTTTCACAACCAAACACCGTTTTTTCTTTATCTTTCATAAAAACTTTTGGAAGCATAAAAACCAAACTATTTTTTTCAAATGAATGGTAATAACCTACGGACGTGATTATTCCGTCCAAACCATTTTGTTTATAAAACTTTGGATCTTCGAATACTTCTTCAAGTAATTCTATTGGATATATTTCATTTTCTATTAGGATTTTCATTTCCTACGACTCTATTGCCTCAGTGTCTTCTGCTACTTGTCCTAATTCAGAATCATCTTCAATAATCACTAAAGACTTTTTAGGTTGTAACTCAATTCTATCAAATAATTCTTTGATTTTCTTTTTACCATTAATATTCATTGGAAAGAAATCTTCATATGAAGTGTTTTCTTCAAAAACTTTATTGTCTTCATCTTTAAAAACATCATTCCATAAATAGAATATTACTTTATTGATAAAAGGTTTTAATGAAATAGTAATGTCATTATCAGGTTTAATAAAGTAATTACCTATACATTTATCCATTCCTAATGATGGATTGTTTTTTATGTGATTTAAATTAATTTTTTCAATGAATTTAATCCAACTGTATTTTTTTCCATCTTCAATATCAATATCAATTTCAAAATCGAAAGAATCATTATCATTTCCAAAGTCATCTTTTGGATTATAACAAATAGGTATATATTCCCAATCCCAACGTCTTTTAAATGCACTATCCATAGGGAATAAAGATTGGTCGGAAGTATTCATTGTTGCTAGAATACTTAAATTAGGAGGTAATTTTAAACCATTTATAATACCTAAGTGGCTTTCATCTTTAAAAGCTTCGATTTTTAAATATTCTTTCAACTCTTTTGAAGGAGTTACAGTATAATTAGAAGTTCTATCTAATAATTGGAAAATCTCCCCAAAGATTTCAGCACAGTTCCCTCTGTTGATTTCTTCAATTACTAGATAATATTGATTGTCTAAATCTTGCCAAGCACGTTTGTATATATTGGTAAATGCTTGAGGAACGAATTTGTAATGTACTTCATTGCTGAAAGATTCCATGCCATTATCTTCGTGTTTTACTAACACAGAAATAGGCTTGTACCCGCCTATAAAACTCGAATTATCATACTCTGGATGAAAAGTTATTCTTTCATAATATTTAGGTTTTAATTCTTCAATTATTTTATCAACTTTATGTGATTTACCCGTTCCAGGAGCTCCATAGTAGATCGTGTTTTTGTTAGTTATATGGATGTTTTCGTTTAGTAAGATATTATCAGAAAGGGGTTCGTTAGTACTATCAATATACTCTTCATTTGAAAAATCTATATCAATAATTAA
The DNA here is from genome assembly GCF_014281985.1 of Flavobacterium sp. GP15. Lineage (NCBI taxonomy): Bacteria > Pseudomonadati > Bacteroidota > Flavobacteriia > Flavobacteriales > Flavobacteriaceae > Flavobacterium > Flavobacterium sp. GP15. Next base: position 756,403 of record NZ_JACFTC010000001.1, read on the forward strand.
AATATCTATTTCTTTTTTAAAAATTAATTTCACATGATCTTGAATAAATAAATCTCTTATATTAAGACCACTTGGTTGTTGAATCGTAATAAAATAAAATCTTTCTTGAGATTGCTTTTTTACTTCAAAGGTAAACCAAGAAGTTTCTTTGTAATGTTTATTAATTAAATCAAGCATCTTCTGAAACCATATTATGTCAAGAATTATTCTATCTTGTTTTTTATAAAAAAGCTTTTTATAGGAGAAAGTAAAACAAAGTAATTTTATAGCATTTTCTTTACTAATATTAAATGTGATTTTAGATTCATGTGAAAGATTAAGTTTTTCTGCTAAATCACCAGCAATAAAAATACTTGCTTCGTTACTATTGTTTTGTTGGATTTTATATTTTGCATCCTGTAATCTAATTATTTTCTCACCTATTAGCTCCATGTAAAATTGATCTTAGTTGTTTAATAATTCCAAATATACAAATGTAAGTTCTCTTTTAATAATATACTCAAATGAGATTTCAAGTGATAATCTTAAATAACAGTAATATTGATGTTTAATGGTTTATTTTCCTTTTCTTTGCACCCTAATTTTGAATAACGATAAAAGATATATAATGTCAAGAGTTTGCGACCTTACAGGTAAAAGAGCGATGGTAGGAAATAACGTTTCTCACGCTATGAACAAAACTAAGAGAAAATTTTCTGTTAACTTAGTGAAAAAGCGTTTTTATCTTCCAGAAGAAGATAGATGGATTACTCTTAGAGTAGCAGCATCTACAGTAAAAACAATTAATAAAAATGGAATTGCAGCAGTTTTGAAAAAAGCTCAAGCAGGGGGATTTATTAAATAATCTTTTCCAAAACAACTATATAGCAAGATGGCAAAGAAAGGTAATAGAATTCAAGTAATTTTAGAATGTACTGAGCACAAAACAACTGGTGTTGCAGGAACTTCTCGATACATTACAACTAAGAACAAAAAAAACACTCCAGATAGATTAGAGATTAAAAAATTTAATCCAATCTTGAAAAGAGTAACTGTTCACAAAGAAATTAAATAATTTGATATTTTATTAAAATATAAAACATTTGAATCATGGCAAAGAAAACCGTAGCATCTTTACAAACAGCTTCTAAGAGATTGTCAAAAGCCATCAAAATGGTAAAATCTCCAAAAACTGGTGCGTATACATTCATAGAATCTATTATGGCTCCTGAAGCAGTTGATGAATTCTTGAAAAAGAAATAGTCACATTACATTTTATAGGTAAGCTACTTTCTTTTGGAAGTAGCTTTTTTTATTTAAAGAATTATTTCATTATTAAAATTTAAAACTTGTAAATCAGTTGGGACTGCTAATTTTATCCCATTAACTAGTAATCTTTCATTTTTTAGTGATTGATTAAGAGTTTCAAAATTAGGAAGAAATATATCTGAGACTGTGTAAATATTATCACAAACTCTCAATTTTGGATTTTCATTAATCGAATACAATCTATGTATTAAATATTGATCTTTATGATCATTAATAAATTTTAACTCACCAGAACTCAATATCATCGGTAACTCAAATTTATAACTAGTAGACTTAGTATCAGAGAACACAATGGAATTATCCAAATTAGTTATTTCAAAATCATAAGGCATTCCTGTTTCCTTACTTTGGTTCATCCATTTAAAATCTGTTATTTCTTTATTAAATTTTTGAAGTTCAAAATAATTAAAAAGAAGCTCTTCTCCTTTGAACCCTATGCTTCTAAATAATGCATTTGCTTTTTCTATATCTATAGCTCTAGGTATAATTCGCTTTGTCACTCTTTCTTCTCCCGTTTGAGAAGCGATTTCTAATTCTTCGTAGTATTCAATATTTACTGACTCAATCTTATTATTTAAATGCGTTACAAGCCTTGCAAATTGATTTGATGTATTGCCTATTTGTTTCCTAGCATCAATGTTTCCAACAATATTTGAAATTTCATTAAAATCTACTGACGCATTTTTGAATAATAGAAAAACTAGTTCGTTTGTATCGAGTCCAAGCCAAAGTAAATACCAAGTTTCATTTGGACTAGCAGCAACTATATCTCTTAACTTTCGAACTACAGAATCAATTCTTAAATCTCCAACTAATAATTCATGCTCATAGCCTTTTCTGATTTTTGGACTTCTAAATGATCCATCTGGTTTTTCTATATAATCTAATAATGATAATAAATCAAATACTTGATTTTGATAAATTAGTTGGGAAGATATGGTTAAATGGTCTCCTATATTCAAAAAACTTAATGTGTTTTCAAATAACCCAATATGAGTAACTCCATTATCAGCAAATCCAAGATCTGAAGAGGTTAGTTTTTTAATTCCAATTACAGAATCGTTGTGTACTTGATTTATCATTATAATTTTATTAAATTTTTATTGAATAAGTAATGTATAATTGAATAAACTGTATTGACACTAACTGCATTACCAGCTTGTTTATAGAGTTGATGATTACTCACACCTGCTCTAGAAGCATTAATGCAAAAATCTTCATCAAAACCTTGAAGTTTTAAAGCCTCTAAAGGAGTTAATTTCCTAATCCTATGTTTTACTTCCTCATCTTTAGGAATATCTGTTTCAAGATATTTATTTGGGTTTGGGTGATTTAAGAATTCATCTGAATAGTAGTTATCTTGACAAGCTCGATGCATTTTTACCATAGTAGCGGTTAATGGTCTAGCTATAAGCTGGTTTATTTTTGAATTAGATTTAAAGTTTTTACTTCCATTTGATAAAATCGTAGGTTTTAATTTCTCAGACAAATAATATTTCTCTTCAACTTCTTTTTCAAGTAAATCATCTAAAACATTTTTATATTTTTTCAAGCTAGTTGACCCATTCAAGAGGCTTACAGACTCTTTTACTGATTGATTATCTAAAATTATTGCATCACGAATATTAATTAGATCCTTTCTAACTGCAAAAAAAAACACTCTTCGTCTAGTTTGTGGTAACCCAAAATCGGAGGTGTTAAAAACGTCCGAAGTAACATGATAACCTGCGTCTTCATCTAGAGAACGAATTATTTCTTTATAAGTTTTGCCTTTGTCATGATTTTTGATATTTCTAACATTTTCTAGTAATACATATTTAGGTTTTTTTATGGATAGGATATCAATAATATTATAAAATAGATTACCTCTATTATCATCAAACCCTTTTTGTTCCCCCATCATGCTAAAAGCTTGACATGGGAATCCACCAGAAAGCAAATCGAAATCGGGTAGTAATTTGATGTTTTCTTTTTTTGAAGTAAAAAGCTGGATATCACCAATTTCAACTTCAGATTCAGTGTCATAATTGGCCTTATAAGTTAAGGTTGCATATTTATCTACTTCAGAAAACGCGACGCAATTCGAAGTAATATTATTGTCCTTGCAATATAAATCTATAGCTTTTCTAAATCCACCTATTCCGGAAAACAACTCTAAATGTCTTAACGTTTTTTTCATTATTACTTTACTAAGTGTTTTGCAATTTGTTTGCTAATTACTTCTGCTAATTTTACTGGTACAGCATTACCAATTTGAGCATACCAAGTGTTATTAGCCCCCATAAAAATAAAATCATCTGGAAAGGTTTGAATTCTAGACGCCTCACGGGGACTCAAGCCTCTGGGTTGAGTGGGGTGAATATACATATTACAATCCATTTTCATATGTGATGTCATTGTTTTAGAAACCTCAGTTTCTTTAAGTTTAAAGTATTTGTCCTTAAACATATGATTTCTACTAGTATATGGCATGATTTCTTTTATTGATTCGTGCAATGAGTTTGCTCCTTGCGGTAGTTTGTCAAAAATCTCTATATCTCGATCGTTGTTGTATCTATTTGTGTGGTTAGCTAAATAACTTGAATGTTTTTTATTATTAATTTCTTGAACAAATTCGTTTTGTATGTATACATTCAGTCTAAATTTATAGCCAATTTTGTCATTTTCAATTCCTTTGGTGTTTTTATCTCTCTTTGGTTCCAATGGAGGCAAGCCAAAAAGGGCATCTTTCAACTTAACTGGCTTTGATTTAACTCTTTGATCCAAAATATCTTTTATTATATCTTGAGCTTTAACATTATTAATACTGCTTCCTATTACAAAAACACGTTCCCTATTTTGAGGAATACCATAATCTCTAGCGTTTAGTAGAACCATCTCTATAGAATAATCATTTCCTAAAATTGAATAGAAATTTTCTAAAATTTCATTTGATTTTTTCATCATCCCCTTTACATTTTCCATAATGAAAAATTTAGGTCTAACATTGGACAGTAGATCTAAATAATTTTTATAAAGTTTGTTTCTTGGGTCATCAATAATTCTTTGTCTATTTGCCATCGAAAAACCTTGACATGGTGGACCACCAACAACTAAATCAATGTTTTTATGACTTTTTATTAGTTCTTTATTTTCTGCAAGATCTTTTATGTCACCACAATGATAATTATTCAAATGAATGTTGTGATTAAAATAATATGACTCAAGGTATTTAGGTTCAATTTCATTTATTAACGAAGGATTGAAACCGGCATTCATTAAGCCTAAGCTTAAACCACCACAACCTGCAAAAGTGTCAATACATTTTAATTTTGATTTATTTATTTTTTCAGTTTTATTAATAAACTTTTTCAAAGTAGAAGACACCTTATCTTCGTTTAATCTAATTGTATTATATAAGCGATTTATTTCGATCCAAGTTTCAATATCTAAACTTCCTTTAAAAGCTTCATCTAAAACAATAAAGTTGCTATTAACTACAAGAATGTTTTCAAGCTCTAATAGCCTTTTTATGTCAAATATTAGTTGATTTACCTTTGACTTATAGTTTGATTTAAAATATCTGTTATAAAATTCGATCATTATTTATTATTTTAATATTGAGTGTTGTTTGGTCCAAAATGCTAATTAGTTATCTTCTTAGAACTTTAACACTAAGGTCAATTTTGGGATTTGTTCTCCTTTTTCCATTCTGTGTGTTAGGTTACTTTTAATCAGTATTACTGTATCTATATCTAAAAAAGCAGCTGACTACGTTTTTAGTAATTGAATTCATTATTGAAATTATTTTCAAGTTAATTATTATTCCGAAATTTGTCTCACTATAATTTTGATTGCTTCTTTTTTGCTTAAGATGTTGTCAAATTCTCTTAATGAATCTTCGTCTTTGTAAACACCATTTCTATCATTCCAACTAAGCCATTTAATTAAATCTTCACGAGACCAAGAATTCAATTCTTTGTTAAGTGAATTTTCCTGTAGCTCCATTAATTTATAATATGGATGTTCCAATTTTTCTTCGTCATCACTTTTTAATATCATATTATTTTAATTTTATTATTAAATAAGTCATCCAAAATAAATAATTTATTTTAGATTTTTATCGAGAACTTGGTTATTAAATATTACGGGTTGTGAATTTTGTGACTTTATCTGATAGTGCACAAATCTACTGAAAGGAATGTAGATAAATGTATGATATTGTTCAATTATTTTTCATCCCTAATATTTCTAATTAAACTTATTTACTCATTAGCATATTGATATCAATACAGATAAAAACAGAATGAATAAAAAAAAGGCGGTTTTTACACCGCCCTTAATGTTATATATATTTCCAAATAAAACCTGCTGATTGTTCTCGTTCACCTCGGCAACATCGAGTTATGCAGGTTTTGCTTATTCCTGTCTTCCTCGAAGCCTCAGATGCTGAATTAAAACTTTCAATAATTTCTTGATTAAAAGAATATTGATTTACAGCTTTTACTCGTAGATCAGTCTTTGGGGTTATCTTTTCCAATTGTCTATAAGACCAGAAACTACCATCATACATCGTGGAATTTAAACAAGCACTTGAAATTCGCTGTTTGTCTATTCCTAATATTTCTTTAATTTCAGTTAAACTATTATAAGTTTCAATTAGAATTCCATCTTCATCGTATTGAAACACTATCTTTTGAAAACCTCCGCCAGAATCGCTATTATAACCATCCTCTTGCGCTTTAAAATCATAAATATACTTAGTTTCCTTTTCAGCTAATTCGTTCGGGTCTGAGGCTGTATCGAGTTGCTCCCAAGTGAAATTAGTAGCTCCAGTTGAGGAAATAGCATCATGAAATTTCTGTCCGTGACCTGAATTTGCCTTTTGCAAATGATCTTGTTTTCGCTCTTCAATAGATTTTGTTGTTGCACCAATGTAACATTCTCCTGTTAACGTGTTCTGTGCTTTGTAAATGATGTAATTTTTGTTTTCCATGTTCATCTTCTCTTTCATTTAATTATTAATCTGCTATTGTATAAACCGCTAATTCTATTGCAACCTCATTCATTATTTTTTGCACTATTTCTCTCTCACTTTCTTTACAAAACAAAGCGTCATAAACGTACCCAACATAAATTCCAATTCCATTTAATCTTATAATACATTCTGTCATAATAGCCACCTCTTTTCCAAACATTTTCATAGAAGTAATTTTATGCTTGAATTCACTACTCCTTTTCTCTTCTTCAATATTTTTAAGTAATAAAGGTTCTGATTTGTGATAATAATTATAAAGTGGACTTTTTTTCATATCCCGCACTTGTTTGTTAAAAAATGATAAGTGTTGAATTTTCACATCTTTTAAGTCGATTCCGCTTTCCTCAGCAACTTGTTGATGCGTTAAATATCTTTTTGAACCTTGATATAAAGACATCGCAATATTTGGATGTAAGGCTTTGAAATCAACTTCAACAATAGATTCTCCATCTATTTTAATTCGTTTTCTAATCCAACCTGGAATAAGTATGAAACTATCAACAACTCTTCCACCGGATTTAGCATCACCTATTGAGGGAATCATATAGCTTATATCCGTATAAAATTTAAATGCTTTAATATTTTCTTCTACATAACTTCTTTGAGAGGCGTCTTTAAAATAATCTTTGGAGTGATTGTTTAACTTCGTAAGAAATTTTCCTTTTTTAGTTCTGTGCTTTTCTCTAATTAATCGATTTGCCTCAGCTTTTAACTCATTTTCAGTAGGAAGCTCTATTCTTGGGTACAACTTTAATAAATTAGTTGCTATTACATTATCAGCGGCTCTAGCGATTTGACTGTAAATGAATTTGTTTCTTTTAGCAATAATTTCAGGATTTGTAATTGTATATTTTACTAAGTTGTTGCTATAAAAGGTGTCTGTAAATGAGTATGATTTACAAGTTATTCCTTCTTGATAAGTGTCGTTACCTTGCTTATTTTTCTTAGTTTGTATAATTGAATCAGTCGTGATTGACTCATACTTTAATGCTTCGACAACATGGGTATAGGTAATTGTATTGTCGTTGCCTTTTTTGAATTGTTCAACTAATATTTTTGATGATAGTGATTTCCATTTGTCTTCAAAGAAGATAGTTGACGTTAAATTACTAATGAATAGCAAGCAATTTTCAACAGCATACTTTCTGTTTTTGTCTATCTTGTTTAAAAATCTTTTCGGAACTTCTCTCTCAATATGACGTTTGATATTTTGAGGAATACTGATTGTTGTAGCATTTTGAAAAAATAGCGGATATGTGTCACAAAATTGGTCTAAATTTTCAGCGTTAAAATCGTTGTTAGCCATCGTATTTGCTACGATTTTAGTTGGTTTAACTACTTCTGGACTTGTAGTAACATAATTGAGGGTAGTAGGATGGTGATAGGATTGATTAGAACTAGAATAGTAAAGTTTCTTCATTTTAATAATTTAAATTCGTAAATAATTTAAATTACAATATGCCTGTTCTCTTGATTTTAGATAATCAAAGGAGTCTGTTGAGTCAGACTACGCTATCAAGAGGATATATTAAATGATAATTTTTTTGTAGATTTTTTTGAAATTTTTATAATATTTTGACACACTTAAAAGTCAAAATTGTAATATTAATGCAAATATAAGTAATAATTATGACAATTCCTAATATATTAGCAACTATTTTGATATAAATAGTTAAATAAGTTTTTAATTTTCAGTAAATTTAGAAAAAACGGATGAAAGCACAAGTTATGTACAATCATCCGCTAGCAATGCTAACTTTTTCAGTGGTTTTTTGATATAGCAGAACCGTCTCAAAAGTTTGGTTATACCAAATACAGCATAACTGCTTGCTTACTCTATACAATTATGTCAAAGTGATAATAGTAATAAGCTTGGTTTTTTATTATATATACAGTTTTTAATTCTAAGGTGGCTTTAACTTCATCTACAAATACAATTTGTCCTGTATTAAGCTCTCCAATTTTTTGCAAAACCTGTACTTGAAATGGACAAAATATTCTTTTTAGAACATTATAATGCGTTATTACATAGATTTCACGAGGAGAGCTGTATTTTAATAAGTCTGCCAGATCTTTTTTTGTCATTTTTTAGTATTAATTATATCTTTTTTAGATGACTAACTGTCTCATTAAATACACATAAAAGCTATGTTATATTAATAGAGAAAGTAGTTTGGTTGCTCACTTTTCATGTATTTTATCAAGTAATTGATAAACTCGTACGCATTTAAATTTCTTTCGAGATTAGTGTCTATGTAAGTACTTTTGTTAGCTTCGGTAAAGAGATTGTAGACATTCCAAAAATTAATGGTGTTGTTTTCTGCTTTAGAGAAATAAGGATCTAAATGATAATTTTTAACAACCATATTTAGTTGACTATCACTTATTGCTAAAGGAAACAGGTTTTGTTTTTCCTCCTTATTGAGATATGTAAACAACTTCATTTTTCCAATCAAATGAGCAAATTGAATCTCTGTGAAATAAAAATTAAACATTTGTTCCAACTGAATAAGATGGTTTTTCCTTTTGTAATTTGTGATTAGTTCATAAACTTTTGCTTTTAATTCTAAAACTGAACTTACTCTTAAATCTTGAATTAATCCATCTGATGAAACGCATAGATTAGTACATACCGTATTCTGAAAACCAATAAATATTTTAAACCTTTCCATTGACTTCCTGCTATAAAGATTCTCTTGATTGTAAGATCTCACACCTCCTATTACCAAATTCAACTTATTGCCGTTAATTATTTCACTTATTTCTGGAATTTCAATTGCAAAAGCCATACGCTCATAATAGATGGTTTTTTCGTCATCTAATAAGTCTTTTGCAGGTTTTAAAAGAGCAGTTGGAATTCTTCCCTTAATTACGTGAGAAACTCTTATGTCGGGCTTTAAATCACTTCTGTAATCAAGAATTCGTTCAACAACTTCTTTAGTATTATTAATGAACTCATAATGGCTTATTGTGCACTCGTTGTCTTTTGCAAACACTGGAACAACGCAATCATTTTTTAGGTGTTCTAAGGATACTTCGATAGTGTTAGCCTCAATAAAATTTCTTCTAGGAAACTGGATAATTTCGTTTTCATCAATAATTTGATGTTCTATGTTATTTGATACTAAATTCATGTTTATCTGTTTTTAAATTTTTAATAATTTCATTATTGCTGATTAATTGGTTAGATAATGTATCTAGGATTTCTTTTCTTGTAACTATTATAGGGTACAACTCAGAGCTAAGATTTGGATATTTAGCATAGATTAACTTTAATTCTTCTTGAGAATTACATGTGTTTATCTCTTGTATAATACTATCAATTGAAACGCCTTGATTGCACCAACTAATTAGCTTTTGTCCTGTAGTTGAATTAATAATAAATTCTGGTTTTCCAGAAAACAAACCAGTTCTATCCTTTGATGCTGATACTAAATGATTGTCATTCAGAAGTTCAAAATTCACTGTAAGCTCATACTCAAAACCCTCACGAGTAATTTCTTTAGTTCCTAATTTCATTACTTTAGTTTTTCCATTACCATCTTTATCTAGACTATAATCTACCTTTCTTCTAGAAGTTGTGATAATATGGCAACTACTTTGAATGATTGCATCAATAAAGCTATTATGTCTAGGAGTTATACGAGACCAATCTTGAAATCGACCGCCTAATTGTTCATGAAGTTCCAAACAGCCTCCTTTACCTTGCCATTCGTGACTTATACTGTCTACTATAATGATTTCCATACCTGAATCCTCACAGAGCTTAATTGCTTTGTTATAGCGTTCTGGAGCAAATGGTTCTTCTAGAGACAATACATTAAAATCTCCCAAATGAGAATATAAACTTGCCGATTTGTTTTCTGTGTCTATAACAGCAATTTTGCTCCAATCATTTGTTATTCCATACGCTAGTAACAGAGCTGAATAAGTTTTTCCAAATCCTGAAGGACCTGAAAGTCCAATTCTTAATTTTACTTGATGTCTTTCTGCTTTATGTAATTTCATAATTTTATGTTTTTAAGTTTGTTTTTAGAACTCCTAAAAAGAAGTCACAAAAAAAGGCCTCCCATTTGGAAGACCTTTTAGTTATATTGTTTGATTTATTTAGTGAACTAATTCACCATTTATTACTTGTTCTTGAATTACCGCATCAACATCTGTTACATATTCGTAGCGATGCTTTAGTTTAATTATTTCTCCTGTCTCTTTGATGGTATATTCATAAGAATCACATGGAATCTTTATAATTGTTCCTTCAAACTGACTACCAACGATACTTTTACAAGTGTCCTCGTCAAATGTTGCAGGAACTTTCACAGTTCTTGCAGTAAAATACATTTTACCTGTTGTTTCACTTTTTACAGCTTCAATTCCACCCTGTAATACTAACAATAAGAAATCTTCACGACCTTCTTTTTCTACTAACTGATAACCAATAACTTGAACCATAGTTTTTTATTTATTAAGATTAAACATTATGGGTAATTTCCAAGGATTGAAATAGTTTAGAAAATCAATTCAACTCTTCAACCCTCGGGTATATCCCAAAATTTGAAAAGAGTCCGGGGATGATGTTGGGTTAGTAAGCACATTCAAGGATTAAAAAAAATTAAAAAAAATTGAGAATATATGATATCTCTAATTTTTATAAGATATTGCGTTACCCTTATGTTTTAGGAAATAAATTTAATATACTCTGGACTTTGTGGCTTCAATTGTATGTTTTTGTTTTTTAACCAATCTTTCCAAGTTATATCTTCGACATCAATTTTATAATAATCGTCCGTTAAAACGTCTCCGATTTCATACTTATTCTCATTCCAATGACACTTATTAATTAAATTATTAAACTGCCATATTTCTAAAATTTTTATATCCTCACCAATTGAGGTAATTTTTAATTGTTCCGCAATACCATCCAGTAATTCTACTCTGCTTAATTCTCTGTTGTCATCGAATATGTAAAAAATATAATCTTGATATTTATATCCTATTTTTCTCTTGTTTCTTTTATTTTGTTCAATTTCTAAAGCCCGTTTTTCTTTAGAACAGATATTTTCTGCAATAACAATCTTCTCATCTTTGTCTTTCAAAATTTCACTAATTTTTTTTTCAAGTTGTTCTTTGGTTAAAATGGGTTTACCTTTTTTGACAGATATTTCATAATTGAAAATTAGATTTTTACAGGTTGTGCTATTTTTAATCATATTTTGTCTTTCGACATCTTTACTTTTACTTCTTTCAGAAATATTAATAAGAGCATAAATAACAATAATAAATATTGACATTATTCCGATAGATTCCAGCATATTTAGTTAATTTTAATTAATTATTTTTTGAAGTTTTAAAGTTTAAGTAGAAACTAATTTTGATTTTAATCAAAATTTCAGCGTTTAATTAATTTGTCCTGTAGTTAGTCTTTTTCGATACAATTATAATTTCTTTTAAATACTGAAACAATAAATGTGTTACTTAGAATTGTAACTGCCCACCTAATATATTTTAGCACCTAATATAGATATCATTCTTGTCTATAATCAATGTCGTTAAAAAAAAGGAAAAACTAATTTCTGCGTTTAAGTCATTGTTTTTAGGTGTATTAAAGCTAGTTTCACACTTATCGGAAGAATTGATTTCTTTTATAAGTGTCATAATTTATATAGAATTAGTTTTGATAAAGATCATTGATTCCACACCTTTATAATGAGCTAACAGATGATGAATATTAAACATGAATAAGGACTTTATTTTTATTGAAGTGAAATTTAAAAGTTTCACATTCTAATTTGCAATATGAAATCAACTTGTGCTGAGTTAAACGTTTGGGATGAAATTGCGAGCACTATTTGTTTCGATTATCTTGTGATGATCAACTTTTTAAATATTTTTTGGGACGTATCCTTCACTAATTTCAACGTAATTATTCGTATGAAATTCATAATTTAAATTATTGATTGTTCTGCAAGCCTTATCACAGAAAAAATTACTGCACCTTAATAAAAAACAGAACAAGCTTTACTGTTTCATTTGCTTCTTTCGAAATTCCTTCTGCATAGACTTCTCAATTTACTATGCCTGACAATCCAGCGAATACAGTTCAAAAGATTGCAAATACAAAATATCCTTAAGCTTTATCGTTTATTGATTTTATAAATTTTATGCTAAATCTTTAATCGTTTTAGGTCCATTTGAATATGGATTATTATTTAATTCAACTTCTAATTTATTCAAAAAGTCCTTAGTGAAATACGCTTTGTAATTCACTTTAAATTGATCTCTACATGTAAAAATATCTTTTTCAATTAAGGAATATTTCGAATCTAATTGCCTGCTAATTCTTTTGACATCTGAATGATATTTTTTTGATAAAACTTTATTAGGTTTATATGAGTTGTATATTTCGACAAGTTTAACTACATCAACGTCATTTTTAATAAGTGAAATATTTGTACAGTTGCAGATAAAAGCAGCACCTTCATTTGCTTTGATATTAATATCTGATTGTGCAAAGGAATAAAAAGGGAGGAAAATAAGAGTAAGAAGTAATAGATATGATTTATCCATAATTATTTTGTTTTTAAAATTTTTGCTAGAGAAACGTAAGACTGTATATTTTTTTTCCATTGTCAGGGTTTATTGAAGTAACTAAATATATGGTTTCTTTATTTTTGGTGTATGTTTCCATTTCTACATTGTTTTTTAGGTTTTTGCCTAAATACTGATAATCTGATATTTTTAAATCCTTCACATAATCTTTGAAGGTTTTTAAATTATAAGTTGCTACAACAAAAACTCCTTTACCACTAAACTGGATGACGTCTTCACTATGTTTAGACTTCCACTGAAACCCCGCTGACTGATCACTTAAAAATTCATAATTGCATTTTTTTAAATATAATTCAATCTCATTTTTTTGCTTTTGTTTGATTGAATCCAAATCTTTAAAGTTGATTTTGTTTGAGTTAGTAATCAGATTCGATCTGTTATTTTCTTTACAGGAAATAATAGTTAATGTAATAATAACTAAGAATAAAAATTTTTTCATTTTCATAATATTTTGTTGTTTGGCTTACTCTATTCAGTTTTCAGCAACCCTGTTGTGATCCTATGTTTCGAAAGTAGTTACATACTCATAATAAGTGCGATCTTAATTCCTCGACTTTTAGCTCCTGGATAATTACAAAAAATAATAGTGTTAGTTAGCTTTGGTGGCAAACTTCAAGAGCTTCATTTAACAAGAAGTTTTACTCAAGAATAACTTGTAAATAAACTAGGTTTTGAAACATTTCAAATAAGCAGAATGTAAAGAGGTGTTATTAGCACCTCTATTGGAATTCATTATACTGCCTCTATACCGTTAAGGATCGACATTTCTGAATTATTTTTTTTAATGAAACCGAATGATTTTTAGTTAAAAACTTAATTGATGGTTTGTCACAATTTTTACGGTTGTTCTTAAATAGATAATTTTTTAAATTTACTTTTATTTAAACATTTGTAAAAGAAGGTATTTAGTTTTATTGAAACAATACCCACTTTTAGTGATTTGAGGCTAAGATTTTGAGGCTATGCTGATTCTTAATTTCAATTTTTTCATTTCCTCACTAACTTTCTTTTGCACTACCTTCCCATAACTTTCTTGTGTAATAACCATGTTAGAATGACCCAATAGTTCTGATACGATTTCCATTGGAACATCATTATACAGTAATACAGTAGAGGCAAATGTTTTCCTAGCAATGTGGTGTGTTAATTTTTTTTCAATTCCTATAATTGCTGAAATTTCTTTGAGATAAGAATTAAATTTTTGATTGCTAATGGATGGAAATACTCGATTATTTAAATCAGAATATTTTTCAATAATTTCTTGTGCTTTTGGAAGTAAAGGAATTGAGATTTGTCTTTGCGTTTTTTCACGCTTCATTTGAATCCAGTTCATGTCATCAAATCCTATCTGAATGTTCTGCTTCTCAAGATTCGCCATTTCATTATAGGCGAGTCCTGTGTAACAGCAGAAAATAAATAAGTCTTGAATGGTGCTTAGTCGCTTTTGTTGTAAAACTGCTTTCTCTAGGGTTTTGAGTTCTTCTGTAGAAAGGAATATTACGGTTTTACGTACTGTTTTAGACTTGTGAAGTATAAATGGATCTCTATCTAAATAGCCTTCTGAAATAGCTTGTTTTATAGGTGTTCTAAGTCTTTGAATAGTTTTGTTGATGGTAATTTGCTCTTGCTTCTTCTCGGTTTTTAAATAGTAGTCAAAATCATCTAGAAACTGCAGACTCAATTCTTCTAGTGGGAAATCAGTTTTTTTAAATTTCCATTTTAAGAATGCTTCCAAATGGTTTCCAACATAGACGAATTTTTTATAGGTGTTGTCTTTTATTTCTAAACCTACTAGTTTTTTGATTTTTGCTAAATACTGTTTGTAGTAGGAAAGAACATATTCCTTTTTCTTAATTTCTATACCGATGTATTTATTAAAGATGTTATCAAGAGTGCAATTTCCGCCTTGAAGTTGGAATACTAAGGCAATGTTATTTATCTTGATCTGAATTTGCTCTATTTGAGCATTAATGAATTTGTGGTTGACATCTTGACTGTTGACCTTTTGAAGTTTGTTTTCCCAGTAGTTTGGGTTTACGAATAGTCCAGTAGAGAATTGTTTTCGCTCCTTGTTAAGAGTAATTCTGCAATTAAGAGGACATAATCCTTTTTGATTGACTTTGGTTGGACTAATTACAAATAGAATTGTAGTTTTTTCTTGGTGCATGTTTCCAATTAATTTTGAGTTAAACAATTGGCATAACAATTCGGAATTTAAAATGGGAACCTCGAGATTTTAGATAGGAACCTCCATGGGAACCTTTTTTCACTAAAATAACTTGTAAGCTTACAAATGACAAAAATGCCCTATTTTCAATTTAACGCTGTGAAGCACTATTCCACTTCACTTTAGTGCAAAAAAAAGACTATCATTTCTGATAGTCTTTTTATAAAAGCTCCCTCTCTTGGGCTCGAACCAAGGACCCTCTGATTAACAGTCAGATGCTCTAACCAACTGAGCTAAGAAGGAAACTGAGCAGTAAAAATCAACTTGCGTTACATCTTTAAAGCGGTGCAAAGATAGGCTATCATTTGGTTTGTGCAAATAAAAAACCAACTTTTTTTTATTTTTTTTATCTGCCGACGATTGCTTTATAAATATCGTTTCCGTTTGCGAATAGTAATAGAGTTATAAGTAAAACAAAACCAACTAATTGCGCATTCTCTAAGAATTTGTCACTCGGTTTTTTACCGCTAACAATTTCGTATAATAAAAACATAACATGACCACCATCTAGGGCTGGAATAGGTAATAAGTTCATTACACCAAGCATTATTGATAATAAAGCGGTGATATTCCAGAACGTTTCCCAGCTCCAAGTATTAGGAAAAATATCAAATATGGCTTTGAAACCACCTACTTGTTTGTATGCACCGGTACTTGGACTAAAAATCATTTTTAATTGTTTTCCGTAACCTACTAATTGATCTTTCCCTTTTGTAATTCCAACAGGAATTGCCTCTAAAAGACCAAATTCTTGTTTGCTGACTTTATAGTAACCCAATTTTTCAAGATTACTCATACTTAATCCTCCAACACCAATTCCTAATTTACCATCATTAGATACAATAACAGGAACTTCAATTTCTTTTTGATCTCTTAATACAGTCGCTGGAATTGTTTTGTTTTTATTGCTCTCCAGTATTGCTTTTGCTTGATCATAATATTTTGCTTGTTGTCCGTTTAAGGTTAATACAACATCTTTTGGTTGTAAAGCTGTGTTTTTTGAATCTTCTGAAATTGCTGCTACTACAAATGGCATTCTGATGCTCATCAACGGACCTTTTTCATGTTTTGACAATTGATCTACAAAATCACTTGGTATTTTTATAGTTTGTTCTACTCCATTTCTTTCTATTAAGACTTGTTTTGCCATAATAACTTTCATGGTAATGTCATTGTCAAATTTTGGTATTTTCACGCCATCAGCTGCCAAGATTTTATCGCCAGTTTTAAAACCAATATTCATCATAGCTTTATTTTCAATCAACAATCCATCTTTCATATCCGAAGTAGCGATATAAGTATCGCCATAAGCAAATGCCATTCCGATATAAATGATGAATGCTAAAATAAAGTTTACCGTAACTCCACCTAACATAATTATCAAACGTTGCCAAGCTGGTTTAGAGCGAAATTCCCAAGGTTGAGGTGGCAATGCCATTTGCTCCTTGTCCATACTTTCGTCTATCATTCCAGAAATTTTTACATAACCACCAAGAGGCAACCAACCGATTCCGTATTCGGTTTCGCCAATCTTCTTTTTTAGAAGGGAATATTTAACATCAAAAAACAAGTAAAATTTTTCGACTCTGGTTTTGAATAATTTTGCAGGAATGAAGTGTCCTAATTCGTGAAGTATAATCAGTAATGATAAGCTCAATAAAAATTGAGAAAGCTTTATAAATATGTCCATTTTTTAATTTTAGTTCTTTTTTAACTCACAAAAGTAAGGTTTTCTATTTGTTTAATTTACAATAATTATTCCATAACGTTTTAAAACTTTGTTAATTATTATAAAATGAATATAGTGTTTCAGGGTAGTCGCGTAACTTTACTTTTCTAAACAAATTTTTCGTCTTAACTTCATTTTAAAAACATCATGATGTCTTCAAAATTATTTTCTCCTCTTTCGATAAAAAGTATCACACTCAAAAATAGAATCGCCATTTCTCCGATGTGCCAATATTCAGCAACTGATGGTTTTGCCAATGATTGGCATTTGGTTCATTTAGGCAGTCGTGCCAGTGGTGGTGCAGGCTTAATTATTCAAGAAGCCACTTCTGTTTCTCCAGAAGGTAGAATTTCACCTGAAGATTTAGGGCTTTGGAAAAACGAACAAATTGAAAAACTAAAACAAATCACCCAATTTATTATAAGTCAGAATTCAGTTCCCGGAATTCAATTGGCACATGCCGGACGAAAAGCAAGTGCTGCTTCCCCATGGAACGGTGGTAGAAAAGTAGCTAATGATAATGGTGGTTGGGAAACCGTTGCGCCAAGTGCTATTGCTTACCATGACAATGAAACAGCACCTATAGCATTGGATAAAAATGGAATTCAAAAAGTGATTTCAGATTTTAAATCAGCGACTAAAAGAGCTCTTGAAGCAGGTTATCAAGTACTCGAAATTCATGGAGCTCACGGTTATTTGTTACATCAGTTTATGTCGCCTTTATCTAATCTTCGCACCGATGAATATGGTGGAAGTTTTGAAAATAGAATAAGATTAACCCTTGAAGTAGTTGCGGCAGTACAATCAGAATGGCCGGAAAACTTGCCTTTGTTCATTAGAATATCAGCAACAGATTGGGCTGAAGGCGGATGGAATCTTGAAGAATCAATTCAGCTTTCTAAAATATTAAAAGAAAAAGGTGTCGATTTAATTGACGTTTCTTCAGGAGGAGCAGTTTCACACCAACAAATCAAATTGTGTGCAGGTTACCAAGTTCCTTTTGCCGAAAGTATAAAAAAGGAATCTGGAATATTAACAGGAGCAGTAGGTTTAATTACCGATGCTACTCAAGCAGAGGAAATCGTGGCTTCTGGAAAAGCAGATTTAGTTTTGTTTGCTAGAGAATCGCTTAGAAATCCTAATTTAGGATTAACATTCGCTAATGATTTAGAGGCTGATGTGCAATGGCCAAAACAATACGAAAGAGCTAAAATCTAACTTGGCTACATAAACACGAATTTCACGAATTTGCACTAATTAATTTAGTCCAAGCTTGTTAAATTCGTGTTTTACTTTTTTCAAATAAATATTCTACTATTTTATTATGCAAAAAATAAAAACAGCCTTACTTTCTTACGGAATGTCTGGAAAAGTATTTCATGCTCCTTTTCTAAGTTTCCATGCTGGTTTTGAACTTATTGGTTCTTGGGAAAGAAGTAAAAAATTAATAAATCACGATTTTCCTGAAGTAAAAAGCTATGCTACAATAGAAGAACTTCTGGAAGACGATGTTGATTTAGTTGTCGTGAACACGCCCGTTGAAACGCATTACGATTATGCTAAAAAAGTTTTACTCGCAGGCAAACACGCGATTGTCGAAAAAGCATTTACTACAACCGTTGCTCAAGCTCAGGAATTATCGGCTTTAGCCAAAGAAAAAGGACTAAAATTAGCCGTTTTTCAAAATAGAAGATGGGATAGCGATTTTAAAACTGTACAGAAAATTATTTCTGATGAGGTTCTTGGCGAAATTGTAGAAGCTGAATTTCATTTTGACAGATACAATCCGTCGCTGAGTCCGAAACGGCATAAAGAAACTGTTAATTCTGGATCGGGAATCTTGAAGGATTTCGGTCCTCATATTATAGATCAAGCTTTGTACTTGTTTGGTTTACCAAATTCCGTTTTTGCTGATATTCGTATTACTCGGGAACATTCCTTAGTAGATGATTATATTGATATTGTAATGTATTATGCTGCTTTTAGGGTCCGTTTAAAAGCAGGATTTTTTGTTCGAGAAGCAAATCCAGCGTATGTTATTCACGGAAAAAAGGGTTCATTCTTAAAACATCGGGGCGATATTCAAGAAGACGAATTAAAATTAGGAAAAAAACCAAATCTAACTACTTGGGGAACTGAACCACTTGAAAAAGAAGGGTTATTACACACGGAGATCAATGGTGAAATTGTAAAAAAAAGTATCTCTACACTTGAAGGAAATTATTATACTTTTTTTGATGGTGTTTATAATTCGATCATAAATAATAGTTTAGAGCCAGTAACTGCAAAAGATGGCGTTCATGTAATGCAAATTATCGAAGCTTCTATTCAAAGTAGTTCTCAGAAAAAAGTGGTTGATTTATAGTGTTTTACACGAAATAAATTGTGGAAATTTTTGGTGAAATAAATTTTTGTCTATGACTATTATCCTGCAAGGTTTTAAAAACCTTGTAGGTGTATTTAATCAAATATTATTTCTCCAGTTTTAAAGTTTTTAAAAATCTTTAGTTATGCATTAATCAAGATCAAGCCTTTAATTTTATAAACAATAACGTTGTAAATTTTTTAGGCTCGTTAGTTTTGATTGAATTGCCAATTGCTTGTCGTATTTTTGCCAATTAAAATTTAAAAAAAAATCAGTTTGATAGATTTAAACTTCTTAGGAAAGTCAAAAACAAAAGCAAAGTTCAAAAAGCAATATAGAGACATTAAGATTTCGTACTTAAACCGAATTCGTTGGGCAGTTTCTATGTTTTATTTTGGAATGGGTTTGTGCTTTGCTACTTGGGCGAGTAGAATTCCAGACATCAAAACAACTTTGCAACTCAGTGAAGGAGATTTAGGCACCATTTTATTTGCGCTTCCATTTGGACAATTAATAATTATGCCATTTTCTGGAAAATTAGTGAGTCGTTTTGGGAGTCATCGCATGTTAGTGTTTTCATTGTTATTTTACGTTTTTAGCTTAACAAATATAGGTTTGGCAAACAACGCTTGGCAATTATCAGCGGCATTATTCGTATTTGGGATTTTCGGGAATCTCTCTAATATTGCTGTAAACACTCAAGGCGTTTATACCGAAGTACTTTTCAAAAAAACTATTATGTCCTCTTTTCACGGTATGTGGAGTTTTGCAGGATTCATGGGTGCCTTAGTAGGATTAGTAATGCTTGCCTTCGATTTAACTCCATACATTCACTTTCTGATTGTGGGTGGAGTAGTATTTTTAATGATGGCTTTCAATTTTAAATTTTTAATAAAAGCCAAAGAAACCATCAAAGTCAAAAAGAAAAAAATGTTTTCAAAACCAGATTCTGCTTTAATTTGGTTGGGAATAATTGGGTTTTGTAGCATGGCCAGCGAAGGCGTTATGTTTGACTGGAGTGGCGTTTATTTCAAAGATGTCGTCAAGGCGCCGGGACCATTAGTAATTTTAGGGTACATTTCATTTATGATCATGATGGCTGGAGGACGATTCCTTGGAGACAGCTTAATTCGTAAATTTGGAAGAAAAAATGTGCTAAAAATCAGTGGAATAATGATTTCGACTGGACTTTTTATAGCGGTGTTTTTTCCGTTTATCATTCCTGCAACTCTTGCCTTTATGTTAGTCGGACTCGGAGTTTCCACGATTGTGCCGACGGTTTATAGCCTTGCTGGAAAAAATCCAAATGTTTCTCCAAGTATTGCTTTAACTACCGTTTCGAGCGTTAGTTTCCTAGGTTTTTTACTAGGACCACCTATTATTGGCTACATAGCTGAATTATCTAACCTGCGATTTTCATTCGCATTCATCGGTGTTTTTGGAGTTCTAATCGCATTTATGGTTTCTAAAATAGAAGCAATAGAATAATTTTATTCAACGAACATGATTCTATTTTATAAAATCCATATTGTTCGCTCCAAAAGTATTGTGGGATTGTACTTCTTTTTGTTTTAAAATCAAATGTAAAAACATCATATTAGATATTCGTAAAAAATAATTTTATTGTAAATCAATAAGTTATAGTTTTTATTATTATATTTAACCTTATTATTCTTTCAATTGAATCTATTAAGTGCTGAATTTAAATACCACATTTTTCAGCAATAGTATATAGAAGGCTTTTGCCACTTTTCCAAATCACATTTTTAATTATTTAGTGTTGTTTTCTTTCAAAAAAAAATACCACTAAACTTTTAGTTCAACCTGTAATTCTATTTTATGGGTTGAACTTTTTGTTGCAAATACGTAATCTTTTTTATTGGCATTTATCTAAACGTACTCATTAATACCATTTTGATACTATGAATAAATTTTACTTTACGATTGTCTTTATAATGCAATTTTGGTTTTCAAGTGCACAAAATAGCAATAGTTTTTTTGGAAAAGTTATCGAATCTAAAACTCAAAAACCATTGAGTTTCGTAGTAGTTAGTATCCAGAATACGAATTTGATGCAACTTACTAAGACGGATGGCCAATTTAGTTTTGATGACGTTCCTTCGGGTCATTTATTGATCCTTGTTCGAAGTCAAGGATTCAAAGATGCTTTGTATCCAATAGAAATGAACCAAGGAGATAAGTTAGATTTAGGAATTATAGCATTAGAAGAAGATCAGACCTTAGAACAACAAAGCAGTATCATTACACTTTTAGAAAGTGATTTCATTGATGAAAATAGTAGTTCTGAGAGTACATCGGGACTTTTGCAATCCTCAAGAGATGCTTTTTTGCAAGCAGCCGCTTTCAATTGGGGACAAGCTCGTTTTAGAGTTCGTGGATTAGATAGTGAATATTCTACCTTGATGATCAATGGCGTTTCCATGAATAAAATATATGATGGTAGACCACAATGGGGAGAGTGGGGCGGATTAAATGATGCCTTGCGTAATCAAGAATTTACATTAGGAACGGCTCCTTCTGATTATGCTTTTGGAGGAATTTTAGGAACACAACAAATAAATACTCGCGCTTCAATATACAGACCTGGCTCCCGAATCACTTTTTCAGGAACTAATACCAATTACAGTTGGCGTACTATGGCCACTTATGCTTCTGGAATGTATGCTAATGGTTGGGCTTTTGTTATTTCGGCAGGAAAACGCTGGGCACAAGAAGGCTATTTTGAAGGAACGAATTATGATGCTAATTCTTTTTTTATAAGCATTGAAAAGAAATTGGGGCAGAATCATTCTTTGAATTTAACTGCAATCTATACGCCCAACACAAGAGCTAAAAACTCTCCTAATACTGCAGAAGTGA
The DNA here is from genome assembly GCF_014281985.1 of Flavobacterium sp. GP15. NCBI lineage: Bacteria > Pseudomonadati > Bacteroidota > Flavobacteriia > Flavobacteriales > Flavobacteriaceae > Flavobacterium > Flavobacterium sp. GP15. The sequence continues at coordinate 778,538 of NZ_JACFTC010000001.1, forward strand.
CAGCGTTAACTAATGTGAAATACAATTCCTATTGGGGTTATCAAGACGGTAAAAAACGAAATGCTCGTGTAAAAACCATTGAAATGCCCACAATTATGCTCAATCATTATTTTAAAATTAATGATAAAACGAACTTAAATTCTAGTGCAACCTACCAGTTTGGAAAAATAGGAAATAGTAACATTGATTATCAAAATGCGGATAGTCCAGATCCATCTTACTACAAAAAAATGCCTAGTTATTTTAGTTCTTTATATGCAAAAGATAACGGAGAATTTTCTGGTGCTTTTATACCAGATTATGAAAATGCCGAGAAAAGTAAATCATTATTTTTAGCTCATTCACAAATGGATTGGAATGCAATATATAAAGCCAATCAAAATCCTATTCTAGATTCTAATGGCATTATATCAGGGTATGAACCTAAAAAAAGTAAATATGTTTTATACGAAGATCGAGTAGAAGACCAAACCCTTGCACTAAACACTAATTTGAGTTCGCAACTCTCTGACAATATATTTCTGAATGCCGGAGCTTCATTCAAAAAATTAAAATCGCATTATTCTCAGCATTTATTAGACTTAATGGGTGGATTGTATTTTGATGACATAGATCCTTTTTATAAAGGGACACAATCTCAATCGGATCTTAATAATCCGGACAGGCAAGTAGTAGTTGGTGATACTTACGGATACAATTTTAATTATTTGGCTACTGTAATCGAAGCTTTTACTCAATTTAAATTTACCTATAACAAAGTCGATTTTTATCTAGCCCAACAATTTTCTGTTAGAGATTATCAAAGAGAAGGTTTATATAAAAACGGAATTTATGAAACTAATTCTTTTGGGAAAAGTGAAAAAGTAACCTTTGAAGATTTTGGTTTTAAAGGCGGATTGAACTTTAAAATTTCTGGCAAACAATTGCTTGCTTTCAATACGGCACATATGACCAAAGCACCTTCATTACGAAATACTTTTGCAAATTCTCGTTTGAATAATTCGGTAGTCAATGACTTAGAAAGTGAGAATATAAATAGTGCTGATATAAGTTATGTATATCGATCACCAAAATTAAAAGGGAGATTAACAACCTACTATTCTTTAATAAAAAATAGTACTCAAATTTCCTTTTTTTATGCCGAAGGAATTTTTGATAATGGTGCGGGATATTTAAACACGGATGCTTTTGTAAGCCAAACATTAACTCAATTAAGCAAGAAAAATATTGGTGCCGAATTAAGTTTAGAATACCAATTAAGCGCTACTTTCAAGACTACTTTTTCTGCCGGTTTTGGAGAGTATACTTATGCCAGTAATCCCAATGTTACTTTGATTAATGACGCCAAAGCCTCTTTAGAAAATACAAATCCGCTTTTTGATTTTGGAACAGCTTCCCTTAGAAATTACAAACAAGCCGGAATGCCACAGCGAGCTTATTCATTTGGTTTAGAATATAGAGATCCAAAATATTGGTGGCTGAGTACAAACATAAATTATCTCACTAATACGTATATTGATATAGCAGCGATTTCTAGAACTAAAATATTCTACAAAAATCCAGCTTCTGGTTTCAACTTTCCAGAAGCAACAGAGGAGAGAGCAAAAGAGTTATTGAAACAAGAAAAATTTGATCCATTAATGCTTTTGAACGTAGTTGGCGGAAAATCTTGGCGCGTATACGGAAAGAATTTAGGGGTTTTTGCTAGTATTAATAATGTGCTTGATGTTACTTATAAATCAGGCGGTTATGAGCAATCTCGAAATGCTAATTTTAGAGGAATGAACCAAGATTTTTCTAGTGGCACTCCTTCATTTGGTAATAAATACTTCTATGGATACGGTAGAACCTATTTTGTGAATCTATACATTAATTTATAAATAAAAAAAGATGAAAGCTACATTTCAAAAAACCTATTTTTTTTTACTGCTACTTCTTATACTTTACAGTTGTGCGAGTGATACTCTTGACGCTCCAAAAATCACTTGTACCCAACCAGATTTACGCACCAATATGCAGGTAAGTCAAGTACGCACCAATGCTAATGCAATCGTAGCCCAATACAAATATGATGATGTCATTGAGGCGTACGTAGTTTCGAGTGATGAAGCAGGAAATTTTTTCAAAACTATTTCCTTTCAAACTTTGGCTATCCCCACAAATCCTGCTATTGGTTTTAGCGTTCCGGTAGATGCTACGAATCTCTATGTAGACTATAGGCCAGGAAATAAAGTATTTGTAAAGCTAAAAAATCAATACACTGATATTTCATTTGGTGCTTTGCGAATTGGTGGGATCACGGTAAGTTCCTATAATGATGGTGGAGTTGGACGAATTTCGCAGAATGATTACAAGGCAGTTTTGAATGCTTCTTGTACCAATCTTAAAGAAGACGAATTAGTCAATAAGGTTACGATGAAAGATTTGCTAAATGATGCTTATCTAAATACATTAGTAGAAGTTTTGGATGTTCAGTTTGCTGCATCAGCGGTAGGACGCCATTACTTTGAAGAAGGGAAAAATGTAGGTGGTGCGACCAATTGGGATTTACAAGATAAATCGGGTAACCAAGTCTATTTTAGAACAAGTAGTTTTGCAAATTTCGCTACAAAATTAGTTCCTGAAGGAAGTGGGAAAGTGAGAGGAGTTTTAACAAAATATGGTAATGACTATCAATTGTTAGCACGTTCCGAAAAAGACATTGTAATGACTGCTCCTAGAACAGTATCGTTTTTCTCTGAAGATTTTGAAACTGTTGTAGACAAGTCCAATTTAAGTCTTCCAGGTTGGGCAAATATTGTTCAAAATGGTAAAATTGTTTGGAAAGGTGGCGTTTACGCAGGAAATGGTTGCGCTGAATTTACTATTTCTGGCACTAAAGTAATTTCTAATGTTGCTTGGCTCATTTCTCCAAAAATTGACATGGATCTATACAATAATGAAACCTTAACTTTTAGAACAGCACAACATCATTTAGATGTCGATTCCCCTTTAAATACAATAGAAGTTTATATTTCTAACAATTTTGATGGTTTAAATGTGGCAAAAGCAACATGGATTCCATTAGTAGTTAATTTACCAAAACAAGCAACACCGTGGTATCAATTTGTAGGAAGTGGTGCGGTAGACATATCTTCGTATAAAGGCAAAATCAATATTGCATTTAAGTACATTGGTTCAGGAAAAGACTTGGCTTTAGATGGTTCTTTTAGACTTGACGATATTCATATTTATGGTCAGAAGTAATTTTACGATGAATTAAATTTACAGCTATCGGAAAATTTTTTATCTTATTGGAACAGTGTGTAGTTTTACTATATTTGCGGCTTCAATAAATAAAAAAATCATGAAATATACTCTGTTTGCCTTAATTTTTATACTTTTTATCTCTTGTTCAAAAGAGAAAGAAGTCGATTATACTGCTAAAAATGAAAAAGAAATAGTAGCATATATAGCCAAGAACAAGTTGAACGCTCATAGAAGTACTTCTGGATTGTATTATGTTATAAATGAGCTTGGTACCGGTGCTCAGCCTAATGCAAATTCGACAGTAACGGTTGCATACAAAGGTTATTTTACTGACGGATCTCCATTTGATGAAAGCAAACCGGAAGGAATTTCTTTTGGATTGCAACAAGTTATCAAAGGATGGACTGAAGGGATTGCTTATTTTAAAGAAGGTGGTAGCGGGGTACTTTTAGTGCCTTCAAATCTTGGTTATGGTAGTGAAGGAAGATCAGGTATACCTGGAGGTTCAGTACTTATTTTTGATGTCAAGCTGATTTCTGTACAATAATCTAAAATAGTTTTTTAACCTAAAACACTATTTTAATAAACATCTATTTGTTTTACTGCTTGTTAATTAATGAGACAACAAGCAGTAAAAACTATAAATCTTCGACAATTTCGCCCAACAATTTCCCCAAATTTAAATTAGTACTGTTATTGAAAAAATTGGTCTTAGGATTAGGCCAATAAAAATTGAAATAAATACCACATGAAAACCTACATTATTGCTCTATTTTTAATGGTATATCCTTGCTTGACGCACAGTCAGGTTTCGGATAATTCCGTGAAGTTAAAACAAATTAATATTATTAAAACCAATTTTCGCAATTTAAAAAGTGGTGAAATTGTAAACAAAACAATTTTGTTTAATGATGGTAAAATTCAATCCATAAAAACATCAGATGTTATTCAAAGTTTTTTTTATAATCCAAAAGGATTATTAGACATGACAGTAAAGGAGAGACAAGCTAGTAACTGGAAAGAGGTTGTAAATTACACTTATAACAATGAAGATCAGTTAGTAAAGTTTGTAAAAAAATATGAAGAAGGCGGCGAACTCGTTACTAAAACAGTTGCAGTAAGTTATGAAGGTTCAAGAGTAAAAGCAATAACTAAAAAAAGTAATAGCCATCAAACTTTAATAGATGATATCGAATATGTTGTCGAAAATGGACTTGTGGCTAGACGCTCTTCGAGAGATAGAAACAAGCAAATTTTCAATAAAATAGAGTATGTATATTTCAAAGATAATATCATTAGACACAAAGTAATGATTGGTGATAAATCAATGAATAATTATACTTTTGATGATAAAAATTCAGCAGATTTATTAATAGTTCAAAATTTGTTTGGGAAAAATTATAAAGTTATTGTTCCTCTGATCTCGTTTCATGAAGACGAGTTTGCTTTAGGTTCTATATCCATTAATAACGAATTAAGTTTTGCTTCGACAGCATTAAATGCTATTGGTAAAACCAAAAAGTACAAATACAATACGCTGAATTATCCTAGTGCTTGTTCTATAATTGAAGAAAATGGAATAGTAAAAACAGAGGTTAATTATTTATACGAATAGAGTATAGTAATCATCAAAAAACGATTTTAAATAGAGCATTTATCCTAAAAAATAAAATACTGAAATGTCTTTAGAATGCAAAAATAGTCTTCAATATTCATTTTATTTATTGGCATTTAAAATTCGTTTTTAAATTTTTTTTAAAAGCTTGTGATTTTTTTATTATTTCAGAATCTCATAAGTCCCTTACAAATCATTAAATTTGTAACTTATTCAAAGACATGTTAGAAAAAGAAGTAATAAATTTCGAAAAAACGGCTATTGTTGGTATTGTAACTCAAAATCAAAGCGAAGAGAAACTAAATGAGTATCTTGATGAGTTAGAATTTTTGACTTTTACCGCGGGAGGCCAAGTAGTGAAACGTTTTTCTCAGAAAATGGAACGACCTAATCCCAAAACTTTTGTGGGTACAGGAAAAATTGAAGAGATTCATCAATTTGTAAAAGAGAATGATATTTCGACTTTAGTTTTTGATGATGAATTATCACCTTCACAACAAAAAAATATCTCTAAAATAATTGAGGAATGTAAAATTCTAGATAGAACGCACCTTATTCTTGATATTTTCGCTCAGCGTGCAGAGACTTCATATGCTAGAACCCAAGTAGAATTAGCACAATGTCAATATTTATTACCAAGACTTTCCGGAATGTGGACGCACTTAGAGCGTCAAAAAGGAGGAATTGGAATGCGTGGACCTGGAGAAACGGAGATCGAAACCGATAGACGTATTGTACGGGATCGTATTGCCTTATTGAAGGAGAAAATAAAAACAATAGATAAGCAAATGGGTGTGCAACGCGGCAATCGTGGTGCAATGGTTCGTGTGGCTTTAGTGGGTTATACGAATGTAGGCAAGTCAACTTTAATGAATGCTGTAGGTAAAAGTGACGTTTTTGTAGAGAACAAACTTTTTGCCACTTTAGACACTACCGTTCGCAAAGTGGTTATTAAAAACCTGCCTTTTCTATTATCCGATACCGTTGGATTTATAAGAAAATTGCCAACACAATTAGTAGATTCTTTCAAAAGCACATTAGATGAGGTTCGAGAAGCCGACTTGTTATTGCATGTGGTTGATATTTCTCATCCAGAATTTGAAGACCATATTGCATCGGTAAATCAAACCCTTTTAGATATCAAAGCCAATGATAAATCAGTAATTATGGTTTTCAATAAAATTGATGCTTACAAACATTTGACTATTGACGAAGATGATTTAATGACTGAAAAAACAACCAGACATTACACGCTGGAAGAGTGGAAATCAACTTGGATGAGTAGAGTAGGAGAACAAAATGCTTTGTTTATATCGGCTACTAATAAAGAAAATTTTGAAGAATTCAGAGAACGTGTATACGAAGCTGTGAGACAAATTCACATTACGCGTTTTCCTTATAATAAATTCTTATATCCAGATTATAAAGATGCAGTGGAGAAAGATGAAAAAGAAGATAATGAAGAGGAATAATAAAAGTTTTTCTATACACTAGATTCATATTTTTTTTGCCAGCAATTAAATACTATCTTGAAATACCTATAAAAAAAAATGCCCTTAAGAAAATTTCTTAAGGGCATTTTTAATGTTTTTTTTCTAGAAACCGTAATTTACTCCTAATCCAAAAACCTCTCTAACTTGTACTGCTTGTATTGAGTTATCATCATAAATAGCTTGAACAGCAACATTGGCAGATAAGTATTTATTAATTTTCATTACTACATTCATCTGGTAATCAACATCTACATTCTGAGGTTTATCAAGATAATTAGCGTATAAATTTAATCTGTTTTCAATACTTACGTTAGTCATTAAATTGAGCTTATAGTATCCTGAAACACTAGCACCAAATTCAAATCTTGAAGAATCCCCTTGTAAGACGCCAAATGAAGGTCCTAATTCTGTAAAATGAGGATGTACAACGATTAGTTTTGCAGTTGCAGGTGAAAAATTGACACTTAAATTATCATTTTTCTTCCATAAAATTCCGGGACCGAACTGAAAATAAGCAGGAGAAAAGAAATGAGAAATTTTCACACCTTCTTTATCTAAACCAGTATCCATCTGAGTTTTAAAATTAAAAAACATAGAGTAATACCATTCACCACATGCTTTTTTACCCCAAAGTGAATTTAGTTCTAAGCGATCATCTGTCTTAGCTGTTTTAGCATCTCCTTTTATTTTGCTTAAACCATAAGCTAAAATAAATTTGTTGTCCCATACAACGTCTCCATTTTTATAATTGAAGTCATAGTTGATGCCTAAATTTCCAGCTATGTTTGAAGTTCCACCACCTAACCACTGTTTGTTATAAGCTGATTGATTAAAAAGTATAGAAATATTTCCTTTTTTAGTCCAAAGTTTGATGGTGTCTTTCTCGGTTTCCTGAGCCTGAAGGGACATAAAACTAGAAACAAAGAGTAAAGCAAATGCTATTTTTTTCATGAAATTGCTATTTAAAAGTTTTACCAAAATTAAATAATTTTATGGGAACACTATATTTTTTGAAATTAAACTTTACTATTAGTCTTATATAAAGGAACAGCCGAACACGCTTCTCCGTACATAATACTTCTGGCAAAGGGTTGTAAATAATGAGCTGCTAATACATAAGCGCGCATAGGTACTGGCTTTCTAGAGCATCCTTTTATTATTATGGGTTTATTTGTATATACTGAATAATCGATTTTAGAGAGCAGTTCCTCATAAAGAGAAGATTCTAAATCTTCAATAGTTCCATTAATTATTTTTTTTGCAAATGGTGCCAATTGTATCGCAACTAAAATAGAAGCCCATGCGGGAACAATTGCATCCGTACTGCAATTAATAGCCACAAATTGGTCTTTATACTGTGCCCAATCGTAATTTTTAAGCTCTTCTCTGAAATCTTTTTCTTTGAGCAAAAAGCCTTCTATAAGCCATTGAGAAATATCTATTTGTGCACGAATTCCTTTGGGATAATAATCTTCGAGATCAAAAATTTCTAAAACACTATTGGCTACTTTATTTATTATCTCTTCCATATTTAAGTCTTAAACACAAAAGTCATAAAGCAAATTTTGTAGACTTTATGACTTTTTATTTTTTTAATAATTATAGCATTCCTAATTCAAGCTTTGCTTCTTCACTCATTAAATCTTTGCTCCAAGGCGGATCAAATGTAATTTCTACTTCAGCGTCTTTCACATTTTCTATCGATCTTACTTTCTCTTCGACTTCTCTAGGTAAACTTTCCGCTACAGGACAGTTTGGAGAAGTAAGTGTCATCAGGATTTTAACTTCGAAATCAGTATTTACCATTACGTCGTAAATCAATCCTAATTCATAAATATCTACAGGGATTTCAGGATCGTAAATTGTTTTTAATATTTTTACGATTGATTCTCCTAACTCGGTGGTGTCTATTTCTTGTTCCATTATTGTTGTTGTTTTGTTATTTTAATATATATGACTTTTCGGTTAAAACATATAAGCCATTTAAGTTTTTATTTTTATTTAAAACTACCTATTTAATCTATTTCTATCCAATTTGAATAACATAAGTTACATTCATTATGATAGTCGATAGTTGTGTGAATATTATACTGAAAATAATTTATTTACTAATCTTTAAGTTGTGAATAAAGTTTATTTACTAATGTTTTTTGACCTTCAAAGAATATATTTTTAACATTAAAATTGATCAGTAAACCAATTGGTACATTTAATAAGTTCATATAAGTTAGTAACTGTGCATCAAATATTGGATTAACTTCATTAACTGATTTTAATTCAACAACTAGAGCATTTTCAACGAACAAATCACATCTTAATTTAGATTGTAATTCGAACCCTTTATATTTTAAAGGAATTATTAATTCTGATGAAAAATTTATTTGTCGTATTTCTAATTCTTTTTTAAGGCATTGATGATATACGTCTTCCAATAGACCGGGGCCAATACTTTTATGAACTTCAATTGCTGCTCCATTTACCTGATAGACTAGATCTTTTAGAAAACTTTTTGTGAAATTCATATCTATCAGATTATTATCAAATTAAAATCTTTAATTGTATTAAAAATCTTAAATGACTTATATGTTAAAACTAATTTTGAGTATTAAATGCCAAAGCATACATTTTAATGTTTTTTATCATCGAAACCAATCCATTGGCTCTTGTTGGAGACAAATGCTCTTTTAAGCCTATTTCGTCAATAAAATTCATGTCTGCGTCTAAAATATCTTTAGCACTTTGATTCGAGAACGTACGAATTAAAATAGCGATAATTCCTTTTGTCAAAATAGCATCGCTATCAGCTGTAAAAACTATTTTATCATCATTTTGTTCCCCTTGCAACCACACTTTAGATTGGCAACCTTTGATTAAATTAGTGTCTGTTTTGAATTCTTCTTTGATTAAAGGAAGTTTTTTTCCAAGTTCGATGATGTATTCATAACGCTCCATCCAGTCATCAAACATCGAAAATTCATCAACGATTTCTTCTTGTATTTCTTTAATTTTCATAGTAATCTGAATTTATTTCAGTATTATTCTTTTTTAACAAATGAGTTTATTTTATCTACTAATTTCTTAATTTCTTTGGGTGGAAAACCATCGTCAAAACTTGTTGATTCGTAGGTTTTGTCTTTATAAGTGATTTTTAAATTAGCAATTGCAGCACCATCATAAAAACGTTTTTCAGTGGGAGCTTTGTACTGAGCCAATTCCTCTAATTTAGTTTCCTTAAAATAAAGCCCTAACTCATTCCAGTCAGCATCTGTTATTTTTTTAGGAACAAGTTTTTTATTATTATCTCTATCATTAGAAACCGTAATTTCTTGATTTTTAATGCTTATTTGTTGGTAAAAACCTCTAGTGTTTGCTGTATATTCTAAAACTACTGCATCCATGTTTTGATTTTTTGGGCTATCGCAACCTTTACTAAATACAACGGTCAAAATTAATAAGGAAAGTAATTTCATAATTTTATTTTTTTTAAGAGAGCATGAGTTTTGCTTTTTTTACTGCTTCCACCATACTATCAATTTCTTCTTTGGTGTTATAAAAAGCAAACGAAGCTCTAATGGTTCCTGGAATATTAAAAAACTGCATAATTGGTTGTGCACAATGATGTCCAGTTCTAACTGCTATTCCTAGTTTGTCAATTATGGTGCCAATATCATACGGATGAATTCCTTCTATATTAAAAGAAATTACGGAAGTTTTTTCTTTCGCTGTACCAAAGATTTTCAAACCTTCAATTTCTAATAATCGTTTGGTTCCGTATTCTAATAATTCTAATTCTTGTTTCTGAATATTTTCAAAACCAACTTCATTCATATAATCTACAGCTGTTCCTAAAACAATTCCACCCGCTATGTTTGGTGTTCCGGCTTCAAACTTGTGAGGAAGTTCAGCATAAGTAGTTTTTTCGAAAGTTACTTCTTTGATCATTTCACCACCACCTTGATAGGGCGGTAATTTATTTAACCAAGCTTCTTTTCCGTATAAAATTCCGGTTCCGGTGGGTCCACATATTTTATGACCTGAGAAGACGTAGAAATCACAATCTAATTCTTGAACATCTGGTTTTAAATGTGGGACCGCTTGAGCACCATCAATTAAAACAGCAGCTCCATATTTATGTGCTTCATCAATCATATATTTAATAGGATTGACCGTTCCTAAAGCGTTCGAAATATGATTTACGGTAACAATTTTGGTTTTATCCGAAAGTAATTTATCGTATTCAGCCATTATCAATTCGCCATTTTCATTCATAGGAATCACTCGCAAGATAGCTCCAGTTTTCTCGCATAACATTTGCCAAGGCACAATATTACTATGATGTTCCAATGCCGAAACTAAAATTTCATCACCTGCTTTCAGTAACGAAGCAAATCCATTAGCAACTAAATTGATTCCGTGCGTTGTTCCCGAAGTGAAAAGTACTTCATTTGAGAATGTTGCATTGATATGGTTTTGAATTTTACCACGGGATATTTCATAGGCATCGGTTGCCAATTGGCTTAGCGTGTGTACGCCACGATGAATGTTTGCATTAATTTCTTGATAGTATTTGGATATCGCATCAATCACTACTTGTGGCTTTTGCGAAGTAGCTCCGTTATCAAAATAAACCAATGGTTTACCATTTACCTTTTGAGAAAGAATAGGAAAATCTGCTCTAATTTTATTTATATCTAGCATAATTATTTAGAAAAGTTCTAAATACAAAAGTAATGAAAAACCGTACCGTTTAAGCTATGAATTAATTAATTTTTATGATTGTTTCTTATACTTTAATAGAAATATCTTATTGAATTTTAGTTTGATTATTTTATTAAATTGCATTAAATTAATTGTTTACCAATATGAAAAAATTATTTAAGTTCCTTGGTCTTGCCTTACTTATAGCGATAGTATATTTAGGATTTACTATTTATCCTAAATTAGATTTAATTTCAGGCTTCTCCGCCAAAAGTATTGCTTCGGGACATTTTATTGATGGTCGTTCTCAACAAATGATTGAGAAAGGAGATAATGATATCAAATTGATTGATTTGGCAAAGAATACTATTAATGAAGCAGGGAAATTTGCAATAGCTTCTGTTTATGGTTTAAAAGAACGAAAAGCAATTTATCGCGAAGGTTTAGGCGCAACATTAATTACAGCTGATTTTGATGAGAGTAAGCCTTATGAAGTTCCAAAAAGAACTAAAACAAGTAGCAATTTACCATTTCCTTATGGGAATTTGGAACCGAAAGACACTATTTTTGATAATGTAGATTATACTAAATTGAATGCTGCTGTTGCCAATGCTTTTGATAAAAAAGGCGAAATCAATAAAAGAACACGTTCTGTTTTAGTAATTTATAAAGACAAAATCATTGCTGAAAAATATGATACAGGATTTACAAAAGATAGTAAAATTTTAGGTTGGTCCATGACAAAAAGTATTACGGCTACGATGTTTGGAATTCTTCAAAAACAAGGAAAATATGATATTTACAAACCAGCTCCTATAAATGAATGGCAAAATGATGATCGTAAAATAATCACCACTAATGATTTATTGCATATGAATTCCGGTCTGGAATGGGAGGAAAATTATAGCACAATTTGCGATGCTACTAATATGCTTTTTCAAGAGAAAGATATGTCAAGATCGCAACTAGTAAAACCAGTGGCTTTTAGACCTAACACACATTGGAATTATTCTTCAGGAACTACCAATTTGTTATCAGGAATTTTGAGAAAGCAATTTAAAACCCAAAAAGAATATCTTGATTTTTGGTACACAGATTTAATTGACAGAATAGGAATGAACTCGATGGTAATCGAGACGGATATGAAAGGGAATTTTGTGGGTTCGTCTTATGGCTGGGCAACAACAAGAGATTGGGCTAAGTTTGGCTTATTGTATTTGCATAAAGGAAACTGGAATGGCGATCAAGTCTTTGATGAAAGTTGGGCAAAATATGTAGCAACTCCTACAAATGGATCTAAAGGTGATTACGGTGGACATTTCTGGCTAAACGCTGGCGGCAGATATGCTGATGCGCCAAGAGATTTGTATTCTTGTAACGGTTTTCAAGGACAGAAAGTATTTATTATTCCGTCACTCGATTTAGTAATCGTCAGAATGGGATTGACGGAAGATGCGAAATTTGATGTAAACGGAATGTTGAAAGGAATAATAGGGAGTTTGAATTTAACCACAAAGAGCACAAAGTAAAAAAACAAAAAGGTCACAAAGTTCAGTTATAAACTTTGTGACCTTTGCTTAATTTTTGTGGTTAAAACTACAAATCAAATCCCATTTTAACGCCTAGTTTGGTAGCGATAATTTTGGTGATTCTTTGTTTTAATTCGGGTATTTTTATGTTTTCGATAACCGCATTCGAGAAGGCATACATCAATAATGCTTTAGCTTCTTTCTGAGGAATTCCACGTTGTTGCATATAGAATAAAGCAGTTTCGTCTAATTGGCCAACAGTACAACCGTGAGAACATTTTACATCATCTGCAAAAATCTCTAACTGTGGTTTAGCATTAATAGTTGCTTTATCGCTCAACAATATGTTGTTGCTTTTTTGGAAAGCATTTGTTTTTTGAGCTTCTTTTTCTACATATACTTTACCATTGAAAACTCCCGTTGCACGATCTGAGTAAATTCCTTTGTAATCTTGGAAACTTTCACAATTGGGAGTGGCGTGATTTACTAAAGTATAATGATCCACATGTTGCTTTTCGCCAATAATTGTAATTCCGTTTAACGTACTTGTCAATCTTTCACCAAAGTGATAGAAATTCAAATTGTTTCTAGTTAAATTTCCTCCAAAAGAAAAAGTATGTACATAAACATGACTTTCTTGTTGCTGAGAAACGAAAGTATTATCGATCAAGTTCGCTTCATGAGTATCATTTTGAATTTTGTAATAATCTACAATAGCGCGTTTTTCGGCGAAAATTTCAGTAACAGAATTCGTAAGTACTGGATTTTCATTTAAACTTTGATGACGTTCTATAATTTGAACATGCGAGTTTTCACCCACAATCACTAAATTTCTTGGTTGCACCAATAGTGCTGCTTCATTTCCTGTAGAGAAATACATGATTTCAATAGGTTTTGGCGCTACTTTACCTTTCGGAATATTGATGTAAGCACCTTCATTGGCGAAAGCCGTATTTAATGAAGTTAAGCTATCGTCTTTATTCGCGATTTGATTAAAATATTTGTCAATAACCATTTTGTATTTTGGTTTGTTCAATGCCGAAGCCATCAAACAAACGTCAATTCCTTCATGAGTTGTTGACGATAAATGCGAACTAAAAACACCATCAACAAAAACCACTTTATAAGTGTCTACTTCGTTTAAAAAGTACTTACTAACTTGGCTAAATTCGATTGAATTTTCATGCTTTGGAAAAACAGTAAAGTCATTTTTTAAAATGGCATTTAATGAAGTGTATTTCCAAGCTTCTTCTTTTTTGGATGGGAATCCTTTATTTTCAAAGTTTTTTATAGCAGCAGTTCGAAGATCATGAAGTTCAGAGTGAACATCAATTTGCTCTTCAAAAGCCATAAAAGACGATAGTAATTTTTCTTTTAATTCCATTTTTAATTAAGTCTTAAAGTTGAAACTCAAAAGCCAAAAGACTTAAGATAGTCAACGAAATGTTATTTTGAGTGTTCTAAATTATAAATTAGAGAGGAATTCCCTTTTCTAATTTAGATTTAAAACTTTTAGAGTTTTGATAAATATTTAATAAAACCACTTAACCACTTTGATATTTCAGTTAGGCATTCTAATAAAATTTCAAACTCTTCTTTTGTAATATATTCTAAATCGTACGCCAAATATAATTGAGAACGGACTTCTCCAGCTGATGCTTTCGCGCTACATATAAAAAGTAAATAAACTCTTTATCTGTATTTCGTTCAAAGCCTTCAGCAATATTTGAGGATATAGAGATTGATACCAGTCTAATCTGTCTAAATAAGTCAAAGTCTTTTCTAATATTAAAGCTTTTGGTATTTGAATATATTCTTCTATTAAAAAACTCTTGATTTTTGCCAAGAATTAATTTCTTCGAAAGAATTAAATTTACCTATTCTTTTTTTCTTTTGACTTTATGACCTTAGACTTTAAACTAAATTTTCAGCTTTGATCCAATCGTATCCTTTTTCCTCTAATTCTAGCGCTAAACTAGCATCACCAGATTTTACAATTTTTCCGTCCATAAGAACGTGAACAAAATCAGGAACGATATAATCTAATAAACGTTGGTAGTGTGTAATTACAACCACAGCGTTTTTATCACTTTTCAATTTGTTTACACCATTAGCAACAATACGCAAGGCATCAATGTCAAGTCCAGAATCAGTTTCATCAAGAATCGCTAATTTTGGTTCTAACATTGCCATCTGGAAAATCTCGTTACGTTTTTTCTCACCACCAGAGAAACCTTCGTTAAGAGAACGAGACAAAAATTTTCTGTCAATTTCTAATAATTCTGATTTTTCACGAATTACTTTTAGCATTTGGTTTGCTGGCATTTCTTCCAGACCTTGTGCTTTACGAGTTTCGTTTATAGCTGTTCTCATGAAGTTTGTTACTGAAACTCCTGGAATTTCTACTGGATATTGGAACGAAAGAAACACCCCTTTGTGCGCTCTTTCTTCTGGTGCCAAATCAGCAAGATCTTCTCCATCTAATGAAATTTCTCCTCCTGTTACTTCGTAGTTTTCGTTTCCTGCAATGATAGAAGCTAAAGTACTTTTACCAGCACCGTTTGGTCCCATTATCGCATGAACTTCTCCTGCTTTTACTTCAAGATTAATTCCTTTTAATATTTCTTTGTCGCCAATTGTGGCATGTAAATTTTTTATTGATAACATGTTGTCTTTATTTATTCGTAATGACCTTTAACTGAAAGGATATTTAATATTTCTATTGTTTTTTCGTCTATAATCTCATAAACTAATCTATGTTCTTTATCAATTCTTCGAGACCATACTCCAGATAAATTATGTTTCAACTGTTCTGGTTTTCCAATGCCTTCATAAGGACTTCTTTGAATGTCTCGTAATAATTTAGATATTTTCTTTAGAATTTTCTTCTTCCCTGATTTGTTCCAAAGTAATATGTCATTTTGCGCTTTTTTAGAAAAAACTATTTCCATAGTTTGTCTATTTCTTCCAATGACATTTTTATTCCTTTTCCTTGCTTTAATTCTTCTCTTGCTTCTAAAATTTCTTTTACAAACTCAGGGTTGTAGGGCTTTTCAATTTTTTCAATAATTTCAAATCCAAGCGACTTTGACAATGATTTTAACACTGGAAAATCTTTCTTCTTTACATTTTTTAAAACAATATCCATAGCTATTTAAATTTAAATAAATTTTCTAACCTACTGAACCTTCTAAACTAATCTCTAGCAATTTTTGAGCTTCTACTGCAAATTCCATTGGCAACTTATTCAAAACATCTTTACTAAAACCATTTACGATTAAAGCGATTGCTTTTTCAGTTGGAATACCACGTTGG
Source organism: Flavobacterium sp. GP15 (assembly GCF_014281985.1). Taxonomy (NCBI): domain Bacteria; kingdom Pseudomonadati; phylum Bacteroidota; class Flavobacteriia; order Flavobacteriales; family Flavobacteriaceae; genus Flavobacterium; species Flavobacterium sp. GP15. The sequence continues at coordinate 794,437 of NZ_JACFTC010000001.1, forward strand.
TTACAATAAAAAACCTGGTCTTCACCAATTTTTGAAGTTGTAGCCTCGTGCTCAATTTTAGCCGTTGGATTTTTAGTTTCGATATATGGGAAAGTATGCGCTCCACAATTGTTACCCATAAGTAACGAGTCACATTGTGAAAAGTTTCTCGCGTTATCCGCATTAGGTCCAATTTTAACTAAACCACGGTAACTGTTTTGCGATTTTCCTGCTGAAATACCTTTAGATATAATAGTCGATTTAGTATTTTTACCTAAATGAATCATTTTCGTTCCAGTATCTGCTTGTTGGTAATTATTAGTCACAGCAATCGAATAAAATTCACCTACTGAATTATCTCCTTTTAAGATAACTGATGGATATTTCCAAGTCACAGCAGAACCAGTTTCTACTTGTGTCCAAGAAATTTTAGCGTTTTTCTCGCAGATTCCTCTTTTAGTTACAAAATTGAAAACTCCACCGATACCTTCTTTGTTTCCTGGAAACCAGTTTTGAACGGTTGAGTATTTTATTTCAGCATCTTCCATTGCGATTAATTCAACAACAGCTGCGTGTAATTGATTTTCATCACGACTTGGAGCAGTACAACCTTCAAGGTAACTTACATAACTTCCTTCGTCAGCGATTAAAAGTGTTCTTTCAAACTGTCCTGTTCCTGCTTGATTGATTCTAAAATAAGTCGAAAGTTCCATTGGACAACGTACTCCTTTTGGAATATAACAGAAAGATCCATCAGAGAAAACAGCTGAATTTAGCGCCGCGTAGAAATTGTCTTTTTGTGGTACAACAGTTCCTAAATGCTTACGAACTAATTCTGGATGTTCTTTGATCGCTTCAGAAATACTCATAAAGATAATTCCTTTTTCGCCTAATGTTTTCTTGAATGTTGTCGCTACAGAAACGGAATCTACAACAATATCCATTGCAACATTATTCATCATTTTTTGCTCATCAACAGAGATTCCTAACTTTTTATACATTTCTAAAAGTTCCGGATCTACATCATCTAATGTTTTATTAGGGTCAATAGTTTTTGGAGCTGAATAATAAGAAATAGCTTGAAAGTCGGGTTTGGTGTAATTCACATTTGCCCATTCTGGCTCAGTCATCAATTCCCAAGCACGAAAAGCTTCTAAACGCCAATCCGTCATCCATTGCGGTTCTCCTTTTTTTTGTGATATAGCGCGAACAATATCTTCATTTAAACCAATAGGAAATGTTTCAGATTCTAAATCCGTGTAAAATCCGTACTCGTATTCTTTAGTTTCGAGTTCGATTTTTAAATCGTCTTCGGTATATTTTGACATATTTTTTTGTTTAATGTTTTACAAAGAGAAACTCTCTCCGCATCCACAAGTTCTGTTGGCATTAGGATTGTTAAAAACGAATCCTTTGCCATTTATTCCTCCTGAAAATTCTAAAATTGTTCCAGCCAAGTATAGAAAAGATTTTTTTTCTACAGCTATGGTTATGTCGTTGTCAATGAAAATCTTATCATCTTCATTTTTGGTTTTATCAAATTTCAAATCATAAGACAATCCAGAACATCCGCCGCTTTTTACACCAACTCTCACGTAGTCTGTTGCAGCATCAAAACCATCATCTGACATTAGATCGATGATTTTTTTTCTTGCAGTGTCAGAAACTTTTATCATAAGTTCGTTTTTATTTGTTTTTATAAGTTCTGTAGCTCAAAAAATCAATTTAGTTCGATTTTTTAATTTACTATCGCACCTTATATTGATTTTGTCTAAATTAAGCACAAAGATAGTATATAAAATGCTTTTTCCATAACGGATAACATTTTTATAACTAATCATCAAATAGAAAAAAGTTATTTGTAAGGGCGAATCGGATTTGAATTCCTTAACTTTGAATTCTTTCAAAATTTACAACATACATGAAATTATATCCTATAGAAACCGGAAATTTTAAATTGGATGGTGGCGCTATGTTTGGAGTGGTGCCTAAAACGATTTGGAATAAAACAAATCCAGCAGATGAAAACAACTTAATTGATATTGCCGCTCGCTGTTTGTTAATTGAAGATGGTAATAAACTGATTCTGATAGATACTGGAATGGGTAACAAACAATCGGAAAAGTTCTTTGGTTATTATTCCCTTTGGGGAAGCCATTCGATGGATAAGTCTTTAGCAAAATACGGTTTTCACCGAGATGATATTACCGATGTTTTTATGACGCATTTGCATTTTGACCACTGTGGAGGAAGCGTACAATGGAACTCAGCTAAGACAGGTTATGAACCTGCTTTTAAAAACGCTAAATTCTGGAGCAATAAAGGCCATTGGGAATGGGCTACAAAACCAAACCCGAGAGAGAAAGCCTCTTTTTTGTCTGAGAATATTTTGCCAATGCAAGAAAGTGGACAGTTGCATTTTATTGAGAAACCAGAAGGAGATTTTCTAGCAGAATCAGAACTTGGTTTTGGTATTTTCTTTACCGACGGACATACTGAAAAACAGATGATTCCGCACATAAAATATAAAGATAAAACTATCGCTTTTTGTGCTGATTTATTGGCTACAGCAGGGCATATTCCTATACCTTATGTAATGGGTTATGATACGCGACCTTTATTAACCATGCCAGAGAAAACAAAATTTCTTACTGCGGCTGCAGATAATAATTATTTTTTATTCTTAGAACATGACGCACACAATGAAATTATAACAGTTCAGCACACCGAAAAAGGCGTTCGATTAAACGAGGTTTTTAGCTGTGAAGAAGTCTTAATGTAGTGTTAATAAGAGTTGACGTTGTAACAAAAAAAATTATTTTAGACAAATATTTCAAAAATTAAATAGAAACGAAATGAATACCATTAAACCCATTTACATATCTGCCTTCGCTTTGTTAATTTTGGCAGGATGTGGTACAACAAAACAGGTTGTAAAAACTACTGATCATGTTGCTATAACTGCTCCTTTAAATGTTCATAAAAAGGCACCATTAACCGAAATGGAACTAAAACGATGGAGTCATTTAGATATCGTAAACGATACCATTCCTGGGATGAGTGTAGATAGAGCTTATGCTGAATTATTAAAAGATAAAAAAGGAGTGCCTGTAATTGTTGGAATTGTAGATTCAGGAGTAGATATTGAGCACGAAGATCTTAAATCAGTACTTTGGACTAATACTAAAGAAATTCCTGGTAACGGAATAGACGATGATAATAATGGTTATATAGATGACATTCACGGTTGGAATTTTCTGGGTGATATCACTAAGGAAAATTTAGAATACGAAAGGATTATAAAAGATAAAAGCATAGCAGATGATGCAACTTATCAAGCAGCAAAAGCAACGAACGATAAAAAAGTTGCTGAGGCAGTTATGGGTAAATCTCGTTTAGAAGAAATGCTAGCTGCTATAAAAGAAGGTGATGCCGTTTTGGTAAAACATTTTGGTAAACTTGTATATACTATTGAAGATGTTAAAGCAATAACTTCAAAAGATGCTGCAGTAGAAAAAAGTAAAACAGTGATGCAAAGAATGCTTTCTTTTGGTTTGCCTGTGGCTGAATTAAAAGAGGCAATCGAAAAAGATCTTGAGGATTCTAAAGCACTAGTTAGTGGAGAAAATCTTAAAACAGATTACCGTAAAGTGTTAGGAGATAATCCAAACGATATTAAAGATGTGAAATACGGAAACAATAATGTAATGGGTCCAGACAAGAAAGAAATTCTTCATGGTACGCACGTTGCAGGTATTGTAGCTCAAAGTAGACACAATGATTTAGGTGGAGATGGTGTTGCTAATAATGTTCAAATTCTTACTGTTCGTGCAGTGCCAGACGGTGATGAGTACGATAAAGATATTGCTTTAGGGATTCGTTATGCAGTAGATAATGGAGCTAAAGTAATTAATGGAAGTTTTGGAAAAAGTTTTTCTCCGCACAAACAATGGGTTTATGACGCTATAAAATATGCAGAATCAAAAGATGTATTGTTTGTTCATGCAGCCGGTAATGATGCAAAAGATATTGATTATGCAGATAATTATCCAACAGACGCAGATGATAAAAAAACGGAATATGCAGATAATGTAATCACTATTGGAGCCTTAAATTATGAATACGGCGATAAAGTAGTGGCTCGTTTTTCTAATATCGGAAAAATAAATGTAGACGTTTTTGCACCAGGAGTACAAATTTATGCTACTACGCCAAACAATACTTACCAGTATTTACAAGGAACTTCAATGGCTGCACCTAATGTTGCTGGTGTTGCTGCATTGATCCGTTCTTATTATCCAAAATTATCAGCAAAACAAGTAAAACAAATTTTGATGGATTCTGGAGTGGCCATTACAACTAATGTAATTGTAGGAGGAAAAGCTAATGACACTCGTCCTTTTACGGTTTTATCTAAATCAGGAAAAATAGTAAATGCCTATAATGCTTTATTGATGGCAGAAAAAATGTCTAAATAATACGAATAGTTAAATCATTCACTTAATGGAAGGGCAATTTGTCCTTCCATTTATATTTTAATTTAATATGAAAAAAATAATAGTATTCGCATTTCTTACTCTAAGTTTTGGAACTGCATTCGCTCAGAATAATGCCTATTGGCAGCAACACGTTGATTACAAAATGGACGTGACGATGGATGTTAAAAATTATAAATACAACGGGAAACAAGAGTTAGTCTACACAAATAACTCATCGGATACTTTAAAGAAAGTTTATTATCACTTGTACAATAATGCTTTTCAACCCGGAAGCGAAATGGATGCCAGGGTGCAAACCATAAAAGATCCAGATGCAAGAATGGTAAATAAAATAAAAGTAGATGGAAAAGACGTTAAAGAAAGCCGAATCAAAACTTTAAAACCAAATGAAATAGGGTATTTGAACATTACTAATTTCAAACAAGATGGTGTAACAGCTGCAACAAAAACGGCAGGGACAATTCTTGAAGTTACTTTGGCTAAACCAATTTTACCTAATACAAAAACTACTTTTACATTAGATTTTGCTGGTCAAGTTCCCGTTCAAATTCGTCGTTCTGGAAGGAACAATGTTGAAGGTGTCGAGTTGTCAATGGCGCAATGGTATCCAAAAATGGCCGAATTTGATTTTGAAGGTTGGCATGCAGATCCTTATATAGCGAGAGAATTTCATGGGGTTTGGGGAAATTTTGATGTAAATATTACCATTGACAAAGATTATGTTTTAGGCGGAACAGGATATTTACAAAACAAAAACGAAATAGGATACGGATATCAAGACGCTGGAGTTGTAATATCTATTCCTAAGAAAACAAAGACTTTAACTTGGCATTTTAATGCACCAATGGTTCATGACTTTACTTGGGCTGCAGATAAAGAGTATATTCACGATGTAGTCAAAGGACCAAATAATGTTGATTTGCATTTTCTTTACAAGAACAACCCGAAATACATTCAAAATTGGAAAAATTTGCAACCAAAAACGGTTGAGTTAATGAATGTTTACAATCAAACAGTTGGAGATTATCCATACAAACAATATTCAGTGATTCAAGGTGGCGATGGCGGAATGGAATATGCCATGTGTACTTTGATCTTAGGACAAGGTACTTTTGAAGGTTTACTTGGAGTAACTGCTCATGAAATGGCACACTCTTGGTTTCAGCACGTTTTAGCTTCTAACGAATTAAAGCACGGATGGATGGATGAAGGATTTACTTCATTCCTTGAAGATTTTGGATCTAATGAAATAGCAGATAAAAAAGTAGAAAATCCATTTGCAGGAGCGTATAAAAATTATTATTCGATGGCAAATTCAGGTAAGGAATTACCACAGACTACTCATGCTGATCGCTTTGATGAAAATCGAGTTTATAGTATTACCTCTTATAGTAAAGGAGAAGTTTTCTTAGCACAATTAATTTATTTGGTTGGGAAAGAAAATCTCATGAAAACTTTAAAGAAATATTATAGTGATTTCAAATTTAAGCATCCTACTCCAAATGATATTAAAAGATCTGCAGAAAGAGTCTCTGGTGCAAATTTAGATTGGTATTTGACAGATTGGACAAAAACGACCAATACTATTGATTACGGTATAAAATCAGTTGAAGAAAACGGAGATCAAACGAAAATTAGTCTGGAAAGAATCGGTAGAATGGCTATGCCAATAGATCTTTTAGTAGAATATACAGATGGAACAATGGAGAGTTTTTATATTCCCTTGCGAATGATGAATTTTGAAAAAGAAAATCCAACGCCAGCAATCAAGAGAACGGTTCTTTCTGATTGGGCTTGGGCGTTTCCTACCAAAGAATTTACCATTGCAAAAGCAAAGAGTTCAATTAAGAAAATTACTATAGACCCAAGTGGTTTAATGGCGGATGTAAAACAAGAAAATAATGTTTACAAACAATAAAAATTTTCTAAAAATTCAAGATTGATTTATGGACATTAAATTTAATGAAGCAGGCAAAACTCTCGAAATAAAAGATGGACTAAGAAAAAATGTATTTTTAATCAAGTTTCTAATGATTTTAAATTTGATTAATTCTGTCCTAAATTTATCTGATTTGAATAGTGGTAACTTTGGATTTATAAAAATAATCTGGGCCATTTTAGGAGCTATATCAATTGTAATTCTGTATAAGTTTATTGTAAAAAAATCCTCTTTAGAGAAAGTTCCTATCGATCAAATAAAAGGATTAAAGGAACGAATTTTCATGGGTCGAAAGAAATACTTTTTAGAATTGACTAACGGTAAAAACCGGGATCTTTTAGAGGTGAAATCAGAATCAGATTTTAAGCAATTGAAAAAAATGCTTCAAAAAAATGATATACAAGTTTAAATGTAAAAGGGTGCAAATATTTATTTGCACCCTTTTTTATTTATTATAAATACCAGAGCTATCTTCTAAATTTAAAATAATCAGAAAGAGCATGTTTCTTGTTTTTTAGCATTTCAGAGACTAACTCCATTCCAATTACGGAGAAAGTAATTCCATTTCCGCCAAAACCTAAAACAAAATAGGTACTTTTAAAATTTGGATGTTCTCCTATATAAGGCAATCCATCTTTGGTCTCGCCAAATGTTCCTGCCCAAACAAAATCCATGCGAAAGTCATAATTTGGTAAAATTTTGTTTAAATACTTCGTCAATTTTGTTGCCTTATCAGTAAGTAGTGAATCCCTTTTATGTGCATCTACAAATTCTTCGTCTTCACCGCCAATCAGCAACCGGTTGTCATCGGTAGTTCGCATATAAATATAGGGTTCTGCAGTATTCCAAAAAAGAGTATTATTAAGATGAGATTGATCATCTTCAAATCTCTCACCTACCATTGCATAGGTAGATAAAAGCTTCACAAAATCATCTTTAATGATGTCGGTACTTTCAAAACCATTGCAATAAATTAGTTTCTTAGCCTTAATTGTAGTGCCATGTTCTGTTAAAACTTCAACTCCAGTTTCAAGATAAGTTACTTTTTTGATGTCTGTTTTATCAAATATCTTTAATCCTTTTTTATGATTAAAGGCTAAAATATCATGAGCTAATTTAAACGCATCAATACTTCCTCCTTGTTCAGAAAGGATGCCTCCATATGAATTTTTAATTTGAAATTGACTATCAATCTCATCAGCTTCAAGCCACTTAACGGGCATTCCAATGTTTTTTCGGGCCTCAAATTCTTTTTTTAATCCAGCAACATCTTTTTTGAAAGCCGCAAAATAAAGGGATTCTTTTTTCTTAAAACCACAATCAGATTTTATGTCTTTAACAATTTGCTCTAAGGCATCAATAGATTTATAACACGCCCAATAACTTTCTTCGGCAGCTTTTTTACCAATTTGATCTGTAAGTTGATAAAGCGGAATGTCAATCTCATATTGAAGCATTGATGTTGTAGCTGATGTACTACCATGCCCAATTTCTCTGCGATCTATTAAAGTAGTTTTATAGCCGTCTTTTATGCATTGATGGGCAATTAGACTTCCTGTAATTCCGCCACCTACAATTAAAACTTCAGTTTCTAAATCTTCTCTCAAGGAAGGATAGGAATTGATTATTCCATTTTTTACTAACCAAAAAGGTTCACTAGATTTTAGTTTCATAAAGCTTCTTTTTTATCAAATTTAGTAAAAAAAATCTTTTTAATAAATTACATAATGATAGAATAAGAGATTGAATTAAAAAAAATGAGCTTATAAAAATCAGATTTTTGTCTAATTTTTATAAGCTCAACTGCCAAAATATTATAAATATTATTTTTTAGGTTCACTAAGGTTTTCCAACATATCCGTTGTCATGGTTTCCAAATCAAATTTGTGTTTCTAGTTTCAATCTTTTCTAGCTTCAGCATCATCAATACTGGCAGGCCAGCTGTCCGCAATTTTTTGACGGAAGGAAGTTTTTTATCTTTTGAATTAACTAAATAATTGTAAAACATAACTTACTTTAAATTATTATTTAGTATTTTCGTTAAAACATAAACTAAATACTATTGACTTATAACCAAGATATTAAGCATGAAAAAGAAAATTATCCCCTCCCCCCTTCTTTAATTTAAGAAATATCTTAAAAAAGTGAATTATATATTTTTAAAGCTTCTATTTTAAAATTTATGCTAGCGGTAGGCAAATTTGGGATTATATGTACACCACTTGTTCTTGTGAAAAAAACATCTATAGAGTAAGCACTTGCGGAATAGAAGGTGGAGGAGCAGGTGGAAATGGAGAAACACCAAGTTTTCCTCAATTTCCCACTGAGAATCAAATTATTGATTTTTTATCGCCTGAAGGTAAATTCATTAGATACCAATTTATAAATAATATTTGGAAAATAGTGCTCATAAATCTTGCTGATGTTATTGTTAAATCAAAACCGGCAAAATATTCGTTTTTAATTTTTAATTATCCTGTTAATCAGCAAAAAGTTTATAACGATGGAATGGTTTATACATTTGAGTCTGAAATAAATACATGGAGTGGGGTTATAGCTACAGATGAGTTAACAGCACAAGCTATTGAAGACCAAATTGATGATAGCAAACTCGATCCTTGTACGAAAGCAGTTTTAGATAAATTGAAAAAACTAACACAAAGTGATATTGCAGATATATTTAAAAAGCTTGGAAAAACTTCAACTGTTTATAATCTAACTTACGAAATAAAACCTAACAATGGTAATCCAGGTTCAACTAAACAAACCGCTCCAAATAATTATTCTACTACATTGGATAGCGATTTTTTATATGGTATAGATGGAACAGGTATAAATAAGCCTCCCACAAATCATGCAATTGCAGCAGTAATGATTCATGAGATGGTTCATACTTATTTTTTTAGTCTATTTGATGATAACAAAAATAATGGAGTTCCCAAAGCACTTGACAATTTTGATATTTTATACAGTAAATATGTGTCAAACCAATATGTAGGGGCAGATGATGCTCAACACGCCCAAATCTGGAAAAGTTTTATTAAAATTATGGCATCTTCATTACAAGAATTTAACACTGGAATACCGACCGATTCTCCTACTCAGTTTTATCAAGATATTATGATGGGGACTTTGATGACTACTAATATTTTTAAAAGTAAATACAATGAAGGTAGTGCTGAGTATAATAGAATTAAAAACAATTATATCACTGAAAAAAAGAATGGTAGTAATGACCCTAGTTATTCTCCAAAAGGAAAACCTTGTCAATAAATCGAAATCATGAAAAAAACGATAATCGCAGTTTTTATAACGTTATTTATTTCGTGCTCCTCTACAAAAGTTGAAAAAGAAATTATAAACGATTTTATAAAAAATCAATTTATAAATGATAAATATAGTAACATTTTAGTTGAAGAGGCTTTGCCCAGAACAATGGCCCTACAGTACTATGAAAATGCTTATAATCAAAGAAATCTTTATGACGGGGTAAAGAGTTTTATGCCCAATGGAGCTCCTCCATATTCGTGGGAGATTGATTCAGTTGAAATCGCTACATTAAAACAGAAATATAAGAATGACAAATTATCCTATAAGTGGAAAAAATCTGATTTTATTAACCATAAGTTTAAAATTTTCCCCTACGAAACTTTACGTAAGCGCGGAAGTAGTGAATTAGGAGGGTACGGTTTTTATATGTCGCAACCGTTAATTACTTTAGACCAAAAACATGCCTTTCTATTTTATCGATCTTTTGCTATTGAAATAGGATTTAGCACAGAAAAAGCTATATTATTAAAAAAGGTAAACGGTATTTGGGTAGAATCCTATCATTATAATAATGTCAGTGAAATTAATTAATTCTTTATAACTTCTTTGATGACGACTTTATTGACAAAAAATGACCAAAATCTATACAAAGAATCACAAACAACAACAGTATTCATACAATACCACTCTGTTTGTCAAGAGGTTAATTGTAATGATTTCTCCGTGAGAGGACAGTGTTTTAAAGCACAAGGAAACAGGATAATAGAAATTAATCATAATCTTCAAAAACTTAAAACCAAAGCAAGAGAAAATTTAAAAATTGAATTAGGACAGGAAGTTTATTCTAAAAGATGTATTTAACCAGAACCTGTTTTTGGAAGTATTGAGCAAAACAAAGGATTTAAAAGATTTACCTTAACCAAAATAACCAAAGTAAACATTGAATTTGGATTGATTGCCATTGCTCACAATTTTTCTAAATGGATAGCAAAAGTATGGTCACAGAATTTTAAACCATTTTTTAACTTTACTAACCAACTCACTAATCTTTTAAGACAATTTTTGATACCAAATTTAGAATATTCTAAAAATTATTTAGAAATCAAAACTTATAAATAAAAAAAAGAGGCTGTTTTTTCGGACAGCCTCTTTTTTGTGACACTTAAGTTTTTACTTTAAATGTTCTAGCATATCTGTTGTCATGGTTTCCAAATCAAATTTGTGTTTCCAGTTCCAATCTTTTCTAGCTTCAGCGTCATCAATACTGGCAGGCCAGCTGTCCGCAATTTTTTGACGGAAGTCTGGTTCGTATGTGATAGTGAACTCAGGTATATGTTTTTTTATTTCAGCAGCAATTTCTGTTGGCGTAAAGCTCATTGCAGCTAAGTTATAGGAAGAACGAATTTTTATTTCTTCCACTGGCGCTTGCATGATTTGAATCGTTGCAGCAATTGCATCGTCCATATACATCATTGGCATTTTAGTTTCAGATGATAAAAAACATTCATATGTTTTATCAGAAAGTGCTTTATGGAAAATATCCACTGCATAATCAGTAGTTCCGCCACCAGGAGGCGAAGACCAACTAATTAAGCCAGGATAACGAATGCTTCGCACATCGACACCAAAAATATTATGATAGTATTCACACCATCTTTCACCAGCTTGTTTACTGATTCCGTAAACTGTAGAAGGTTCCATAACGGTATATTGAGGCGTATTTTCTTTTGGAGTAGTTGGACCAAAAACGGCAATACTAGAAGGCCAGAATATTTTTTTAATTTTTCCAGCTTTGGCTAAATTTAAAACATGAAATAAAGAATTCATATTCAAATCCCACGCAAATGCAGGGTTTTTTTCGGCTGTAGCCGATAATAAGGCAGCCATTAGATAAATTTCATCTATTTGATGCAATTCTACAAGGTGCTCAATTTGATTGAAATCTAATGCGTTTACTACTTCAAAAGGACCGGAATTAACAACATCTGTATTCAGTTTCCTGATATCTGATGCAATTACATTTTCGGTTCCATATATCTCACGTAATTTATGGGTAAGTTCTGTCCCAATTTGTCCGCAAGCGCCGATAATCAATATTTTAGTACTCATTTTGTCTATTTTGAAATACAAATATAATGTTTTCGTAGATATCTTTATTTTCAAGAAAAGATTTATAAATTCACAAATCGAATAGTAATCACGAACTTTCTCTCTTAATTTTCACTCGTTTAGTCATAAAAAAAGCGATAATACTATTAGATTGTTATTCCTAGATGTGAATTCGTAATTGTAAATTTACTTTGTAACTTTGTGTTTTAATTCAAATCGAAATGATAAATAAAATAGCAATCTTCTTTTTTTTGGTTTTCATTTTTTCATCTTGTCAAAATGACGATCAAAAACGAATTGCAGAAAATAATAAAGAGATTCAGAGAAAGGAAGTTCAATTTAAAAACATTGAAAAAAGTTGGGTTTTTTATGATACTCCGATAACCGAAGCTTCTGAAAAAAGCATGGCTAATTGGAACGAATGGCGCCTTTTTTTGAATGAGTTAGCTCAAAAGCCCAAAAAAACGCTCGGTGCTTTTCAACAAAAATCAAAAGTGCTAACTAAAAAAGTCATGGCTTTAAACGATAATATTCCTGCTGAATTTAATATCCCTCCCATAAAAAGTAGAATTTCTACTGTATTAGCTAAAGTACAAATGCTGAATCTATATATTAATTTAGACGTGATACCAGAAAAAAAAGTGGCTAGTATTATTGCAGAAATCAATACAGAACTAGTTTCCTTGCAGAGACAAATGGAAAAAACGATTGATAAAAGTAAGATTCCAGTCGAAGTAGGCGAATCTGATTTATTAAAAATGATGGATGCTTCGCGAGCTATTCCAAACACACCAATTACAGATCCAAACACACCTAGAGTTGAGTAAAACAGTCTTATATAATACCTACGATAATTCTCCAAAAACACAGCAAATAGCTGCTAGTTTGCTAGAAAATAATCAAGTAAAAATGCATCTTTCTGGTTTGATAGGATCAGCATTTTCATTTGTAATTCGCTCTATTTTTAAAAAAGCAGAACTTCCTTTTCTAATAGTTTTAAACAATAAGGAGGAAGCTGCCTATTATCTGAACGATTTAGAACAAATGATTGGCGATCAGGATGTACTTTTTTATCCGGGATCCTTTCGCCGTCCGTACCAAATCGAGGAAACGGACAATGCGAATGTTTTGCTTCGTGCCGAAGTTTTAAATCGTATTAATTCGCGAAAAAAACTAGCTATTATTGTTACTTATCCCGAAGCACTTTTTGAAAAAGTTGTGACTCGAAAAGAATTGGATAAAAACACCTTGAAAGTAGCTATTGGCGATAAAATTTCTATCGATTTTATCAATGAAGTTTTATTTGAATATGAATTTAAGAGAGTCGATTTTATTACAGAACCCGGCGAATTCTCCGTTCGTGGAGGAATTGTAGATGTTTTTTCTTTTTCAAATGATAATCCGTACCGAATAGAATTTTTTGGCGATGAAGTAGAAAGCATTCGTAGTTTTGATGTTGCTACACAATTATCCATTGAAACGCAAAAGAAAATTACTATAATTCCCAATGTTGAAAACAAAGTTTTTCAGGAAAATAGGGAGAGTTTCTTAGATTACATTTCGGAGAAAACAGTCATTTTCATCCAAAACACCGAAGATTTTTTATCGCAATTAGACAAACAATTTGCAAAGGCAGAAGAAGCTTTTTCTAAATTATCTCAAGAAATAAAACGCTCTACACCAGACGAATTGTTCTTGAATCAAGCTTCTTTTATAAAACGAGCTTTGGATTTTTCTGTTGTTGAGGTGAGTTCTAAACCTATTTTTAGAACTACTAAAAAATTCGAATACCACATTCAGCCGCAACCCTCCTTCAACAAACAATTTGATTTATTACTTAATAATTTGAGTGAAAACCATTTCAATGGCTATAAGAATTATTTGTTCTGTTCGAATGAAGCGCAAGCAAAGCGATTTCACGATATTTTCGAAACTTTAGACGAAGCTAATTCTGAGAACATCCGCAAGCAATATCATACTGTTGTTTTGCCTTTATACCAAGGATTTGTTGATGAAGAAAACCAAATTACTTGTTATACGGATCATCAAATTTTTGAACGCTATCATAAATTTAATATCAAAAGTGGCTATTCAAAAAAACAAAATATCACTTTAAAAGAGCTTACGACTTTATCCGTTGGTGATTATGTAACGCATATTGATCATGGAATAGGGCGTTTTGGTGGCTTGCAAAAAATACAAGTAGAAGGTAAAACGCAAGAAGCCATCAAATTGGTTTATGCTGATAATGATATTGTGTACGTGAGTATTCATTCGCTTCACAAAATTTCGAAATACAACGGAAAAGATGGAGCGCCACCTAAAATATATAAGTTAGGTTCGAATGCTTGGAAGATTTTAAAACAAAAAACCAAAGCTCGAGTTAAACACGTGGCGTTTAATTTGATTCAACTCTATGCTAAAAGACGCTTGGATAAAGGATTTCAGTTTGCACCAGACAGTTATTTGCAAAACGAATTAGAAAGTTCGTTTATTTATGAAGATACGCCAGACCAGACCAAATCAACGGCTGAAGTAAAAGCCGATATGGAAAGTGATCGCCCGATGGATCGCTTAGTTTGTGGTGATGTAGGATTTGGTAAAACCGAAGTGGCAATTCGCGCTGCCTTCAAAGCAGTTGATAATAGCAAACAAGTGGCCATTTTAGTTCCAACGACTATTTTGGCGTATCAACATTACAGAACTTTTACCGAAAGGTTGAAAGATATGCCGGTTTCAATTGGTTACTTAAACCGATTTAGGACCGCCAAACAAAAAGCTGAAACCTTAAAAGATTTATCTGATGGAAAACTAGACATCGTTATTGGCACACACCAATTAGTGAACAAAAATGTAGTTTTTAAAGACTTGGGATTGTTGATTGTGGATGAAGAACAAAAATTTGGTGTAAATGTTAAAGATAAACTTAAAACGATTGCTGCCAATGTTGATACACTTACCTTAACGGCAACACCAATACCTAGGACTTTACAGTTTTCATTAATGGCAGCGCGAGATTTATCAGTAATTACCACTCCGCCGCCCAATCGATATCCTATAGAAACGAATGTAGTTGGTTTTAGCGAAGAGCTGATTCGGGATGCGATTTCGTATGAAATTCAGCGTAACGGTCAAGTTTTTTTCATTAATAACAGAATCGAAAATATAAAAGAAGTTGCTGGAATGATTCAACGTTTGGTGCCTAATGCCCGTGTGGGAATTGGCCACGGACAAATGGACGGAAAAAAGCTAGAAGAGTTAATGTTGGCTTTCATGAATGGCGAATTTGATGTTTTAGTAGCTACCACAATCATTGAAAGCGGATTGGACGTTCCTAATGCAAACACGATTTTTATTAATAATGCCAATAACTTTGGATTGTCAGATTTGCATCAAATGCGGGGTCGAGTAGGACGAAGTAATAAGAAAGCATTTTGCTATTTTATTTGTCCTCCATATTCTGCGATGACCGATGATGCTAGAAAGAGAATTCAAGCATTAGAACAATTTAGTGAATTAGGAAGTGGTTTTAATATTGCCATGAAAGATCTTGAGATTCGAGGTGCTGGAGATTTATTAGGTGGTGAACAAAGTGGATTTATTAATGAAATAGGTTTTGATACCTATCAGAAAATTCTAAACGAAGCCATTGATGAATTGAAGGAAAATGAATTCAAGGATTTATATCCGGAAGAAAATGATATTGAAACAAAAGAATATGTAAAAGACTTGCAAATCGACACGGATTTTGAGTTATTGTTTTCTGATGAATACATCAATAATGTATCGGAACGATTGAGTTTATATAATGAATTAGGAGCGGTAAAAAACGAAGAAGAATTGATTGTTTTTCAAAATAAATTGATTGACCGTTTTGGTCCGATGCCGCCACGAGCAAAAGCTTTGATGAATAGTATTCGCATCAAATGGATCGCAACTCGATTAGGAATTGAGAAATTAGTAATGAAGAAAGGAAAAATGATTGGTTATTTTGTATCCGATCAGCAATCCGATTATTACCAATCGAAGCGATTTACTAATATGTTACAATTCGTTCAAAAGAATAGTGCGATTTGTAAAATAAAAGAAAAAGAAACCCCAACAGGTTTAAAGCTTTTATTAACTTTTGAAAATGTTAAGAATACAAGGACTGCTTTAGAATATATGGAAATGTTGGGAGGGAAATGATAATTTAATTATAAAGCTTCCAGCCTTTCAAAGGCTGGAAGCTTTAAATTTATTTATTCTATAATCAAATCTTCGATTTCACCTAAATCGTGATCAATAGTATGACAATAGATAAAGTTTTCTACATCATGAAAAGTTTCAATTACTTTTTCTCTTTGTAATTTGGTTGTTTTTTTTGATATAACAGTACCGTACGAAGTCCAAGGATATTCAATTATCGTTTCTGTAAACTTATGATGCACAGGATTATTATGAATATAAAAAATAAGTTTTTGGAAATAAGCATCAGAACTAACTAATTTTCTCCTAAAATTTTTCTCAAATAAACTACCAGTTCTTTTATATCGTTTATTCATTGCTAAGGTATAAGCATTAAATAAGTTCGAAAACTGTTTTGAAGCGCTTATGGCTTTCGGTTTATCAGTAGAGGAATATTCTAATGTTGAAACATCAATTTCGTCGATTTCTTTTATATAAACCAGAATATGGAAATGATTCCTCATTAAACACCAAGCATAAGTTTCTGCTATTGGATCAATGTATTTTGTGTACAATCTTAAAAAATGATTGTAATTTTCGGTTTCAAAAAACAAATCAATTCCATTATTGCCTCTATTATAAATGTGATAATATTTACCGTTTTCTAGAGGAATTGGATTCATAATAGTCTTTTTCAAATAGTAATTTTTCTAAAGCTTCCAGCCTTTCAAAGGCTGAAAGCTTTAATATGTCATCATTAATTCTTCAAATCCTTTATCACTTTAAATGCCACATCAACTTGCTCTTCACTTACTAAAATCGTAAACTCATTAGAAGTGGATATAACCTCGTTTATTATAATTCCTTCCCAAGCCAAACGCTGAAAAATGAAGTAATAAATACCAGGGACAACAATATTTTCTTTAGGTAATTTTACCGTTATCGAGGCTAGATTGTCCAGTTTTTGAATCAATTTTTCACCAGCAAAGTGTTTGTCAACCAAATGATTAACGCTATTGCTTACGACAATGTTGGTTTCATTTACTCCTCTTGAAGAAGTGTAAAAAATGTCAGGAAAAGAGTTAATATCTGTAATTAAATCGGCTTGTTTGTTCAAAACAGTATCGGATGCGGCAAAGGTATAATCAGTCAAGGCAGAACGAACGGTTATTTCTCCGATGTTTTTGATGACTTTATTAATTTTATGATTTAATCGAAAATCTAGTTCTTCTGTAAGTCTTTTTAAAGCCATTACAACAGCGCCTTGTTTTACTTCTTTGCCAAAATCATTTTCCAATTCGGTCATTATATTTCTTGATAATGAGGTCAAATTGATAATACCAAGTGATAAGGCATTCAATAAAAAAGGCTTGGTTTTAATGTAGTTTTCTACAATGGAAGATACCGTTTTCATAAGGAACTATTTTTTTATTTAAAGTAAAAATGCTTTTGCTCCGAAGTGAAACAAAACGCAAATGTAAATAAAAAAACAATTTGTTACAAATATAACATTAGCAAAAGCCTTTAAAAGTAATAAAAAGCATCGATAAGATGCTCAATAACAAAAGATTTGTCTTCTTTGTGAATGGCAATGATATCGAAACGAACTTCGAGGTCGATATTTTTTTGGTTTACAAAAGCATCTACGGCTTTAACGAGAAGTTGTATTTTTTTGGGTTTAACAAAATCTTGTGGGAGACCAAAATCTAAGGATGATCTCGTTTTAACTTCGACTATGGCAAGTATATTTTCTTTTTGTGCAATAATATCAATCTCTGCTTTTTGAAAAGTCCAATTGGTTTCTAAAATTGTGTAGCCTTCTTTGGTTAAAAATTCAACAGCCATTTCTTCCCCTAATTTACCAAGTTCGTTGTGTTCAGCCATTTATTTCAGTTTACAGTTTCAGTTGTTAGTGTTCAATCAAAAATTAATTAAAGAAATCATTCGTAATTAATCTAAAATACGCAATCTAAAAATCAATTAATGATGTGTTTCTATTATAAAATCTTAAATCGTTAATCAGCAATCTGAAATGTAAATCGTAGCTATTCAAAGACTACAGTACTCATCTTATTATTTACGTCAAGGCTCACTTTATTGCCCAAAATTAAAGCTCTATTGTCTTGAATGTGTCCTGCAGGAAAATTATATAACACTGGAATATTGTATTTTTTGGTGACATCATCAATAATTTCAATAGCATTTTTTCCCCAAGGAATGTCGTTATCTTTCATTTTTGTCATCGATCCTACAATAATTCCTTTGATACTTTCTAAACAACCATTGCGCTTTAAGTTCATCATCATTCGATCTATATGATATAAATATTCATCTAAATCTTCTATAAATAAAATTTTATCAGAACAATCAATGGCTGATGGAGAGCCAAAAAGGCTGTATAAAATAGATAAATTTCCGCCAACTAATTCTCCTGAAGCTTTGCCAAGTCTGTTCATGGCAAAAGGTTGTACCTCATAACTTAACTTTCCTCCAAATAAAGCAGTTCGTAAAGTTTCGATGGCTGCGGGTGTTGCTCTCGCAACAGTTACTGGCATAATACCATGAATAGATTTAAATCCCATGGTATTCAAATGATTGTGTAAAGCTGTAACATCGCTAAAACCTATAAGCCATTTTGGCTGCTGTTTAAACTTTGTAAAATCTAGTAAATCAATGATTCTAACTGTGCCATAACCCCCTTTTACACACCAAATTGCTTTTATATTTGGATCGTCCATCTGTTGCTGAAAATCAGCAGCTCGTTCTGCATCCGTCCCTGCCAATTGATTATTGTCTAAGCCAATTGTATTGCCAATTACTACATTAAGTCCCCAGCTTTTTAATAAATCAATTGCGGGTTGTAAGTTATCATCTATATTTTTTCTGGCTGTTGCCAAAATAGCTACCGTATCTCCTTTTTGTAATTTTGGTGGTGTAATCATCTGTTTTTGGGCTTGACTATTAAAAGATTGTAAAATAAAAAGAATAAAAATTATTTGATATATAAAAGGGTTGCGTATTGTAATGTGAGTTTTTTTATGAAGCATGCTTTGTGTTTTATTGAAAAAATAGAATAATAAAGCGGTTTTATTGTAGAAACAAAGATAGACAATTCCAAAATAATTTTAAGTTCCAATTCCAATTGACTATTTTTACTCGTAACTGATTCATTTGAAATCGAATTAATGATTGTAATAATTAAATTTATGAGAATACTATTTTGGATTCCTTTTCTTATTTTATGTTTTGCATTCACAAATAGTCATGCGCAACCCAAGAAATACATCATTCACACCGTTGCTTTTTACAACTTTGAAAATCTTTTTGATACTATTGATGATCCAGAAACTTTTGATGAAGAGTGGACACCAACGGGTTTGCAACGTTGGACAATTGATAAATACCAAAAAAAATTAAGTAATTTAGCTCGTGTTTTAGCTGAAATCGGCTCTTCTGAAAATACAGATGCTCCCACTTTTATTGGTGGATGCGAAATCGAAAATAGAAACGTTCTTGAAGACTTGGTAAAACAACCCCAACTGATCGAGAAAGACTACGGAATTATTCATTTTGACTCACCAGACAAACGCGGAATTGATGTGGCGTTATTGTATCGGAAAAATAAATTCAAGCCCACAAGTTCCATAAACATTCCATTGTACATTTATAAGAAAGAGATTTATAGAAAGGAAGAAATCAAAATTAATCCACAAGATATTACGGATGATGATTTGCAAGTGAGTCCAAAGAATTATAGGGTGTATACTCGGGATCAATTATTAGTAACAGGGTTTTTAGATGGTGAAGAAATTAACATTATTGTCAATCACTGGCCGTCTCGTTCTGGAGGTGAAAAAAAGTCAAGTCCGTTTAGAGAAGCTGCAGGTACATTAAATAGAAAAATAATCGATTCACTGCAACGTATAAATCCAAAAGCAAAAGTGATTACCATGGGTGATCTTAATGATGGGCCGTATAACAAAAGTGTCAAAATTGCTCTTGGAGCCAAAGCGAAAAAAGCAGAAGTTAAGGAATTTGGAATCTACAATCCATTTGAAGAAATGGCTAAAAACGGAATGGGAACTATTGCGTACCGTGACGCATGGGATATTTTTGATCAAATAATGGTTTCCGAGACTCTAATTCAAACCGATTATTCTAGTTTTAGGTATTGGAAAGCAGGAATTTACAATAAACCCTTTTTGATTCAAAATAGTGGTCAATACAAAGGATATCCGTTGCGACATTCAACCACCGAAATTGGTTTTAGCGACCATTTCCCCGTCTATATTTATTTGATCAAAGAAAAAAAATAGTTTTATTATTTCATAACTTTACCTTTAAAACAAAAAAAATGGCAATAGCAAAACCCTTCAACCTCAGTAAATGGATTGAAGAAAACCGGGAACTACTAAAACCTCCTGTTGGAAATAAAAACTTATATACGGATTCTGGAGACTATATCATTATGGTAGTTGCGGGGCCAAATGCCCGTAAAGATTATCATTATAATGAAACCGAAGAGTTGTTTTATCAGCTAGAAGGCTCTATAAAAGTAATTGTTCAAGATAACGGAGAACGCCGAGAAATGGAACTTCATGCGGGAGATATGTACTTGCATCCAGCCAAAACTCCACATTCGCCTGTCCGTTCCCAGGGTTCAATTGGTTTGGTAATTGAGCGCAAAAGAGCAGGTTTAGGATATACAGATGGATTGTTATGGTTTTGCGATAATTGCAATCATAAATTACACGAAGTTTATTTTGAGTTGCACGATATCGAAAAAGATTTCTTACCACATTTCAAGCATTTTTATAGCTCAGAAAAGTTGAGAACGTGCTCCAAATGTGAAACTATCATGGAAACAGATCCTAAGTTTGTTTAATTAAGTTCTAATTTTTTTTATAGCTATTCCTGCTATCCGCTGTATCTTTTATCTCTAAAGAACGAGATAAAAGGATGCCGCTACTATCAGGGCTAAAAATCATCCATAGAAAAACAGTAAATTCTACTTCCAGAACAGAATAATGGTAAGCTAAATTCCATGCGCAATTGAAGTATAATTTAAAAAAAAAGCATTTTAAATTTCCTTTACTTATAGAGGAAAATAAAAATAATACTGATTATTATTTCACCTTAAATCGGTATGTTTGTATAAAAATATAACAATTTTTAATAAAAAAGTTACAATGATAACAATAGCAGATCAATTCGGAATCAAAGAAGCCCTTAAGCAATTAGGGATTGAAGCCATAAATGAAGGAACATCTACAGGTGAATCTAATTTTGCCAACGGAAAAATCATCGAAAGTTATTCGCCAGCAGACGGCGCTTTAATTGGAAAAGTAAAAACTTCTTCAAAAGAAGATTATGAAAAAGCAATGCAAAAAGCATCAGAAGCTTTTTTAGAATGGCGTATGATTCCAGCTCCAAAAAGAGGGGATATCGTTCGTCAGATGGGGGATGAATTAAGAAAATTTAAAGAACCTCTTGGAAAACTTGTTTCTTATGAAATGGGAAAAAGTCTTCAAGAAGGATACGGAGAAGTTCAGGAAATGATTGATATCTGCGATTTTGCAGTAGGATTATCTCGTCAACTTTACGGATTAACGATGCACTCTGAAAGACCTTTGCACAGAATGTACGAACAATACCATCCAATAGGAACCGTTGGAATTATCTCTGCCTTCAACTTTCCAGTAGCGGTTTGGAGTTGGAATGCTATGATTGCTTGGGTTTGTGGTGATGTTGCTATTTGGAAACCAAGTTCAAAAGTGCCTTTATGTGGTATTGCTTGTCAAAACATAATCAAAACTGTTCTTAAAAGAAATAATGTACCAGAAGGAGTTAGCTGTTTAGTAACTGGAAATGAGTCAGGTGATTTAATCAATAATGACAAAAGAATTTCTTTAGTTTCTTTTACTGGATCAACTAGAATTGGTCGTCACGTATCAAAAACTGTGGCGGAACGTTTTGGAAACACCATTCTTGAATTAGGTGGAAACAATGCAATTATAGTTTCTGAACATGCAGATATTAGTATGGTTTTAGTAGGTGCTGTTTTTGGTGCAGTTGGAACTGCCGGACAACGTTGTACATCAACAAGACGTTTAATTATTCACGAAAGTGTGTATGACAAAACGATTAGTGTTTTGAAAAATGCTTACGGTCAGTTACAAATTGGAAATCCATTAGACGAAAATAATCACGTTGGACCGCTAATTGACAAAGGTGCTGTGAAAGATTATTTAGAAGCTATTGAAGCGGCTAAAAAAGAAGGTGGAAAAATTATTGTAGAAGGTGGTTTAGTAGAAGGTGAAGGTTACGAAAGTGGTTGTTATGTAAGACCATGTATCATTGAAGCGGCCAATCATTTTGATATTGTTCAAACTGAAACTTTTGCACCTATTCTATATGTAATGAAATACAGCACAATCGAAGAAGCAATTGCAATGCAAAATGGAGTTCCACAAGGACTTTCTTCTTCTATCTTTACCAATAGCATGAGAGAAATGGAATTGTTCCTATCTCAATCGGGTTCTGATTGCGGAATTGCCAATGTAAATATTGGAACTTCTGGAGCAGAAATTGGTGGTGCATTTGGTGGAGAAAAAGAAACTGGTGGTGGCCGCGAGTCAGGATCGGATGCTTGGAAAGCGTATATGAGAAGACAAACCAATACAATCAATTACGGTACACAGTTGCCATTGGCACAAGGAATCAAATTTGATTTGTAGTCTAAAATAAAATACTAAAAAAGGCAATTTGAAATTTTCAAATTGCCTTTTTTTATACTTACTACTTTGTGAAATTTATGTTGAAATAAAACTATAAATTAAAAGAAGCACCAATGTTAAATGCAAATTGGTTGTTTAATCGATCAAACCCAACAGGATTTGTTTTGTAACTTGCAATTGGAATTCCTGCTTCTGTAAAAATACCAAAACCTTCTGTAAAGAAATAACGGAAACCTAAATGTGCTCCGAAATTTCTTAACCCTAAATCTAATCCTGGATAAATATCCATTTTTGGATCTAATTGAAATACATTCCCTAAGTTCGCATTAAAACGACCTTTAACATCTACTCTATCTCCAAAAGACGGTGTGTTGTCTAATTCATCTTTAGAAACAGATAATAAATAAGAAGTAACGAATCCAAAAGACATGTTTTCTCCAAGACCAAAATCTGTAGAGACTCTAATTCCAGATCCTCCGTTTTGAATGTTTGCTCCAATATCAAATTTCACATCTCCATTTCCTTTAAATGCTTGTGCATTTATAAGACCGATAGTGAATAGTAACGCTAATGTAATAGTCTTTTTCATACTCTTCAATTTTAAATTTGACGTAAAATTAGTTCAATTAATCTAATTTCTTCCTTTCTCATCAAAATATAATTGATGTAAGGGTTCACTCTGCCAAAATTCTTTAGTATCAACATCCATAATGGTCAACGGACCTTTAAAAGCTGCTCCAGTATCTACATTCCATATATTTGCTTTTTGAACAGGAGTTGTTTCTCCAATTCGGGTAACAGGAGTATGTCCAATATAAATCTCATTATAAAGTGTAAAACGTTTTGGGTAGAATGGGTGGTCTAAATTCATTCTATTATCAAGTGACAAAGCCGTTTCCCATAAAGTTCTGTCCCAATAAAATTGGTTCGGAAAATACTCATATTCAACCCCATTCATATTAGTAAAGCCAGCATGAACAAACAAACGACCTTGCTCATCTAAGAAAAAATTATGAAGTGATTTTAAGAATTCGATATGCTTTTTTTTGGTTATTAAACTAACAGATTCATAAGCAGTTACGGTGGCTTCTCCACCATGTTTATACCATAACAAATTATCTTTACTTTCATCAAGCCACTCCAATAATAAATCGTCATGATTCCCACGAATGCAGATGCAGTTTTGCTTTGTTTTTAATGCAATAAGGAAATCGATGACTTGTGGAGATTGACTCCAGCCATCAACATAATCCCCCAAAAAAATCAAAGTGTCATTTTTAGTAACTTTAGCTCTTTCCATAATTTGGTGAAGCGCTCTCAAGCCACCGTGGATATCGCCTATAACAAGTGTTCTCATGTCCTATTTTGTCTTTTTAATAATGTAAAAATAGCATAAAGGAAATGCTATTTTTCAATTTATAAAAATAAGTAAAACAGTCCTGAAACAGTGTGTTTTTAATATATATTTTAAAAATTAATTACAATAAGGTGAACATAAAATTCAATCTAGTTAAACTCAAATTCCAATTATAAATTATTTTTTAATTAAGGTTAAATATCACTAATTTAGGGGATTGTTTTTGAGTATTTTTAAAATTAACTTTACAAAAAATAATTTAAATTTGTTCAAGATGAGTACGTTTCTTTCTCTATCCTTACTTTTAGCTAAAATGATTTCTTTGGTTTTAAAAGCAGTAATTTCTTTATTTTAGAATTTATAAAACCAAAAAATCTTTATTATTTTAATTGTTCATTCTTTCTAAAATAGGAGGAGTTTCTATCTATTGTACATCATACTTCATTTTTCTTAAAATACGTAGTGCCTCTTTAAACGATAGGTATACGGATAAGAATGGCTTCAATAATGCTTTTGCATCTATCAGTTTTTGTTTTGCATCATCAAAACCGTTAAGGTAACAAATCATAAAGGTTGAGGGTAAGTTCTCTAAATCTTTCTGTTCTTGATTGGATAATGAATGTCCTTTTTGTAATTTGTTCAACAAAGCAATGTTTGAATTGTAAATATGAAACAGCATTTTTTTATTGAATTTCGGTGGTTCAAAAAGCATTACTCTATCAATTTTGTAATACCCATTATCTTGAAAATGAATCGTCTGTTTTTCTAACGGATAATAACTTGTTTTGTCATTTAATCCCAAAGGAACATATTCTATAATAGTAAAGCTATCCTCATTATAAGTAATTTCAACCACATCTTGAGCGGAGTAAAATAACTTAATCTGTTCATTAATGAGTTCAATATCTACGCGCGATAAATAGGTTTTGTCGCGCGATCTTTTAGGAATCCCTGCCCAACAAATTACAAATAATTCTTTAAATACTTTATATTTCGGCGCCATGTCTTTGTGCCGAAAATTCAAGAAATCAATTACACCATCAAGCGTATAAGCAATACTATTTCTAGAATTATTCTCGATACCTAAAACAGTTTCTGTATTTTGGTAATTTTTTTCAATTTTACCAATAACTGGCATGGTATTGCTGCCTTGACGCATATAAACACTGTAAATTGGAATGGTATAAATCCCTTTTTTAAAATGTGACGTATTGCTTTTTGGACTTATAGTAACCAATCCAATTACTTTATCCTTGGGTAAATTTGGAAAAGGAATATTCTCATATTGTATTTTCGGAGGATTTTCTAGATACGCATTTACTAAATTCTGAATTCGGCTGTCGTCAAAAAAGTCATCTCCTACAATTGTATTATCTTGATCCTCAACACCCACAATTATATAGGAATTGTTTGTGGGATTCGAATTTGATAAGGCGCAAATATGTTTCAAAAACTTAGCTTTTCCTTCTTGCGAATGTAAATTCAACTGACGCTTTTTATCAAAAAAACTGCTCTCGTCATTATGAGCGAGAAGATTTTTAATAAGAATGCGTTTGTTGATCATTGAATTCTTTTTTTTAAAACACGTTATAAAAATTACCGCAGATTCGCAGATTTATTTTCACTTTATAATCTGCGGTTCACTTTTATTAAGATTTATTCATCACCGTCGCCGAGGCTTGCGCAGTAGGAAGTACAATCAAATCAGCAATATTTACATGATACGGTCTAGAAACTACAAAATGAATAATATCAGCAATATCTTCAGCTCGCAACGGATCAAAACCTTTGTAAACATTGGCCGCTCTTTCCGAATCTCCTTTAAAACGCACTTCGCTAAACTCTGTTTCAACTGCTCCCGGATGAATTCCACCAACGCGAATTCCAAAAGGATTCAAGTCAATTCGCATCGCCTGATTTAATGCGTCAACAGCATGTTTAGAGGCGCAGTAAACGTTGCCATTTGGGTACACTTCTTTTCCAGCAATCGAACCAATGTTAATAATATGACCTGATTTTTGCGCAATCATTTTCGGGATTATAGCTTTCGAAACATATAAAAGTCCTTTTACATTAATGTCGATCATTGCATCCCAATCGTCTAAATCTCCATTCTGAATTGAATCCAAACCATGTGCATTTCCGGCATTATTAATCAAAACATCAATTTTAGAAAATGCTTCTGGCAAGGAATTAATGCTGTCAAAAACTGCTTTTTTATCTCGAACATCAAAGGATAAAGTGTAAACTTCTGTAAAAGCGGACAATTCCTTTTTCAATTCTAATAAGCGATCTTCACGGCGACCACACAGAATAATTTTGTAGTTATTTTTGGCTAATATTTGCGCAGTTGCTTTCCCAATTCCGCTGGTAGCACCAGTTACTAAAGCTATTTTACTCATTTTTTTTATTTTTTATCTCATGCTAAAATTATTCCTACTTTTATTTGGGCGTGACCTAAAATTTCGTCGTCGTTCCTCCTCGTAACTTTAGGTCGGGCTTTCCGTTCCCGCTTTTATTTATTTTTTCTCGTCCAAAAACGAGAAAAAATAAATAAAGAGCTCCACTGCAATCCCTCACGCAAACCTGTATTCATTAACACAAATTCGTTAAAAATAGAGCTTTGAAACTCGGAGAAATCCGTGTCAATTGAAAAAAAAAATTACGCTACATCTTCGCCCATGCTTGCAGTCCAAATCGCAAACCAGTCTTCTTTGTCTAATTTTAATTCTACCGCTTTTTTTAATGATTGAATACGTGCCACATTTACTGTTCCTGCAATAGGAATTATTTTTGCCGGATGTTGTAAAATCCAAGCGATCAATATGGAATCTGAACCTAAATGGTATTTTTCCATTAAGGTAACCAATAGTTTTTTTAATCTGCGAGTTTGTGAATTATCCTCTCTAAATACAGAACCTAAAGGATTTCCGGAAAGCGGACGAATGTTATTCATCTGCATATAATCAAAACTTCCGTCAACCATCGGTTTAAAGTTAGTTGCCGAAAACTGCACTTGATTGTAACTAATTTCCGTTTTTTGACGAATTAATTCTGTTTGCGAAGCAGTAAAACTTGCCAATCCAAAATCGATTATTTTTCCATCTGATTTTAATTTCAAAACCGCTTCTGCAATTTCATCCGCTTCCATCAAAGGACTTGGTCGGTGCAATAAAAGAACGTCTAGATAATCAGTTTGTAAATTTTTTAATGAATTCTCAGCCGAAGAAATGATATATTCTTTAGAATAGTCATAATGTCTAATCGTATTTTGGCGACTTTCTGTTACTAATTGCACGCCGCATTTAGAGATTAGTTGCATTTTTTCTCTTGCAATTTTGCTGGAAGCAAGTGCTTTTCCAAAATCAGATTCGGTTGTATAATCGCCATAAGTATCTGCATGATCAAAAGTGGTTACTTTATTTTCTAAACACACATGAATCATATTCTCCATTTCTTTGGTATTTAGTTTTTTATCCCAAATTCCCCAATTCATGACACCAGCTATAACGGGTGATAAATTTGTTTTGCTCATTGTTTTTATTTTTTGTTGAATACGTAAATTCTCTAATTCAAAGTTTATTTTTCAAAGTTCTTAAAAATATAAAAATTGTATCATAATTCATCCTTAAAATTAAGGTATTTACTGAAGTTTTAACCATTTTTTAACATCTTACCTCTAAAAAAAAATTCAATTTGCACCTTCAAAACAAAGGCATTAAATTCAAGGTTTTAAAAATAATAAAATGGAACAAAATACGGCTACTTTAGACATCAGAGCAATCAATGAAAAAATTGAAAGAGAAAGTGCTTTTATAGACCTTCTCACCATGGAAATGAACAAAGTCATTGTGGGTCAAAAGCACATGGTGGAGCGTTTGTTAATCGGACTTTTAGGTCAAGGACATATTTTATTAGAAGGAGTTCCGGGATTGGCAAAAACATTGGCGATTAATACGCTTTCGCAAGCCGTGCAAGGATCGTTCAGTAGAATCCAATTTACACCAGATTTATTGCCAGCAGATGTTGTAGGAACTATGATTTACAATATCAAGTCAAATGAATTTTCTATAAAAAAAGGACCTATTTTTGCCAACTTTGTACTTGCCGATGAGATTAACCGTGCACCTGCTAAAGTGCAATCAGCTTTATTAGAGGCGATGCAGGAAAAACAAGTGACTATTGGTGATACGACATTCAAGTTAGACCGACCATTTTTAGTTCTTGCTACTCAAAACCCTGTGGAGCAAGAAGGAACCTATCAACTTCCAGAGGCACAAGTCGATCGTTTTATGCTAAAAACAGTGATTGACTATCCAAAAATGGAAGACGAGCGATTAGTAATTCGCCAAAACCTAAAAGGAAGTTACGAAAAAGTAAATGCTGTAGTTTCTGTTGAACAAATTTTACGAGCTCAAGAAGCGGTTCGTGAAGTGTACATGGATGAAAAAATAGAAAAATACATATTGGATATTGTTTTTGCAACACGTTATCCAGAGCAATATAAATTAGCCGAATTAAAACCATTAATCAGTTTTGGAGCTTCACCTCGTGGAAGTATCAACTTAGCCAATGCGGCAAAATGTTATGCATTTATCAAGCGTCGTGGTTATGTAATCCCGGAAGATGTTCGCGCTGTAGTGCATGATGTATTGCGTCACAGAATTGGAATCACTTATGAAGCAGAGGCTGAAAACATAACGTCTGTAGACATCATAAACAAAATCGTAAACGAAGTTGAAGTTCCCTAAGATTTCAGATTTATGATGCAAGATTTTTAGATCTGAAATCATCAGTTGTTAATCACCAATCAAATGGATATAAAAGAGCTTTGAAAAAAACTTAGCGCCTTGACGCCTTTGTGGCAATAAAAAACATGGATACAAAAGAGCTTTTAAAAAAAGTACGTAAAATAGAAATCAAAACCCGAAGATTGAGCGATCACATCTTTTCTGGGGAATATCATACTTCGTTTAAAGGACGAGGAATGACCTTCAGCGAAGTACGACAATATCAATATGGAGATGATATTCGTGCAATTGATTGGAATGTTACTGCGCGTTACAATGAAGCTCATGTAAAAGTTTTTGAAGAAGAGCGAGAATTAACCATGATGTTGATGGTCGATATTTCAGGATCTGAAAGTTTTGGTTCTAAAAATCAGTTTAAAAAAGATATTGTTACAGAAATTGCAGCAACAATGGCATTTTCTGCCACTCAAAATAATGATAAAATAGGTTTGATTTTGTTTTCAGATGAAATCGAGTTGTACATTCCGCCAAAAAAAGGAAGATCTCACGTACTTCGTATTATTAGGGAATTAATTGAATTTCAACCTAAAAGTCACAAAACCGATATTGCACAAGCACTAAAATTCTTATCGGGAACTCAAAAAAAGAAAGCGATTGTATTTGTAATTTCAGATTTTATGTCCGAGAATTACGAAAATACTTTAAAGATTGCTGCGAAGAAACACGATATAACTGGAATTCGAGTATACGATATTCGAGAAGAAAAAATGCCAGATTTAGGAATGGTTTCTATGCTTGACGCTGAAACGGGCGAAATTCAATTGGTAAATACAGGTTCGAAATCAGTTCGAATGAATTACGAAAAATTATATCATGAAAAGCTGAACTATTTTAAAGATACTTTTAGTAAATCAGGATCTGGTGTTGTAAACACAAGAGTTGACGAAAGTTATGTGACAAAATTATTAAGCTATTTTAAATCGAGATAAAAATTTTAGATTTTTGATTAACGATTTTTGATTTCAGATCTATTTATAATTGATTTTTGATTTCAAATATAGAGATTGAAATAATAAATATATGAATAAACAAGAATTAGAAAACAGATTGATTGATTTTGCAGCAACAATTATAATTCTTGCAAATAAATTTGAAAAAAATTACGCTGGAAATCATTTAGCAGGACAAATTATAAGATCAGGAACTTCACCGGCTTTAAATTACGGGGAAGCGCAAAGTGCTGAGAGTACAAAAGATTTTATCCATAAAATGGGTGTCTGTTTAAAAGAATTAAGGGAAACTTTTGTTTGTTTGAAAGTTATTGAAAAGGCAAATTTAGTTTCAGATTTAAAAAGTTTATTAATTGCTAAAGAAGAAGCAAATGAGCTAATTTCTATTTTCGTTTCAAGCATTAAAACAGCAAAATCAAATTTGAAATAGAGCAGATATGATTAGTAGCAGATTCGAAAGAAATCTGAAATCAAAAAACCGTTAATCTTCAATCATAAATAAAAAAATATTTAATAGCAGAAATCTGAAATCAAAAATCGTTAATCTTCAATCATAAATCAGAAGCTTGCAATAATACAAAATGAAAAAACAATTACACATACTTCTTCTACTGCTTTCCACGGCTGTTTTTGCGCAACAAAAACAAGTGGTTACAAGTATTGATACGCTTAAAAATAAAATTGGTGCGGAGTTTAAACTGTCAATAAAAACAACGGTTGATCCATCGTCTAAAGTTATTTTTCCGAAATTAAAAAATGTTGGTGCTTTAGAGGTTATTCGATCCTATCCTGTTGATACCGCTAAGATAGATGGGCGTTATGAATTAATCAAAAAATACGGACTGACTCAGTTTGATTCTGGGCGTTATGTTGTTCCAAGTATCAAAATCTTTATCGATAGCAAACCGTTTTTGACGGATTCGCTTTTGGTTGAGGTAGCCAATGTTCAAGTGGATACATTAAAACAAAAAATGTTCGATATTAAGGATATTGCACCTGCTGAAAATCCTATTGGGAACTGGTGGAAATATCTTTTAGGCATTGCATTGATAATTGCAATTGGGGCTTTTATTTATTGGTTCCTTAAAAAACGCCAAGAAAAAAAATTACAAGAAGCCATCATAAAAACACCTATAGAGAAAGCCACTACTTTGCTAGATACTTTGGAGAAAAAAGAATTGTGGCAAAAAGGAGAAGTCAAAGCCTATTATAGTGAGTTAACCGATATTGCCAGGAATTACATCGAAGAGGCGATTGAAATTCCAGCAATGGAAAGTACAACGTCTGAATTGATTCAAGGACTTAGAGCTGCTTCTGTCAAAAAGAAAATGACGCTTTCGCAGGAAATTATTGAAAACTTAGAGCGCGTCTTAAAACAAGCCGATTTAGTAAAGTTTGCCAAATCAAAACCATTGGATTTTGAAATCACTGAGGATCGAAATAAAATTCAAAAAGTAATTTTAACTTTAGATAAATCGATTCCAGTAGCGGTAGAAGTTGAGGAAGATACCTTATTGAATGAAGCTCAAAGACAAAAACAGATCCAAATTCAATTACAAAAGCAGCGTAAAAAGCGAATTATTAC
Source organism: Flavobacterium sp. GP15 (assembly GCF_014281985.1). NCBI lineage: Bacteria > Pseudomonadati > Bacteroidota > Flavobacteriia > Flavobacteriales > Flavobacteriaceae > Flavobacterium > Flavobacterium sp. GP15. The sequence continues at coordinate 825,840 of NZ_JACFTC010000001.1, forward strand.
GGCAGTGGCTTCAGTGCTGTTTTTGCTATTGGCTACAACGATTTTTTTAATTGCTACCAAGGGATTTGATTATGTCAAAGATAATTTACTGGGACATCCTACAAAAGAGTTATTAGAAGCAGAATGGGTTAAAAGTGAATACGGAAATCCAGGCGTTGTAATTGAAACTCCAAAAGTGTTAAAAAGAGTAGACTTGACCAAAACTTTGCCAAAAGAAGGTATGGCTTTGATCAAAGAAATGCAATCTTTTGCTTACGGAAGTGTTTTAGATCATTTTTATTTAATGGTTTCGACCTTAAAATTCAAGCAAGAAACAGAAATCGATTTGACTAAATCAATGGATGGAATTTTACAATCATTAGAATCGCAAGGTGCTCAAAACATGATTGTGAAGCAGGAAGAATTTGAAACCAAAGAAGGTGTAAAAGGTGTAAAAGCCTATGGGACTTTTTCGCAAATGGATGCTTTGACAAAATCGAGTGCTAAATTATATTATGAAGCTTTGTTGTTTAGTCAAGAAGGTGGATTACAGCAAATAATATTAATGCACGAAGAAGGAGATAAATACGGTAATGAAATTTCAGAACGAGTTTTAAACTCGGTGGAATTAAAACAAGTAACTAAATAATGGATAAAATAACTTTTTTGAACCCAGAATTTTTTTGGTTATTTCTACTCATTCCTGTAGCCGTTTTTTGGTTGTTTTGGAAAAAGAACGAGCAAACAGCAACTTTAAAAATAAGTTCTTTGCAGGGTTTTAAAGGATCAGAATCTACTTTAACGAAATTAAAATCAATTTTAAATGCCTTTAGAATTGTTGCGTTGTGTTCTTTAATTATTGCCTTAGCAAGACCAAGAACGGTGGATGTGAGTAACAAAACTAAAACCACAAAAGGAATTGATATTGTAATGGCAATTGACGTTTCAGGAAGTATGCTGGCTAAAGATTTAAAGCCTAACCGACTCGAAGCGCTTAAAAAAGTGGCAGCCGACTTTGTAGAAGAACGACCTAATGATAGAATCGGATTAGTGATTTATGCATCAGAAGCTTACACAAAAACACCAGTAACCAGCGATAAACCAATTATTCTGGAGGCGATCAAAACCATCAAGTACGATAATGTTTTGCAAGATGGAACAGGTATAGGAATGGGTTTAGCCACTGCTGTGAACCGATTGAAAGATAGTAAGGCAAAAAGTAAAGTGATAATTCTGTTGACAGACGGTGTCAATAACGCTGGATTTATTGAGCCAGAAACAGCGGCAGATATTGCAAAACAATACGGGATTAAAGTATATACCATCGGAATTGGAACTAACGGTATGGCAATGTCTCCTTATGCTGTTGCGCCGAATGGACAGTTTTTATTTCAAAACATGAAGGTTGAAATTGACGAACAATTGATGAAAAATATTGCGGCCAAAACCGATGGAAAATATTTTAGAGCAACGAGTAATTCTAAGTTAGCAGAGATTTATGCTTCTATCAATAAACTGGAAACTACTGAAATAGAAGAATTAAAATTTTATGATTATGATGAAAAATACAGAGCGTTTGTTTGGCTTGCTGGTTTTTTATTATTGGCTGAATTTGGGTTGAGAAAAACAGTTTTTAGAAGTTTTATTTAACTTTTAAACACAAGGTTTACAAGTAAGGCACTGTGGTCACTAAGTTTAAAACAAATTATATTTAATATGGATGAAAATGAGATATCAAAAATTGTTTTTGAAAGTGCATTAAAAATTCATAAAGTTTTAGGCCCTGGTTTATTAGAGAGTGCATATGAGGAATGTTTATTTTACGAACTTAAGAAGTCAGGTTTAAAAGTTGAAAAACAAAAACAATTACCGCTGGTCTATGAAGAAGTTAGATTAGATGTTGGTTATAGAATTGATATTATTATTGAAGATAAATTTATTGTTGAAATAAAATCTGTCGAGGCGCTCACTCATGTGCATTTAGCTCAGTTGTTGACTTATTTAAAATTATCAAATTGTAAATTAGGATTGTTGATCAATTTTAATGTCAGTTTATTAAAGAATGGTGTTAGAAGAGTAATTAATGGAACTTTATAAATGCACATAAATTTGGTGCACTTTGTGAAAAACTTTGTGACCATTGTGGTTAAAGAATATGGAATTAGACGAAAAAAAATATTTGTATCTCCTTTTTATACTACCGCTTATCGTGTTAGTTTTTCTTGCTAATTTATATTGGAAAAGAAAAAAGAAACGAGAGTTTGGAGATTTAGAAATGGTGAAAAAATTGAGTCCGGAGAGTTCGGTTTTTAAGCCCGTATTGAAATTAGTAGTTTTTGTTGTGGCTTTATTAGCACTAATTATTGCTTTGGTTAATCCAAAGATTGGTACTAAAATGGAAACGGTAAAGCGAGAAGGAATCGACATTGTTTTTGCAATGGACGTTTCTAAGAGTATGCTTGCTGAAGATGTTGCGCCCAATAGATTAGACAAGAGTAAACAAATTGTTTCCCAAATTATCAATCAATTAGGAAGTGATAGAATAGGGATAGTCGCCTATGCAGGAAGTGCTTTCCCAGTGTTGCCTATTACAAGTGATTATAGTGTGGCCAAAATGTTTTTGCAAAGTATGAATACCGAAATGGTTTCGTCGCAAGGAACATCTCTAGATGATGCCATACGACTGGCGATCACTTATTTTGATGAAAAAAGTAAAACAAGTAAATTATTAGTTTTGATTTCGGATGGCGAAGATCATTCTGACGATGCCCAAGCGGCAGCCGAAGAAGCCAACAAAGCAGGATTAAAAATTATTACAATAAGTATAGGAACTGAAAAAGGGGCTACGATTCCGTTGAAGAGTAATGGTGTTGTTCAAGGTTTCCAAAAAGACAACAATAATGAAGTGGTCATTACCAAGATGAACAGAGCGAGTTTAGAAGCCATTGCAAAAGCGACTAAAGGAGGTTATGTAAACGGGAATAATACTAAAGAGGTTTTAGAATACATCAAAGCTACTTTAGATAAAATTCAAAAGACAGAATTTGAAGCTACTGAAATGGCTGATTTTCAATCGCAATTTCAATGGTTTTTGGGTTTTGCATTTTTGCTGTTATTTGCTGATGTTTTTCTGTTGGAAAGAAAAACGAAGTGGGTTAAAAAGTTAGATTTATTTAACGAGAATAAATAATTATTTCTAAAAGGCTTACCTCCTTTTAGACATATAGACACAATAAATGAAAAGATTTAAAACTATCATACTGACTTTTTTTATGTTCGCAAGTTTGGCAACTGCTGGATTGTATGCGCAAGAGAAAGATCGAGTTTTGCCTAAAGCAAATAAGGAATACGCAGAGAGTAATTTTGCAGACGCTGAGGCAGATTATAGGATTTCAGATTCTAAGTTTCCTAATAAAGCAACTGCGCCTTACAATCTTGGAAACAGTATTTATAAGCAAAAACAATCCTCAGAAGCAAAATTTGCTTATGCAAAAGCATTAAAAAACTCAAAAACTAGGGAAGAGAAGCATCGCGCCTTTCATAATCTAGGAAATGTTTTTATGAATGAGAAAGATTATACGCAGGCAGTGGAAGCTTATAAAAATGCATTGCGAAATGATCCTACTGACGAGCAAACCCGATATAATTATGCTCTAGCAAAAAAAATGTTGAAAGACAATCCTCCAAAGGATGATAAGAAAAAAGACGACAAGAAGGATAAAGACAAAGACAAGAAGCAGGATAAAAAAGACGGCGAAAAAGACAAAAAAGACCAAGATAAGGATAAGGATAAGAAGGACGATAAAGGCGATCAGGATAAAAAGAAAAATGATCCTAAACAAGATGATAAAGGAGAGCCTAAGCCAACTCCAGGTGGGATTTCTAAAGAGCGCTTAGAAAATCTTTTGAATGCCGTGAATAAAGAAGAAAAGAAAGTTCAAGATAAAGTGAACGCTCAGAAAGTAAAAGGAAAACCGGTTAAAACAGAAAAGGATTGGTAATTCAATCTCATACTTTGAAAATGAAAAAATATTTAGTAGCAATTGTCTTATTGGTATGCGGTTCTCTTAGTGCGCAGGTTCAATTTGAAGCTCGAGTTAGTAAAACTACAGTAGCTTTAAACGAAAGATTGCGTATTGACTTTATGATGAATGTTGATGGCGATAATTTTGTACAACCTTCATTCGAGGGATTTAGAATTATTGCTGGACCTAGTCAGCAAGTGAGCCAATCATGGGTAAACGGAAGAAGCTCTTTTGAAAAAGCATATTCCTATTTTTTAGTGCCAAATCAAAAAGGAACATTTATTATTAAGCCTGCAGCCATAGAATATAATGGTCAAATTTATAGAACATCGCCTATAAAAATTATCGTTACTGCTGCTCAAGAACAGCCAAGAGATCCTAATGATACGCAACAAATAACTGCTGATGAAAATCTATATTTGGTTGCAGATGTATCCAAAGATAATTTGTATGTAAACGAACCTACAACGGTAATTTACAAACTGTATTTTGCAAATGTTGGAATTTCTAATTTTAGAGAGTTAAGCAAGCCAAAATACAATGACTTTTGGAGTCAAAATATTGAAATCAAACAACTTGAAGCGGAGGAAGGATTGTTTAGAGGACAAAACTATCGCTACGTGGTACTTAAGAAAGTAGTTTTATATCCACAAAAATCAGGAAAACTTAAAATTGAGCCTTTATCATTAGAGATTGATGTGCAATTACCTTCCAATCGTAGGGATATGTTTGGTAGAATGGTGCTGACTGAAACGAGCAAAAGAGTATCGGCAGGAACTAAGGTTATTAATGTAAAACCATTACCTGAAGCTGGAAAACCTGATAATTTTAGTGGTGCTGTAGGGAACTTTGATTTTAAAGTAACGCCTTCTAAAAACAACTTAAAGAATGGCGAAAGTCTAGATTTAGTGGTAAGTGTAACTGGAAAAGGAAACTTGAAATTATTTAGTTTACCAAAACCAGAAGTGCCTAATGCGCTAGAAATGTATGATGCTGTGCATAGCGAAGATATTAGTACTCCACTTTCTGGTATGAACGGAAAATCATCCGATAGTTATACGATAGTTCCGCAGTATAAAGGCAATTATCCCGTAAAACCTCTGCAGTTTTCATATTTTGATTTGAGTTCAAAAACCTATAAAACCATTACTTCTCCTGAGATAATGATTAATGTTCTCGAAGGTGCGGTTCCTGTTGATTCGACATCAAATAAAAGTAATAAAAATAAAATTGCTGACATTGAACATTTCTCTTCTATTAAGAAAAAGACGCAATTGATTGCGATAGAAAAAAATGATTTCTTTGGTTCAAATTTATTCTTCTTATTACTGTTTATACCCTTTTTACTTTTACCATTAATTGTTTTATACAAGAATAAAAAAGACGCCTTGGCTGGCGATATTAGTGGCAATAGAATTCGTATGAATAATAAATTGGCTAAAAAATATTTATCAGAAGCCAAAAAACAAATTAAGAACAAAGAATTATTCTATATCGCATTAGAGAAAGCAATGCATAATTTTCTGAAGGCAAAATTACATATTGAAACCTCAGAAATGAGTAAAGATAATATTCAAGAGTTACTATTGTCTCGAAATGCGAATCAAGAAACCGTAAATGCGTTTATTGTATTGACAGAAAATTGCGAGGTTGCTCGTTATGCACCTTCCTCAAGTGCTACGATACAACACGATTTTGATCAAGCAGTTTTAATAATCTCTGAATTAGAAAAACAGATATAAAGAATTAGCTATTAAGTCTTAACATTTTAGTAAATACAAGTTATTTTTTAAAATTGAATATTTAAATAAATAGAGAAATAAAGTCTTTGTGGCAAAAAGAAATAAAATGAAAAACATATTATACCTATTTTTACTTTCAACCCAATTTTTCTTTGCTCAAAATGGCTTCGAAAAAGGGAATGCTCTTTATGAAAAAGGGAGTTATGCGGATGCCGCTGTTGCGTATGAAAGTGTTTTAAACAGCAATCAACATTCTGCTGAGCTTTATTTTAATTTAGCCAATACCTATTACAAATTAAATAAAGTGGCTCCAGCTATTTATTACTACGAAAAAGCATTAGTGCTGAATCCAAAGGATCAGGAAAGCCAAAATAATTTAAAATTTGCGAATAAAAGAACCATCGATGAAATCAAAGTTATTCCTAAAGTTGGCTTTGCTAAATTAGTTCGTGACTTTACAGGAATTTATCATTATAACACATGGGCATGGGCAACCATAGGATTAGCAACATTATTTTTATTTTTTTTTATAGGTTATTATTTTTTGCAAATCACAGTATGGAAACGCCTATTTTTTATAGGAATGTTTCTAGCAATTTTACTCATGCTCATAACAGTATCCTCAGCGATTTTTGAAAAAAAATATTTTGATACGGAGAAACCGGCAATTATTTTTGCAGAAATGGCTAATGTAAAAAGCGAACCTCGAGACGGTGGGAAACCATTGTTTTTGTTACATGAAGGAACAAAAGTTTATGTAGAGGAAGTTATTGGGAAATGGAAAAAAATTCAACTTACAGATGGATCAGAGGGTTGGATAGAAAGTAGCGCCATCAAAGAAGTAAAGTAAAATTCTAAAGCTTCCAGCCTTTTAAAGGCTGGAAGCTTTAATTTAAACCCTAAGCTTTCTTCTTCATTTCCTCATATCCTTTTTTAATGGAAGGGAAAAAGTAACCTGCAATTTTTTGTATAGGATTGTAAAACACAGAATTGTCAAGCGTTTCTTTTTTGGCTAAATAATTATTATAATTTATTTTTTCAAAAACAGAAAAAACAATACTTACAATCAGAATAGTTTTTAGTACTCTAAAAAAGCCTCCACCAAGTTTATTTAACCATCCTAAAAATGCAAAATTAGCTATGCCTGTTAAGAATTTTGCTAAAAGATGAATCACTAGAACTACTACAATAAAAGTAAGTACAAAAGCAACAATCTGAATAGTATTGGGATTCCATTTTACAAAACCCATTAAGATATTCTTCATGAAAGAAGAAAATTTAATAGCAAAATATATCCCAAGGATTAATGAAATCAGCGAAGCCAATTCGACAAAAAGACCGTTAACGACGCCTTTATAGAAAGCAAATACTAGTAAAGCACACAAAATGATATCTAAAAATCCCATTGTAATTTATAATTTATTGCGAGCACAAATATAAAAGAATACTTCAACATCAAATGCCAATTTTCAAGTTCTTATCTTTGCGCAAATAATAGATTGTTTTTTGGAAAATCAAACTCAAAAAATATTAATCTGCAATCACAAATCAACATGTCAAGAGACACACAACTTAAAGAACGCTGGGAACAGCTTGTACATATACTTTCGGAACAATTTTCACAAGGAGAGGATTTAGATTTAGACGCCATTATTTATTTAATTGGAGTACAAGAACTCGGTAAAGTGCATAGAGAATACAAAAAAGATGAAAAATTAAACCTAATGCACATCGCTATTTGTCGCTTATTAGAACCGTATGGTTTTTATGAATTCGAATATTTTGATGAGGAAGGCTGGCCACATTACAAAGTAAAAGAGGAGTTGCCGCCACTAAAAGCGGGAGAACAATCAGTTTTGATGAAAGAAGCCATTGTGAATTATTTTCTTGAAAGAGAAGTAATTGAGTAATTTTTTTTGAATAACGATTATAGATTACTGTTTTACTTTAAAAACTAGAAATTTTAAAGAGTAAACTCAGAACAAATTACTTATTTTTGCACTCTCAATTATTGAATGAAAATGATAGACAAGATAAAAGAATATATTGGTGAAGCACAAGCTTTCTCAACTCAAAACACAGCCGAATTAGAAGCTTTTCGTATCAAATTCTTAGGAAGTAAAGGACTTTTAAAAGAACTTTTTGCTGAATTTAAGAATGTTCCTAATGACCAGAAAAAAGAGTTTGGACAAGTAATTAATTTGCTAAAAACTTCTGCTGAAGAAAAGGTAAAATCCATACAAGAATCTTTAGAAAGTAAAGAGGAAAGTAAGGGGTTTTATGGTGACTTAACGCGGTCTCCTGAATCTAGTATTATTGGTTCTCGTCACCCAATTTCATTGGTAAAAAATCAAATTGTAGATATCTTTTCTAACATCGGTTTCAACGTTTCTGAAGGACCAGAAATCGAAGACGATTGGCACAATTTTACTGCCTTAAACTTGCCAGAATACCATCCGGCACGTGATATGCAGGATACCTTTTTTATACAAACAAATCCAGATATTTTGCTTCGTACGCACACTTCATCCGTGCAAGTGCGTTACATGGAAAACAATAAACCGCCTATTAGAACCATTTCTCCAGGAAGAGTTTTCCGTAATGAAGCCGTTTCTTCGCGTTCGCACTGTATTTTCCACCAAGTGGAAGGTTTGTACATCGATAAAGACGTTTCATTTGCTGATTTAAAGCAAACACTTTTATATTTCACTAAGGAAATGTTCGGGAAATCTAAAATCCGTTTACGTCCTTCTTATTTCCCATTTACAGAACCTAGTGCTGAGGTTGATATTTATTGGGGTCTGAAAACAGAAACTGATTATAGAATTACCAAAGGAACAGGTTGGTTAGAAATCATGGGTTGCGGAATGGTCGATCCAAATGTGTTAAAAAACTGTGGTATCAATCCTGATGAATACAACGGTTTTGCCTTTGGAATGGGAATCGAAAGAATTGCCATGTTACTGTATCAAATTGGTGACATTCGTATGTTTTACGAGAACGATGTTCGTTTCTTAGAGCAATTTAAATCTAGTATTTAATTAGAAGCTATTTCCAGCTGTACACTATATCTTTTTATAAGGCGATAAAAATCGCCTTATAAAAAGGATGTCGCTTCCATCTGGGCTAGGAAACCTCGGTTTCAAGAAAATTTTACTTTTCAAAACCTCACATTATTAATTAAAGAATCAATTTCTTTATTGCTTCCTTTTACTCAAACAATATGAAAAAAGACATCATTATTCCCGAAGTAGAAAATGTTTTCGTTGCTGTAGTTCAAGAATGGAGTGATGATTTTATGGAAAAAGTGTGGTATGCCTATTTGGTAAACGACAGTGATTTTCTTATAGAAAGCGTTATGGTTGTTTCTAAAGCTTTTGGAACTATTGACGGTGAAATGAAAAAAACATCGCTCTTGCGTCATGCTTTTGTTGAAGTTCCCGCTGTCTCAGTAGTCAAAATAGAAATGATAGAGAAAAGCGTTTTAGTACTTAATAATGAGTTTATGGTAACTTTCTTTATGGACAATAAACTATACGACAAAAAGTTCATCTTTAAGGCAAATTCTATAAACGAGACCGATGTTGAAGAAGTGCCTATTTTATTTATTGATGGTGTTATTGTAAGATAGACTATTTCGAATAAAATATGCTCTACAATTTTGTAACTTGAAAGCGTCTCTTACTTTAAATGAATAAAATCTTGTTTGGTTTTATTTTCTGCAGTAATAAAAAAAAATATCTAGCGATTTTGCTGTTTGGTTTTAGATTTCCAAGTAATATAGCCCAATACAAAAATCCCTAGGATAATGAAAGTTGCAGCGCGAATATAAAAACTAGGTTGAGATAGTTGCTCAGAAACCGAAATTGTTTTTAGGTCAAATAAGAGCATGAATAAGGACATGAATACGCCCCAGATACCGCCCATTTTAATCTGATATTTCCATCTTTCACTCATCCTAATTTTTTTTACTATTAAGTTTCTTAAAGATTTAATCTAGTTTATCCGTTAATTTCTTAAAAACAGTTTTGGCTTCTTTTCCTTCGTACAGAATGGAATATACCGCATCAATAATAGGAGTATTTGCACCATAAGCTTGATTGAGTTTATAAGCACTTTTTACGGCATAATATCCTTCGGCAACCATGCTCATCTCCATCATAGCAGATTTTACCGTATATCCTTTTCCAATCATGTTTCCAAACATTCTATTTCTAGAAAATATAGAATAACCGGTTACTAATAAATCACCTAAATAAGCTGAATCATTAATGTTTCGTTTCATTTTGTGGACTTTTTTGATGAATTTTTTCATCTCACGAATCCCATTACTCATCAACACGGATTGAAAGTTGTCTCCATAACCTAAACCATGTGCAATTCCTGCCGCTATTGCGTAAATGTTTTTTAGCATTGCAGCATATTCAGTTCCTATAATATCATCAGTGATTTTAGTCTTGATGTAGTTACCAGATAAATTTTTAGCAACCACTTTTGCTTTGTCAGGATCACCACAAGCGATAGTCAAGTAAGAAAGACGTTCTAAAGCGACCTCTTCTGCGTGGCAAGGTCCTGTTATTACTCCGATATTGTAATACGGAATATCATATTTTACATGAAAATGTTCTCCAACGATTAAGCTTGTTTCTGGAACGATTCCTTTAATTGCAGAAAAAATAATTTTATCTTGTAGGGAAACTGTTAGATTTTTTAATTCATCATTCAAAAAAGCAGAAGGAATAGCAAAGATGATATAGTCAGCATAAGCTACAGCTTCATTGATGTCATGAGTCAGTTTTAATTTTTTAGTATCAAATTCAACTGAACTTAAATAATTTGGATTATGCTTGTGAGTTCTAATATGCTCTATTGCAGTTTCATTTCGCATGTACCACGAAATTTCAGAAAGATTTACGCACAACATTTTTGCAATCGCAGTTGCCCAACTACCACCACCAATTACTGCAAATTTTTTATTCTCAGTCATTTTTTTATTGAATTTAATCAAAAGTAATTAAAAAAGTACTAATTAAACAAATTAAATTGAAAGGGATACTCTAGATATCATAAGGGTTTAAGGTGTAATTTCACAATATTTTAAATTTAAAACACTAATTTTCAATTTTTTAAGCAATATAGTTAGTGATATTTCGTTATCTTTATATATTGTTATTTAATTTAACAAAAAAATCCGAATTGAATTAGTTAGTTAGTATATTTTGAATTTTAAAAGGCGCCTCCCACTAAAATTGGAAGACGCCTTTTTATTTTGCACTGAAATTTACAGTCAAGATTTAAGTTTGTTAATAACTCATTTCGACAATAGATTTAACTTTATCTAAAGTGATATTTTGTTTTTCACCCAATCCTAACCATCCTCTCTCTTCAAAACGTTTTACGATAAAATCAGCTGTTTTATCATATTCCTTTGTATAATCAGAAAGGTTTGTATCCATTCCCATCGTATGAAAGAATGCAACTGTTTTCTCAATAGCTTGAGTAGCAATTTCATCTTCTGTACCCGTCAAATTAAATATGCGTTTTCCGTATTGTGCTAGCTTACCTTTTTTAGTTTCAAACATTACTCGATATAAGTTTGGTCCTACAACTGCAAGAGTTCTAGCGTGATCAATTCCGTATAAAGCGGTTAACTCATGACCAATCATGTGAGTTGCCCAATCTGAAGGAACTCCTTTTTGAATTAAGCCGTTTAGCGCCATAGTGCAGCTCCACATAAAATTAGATGCCAACGCATAATCTTTAGGGTTCTCTACTACTTTTGGTCCAACCTCAAGTAGAGTTTGCAAAATACCTTCTGCAATGCGATCTTGAAGGAAACCTTCATGCACATAAGTTAGATATTGTTCTAATACGTGGGTGTAAGCATCTACAACTCCGTTTTGCAATTGTCTTTTTGGCAAAGATTCAATTACAGTTGGATCACATATAGAGAATTTTGGAAATAATGCTGAACCACCAAAAGCTAATTTTTCTTGTGTAGCCTCAATTGTTACCACAGATCCAGAATTCATTTCACTTCCAGTTGCAGGCAAAGTTAAAATGGTTCCAAAAGGAATTACTTTAGATAAATCTTTGATCAATAAGCGTTTTTGAAGAATGTCCATTGGATTTCCATCAAATTGTGCTGCAGCCGAAATGAATTTAGTTCCATCAATTACAGATCCACCACCAACAGCAAGAATAAAATCAATCTTTTGCTCCTTAACTACAGCTACTGCTTTCATTAAAGTTTCAAAACGAGGATTTGCTTCGATGCCACCAAATTCAACTATTTCAAAACCTTTTAAGTTTTCTATAACTTGGGCATGGATTCCATTTTTAAAAATACTTCCACCACCATAAGTCATTAATATTTTTGCTCCTTGTGGAACTAAGGTCGCTAATTTTTCAATTTGTCCTTTACCAAAAATTAGATTGGTTGGGTTGTATAATTCGAAATTTAACATAGTTATTATTTTTTTGAATTCAATTGAGCTAATAATTTTTCTGCAACCAATTTAGATGAAGCTGGGTTTTGCCCTGTGATAAGCAATCCGTCTTCTACTGCGTAAGGTTGCCAGTCTCCAACTTTTGAATAACTTGCGCCATTAGCTTGTAAAGCGTCTTCTAATAAAAAAGGAACTACTTTAGTTAATCCTACTGCTTCTTCTTCAGCATTTGAAAAACCAGTTACTTTTTTTCCTTTTACTAAATATTCACCGTTTACTTTTACATTTTTCAATGCACCAGGAGAGTGACATACAAAAGCTACTGGTTTTTTATTGGTATAAAATGATTCAATTAATGCAATTGAAGTTTTATCTTCTGCTAAATCCCAAAGTGGTCCATGACCTCCAGGATAGAAAACTGCATCGTAATCTGCCTGATTCACATCAGATAATTTATGAGTGTTTTTTAGTTTTGCAAGAACAGCAGTGTCTTTGTCTAATCTTTTAGTGTCTTCTGTTGCTGCAGTTGGATCTTCACTTTTTGGATCAATTGGTGGCTGACCTCCAAGCGGTGTTGCAATATCTATGACAACTCCTTTATCAGCTAATTCGTAATAAGGTGCTGCAAACTCTTCTGTCCAATATCCTGTTTTTTCTCCAGTGTCTCCTAGTTTATCGTGACTAGTAAGTACAAATAATACTTTTTTCATATCTTTTTTATTTTTTTTCTGTGCAGTTGCGTTTAGACAACTTACGGTTAATGCTACAATGGTAAATAAGGCAATTTTTTTCATGTTATATTTTCTAAGTACAAATTTACAGCGAATATGTTATTAGTAAAAATAATTTAAATTATGTTTGTGATAAATATATTTATATCATGGTCAATCTAGAATGGTACAGAACTTTTAAATCAGTTTATAAAAACGGTAATTTTTCATTGGCAGCCAAAGAACTTTTTATAAGTCAGCCAGCGGTTAGTCAGCAAATAGGAATGTTGGAGGCGCACGTGGGCTACAAGCTTTTTAATAGGAAATCTAAAGGAGTAGAACCAACCGAATATGCTAAGTTACTTAATAATTTGATCATTGAGGCGCTGGACCGATTGGAAAATGTAGAAAACGGTTTTAGAGCGAAAGCATTCAATGCCAATAGATTAATTTCAGTAGGGATATCAAAACACTTCATGATCAGTTTAGGAAGTGTACTGCTTTCAAAATTTGATTTTATCGATTTTAGCTTTTATGAAAATGATCAATTATTCGAATTGGTCGATTCAAAGAAGTTAGATTTTGCCATTGTTACCAAACAATATGACACTTTTGATACCACTCAGAAAAATGTTGGAAAAATCAAGCAAGTGATTGTTGGTTCTTCGGCTCTCGAGGTTTCTTTATTAAAACTGAACATTAAGAATAAAGATTTTAATGCAACCGAAAGTTGGTTAAACGATCAAAAATGGTTCAGTCATGATGCTGGAATTCCGCATATCAAATTATTTTGGTTGCACGTTTTTAATAAAAAACGACCTTCGATGGTTCCTAATTATATCATTCCTTCAGAACACGAAATGATAGAGATACTTTCTAGGAATTTGGGAGTTTCAGTAGTTTGGGATATTAATGCTCGGAATTTTATTGCCGATAAAAAAATTCAGTTATTGTGGAATAGTAAAGAAATGCCAAGTACAGAAGTTTTTCTTTTATCAGCCAAAAAAGACAATTTAAATACTATTTTCGAAAAAATTGAAATAGAATTAAAAAATGCTTTGGCCTAACTATTTTTTGTAAAAATTATTGTGATCAATATATTCCCAAACTTTATTAGGTAATAATGGCTGCACGTTTTTTCCTTTTTTAATATTATCCCGAATAAAAGTTGATGATATTTCGACAACCGGTGCGTCAATAAGGTGAATTTTTGGATGATTCTTTAATTCTAAATTTTCAGATTCCTCTGAAATTCTTGGATAAACATAAATTTGATGATGTTCTAAAATGACTTCGTAATTCTTCCATTTATGTAAAGACTTTAAATTATCCTCACCCATAATAAGAGAAAATTCATAATTGGGATATTTTTCTTGTAAATGAGCTAGTGTATTTATGGTATAATTAGGTTGTGATAATTTAAATTCGATATCGGAAGGTTTTATTTTTAGAAAATCTTCGGAAGCAAGATGTACCATTTGCAAACGATGAGAATCATCTAGCAAAGTACTTTTCTTTTTCAAGGGATTATGAGGCGTAACTACCATCCAAATTTGATCCAAATCAGAATATTCTGCCATGTGATTGGCAATAATCAGATGCCCAATATGAATGGGGTTAAAAGTTCCGAAGTATAGTCCTATTTTCATTATCCTAGTAAATAGTAATTAGTAATTATTTTTTGAGCATTTTTGAAAAAGAATTTATCAACTTAGATTCTTCCTCAATTTGTCCCAATATTTCTTTGTAAAAAGGTTGATCTATTATAAAACCAAGTTCATTAATAATGAGTAACTGAGTTTCTATTTCAAATAATGAACCTCTACACAAATCTAAAAATGACTAAATGATTTTTGAGTATTTCTACCATAACCTTCTGCAATATTTGATGGATTAGAATCGAAAGCCCTTTTCAATTGACCTGCCAAGGCATATAGTTTTTATGAGGAAATGCTATTAATAGCTGATATACTAACAGACAATTCTAATTCCTTTTTGCAAAATCAATAACTCTTTATTTGATTTTATTTCTAGTATCTTAAGCTAATATTATTTTTTATCTACAAAATCCTTTACTAATTGATGTGCTTCTTCTAGTGCAATAGTTAAATCATAATTTTTAATAACAACATCAAATTGTGGTGCAGTTGCTAACTCAACCGAAGCTTTGGCAATACGCATATTGATTTTATCTTCACTTTCGGTGGAGCGTTTTTTTAAACGAATTTTGAGTTCATCAATACTTGGTGGTTTAACGAAAACAGCCAGCGTTTCGTTGGCAAATTTATGCTTAATTCGTAATCCACCTGCTACATCAATATCAAAAATCACATTTTTTCCAAGGCTCCAGATGCGTTCTACTTCACTTTTTAATGTGCCATAAAAATTATCTCGGTACACTTCTTCCCATTCTAGAAAGTCATCATTTTTAATGTGTTTTTTGAATTCTTCTGTCGATATAAAGTAATAATCTTTTCCGTTTACTTCTTCGCCTCTGGCGTCGCGAGATGCAGCAGAAATAGAAAACTCTAAATTTAAATCATCTTGCGCTAATAAATGTTTAACGATAGTTGTTTTTCCAGATCCAGATGGTGCCGAAAATACAATTAATTTACCTCCTTTGTTCATGCTTATTTTTTTATGCGTTTTTAACTAATTGTTATAAATCAGTTTGTTTTATTTATGTTTTACTAGTGTAATTTTTTAAATCGAGTGTAATAAAAAAGACGCGATAAATCGCGTCTAGTATATAATTATTACAATACGTTTAAAACCTGTTCTTTTATCTTCTCTAATTCGTCTTTCATCTGAACGACTAATTTTTGCATTTGAGCATGATTGGATTTCGAACCCATCGTATTGATTTCTCGACCCATTTCTTGAGTGATAAAACCTAGTTTTCTACCATTTGCCTCAGTTCCGTTGATAGTTTCTAGGAAATAATCTAGGTGGTTTGTCAAACGTACTTTTTCTTCGGTAATGTCTAGTTTTTCTAGATAGTAAATCAATTCTTGTTCAAAACGATTCTCATCAACGTTTACTTTTAGTTCAGCAATTGCCGTTTGCAAACGATCTTTAATGGCCTGAACACGTTCTGGATCTAAAGCCAAAGCATCGGTCATATATTGTCGAATATTGCCAATGCGCAATTGAAATTCTTTTTCTAAAGACATTCCTTCATCTTTTCTAAAAGTCAAGATGTTTTGTAGCGCTTCTTCAATAACTGTTTGGATTTGTACCCAATCATTTTCGTCAATTTCGTCGCGTTCTATTTTCATCGTATCCGGCATGCGAATCGCCATTTTCATCAATTCCGTTTCATCAGCATCGGCATATACTTCTCGTAATTGATTGATGTATCCTTTTACAATAGGCACATTTACTTTTGTCGAAGTTTGTTCAGCAGTACTTTCGATAAAAACAGAAAAATCTACTTTTCCTCTTTCTAATTTCAAAGCAATTTGGTTGCGCAAACCCAATTCCATTTCGCGATACAGCGAAGGCATTCTTACATTAAGGTCTAATCCTTTACTATTTAGGGATTTTACTTCTACTGTTATTTTTTTGGATGGTAATTGCAAACTTGCTTTCCCAAAACCCGTCATCGATTGTATCATATAATTTTCTAAAAGAGGGCAAAGATAGTAAAAAATAAGACCTCAAACCCGCAAAGTAAAAATTGAAGATTTGATTGATTATAATCTGAAAATAAAGGGAAATAAGTACTTTAAACCACTATCAAGATAATGCTCAATCAAGATAATTACTCAAAAATAAGTTATGTTTTTCAAATTTTGATTAGATTTCTTTTTTTGGGTTTTGTGGAGAGGATACCAAATAAACTCCTATAAATATTAAAATAGCGGAGATGATTTTAACCAAACTCAGTTCGTCTTTTCCTAGACCAATTGCAAAAATGGTCGCAAACAAAGGTTGCAAATATATAAAAACAGCTACCGTTGTTGGTTTTAATTCTTTCATTGATAACAAATTTAATAAATAGGTTAAGAATGTAGATATCACGACCACAAATGCTATTTTCCAAACAATTGCATCCGGAATGGCAGACCAATTTACTACTTCAAATTCCCTCCATCCAAAAGGCAAAACCATTATAAAACCAAATAAATATATCCATTTTACAAACGTAAAGGCATTGTATTTATTCATTAATTTCTTGACTAGAATTAAGTAAAAACCATAGGAAATAGCATTGACTAAAACTAGAAAATTTCCTAAGCCAGCATTGGTGGCATTACCAATTGATTTTCCGTACAGAATCAAAAATCCAGTTCCTACTAAACCCAAAAGAATACCCAATATCATACGGATTTTCATTCGCTCTTTTATGAGGATTGCCGAAAGAGCTAACACAATCATAGGTGTAGAAACCATAATAACTGCTGCCGAAATAGGTGAGGTTAAACTCAAACCTTTGAAAAAAGTAAGCATATTAAAGGCTACTCCAAAAAATGCGGCGGCAATAATTCTTGGAAAATCAGAACGCATTATTTTTTCTTTTGGCATAAATAACCAAACCAACCAAAAAAGAAGCACTGATCCGCCTACACGGAGTAATATAAAACCATAAGCATCAATATACAATGGCATTACATCCTTAGCAATTGTAAAGGTAACACCATAAATGATCGAGACAATTGTGGCTCCTATAAGAGCGAGATTTCTTTTAGACATTTCCTAAAGCCAGCATTACTTGATGCATATTTTGTTGGGTATTACCAATATAAATTTTGTTATTGATAATAAAAACGGGACGACTCAAAAAAGTATAATGTTCCAAAATATATTTTTTAAAATCCTCCTCAGTCAATGATTTATTTTTCAAATCCATCGATTTGTACAATTGTGCTTTTTTGCTAAAAAGAGCTTCGTAACTTCCGGAGAGTTCGCGCATATGTTCTAATTCCTCTACCGTAATTGGATCTTGTTTGATATCATGAAACTTAAACTCATGATTTTTGGGTAATGATTTTATAATTTTTCGGCAAGTATCGCAGGAAGCGAGATAATATATTTTGTCCATAATAAGGTTGTTTTCTTAGTGCAAAGAAAAATAATTTGACACTGAAAATTATTGATTTTATAAAAAAAGATGCAAAACAAATAGTAAAACAGGTGTATTTCTTTTTTGTTCAGAAGCTATTCCTGCTTTACATTACAATCTCATGTTGCTAACCCTTTTTTTTCTATGGCATAAAAGGAGCTTCCAAGGGTCGCTCTTTTCTACCAGAAAAAAATAGACTTATCAACAAGAGGATTTTCATTTCTATCAGGGCTACTGCGTTTCTGTCACCAAGTTATTTAATTGCTAAATAATCATTTACTTCTTTATAAGACAACAGTATTTCCTTTGTTCCGTCAGCATAAGATGCGACTTCATAAGAGTTGTAATACAAGAGCAATCCTTTATCAGTAAAGAAAATATTTTGTGGTAACTGAAATTTTTCTTTTTCAAACATCAAACCCGTTGCATTAATTGGTTTGTTTGCAGGGATTTTATATTTGGCTCTGAATTTTTTTTCAGCAAAAGCTTTAAAAGCCTCTCTATTAGTAAATAATTGATCGTTTGAAATTGATTTTCCAGTATTTATATCAAAAATTAAGGAGCGTAATCCTTGGTAACCATGTGCGCCACCAGTGTACGTGTAATGGTTGATTTCTATATTCAATATATTTTCAGATTGGTATTTTACACTTCCTTTGATGTCTGCTTCCCAACCAAATTTATCATTTGGATATTCTTTCTGAAGTTTTTCATAAGAATTGATAAATGAAGTTAGCAATCCGTTATAATCTTTTGAAGTATAGGGTTTTTCACCAAAATAAACAATTTCCTTTAATACTGAAAACACTTTTTTATTGATGCTATCTGCCACAACAGGCACGCCATCCGCAACTGGGATTTTCACACTTATTGCAGGACAATCTCCTGTGCAAGGCAGAGTAGTTTTTTTCTGAAAGGATTCGTCTTTAAAAACCAATTCATTAGAACATTGTGCTACAGAAAAAAGAAGTAGGGAGTAAATTATAAAGTATTTCATGTCAAAAATGTTAATTAAAAACAAAGGTACTTACTTGTTTCTTGGTTAGATAAAATTAAAGGGTAAATTTGCAAAACAATTTTCCTTTAAAATTCAACTTATGAAATTCAATACTAAGGTTATTCACGGTGGACAACACCACGATCCAAGCACAGGAGCTGTAATGCCTCCTGTATATCAAACGTCAACATTTGTACAAACGAGTCCTGGTCAACCTTTAAACCCAGATTATGAATACAGTAGAGCAGCAAATCCTACTAGAAGCGCTTTAGAAAACGCCTTGGCAAGTATAGAAAACGGAACACGAGGATTGGCTTTCTCCTCTGGATTAGCAGCTACTGATTGTGTTTTGCGTTCTTTTAAATCTGGCGATGAGATTATAGCGATGGATGATTTATACGGCGGAACCTATAGAATGTTTACACGTATTTATAAAGATTCAGGAATAAAATTTCATTTTGTCGATATGAATGACTTAGAGAAATTCAAATCCTTAATTAATGAAAACACCAAATTGGTTTGGGTAGAAACTCCAACTAATCCGTTGATGAAATTAGCAGATATTCAAGAAATTGCTAAAATTACAAAAGAGAAAAAAATACTTTTTGCAGTCGATAATACATTTGCAACACCTTATTTGCAAAAACCATTAGACTTAGGAGCAGATATCGTAATGCATTCGGCTACAAAATATTTAGGAGGACATTCTGATGTTATTGCTGGAGCTTTGATTGTAAAGGACGAAGCACTGGGCGAACAACTGCATTTTCAACAATTTGCAACAGGCGCTACTTTAGGGCCAATGGATAGTTTCTTGGTTTTAAGAGGAATTAAAACCTTGCATTTGCGTGTACAAAGACATTGTGAAAATGGAGGCAAAGTAGTTGAGTTCTTAAATAATCATCCAAAAGTTAAGACCGTATATTATCCAGGATTGCCAAGTCATCCGTATCATGAAATTGCTAAAAAGCAAATGAGTGGTTTTGGAGGAATGGTTTCCTTTACTTTTGTTTCTGGTAAAAAAGAAGATGCGATTGACTTTCTTGAAAAAGTAAAAGTATTCACTTTAGCAGAATCTTTAGGAGGAGTAGAATCATTAGCGAATCATCCTGCATTGATGACACATGCTTCAATTCCGGAAGACAAACGAAAAGAAATTGGAATCACAGACGATTTAGTTCGATTGAGTGTAGGTATAGAAGATGCAGACGATTTAATTGCAGATTTAAAACAAGCATTAGCATAAAAACGGTGTTTCTATAAAAAAAGCTCCAATTCTGAATTTAAAGAATTGGAGCTTTTTTTTATAAAATACTATTCAGTTTATAAGTAGTAGATGTAACCGACATTCAGCCACACTAACCAATCATTGGCTTTGTTTTCTTTATAAATTTCTGGATTAGGATTTAAACCATCAACCCAGTTAGAAAAGAAATACTGAAAGCGGAGATCCAGTAATAAATCGGAGGAATCATCTAGTTTATAACGGGTTCCTAAACTACTAACCACGGAGAAAACAGTTTTGCTTTCATTAGAATATCCATGAGCACGACCATCAGAAGGGGTTAAATACTTAGGAAAGGTAGTTGCTGAATTACCCAAAGCGCCCAATGATGTGGTGGCTTTAGCATTGTAATAACTAAACTGACCTCCCAGACTAGCATAAGGTGCAAAACTACCAATTGTAGCTGTAAAATCGCGAATGTTTAAAGGGAAAAGCTCTAGTTGTGTTCCTATATTCATGATGCTTGAACTTCCTTCCATCGCTCTTAGTTGCTTTGCTCCAAGAGAAGTTTTATCAGGAGAAACATATTCGCCATAATGTTTTAAGTTGGTTTTATTAAATGATAATTCCGATCTTAATTTAAAATGCTGATTAAAATACGTTTTAGGAGTATAATTATATTCAGAATTATACGTAAAATTTAAATAATGAATAATTCCAACACCAAAACCTGTGTTGCCAGAATTAGTAGACAAGTCATGTCTTTCCCCATAATCAGATTGAAAAGCGACCGGCCCCACAACAACTCCTATTTCGTGAGAGTGACCGTCGAACTGAGCATTTGAATTATTAGAAAATCCAATAAAAATAAATAATATGAGTATTAATTGTTTGATCATTAGACTGTAAAATTTTCAAATCCTTACAAATATATAAAAACCGCAGTCATAATGCAGAATTATTAAAAAATAATAGGTGTAAGCTTGATTCTTTCAAGAGTATAAAAAATGCTGTTATGCACGTTTGAAAGTGTTTCTCAAATGGAGAACTTATTAAGAAATCTTCATATAAAGATTATTCTATTGATATATTAAAAAAAATAAGTATGAATATTTTATAAAATGTATATTTGTGATTAATTACGAAATCGTTTTTACAATTTAAATATATTAGTCTATGTCACTAAAAATTAATGATTTTATGGCTCAAGTTGAAGCTAAAAATCCTAATGAACCAGAATTCATCCAAGCGGTAAGAGAGTTTGCAGAAACCGTTATTCCATTTATTGCAACTAAGCAAAAATATGATGGTAAAAATCTTCTATTAAGAATGTCAGAACCGGAACGATCTATTATTTTCCGTGTTCCTTGGGTAGATGATATGGGAGAAATTCAGGTAAATAGAGGTTTTAGAATTCAAATGAACTCTGCCATTGGACCTTACAAAGGGGGAATTCGTTTTCACCATACTGTAAATTTATCAGTACTTAAATTTTTAGCTTTTGAGCAAGTGTTTAAAAACAGCTTAACTACTTTACCAATGGGTGGAGGAAAAGGAGGTTCTGATTTTGATCCACAAGGAAAATCGGATGCTGAAGTAATGCGTTTTTGCCAATCATTTATGACTGAATTATGCAGACACATAGGTCCACAATTAGATGTTCCTGCAGGAGATATTGGTGTTGGTGCTAGAGAAATTGGTTATTTATTTGGTCAATACAAAAGAATTAGAAATGAGTTTACTGGAGTTTTAACTGGTAAAGGTTTAGCTTACGGAGGTTCTTTAATTCGTCCAGAAGCAACAGGTTACGGAGTTGTTTATTTTACTGAACAAATGTTGCAAACTATTGGTCATACAATCAAAGGCAAAAGAGTAGCTATTTCTGGTTTTGGTAACGTAGCTTGGGGAGTTGCTTTAAAAGTAAACGATCTTGGTGGAAAATTAGTTACAATTTCTGGGCCAGACGGTTACATTTATGATGAAGAAGGAATCTCAGGAGACAAAATAGACTTTATGCTTGAAATGAGAGCAAGAGGAGATAATAGAGTAGAATCGTATTTAGAGAAATTTCCAAATGCAACTTTCCATAAAGGAAGAAGTGTATGGGAAGTAAAAGTAGATGTTGCTATTCCTTGTGCTACTCAAAACGAATTGCACGAAGAAGATGCTAAAAAATTGATCGCTAATGGAGTTATTTGTGTTACTGAGGCTGCAAATATGCCAAGTACATTAGGCGCTATTAAAGAATTTTTAGCTGCCAAAGTTTTATTTGCTCCTGGAAAAGCTGCAAATGCAGGTGGTGTAGCAGCTTCGGGATTAGAGATGACTCAAAACTCTATTCGTCTAAACTGGACAAGTGAAGAAGTAGACTCAAGATTAAAAGAAATTATGACGGGTATTCACAACCAGTGTAAAAAATACGGTACCGATGAAGATGGTTATGTAAACTATGTGAAAGGAGCTAATATTGCAGGCTTTGTAAAAGTGGCCGACGCAATGCTTGCACAAGGAGTGGTGTAATATCAATTTTAAAATAGCTTAAAAAAGCCTCTTGTCATTATCTTGACAGGAGGTTTTTTTTTTGAATTTTATTCCTGTTTTACTTTTACAAAAAAGAATATTTTTTTTTTATAAAAAACAAAGCACAACCAATTAATAGACCAAAATTGACTGTTATGGAGTGATTCTAAGCTTAATTTAATCGAATTTTTTATTTTTAAAGGATTGCATTTTTTATTTTATTACGAATTTCATAATAATCAGCAATCGATTTTGCTTTAAAATAAATAGTATTGGTCTTAATTATGGAATGGGGAATTCTTTTGCTATATCTAAATAATGGTATCGATATTTGTATTCAGGGCTATCTTTGTAAATCTCATAAACTAGTGCTAACAATGCTTATAATTTAAATGCCATGTCACAAAGTATCTCCGTTTTTATTGAAGAAGTTGCTAAAAATAATCCAAATGAACTTGAATTTATGCAAGCGGTTTTGGAAGTTGCTGAAGCTGTAATTCCATTTATTGAAAAGAATAAGAAATACCAAAATAAAATGCTTTTGGAGCGGATGGTTGAGGCAGAAAGAATTGTAATTTTTCGGGTGCCTTGGATTGATGATAATGGACGAACACAAGTAAATAGAGGTTATCGCGTTCAGATGAATTCTGCAATTGGACCTTATAAAGGAGGCATTCGTTTTCATCCTTCTGTAAATTTGAGTATTCTAAAATTTTTAGCCTTCGAGCAAACCTTTAAAAATAGTTTAACGACTTTGCCTATGGGCGGAGGAAAAGGTGGAGCTAATTTTGATCCTAAAGGGAAATCAGATATCGAAGTGATGCGCTTTTGTCAAAGCTTTATGAATGAGCTATGCCGACATATTGGTCCAGATACAGATGTTCCCGCGGGAGATATTGGTGTAGGAGCAAGAGAAGTAGGATATATGTTTGGACAATATAAAAAAATAAAAAATGAATTTACTGGAGTTCTAACCGGAAAAGGAATGTCTTTTGGCGGTTCTCTAATTAGACCACAAGCCACAGGCTACGGAACTGTATATTTTGCACAAAGTATGCTAGCTACAAAAGGGCATAATTTTAAAGATAAAATTGTCGTTATTTCAGGATCTGGAAACGTAGCGCAATATGCTACAGAAAAAGTAACCGAATTAGGAGGTAAAGTCGTAGCGCTTTCCGATTCATTGGGTTATGTTTATGATCATGACGGTTTTGACGCGGAGAAATTAGCTTACATTATGGAATTAAAAAACGAACTCAAAGGAACTCTTAAAGATTATGTTACTAAGTTTCCAAAAGCAGAGTATGTATTAGGAGCTCGTCCTTGGGATGTAAAATGCGATATTGCATTACCGTGTGCAACCCAAAATGAACTAGACGATACAGACGCAAGAATTTTAGTAGCCAATGGATGCATCTGTGTTGCCGAAGGCGCTAATATGCCTTCTACAGCAGCGGCTATGTCTGTTTTTCAGCAAGCCAAGATACTTTATGCACCTGGAAAAGCATCTAATGCAGGTGGTGTGGCGACCTCAGGTCTAGAGATGTCTCAGAATTCATTACGACTAAAGTGGTCTTTTGAAAAAGTAGAGGAAAGACTAAGAGAAATTATGACGGATATTCATCAGTCTTGTGTTAAATACGGTACAGACGAAAATGGCCATGTAGATTATGTCAAAGGAGCAAATATTGCAGGATTTGTAAAAGTAGCAGACGCGATGTTAGCTCAAGGAGTAGTTTAAAATCAATGTTTTTAGAGAAAAAAAGCCTTCGATTAATGAGCATTAGATCGAAGGCTTTTTTTTGCGCTAACAAAATGCTAAGACTTCTGTTTGTTCTATATTTGTAAACCAATATTTATGCAAATAATGAAAAATAATAGTTTCTATTTTTTGATGCTGCTTTTAATGCAAATCTCTTTTGCCCAAAATAAACCAGTCTGGCAGGGTTATTTTTCTTATAATGAAATAAAAGGAATTTCAGAATCTGCAACAACAGTTTTTGCTGCTTCAGAAAATGCATTGTTTTCAAAAAATAGCACGAACAATTTGCTTAAAACAACCAATACTATTGATGGACTTTCAGGACAAACTATTTCGGCACTTTACCATAGTGTAAAATACAATAAAACGATAGTCGGTTATAAAGATGGATTACTAATACTCGTTAATGAAAACGATGGAATAGTGAAGAAATTCGTAGATATTATAACCAAGCAACTTCCGTCAGAAATAAAAAAAATAAATCACTTTTTAGAATATGAAGGTTTCCTCTATATTTCATGTGATTTTGGAATCGTACAATTTAATTTGAACACCCAGCAATTTGGGGACACTTATTTTATGGGTGCTAATGGCCTAGAAACAAAGGTAAACCAAACAGCGATCTATAATGGTTTTATTTATGCAGCGACAGATAATGGCATAAGAAGTGCTGCTGTCGAAAATCAAAATTTAATTGATTTTAATCAATGGACAACTATAAATGCCGGAATATGGACAAAAGTAATCGCTTTTGGTTCCGATTTATATGCGATTAATAACGTTGGAAATATTCATAAATTTAATTTAGTTTCAAATAATTTCATAGCTATTACTCAGCTCCCACAACCCGCATTAGATACTAGATTTACCTCAGGTTATTTTATAGTAACCACGTTAAACAATGTTTATGTTTATAATAATGAGATGGTTTTGATTCGTCAAATAATGAGCAATCAAGTTTTGCAAAGTACTGTAACTTTTACTTGCGCAACCATCATAGGCGATACCGTTTTTATAGGAACGAAAGAAGAAGGGATGTTGACAACCCCACTTTCGACAGTAGCAGCCTTCGAAAACAGCACGCCATCTGGACCTTCTAGAAATAATATTTTTTCATTTCAAGCAACATCAAAATCCCTTTGGACAGTATATGGAGATTATTCGGTTGATTATAATCCCTATCCATTGGACAATTATGGTTTGAGTAAGTTTTCTGAAAAAGGTTGGCTTAACATACCTTATCAAAAAGTTTTTAATGCAAAATCAATAAGCAGTGTCACCATAAATCCAAACAATGAAAATCAAGTTTATGCGAGTTCCTTTTTTTCTGGATTATTGAAAATTGAAAACGATGAACCTACAATTTTATATAATCAAACCAATAGTGGTTTAGAATCCTTAACCTTTGCAGGAGCCAATTACATTGATATTCGTGTTAATGGAACTGCATTTGACAAATCAGGGAATTTATGGGTGACCACAAGCCGAATTATAAATGGATTGAAGGTTTTAAAAACCAACGGACAATGGCAAAGTTATGCTATGGATGGTATTTTGGATTCAGCTATTGATAATAATTTTGGTGCGATTGTCATAGATAAAAATGGAACAAAATGGCTAGCAACCAGCTTAGATGGAGTAGTTGCTTTTAATGAAAGTAATAACAAATTTAAAAAAATAACAATGGGATCGGATACGGGCAACTTACCCGCTGTAAATGTCCGAACCATAGCTGTAGATAATAAAAACCAACTTTGGATAGGTACAATGAAGGGATTGCGAGTTTTGCCTAATGTAGGAAGCTTTCAGACAGAGGGGCAAATGACTGCTAAGCCAATAATTATTCTAGAGGACGGCCTTGCCCAAGAATTGCTCTACGAGCAGTTTATCACTAGTATTGCTGTAGATGGCGCTAATAATAAGTGGATTGGCACTGCCGATTCTGGTGTATTTCTAGTTTCGCCAAATGGTCAAGAAACTAAATATCATTTTACAATAAATAATTCTCCGTTGCCTAGCAATACTATAAATGCCATAACAATAAATAGTGTTACCGGTGAGGTTTTTATAGCCACTGCCAAAGGGTTAATTTCTTTTAAAGGGACAGCTACTGCTGCAAATGATGATTTAAGTAATGCCTATGTATATCCTAATCCTGTAAGACCAGAATATACAGGAACCGTTAAAATAGCTGGTTTGTTGGACAAAGCAAATGTAAAAATTACTGATATTGGCGGAAATCTAGTCTATGAAACTACTGCTCAAGGTGGGACAATAGAATGGGATACAACGGCTTTTGGTAAATATAAAGTCGCCACGGGAGTATATATGATTTTTATTTCAGCACAGGATGGAGCCGAGACAAAAGTCAAAAAAGTAATGATTATTAGATAGCTATTATAAATGATTGTCTATATTATTTTCCCTATTTAAATTTCAAAAAATGCACATTAAAACTAAAGCAATTGTTCTTTCATCATTAAAGTTTCAGGAGAAAAGCTTGATTGTGAAATGCTTTACGCTTTCGCATGGATTAAAGTCCTATTTTGTTCGTGATGCATTCTCATCGCGCAAATCAAATCAAAAAATTGCTTATTTTCAGCCGTTGACAATTTTAGAAATTGAAGCCGTTCATAAAAACAAAGGAACTCTAGAAAATTTTAAAGAGATTAAAATTGCTTCTCCTTTTCATTCCATCCATTCTGATATTTATAAAAGTACCATTGTAATGTTTATTTCCGAAATATTGCATCATTCCATTCATGAGGAAGAGGAAAACGAACACTTATTTACTTTTTTAGAAACGGCATTAGAATGGTTAGACAATCATGACGAAATTGCCAATTTTCATCTGATTTTAATGCTGGAAACTACAAAATATTTGGGTTTTTATCCTGACATTTCTGATATTGAGATGCCTTTTTTTGAAATGACCGAAGGAATTTTCACCCCTTTTCATGCCGTCAATTCGTTGACAGAGCACGAAACAAATCTTTTTAAAAAATTAATTGATTTAAAGTTCGATAACAATCAAAAAACGTTTCATGTTATTGAAAGGCAAATCATTTTACGCATATTAATTGATTATTATAGCTTTCACCTCAGTGGTTTTAAAAAACCAAAATCACTCGATGTGTTAAAGGAAATTTTTTCTTGACAATCAATTAGAGAACTGCTCATCGAAATTTATTTTTCTTTTAGAACTTAAAATGGGTTTATATTCATGCGTTTGATTTTTAAATAAAACCTCTTTCAATTGATAAAGTTCTGTTTCATATTCAAATCCTTCTTTATCTACTAAATAAATATTGCCCTTTCTTTTGGCAACTACATAATCGCTAGTTCCAAACCAATCAACTTCAGAATAAATGGCGGGAATAATGACTTTCTCATTAGTACCAAAACCGTATTTATCGCCAAGTTTTAGTCTGAATTCAGGATAATAAAGTCTGTCTATTTCGTCATAAAGAGTGGGAACTATTTCTTTGCCAAGTAGGTCTATTATCCCTTTTTTATTATTTTTTTCTAAAAGATAAATGGGTTGTTTGTTATAAAGATAATCTGCTGTAATGACATCAAACTCTAGTGGGATAATTTCAGTTCCGTCTGGATCTATAATTCCCCATTTACCATTGCGTTTTACTTTTGCGGTATTATTATTAAAGGCATAGACAAAATCATATTTGGGAGCAATAACCAATTCTTTTTTGCTGTTGCTAAAACCCCATTTCCCATTGATGAACGTAGGAAGTAAACCCATATATTTATCGGACTTGCTATAATGACAAGCTCTTTCGGAACTGCTACCGGCTCCAAAAACTAAAAAATTCCCGCTATTGTCAAAAAAATCCATAATTAGTAATTCCCCATTTTTGTCCTGGCCAATTCTTATTCTCCGCACGTTTATTGTGCTATAAATTAAAGGAAGGAAGGATTGCTATTTGGAGAAATAAATTTCTAAAAATTTACTTTTTCGCACTCCTTTTAGTATTAATTCGCGCTCCAATGTGCCCGATTTGCTGTCTGCTAAATAAGTTAATTTTACGGTATCTGGTTCTTTAAAAGTTAGATTAACAAAGTCTGCTTTTTCATCATTAATATTAAAATTTTGTAAAAGAGAACTAAGGTTTTTGTTGCTTTTTGTAACTTTTGATCTAGCAATGTAATTTCCGTTTAAGCTTTGTAAATCAGCTATTTTGACAAATTCAGATGTCTTATTGACGCGATACGTGCCACACGAATGAAGGACAAAGAGTGATGCACTTAAAATTAAAATTCTAAATTTTTTTTCCAACACAGTGTTTTTTAAAGAATTAAAATTAATCAAAATTAAATGGACTTAAAGGACAAATTACTTTAAAAATAGCAAATAGAATACTATAATTTCTCATTTGGAAATTTATAAAACAATAATCAATGTTTTTTTTGCAAGAAATTTTTTCTTAACAAAATCTAAATTTTACATATATTTGGCCTTTTATAAAAGCAAATTTTTGTTTTTTATGGAATTTTTTAAAAGCAAAACAATAAGAATTCTTAATTATAAATAATTTAATAAATATTGATGAAAAAAATTACCCTTTCAATTTTGATGGCTTTGTCGCTAAGTTTTTCTGGATATTCTCAACGGAGTTTTGATGAAAAAATCACAACAGAATCAAATATTCAAGATTTAGTTCAAAATGAGATTACTGGAGTGATTGTGTTTAAAGAAGGAAATACCATCAAAGGTATTAATCCTGAGACTAAGAAAATTATCTGGACTTTAACTAGCGAAGATTTTGGAAAAACTTCAGCAGCAGATATTTTATCAGATCCAGATTTTGGTAAAATATTTAAAGATAAAAGTGATTTAACAAGTATTGCTGGAAGTCCGTATGTGGAGGCTTATATCAATTCAAAATTTATAATCATAAACACAGATACTGGAAAAGTTGTTTACAACTCTTCTAAAGAATCCTTTTGGGTAACCCAATCTGATTTTCTTCCAGAAACGGACGAATATTTGCTTACGCTAAAAAGTGGTGGCGACATGGCAATTGCTTTAATTGACATGAAAACGGGTAATTTAAAATGGAATACGGTTGTTGATAAAGCAAAATCTTTGTTTAGTTTTTCTTTGAAAGAATCAGCTAATACTAATATTGCTCGCGTAAACGGTTCCGTTATATATTATTTGCTTTATGGTAAATTATATTCTTTCGAAAGAGAAACTGGTAAACTGAACTGGAAAGCAGAAGAGGATTATTCTAAATTTTTCCTAACTCAAAACGACAAAAATATTGTTGTTGTAAATAGTAAAGGATTATTGTCTTCAAAAGAGTACTTAAATGTATTGAGCACAGACAATGGTAAAAGTATCTGGAAGGAATCTATCAAAACCAAAAAGGTAATTTATTTAGAAGACTGGGGAACAAAGTTATTAATTGCTCATTATGGTGGTTTTAACTTTTATGATTTAAAATCAGGAGAGAAAATCTGGAAAAAAGATGCTAGAGGTGACGGATTGAAAAAAGTGATTCCTATAGAGCAAGACTTTCTATATGTTGCTGAAAATGAAATGATGCTTATCGATAAAGATGGTCAAAAGATCTGGAAAAAATTCATCGAAATTGCTGATGATAAAGAAGATCCTATTTATTATTTAGGAAGAGTAGGTGATAAAGTGATGTACTTAACGGGAACGTATGGTAATTTAGTTGATTACAAAACGGGAGTTAAATTATGGAAACGTAATATTAAATTCAACGAGAAAAGACCAGTATTACCTACTTATGATGAGGCAACCAATACGTACTTAGTGTATAATGATGAGAAACTTTACAAATTTGATCCAAGTATCAGTGATAAACCAGAGCCGTTTGCAAAGGTGAATGTGAAAAACGAGAAAGATCTAAATAGTATCGAAAACTATCCTTGGGGAGTGGCTATATCTGGTCCTGTAGAAGTTATGGGCGTAGCCTTAGACGGAAGTATTAAATACCATAATGTATATAAACAACCAGGAGAAACAGGAAGAAGATTGTTAAAAGGTGTTTCTGGAGCGGGAAGCTTAGCAATGGGAGCGGCCTCTGCAATAAATGGTTTAGTAGGTCAAGAAATTGATTTGATAGTTAGAGATGAAAAAGGCAATATTGTGGGTAATATTCACAAAGATGCTGATGAAAAATTATTGAAAAAATCTAAAAATCAAGCTGTAGCATCTGCAGCAATGGGAATTGTAGCAGCGAAATTTAATTCTCGTTTTAATGCGATGAAACAAAACAGAGACTTTTCATATATTTTTGCTAAAGCAGAAACAGGAGAGAAAGTCTTAGTAAAAGTTAGAAAAGCAGATGGTGTTGAGGTTGATAAAATTATATTTAAAAACAACAAACCAATCTATGAAATAGATCCTGCGACACAAAATATTTTTTATGTGTTAGATAACTCTATTCAGATTTTTAACAAGAAATAATTAACCAAAACCAACCAAGCCATCAAGATTTATTTTGATGGCTTTTTTTTTTGCTATGAAGAAAATAATACTACTTTAATTTTTCGTTGGACTTTCGTTTGTGCAGGCTCAAGAGAAAGTTAATTTTAAGAAAAAGAAATTTTACATACCAGCAATTGCTTATTCGCAATATCCTTTTTTGGATAACGTATTGACACAAACTACAATTTATCAAGTTGATAGCGAGTTGAAAGCTGAAGAAAAATGGGCAACACCCACGAATTATCTTCTTAGGAAAAAATGCCTGATAATTATTACGAAATAATAAATGGTCCTGAGGCATGGAGTTACCAAAATCGAAACGTAGTAGAAAAATGGATAAAATTAAATAATTCAGATTACTGGGACATCAGTAATAATCTAGATCTAATTCATTTAGTAACCTCTTTCCGATTTGATTTATGGAATAAACTAGAATTATTACCAGATGAAACTTCGGATGGCAGACTTTGTTATCATTTGAGTTATACCGAAAAAATAGTCAATGCTAAAAATAGAGTAATTCCAAAAACAGAATATCATTTTTTTATTGATAAAGAAAATTTTCAGTTAGTTTCATCAGAAAAAACAACATTTGAAGACGGAAATAGAAACTCATTCGAAAGAAAAGTGTATCAAGATTATAGAGAAATTGCAATAGTAAATAAGAGTAAAATACCACATAAAATTTTGTACGAATTTGAAGATTTTTATGGAGATACTTTTTATCAAGAAACTCGGGAAAAAGTAGAAATAAACTCTGCTTTTTCAAATAGAATTTTCATCAAGGAAGTGTACGCAGGAGGTTTTAAATAACTAAATAAGAAGTCTTAATTGTAAAACTGCTATTAAGACTTTTTTATTTTTAGCTATTAGGCTGTTGGAATTATCAAAAGGATAGGTAAATCAGTATTTTTTTTGAATTAGAAAATAATAAATAAGTGTTTTTTTAACTTGAATAAGAGATTTAAGAGATTGGATTGTTGGTTAACTCGTAACTTTCTAGCTGCGACTTTCAACTTTCGACTTTAATTTATTACTTTCGCACATCGATTAAAGAAAAGGATAAAATGAGCACAAAATTTACTGAATACAAAGGACTTGACTTACCTACAGTAGCGTCAGAAGTTTTAGATTTTTGGAAGAAAGAAAACATATTCGAGAAGAGTGTAACCACTCGTGAAGGAAACCAACCATTCGTGTTTTTTGAAGGGCCACCTTCAGCAAATGGATTACCTGGAATTCACCACGTAATGGCGCGTGCTATTAAAGATATTTTTTGCAGGTATAAAACTCAAAAAGGGTTTCAAGTAAAGCGTAAAGCAGGTTGGGATACGCATGGTTTGCCTGTAGAATTAGGTACAGAGAAGGAATTAGGAATTACGAAAGAAGATATTGGGAAGACTATTTCTATCGAAGAATATAACGAAGCGTGTAAAAAAACCGTAATGCGTTATACCGATGTATGGAATGATTTGACCGAGAAAATGGGATATTGGGTGGATATGGAAGATCCGTATGTGACTTATAAATCCAAATACATGGAAACCGTTTGGTGGATTTTGAAACAAATCTACAATAAGGATTTGATGTACAAAGGCTACACGATTCAACCTTATTCGCCAAAAGCGGGAACAGGATTGTCTTCGCATGAAGTAAATCAACCGGGAAGTTATAGAGACGTAACTGATACTACTGTTGTAGCTCAGTTTCAAGCAGTGCTTTATCCTAATGGAGCAACTAAAGAAAATACAGTTGAAAAAGCTTTCAAATTGAAACATCCTCTTTTTTATGGAGAAGGTTCAATGAGAGGTTGTTTTCAATTTTTGGCTTGGACAACAACGCCTTGGACATTACCTTCAAATACCGCTTTGACTGTTGGTCCAAAAATTGACTATGTTTTGGTTAGAACCGTCAACCAATATACTTTTAAGCATATAAATGTTGTTTTAGCTAAAAACCTAGTTGGAAAACAATTTGGGAAAGGTTTTTTTGAAAGTACAGATGATGCAGATTTTGAAAACTTCAAAGAGGGTGATAAAAAAATACCATTTCAAATTTTAGCTGAAGCAAAAGGAGCTGATTTGGTTGGAATTAAATACGAGCAATTATTGCCATTTGCATTGCCATATCAAAATCCAGAAAATGCTTTTAGAGTAATTGCAGGTGATTTTGTAACTACCGAAGACGGAACAGGAATTGTACATACAGCTCCAACATTTGGTGCTGATGATGCTAAAGTAGCTAAAGAGGCTTCTCCTGAAATTCCACCAATGTTAGTTTTAGACGAAAACGGAACTCCAGTTCCTTTAGTCGACTTACAAGGAAAATTCACTTCTCATGTAGGTGAATATGCTGGTAAGTATGTTAAAAATGAATATTACAATGATGGTGAAGCTCCAGAACGTTCTATAGATGTGGAACTTGCCATCCGATTAAAAGAAGAAAATAAAGCCTTTAAAGTAGAAAAATATGTACACAGTTATCCACATTGTTGGAGAACAGACAAGCCTATTTTATACTATCCTTTAGATTCTTGGTTTATAAAGATCACGGAAGTAAGAGATCGTATGTTCGACTTGAACGAAACCATCAACTGGAAGCCGAAAGCGACTGGTGAAGGAAGGTTTGGAAACTGGTTGAAAAATGCAAATGACTGGAATTTGTCTCGCTCTAGATATTGGGGAATTCCGTTACCTATTTGGAGATCTGAAGACAAACAAGAAGAAATTTTGATTGGTTCGGTTGAAGAATTGTACAACGAAATAGAAAAATCAATTACTGCTGGTTTCCAAAAAGAAAATCCTTTTAAAGGTTTTGAAATTGGAAATATGGCGGAATCAAATTATGATTTGATTGATTTACATAAAAATGTAGTAGATGAAATTACCTTGGTTTCTGCTTCTGGGAAACCAATGAAACGTGAAGCTGATTTGATCGACGTATGGTTTGATTCGGGTTCAATGCCTTATGCACAATGGCATTATCCTTTTGAAAACAAAGATAAAATTGATCAAAACAAAGATTTTCCAGCTGATTTTATTGCAGAAGGAGTCGATCAAACGCGTGGTTGGTTTTATACTTTGCACGCTATTGGAACTTTAGTTTTTGATAAAGTTGCCTATAAAAATGTAGTTTCAAATGGTTTGGTTCTGGACAAAAACGGACAAAAAATGTCTAAACGTTTAGGGAATGCTGCCGATCCTTTTGAAACTTTAAAAGAATATGGTCCTGATGCAACGCGTTGGTACATGATTTCGAATGCAAATCCTTGGGATAACCTGAAATTTGACTTAGAAGGAATTGCTGAGGTTCGCCGTAAATTCTTTGGAACGCTTTACAATACGTATTCATTTTTTAGTTTATACGCTAATATTGATGGTTTTAAATACGAAGAAGCAGAAATTCCGTTGAACGAAAGACCGGAAATTGATCAATGGATCATTTCAGAATTGAATACATTGATAAAAGATGTAGATGGTTTTTATGCGGATTATGAACCTACTAAAGCAGCTCGTGCTATTTCTGATTTTGTACAAGAAAACTTGAGTAACTGGTACGTTCGTTTGTGTCGTCGTCGTTTTTGGAAAGGAGAATATGCACAAGATAAAATTGCAGCTTATCAAACTTTATATACCTGTTTGCTAACTATTAGTAAGCTTGGAGCGCCTATTGCGCCATTCTTCATGGACAAACTTTACAGAGACTTAACTTTGGCAACACAATCAGAGGAATTTAGTAGTGTACATTTGGCCGAATTTCCTAAATACGTTGACAACTTTGTTGATAAGTCGTTAGAGAGCAAAATGCAGAAGGCACAAACAATTTCGTCACTGGTTTTATCATTGCGTAAAAAGGAAATGATTAAGGTACGCCAACCCTTACAAAAGGTAATGATACCAATACTTGACGAGAGTCAAAGAGCTGAAATCGAAGCCATTTCTGACTTGATAAAAGCAGAGGTAAACGTGAAAGAAATCGTACTTTTAGATGATGCTTCGGGTGTTTTAGTAAAGCAAATTAAACCTAATTTTAAAACACTAGGACCTCGTTTTGGTAAGGAGATGGGCTTGGTTTCTAAGGAAATACAAGGGTTTTCAAAAGAGCAAATTAGTACATTAGATAAGAAAGGAAGCTTAGAGGTTGTTATTGCAGGAAATAATGTACTTTTAACCCTAGAAGATGTAGAAATAACCTCTCAAGATATTGAGGGTTGGTTGGTAGCAAACTCAAACGGAATAACGGTTGCGCTTGATATTACAATATCTGACGAGTTGAAACAAGAAGGGATTGCAAGAGAGTTAGTAAATAGAATTCAGAACATCCGTAAAGATTCTGGTTTTGAGGTTACAGACAAGATTAAAGTACAATTAAAAAGAGATGGAATTTTAGAAACTGCCATTCTTAAAAATGAAGATTATATTAAATCCGAAACATTAACGAGCGAGTTGGTTTTTGTGGATGAAATAGAAAACGGTACGGAAATTGAATTTGACGAAATAAAAACAATGATATTAATTTCAAAATAATACGAAAATGGTAGACGAAACGGCAAGGTACTCTGATACAGATTTAGCAGAGTTCAAAGAAATAATCCAAGGCAAGATTCAAAAAGCACAAGTAGATTTAGATTTAATCAAAAGCGCTTATATGAATGACTTGAATAATGGGACTGATGATACTTCGCCTACATTTAAAGCTTTTGAAGAAGGAAGCGAAACAATGTCAAAAGAAGCAAATTCACAATTAGCGATCCGTCAGGAAAAGTTCATACGCGATTTAAAAAATGCACTTTTCCGTGTAGAAAATAAAACATACGGCGTTTGTAAAGTGACTGGAAAATTAATCGGGAAAGATAGATTAAGAATCGTCCCTCACGCCACAATGAGTATTGAAGCAAAAAATTTGCAACGATAAGAAATTTATAGTTTAGTATTAAATTCCAAATTCCATAATTTACTTATAAAATTATTGGGATTTGGAATTTAGTTTTTAGAATTTACCTACTTTTGCCCATTAAATTTTATAAAATGTCATTACGAAAAGCGTATCTCCTTATTTTTATTCTTTTGCTTGTTGATCAAGTATCCAAAATTTACATTAAAACTAATTTTATTTTAGGAGAAGAAGTTCAGGTGTTCAACTGGTTCAAGATTTTATTTATAGAAAATGAAGGAATGGCTTGGGGAGTTCAAATTCCTGGACAATACGGAAAATTGTTTCTAACTCTTTTTAGAATTGCAGCCGTTGGAGGAATAGGATATTGGCTATGGGATTCCGTAAGAAATAAATCCTCAAATTATTTAATTGTTGCCATTTCCTTAATTTTAGTCGGAGCTTTTGGAAATATTATTGATTCTGTTTTTTACGGAGTTATTTTTAATGATAGTCATTATGAAGTAGCAAAGTTATTTTCAGATCAACCCTATGGAACATGGTTTCATGGAAAAGTAGTTGACATGCTTTATTTTCCTATATGGCACGGAAAATTACCAGTTTGGCTCCCATTTTGGGGCGGAAATGATTTTACTTTTTTCAATGCCATCTTCAATGTTGCCGATATGGCAATTTCAACAGGAGTCGGAATATTGATTGTTTTTAATAAAAAAGCATTTCATAATCAATTATAAAATCAATCCTTTTTTAAAGATTTAGATTGTTATAGTACACTATAAAAAGCAAGCCTTCTTGAGTTAAATCTAGAGGGCTTGCTTTTTTTATTAGGTGTATCACTTGGTAAACTTACTAATGCTGTGTTTCTATTGCCAACTTGATAGCATTTGCTAATATAAAGCTAAAATAGAATTAGCTACAGTAGGAATTCCTTAATTTTGTGCAACAGAATTATTGTGAATTTTGTCAAAAAAAAGTAATTATGGAAAACACCTTAAAAGTACAAATTTGGTCGGATATCATGTGTCCGTTTTGTTATATCGGAAAAAGAAGAATTGAAGAAGCATTGAGCCTTTTTGAGCATAAAGATAATGTTGACATTGAATGGAAAAGCTATCAGTTAGACGCCAGCTTTGTAGCTTCTCCTAACGATAATATGGTAGAACATCTAGCACATAAATATGGAAAAGATACAGCTTGGGCTCAAGGAATGCTAGATAATATGACGCAAAACGCTAAAAATGCAGGGTTAGATTTTCATTTCGAAAAAGCAATTTTGGCTAACTCTTTTGATGCACATCGATTATTGCATTTGGCTAAAAAACATAATTTAGCAAATGATTTAGAAGAACTTTTGTTCAAAGCGTATTTGACCGAGGGTAAAAATATAAATGACAAAAGCATTTTAAAACAATTGGGAATTTCAGTGGGCTTAAATGCGGATGCAATTGATGAAGTATTACTTTCTGATGCTTATGGTGCAGCTGTTAAGAAAGACATTGAAAATGCAAATTCAATTGGGGTGCAAGGGGTGCCTTTCTTTGTTTTTGATAATAAATATGCAGTTTCAGGAGCACAACCGGCAACTACTTTTTTAGAAACTTTACAAAAAGTATGGCAAGAAGGAAAATTTGATTCTAAAGTGACTTTACTGAATACAACAGAAGGTGATTCTTGTGGAATTGATGGTTGTGACTAAAATTTAACTGTCTTATAGTAATGTAAAAATCCCGTTGGTACGAATACCAGCGGGATTTTTTTTGATAATTTTAATTACTAATTCAAAATTATTTTATCTTTTAATGACCGTTACATTTAGTTTCTCTTCTCTTGAATTGTTTTTTCTGTAGTAATCATCATTACTATTGTTATAAGCGTAGGCTTTTGTACCATTCACCATACCTTTAGTGCTAACAATTTGACCACGGTTGTTGTAGAATATTTTTAAACCTCCTACTTGTTCTAATGAATAACGGTTGTAAGTCATGTTCACTGATCCTACTCTTTTTACACGATCACTTGAATCATAATTAACCGACACATCTCCAACACGTTTTATTCTACCTTTTTTATCGTATTCTACTTTTACACCATAATTTTTGTTTTTATATGGGTTAGATGCTACATAGGTTCTGTTTACGTCACCTCTGCTATTGGATTTGTAATACATATCTCGACCAGTTGTTGGACGTGTATTAAAATCTAATTGTCCGTCAGGAAACAAATAAAACTCAATCCCTCTTTCTGTGAATACAATTGGTTCTGATTTTCTATAATCTACTAGAGATTTTCTTTCTACAGAAAAAGCGATTTTTTCTGCTGCGTTAGCTACACTACCTCCAAAAAGAAAGATACTAGCTACTAATAAAGTAATTTTTTTCATGATACATATATTTTGGATTGTTGCCTACTCTTGAGCTTTTCGGCTTTCGCTTTTTTTACTTATTTGATTAGGGATTTTCAAGTAGCATGCCAGAAATTGAAAGTGTAAATCTTTCACTATAATATTTAGTTTGTTTTTTAATTTTTAAAACGCATAAAAACAGCATGTTAGATTATTTTTTAAACACCTGAAATTATTTTAAAAAAGGAATTTTTACGTTTTTTTTAATAGATTTCAATTTTATTTTCAAGTTTTGTTTTGGTTTTAAAAAGAAAAAATGTTTTATAATAGCATCAGTTTTAGATTTGAATTAGCTTTCTATTGCCAAACTACTTATCAACAATCCTCTAAAATTAACTTTAGTAAGCAACCTGCATCAATGCATATTGGCTAATTTTGCAGCATGTATGCTTTAGTAGATTGTAATAACTTTTATGCTTCTTGTGAACGGGTTTTTCAGCCACAGTTCGCAGGAAAACCTGTCGCCATATTGTCAAATAATGACGGTTGTGTAATATCTAGAAGTAACGAGGCAAAAGCAGTAGGGATTAAGATGGGTGCGCCAGCCTTTCAAATTAAGGAATTAGTCAAAGAAAAAAACGTCAAATTATTCTCATCAAATTATGCGCTTTATGGTGATTTGAGTAATAGAGTGATGAAAATTTTGGAACAGTTTACACCAAATCTGGAGATCTATAGTATCGATGAAGCCTTTATGAATTTTGATGGCTTGGAGGTTTCCGATTACCACAATTACGGTATTCAAATGAAGAATCGAGTTCAAAAATGGACCGGAATTCCCGTTTGTATTGGTTTTGCACCTACCAAAGCGTTGTCTAAAGTAGCCAATAAAATTGCCAAAAAATTTCAAGAAAGAACACAAGGTGTTTATGTGATTGATAGCGAAGAGAAACGCATTAAAGCGCTAAAATGGACAAAGATTGAAGATGTTTGGGGCGTTGGATATCGGACCCAAAAAAAAGCAAGAATTAGAAATATTGTTACTGCCTTAGATTTTATTCAACCCCAACATGAAGCTTGGATTAAAAAGGAAATGGGTGTCATTGGATTGCGTTTAAAATGCGAATTAGAAGGCAAATCAGTTCTGGATTTAGAACCTGTAGTGGACCAAAAGAAAAGTATTGCTACCACTCGAAGTTTTCCCAAACAAATTACTGATTTTGATTTATTACGCGAACGGGTTGCTACTTTTGCCTCTGTTTGTGCAGAGAAATTACGCAAACAAAATTCCTGTTGCTATACCATTATTGTTTTGCTGGTAATTGATAAGCACACGGTCGAAACGGCGAAATATTATTTTAATAGTGCCATTACATTACCTTTTGCTACCAGTTCAACCTTAACGATTTCGAATACTGCAATCGAGTTGTTAAAGAAATTACACCAAGGAAATGAGCATCTTAAATTTAAAAAAGCAGGCGTAATTGTGACCGAATTAATTGATGAGAATCAAAAACAATTTCAGCTTTTTGATGAGGAAAATCCAAAACATTTAGCTTTAATGAAAGCAATGGATCGTTTGAATACAAAAATTGGAACTAAAAAAGTAAAAATGGCTACTCAGAATTTGAGTTTGACTTGGAATATGAATCAGAACCATTTATCACCAAAATACACTACTAATTTTAAAGATATTCTCGAAATAAAATGTCAATAAATAAAAATCAAAAAATATCTTTTTTCAAACCTGATTTTGAAAGTGAGCTAAGAATTCCTTATATAAACGAAGGAGTTTCGGCAGGATTTCCCTCGCCCGCTGCTGATTTTATGGAAACGAATATTGACTTGAATAAGGAGTTAAGTGAAAATCCACTAGCTACTTTTTACATCAAAGTCAAAGGGAATTCTATGATCGATGCGGGAATCAATGACAAAGATGTTCTGGTTGTAGATCGAAGTTTAGAACCTCAAAATAATAAAATTGCGATTTGTTTTATCGATGGTGAATTTACCGTAAAACGCATTCAATTAGAAAAAGATTGTTTGTACTTAATGCCTGAAAACCCCAATTATTCTCCAATAAAAGTGACTGAAGAAAATCAATTAATTATCTGGGGAATCGTAACGTATGTGATTAAGAAAGTTTAAATTTTAAGACGAAGTAGCTTGTATACTGTAACGCTACCGAGGGATTTGTTAATAGTAAACTTAAAAAAGATAATAAGTTCCTCTGCTCTAACAAAATTATAATTTTCCAGCAGTTGGTGAGTGATTGTTCGTAATGTAAGTTACTAAATAATCATTATTGTGGTTTTCAAAAAACACAAACCAAGTTGTTCGGTTATTACTTTTATAAAACAAGTATTTAGAACCTAAATGATTTAACTCTAGAGGAGTATTCTTGTACGGAAATTGAGCAATATTATTTTCGATAAAATCAATTATTTTATCTTTGTAGTCGATTGCATTCTCTAAATAACTAAAATATTTTTCCTTGTAAACAGCATAAATCAAATCATTGATGTAGTCTGAAACTTCTGATTTGTAGTAAATACTTATTTTTTCCAATCTAGCGATTTTAAAAAATGCGTAGTACGTTTTTTTAATTCTTCACCTGAAATTGCCGTTTTCAATTCATTTTCAAATTGAACTTGCTTTTGTTTTTTGAACTGATTTATTTGCTCCAAAATGAAAGGGTCTTCTATGCTAGAAATCCATTTTATTAATTCCGATTTTTGTGAAATAACACTCATCTTTATTCAATTTAGTATACAAATATACAAATTTTTGTACTTTAAAAAGGAATTTCAATTTATGCTTAGTGATTGTAAAAGACGCAAGATAATATGCTGCGAAAATCAATTATAAACAAAACGACCTGCTCAAACTGATGAACAGGTCGTTTTTATTTTTATAAGAAGAAATTTACACCGTATGTTTCGGATTAAATCCATCTTCACTTAATTCTTGATGGTCATAATCAGCAATCATTTCAGCTTCATAATCTACTTTTTCATCTTTAGAGAACTTGGCAATAATTTTCTCCATGATTTCATAAATTACAGGCACAATGATAAGTGTTAGGAATAATGAGGAGATTAATCCACCAATAATTACCCAAGCTAATCCATTTTTCCATTCTGCTCCAGCTCCAGAAGCTAAGGCAATTGGCACCATTCCAAAAACCATTGCAATAGTAGTCATCAAAATAGGACGTAACCTCGCATGATTCGCTTGGATTAATGCCGTTCTGATTGTCTCGCCAGCTTTACGTCTTTGGTTGGTATAATCGACAAGCATAATCGCATTTTTACAAACCAGACCAATTAGCATGATGATACCTAAAATAGTAAAGATATTCAATGTATTATTGGTCAAAGCCAAAGCTAACATTGCTCCAATAAACGAAAGTGGAATTGCAAACAATACTACGAATGGATGCACAAAACTATCATATAACGATACCATAACTAGATAAACTAATATAATTGCAGCTAATAAAGCGACTCCAAGTGTTCCAAAACCTTCGGTTTCGTTTTCTTTTTGTCCACCCCAAATGTAGTTTACACCTGTTGGTTTGTTCAATTTTTC
Organism: Flavobacterium sp. GP15; assembly: GCF_014281985.1. Taxonomy (NCBI): domain Bacteria; kingdom Pseudomonadati; phylum Bacteroidota; class Flavobacteriia; order Flavobacteriales; family Flavobacteriaceae; genus Flavobacterium; species Flavobacterium sp. GP15. Next base: position 867,617 of record NZ_JACFTC010000001.1, read on the forward strand.
AATTTTTTGCTCCCATTGCGATACAATAGTTCCTGATGGTACTCCAACATTTTGAGATTTTACGGTTACAGAAGCTGATTTGTCTCTTCGCTCTAATTGACTTGGGCCTGAACCTTCGTTTACAGAGGCAAATTGACTTAACTTAATTTGCTGACCTTGGTCATTTATGAAAATTAAATTACTTACATCTGCAATACTTTTTCTGTCGAAAGCATTGTACTTGATGTTAATATCATATTCGTATTCACCTGCTCTATATCTTCCATCGGTGTTTCCGCTAAAAGCAGTTTGCATCGTCATACCTACGCTTTGTAAACTTAAACCTAGTGCAGCCATTTTATCACGGTCTACTTTTACGTTTACTTCAGGATTTCCATCTTCTACAGATAATTCGATTTCTGTAGCACCCGGAATAGTACGTAATTCTTTTTCGGCTGCTTTTGCAAATTTCATAGCGCTCTCTACATCAGGACCTGTCACGATCAGACCAATAGTAGCATCTTCTGCCGTTCCTAAAATACCTACTGGAACCGTTTTAACTTTGGCACCAACTAGTATTTTCTCTAGTTTACGTTTTGTTTTGGCTGCATACACATTTGCAGCTTCGCTACGTTTGTCTAAATCAACCATTTTAACGTTAATCTCAGATTTGTAAGCGGTAGCTTGAGCAGCTCCAAGTCCACCACTAGTTTGACCTACAGTTGCAATTTGACTGAATACATATTCTTCCTTGCTCAAAAACTCTTCTGCTTTTTGAGTCATGAAATTGGTTTGTTCTAATGAGGCGTCTTTTGGCATTTCAATTTGAACTAAAAACTCACCACTATCTGATGCTGCAAAGAACTCACCACCAATAAAACCACCACCTAATAATCCTACGGTCGAAGTAAAGAAAATTACTAGAACCACTAAGATCGTTTTAATATAATGATCTAAACACCACGTTAACAATCCAGAAATCCAGTTGGTAAAACGAGTTAAATAACTTTCGAAACCAAGAATAATACGTCCAAAAAGATTTTTTCCTTGAATATGTTCTAATTTACCATATCGAGACGACAACCAAGGAATGATGGTAAACGAAGCAAGTAATGATAATAAAGTAGATATAATTACAGTAACACAAAATTGTGTAATAATGTTCGAAACTAATCCTGTACTCATTGCGATAGGCAAGAATACCACCACAATTACTAAGGTAATAGATACCACGGTTCCACCAATTTCGGCTGTTCCGTCATACGCAGCACGAACTTTGTTCTTACCCATTTCCATGTGCCTGTAGATATTTTCAAGTACCACAATGGCATCATCGACCAGAATACCAACCACGAGCGATAGTCCTAATAAACTCATTAAGTTTAAGGTATACCCCATCAAGTAAATACCGATAAAAGTAGCAATTAACGAAGCTGGAATCGTAACCATTACGATTAACGAGTTTCTAATACTATGCAAGAAAAACAACATTACTAAAGCTACTAGAAGCACTGCTATAAGTAAATCGTGTACAACGGCATCAGCAGCCATTAACGTAAAAACAGAACTGTCTTTTGCTACTTGTAGTTTTAAACTACTCGTTTTATAATCGTTTTCTAGTTTAGCAATGGTTTTGATTACTTCTTCACTTACTGCAACCGCATTCGCATCCGATTGTTTGATGATTTGTAAAACAATTGCACTTTTTTGGTTTACACGAGCTATTTTCTCTGTAATTTTCTGAGTATCTTGTACATCAGCAATGTCTTTTAGACGGATTTGAATTCCGTTTTTAGACGATACAATTAGGTTTCTTAATTCGTCAACACTTTTGTATTTCCCTGCCAAACGAATTAATATTTTTTGTTCACGCGTTTGGATGTTTCCTGTTGGGAAATCCAAGTTAGAAGATAAAATATTTTGTTGCACTTGCGGAATAGAAAGTCCGTAAGCTTGCATTTTCGTCGCATCAAGATTAACTTGAATTTCTCTTTCTTGACCACCAATGATGTTTACTTGAGCAACACCTTGAACACGAGAAAGAACCGGAACTAACTTTTTATCAATCAAATCGTAAAAGGCAACTTCATCCATTTTTGCATAAGCACCTAAAGTCATAATAGGTAAATCACTCAGAGAGAATTTACTTAAAGAGGGTGTTTCAGCATCGTCTGGTAAATCACTAATAATGGCATTTATTTTACGTTGTGCATCGTTCATCGATATGTTAACATCGGCTGTAGAAGTCAATGTAATGGCAACCGTAGATAAGCTTTCGTACGATTTAGAATCTATTTTTTTAATATTTTCTAATGAAGCGATTGCATCCTCTATTTTCTTAGTCACGGAATTTTCTACCTCATTTGGCGAAGCACCCGGATAAATTGTTGCAATCGAAATTACGTTAGTTTCAAATTTCGGAATCAATTCGTAACCTAAATTACTATAACTGTAAAGCCCACCAAGTGTCAAAATTGTAAATAATACAATGATCAGCGACGGACGTTTTATGGATATTTCTGCTAATTTCATATTTATATTTTTTATGTAGCTAACTAATAGCTCAAAGCCAATAGCTTATTTTATAACTTCCACTTTTGTTCCGTCCTGAAGGTTAATTTGACCTGTGATAATTACAGTTTCACCATCATTTAATCCTTCTAGAATTTCGACTTGATCACCAAGAATTCTACCAGCAGTAACTGTTTTTAATTTTGCTGTTCCGTTTTCGATAACAAAAATCTGGTTGCTACTTACACTTCCTACAAAGGCATTTCTTGGAACAATTTTTAAAGATTGTTTTTGTCTGCTTGATGAAAATTCTGCCGTTCCATACATACCTGCTTTTAAGTCAGCAGATGCATTATTGGTAATTTCAATTTCAACTGGGAAGTTTAAACTCTCGTCTGCTTTTGCTGCAATAAAAGTAATTTTACCTGAAAATGTTTTATCAGGATAAACGCTTGCTTTTACATTAGTGGCGCTTCCTACTTTTAAACTTGCTACTTGGCTTTCGCTTACATTTACTTTTAGTTTTAATTTAGAAACATTTACAATATCAAATAATTGAGTAGCAGGCATTCCTGTTACAATTGATCCTATTTCTATATATTTAGCATTAATATAACCACTTATTGGTGCTTTAATTCGGGTATCACCAACGTTAATGTTAGCTTGAGTCAATTGAGATTTAGCATTTACCATCGCTAGTTTAGCTTGGTCTAATTGTTGTTTAGTAACACCGCCTGTTTTGAAAGCATTCTCAAATCGGCTGTAATCTGAAGCTGCATTTTGATATACTGCATTTGCATTTTGAGCACTTACATTTATAGCGTCGCTTCTAACAATGGCAAGCGTTTGTCCTACAGAAACATAATCTCCTTCTTTTACAAGAACATTTGTAATTTTACCTGATTTCTCAGCAGAAAATTTTAATTCTTGTACAGGTTCAAAATTTCCATTTGATGTAAAATCTAATGAAACTTCTTCCGTTTTTACGGTAGCAGTTCTAACCGATACTGTTGTGTTTTTCTCTGCAACAACAGCAATTTTAGCTTCGTTTTCTTTCTTGTTATTGGTCAAAACTAATGCGATTGCTCCTAGTGATACTGCAATTATTAGTACGGTTATTATAATTTTTTTCATGTTACTAGTTATTTAATAATGATTTTAATTCTCCTTTTGATTTGATTAATTGAATTTCTGCCAGCTTGTAATCTAATATTGCTGAGGTATAATTGTTCTGTGCTTCTGTTAATGAATTTTCTGCATCTAGTAAATCAGTTAACGAGGCAAGACCTTGTAAATAGTTATTTCTAGTGTTGTCTAAAACTTCTTTCGCTAACTGTGCATTATCTTTTTGATTGGTAATTGTGATTAAGCTATTATCAATTTGCGTTTTAGCATTAGCAAAAGCCAAATCTAGCGCAAGTTTTGTATCATCAAGACCTACTTTAACCGATTTTAGTTCTACATCAGCTTGTCTTACTTTGGCACGAGTGCTAAAACCTGTAAAGATAGGAACTCTAAGATTCAAACCAATAGACGAGAAATCAGACCAATATACGCCATCAGATGGTTTAGCACCAATTGGCATTTTAGGTCCTTGACCAATATAATTATAGCCTGCACTCAAGGATAATGTTGGATAGTAAGCCGCTTCGATAGATTTTTTCTGAAAGTTTAAAAGCTCTTCTTGTTTTTTCAAAAGTAAATACTCTGTTCTATTGGCTGTGTTAGGAACTTCAGATAGTGATTGTGGACTTACTTCAAAAGCAGTTTGTGGAATCTCAATTTGAGTTTCTATAGGCATACCCATGTAAAATTTCAATGCGTTTTCCTGAATTTGTACTGCATTCAATACTTGCTGACGCATCGTATTGATGTTTGATATTTTTACTAAAATTCGGTCTAAATCAATTTTCTTAGCTAAACCATTATCAAATTGTCCTTTTATAATGTCTTTTACTTTAGTAGTGTTTTTAAAAGTACTATCGATAACAATTAATTTTTGACGCTGCACATAGACTTGATAATAATTGTTTGCAACGCGCTCAATTACTTGTTCCTCTGTCAATTGATTATTAATTTGATAAAACTCTCTAGTCGATTTTGCTGCCTTCAAACCTGTAAAAACAGATTGATCAAAGATGGCTTGTGTTAATGAAACTCCTGCAGTCGAACTCCATTTTTGTCCAAAAGCGGCTTGTATAACGGTTCCTGGTTGTCCAAATCCAGCACCATCAATTACAGTAGTTTGAATCACAGGATTGTAAGTCAAACTTCCATTTGCGGATATTTGAGGTAGCGCTCTAGAACGTACTTCCTGAATTTGATATTCGCTGTTTTCTACCTGAAGTTTAGATTTTTTAGCTTCCGCTTTATTTTCTAAAGCGTAGTGAATCGCTTCCTTTAACGTTAGCGTCTTTACAAGACCAGTTTCAGCAGGAGTCACAGTTTGAGACTGAGCTGAAATTGCAAAAGTTAGTATGGTTATTAAAATTATTCTCTTCATTATATAGTATAGTTTAGTAATTGATTTTCTAATTCGATTAATCCGGCAGCGGTTGCCATTGCTCTTGTATGGTATTCTAAAATTTCTAATTCGATTTTCTGACTTTCTTTTTCAGAGCTTATGTTTTCTCTAATAGTAAAAACAAGATGGTAATAAAATTGAATGTAGTTTTTGATATTAATGCTTTCTCTATACAACCCTTGTTGAATTCCTTTTATTATATTTTTTTCAAAAGTAGTGTTACATTCTCTAATTTCACGATCCATTACTGTTGTGTATACTTCTGGATAATGTTTTTTTAATTGATAAATAGGTGAGTTGTCTGAGGATTGAAACATCTCCTTAAACATTTTTCTAATTTCAAAATTCTCCTCGATTGCATTGTAATTTTTTGAAATAATGGTGTCAATGATCTCATGAATTTGTTTGTGTACTGTTTCGGTACTTTCGGCGATGAGTATTTCTTTGTTGCAAAAATATTTATAAATTGTTTTTTTAGAAATACACATTTCGCCAGCAATATCATCCATGGTAACGCTTTTAAAACCTAATTTTAAAAACATTTCGCTAGCTTTAGATATAATTTTTTCTTTCATTTTTAGATGCTGAAATAATTTCAGTATTTTTTAATTGAGTTAAAATCTTTGGCAAATGTAAGAAGGAAACTTTGAAAACTAAAATAGTTTCCGTAAAATTTACAATTATTTAACATTTGATCGTCTGCTATTTTAAACTGTAAATTCAAGATTTGCAATAAGCTTAATATCTTGACCTAAAGCTATTCCGCCAGTTTGGTTGAAAGAATTGAAGGTAAGACCAAAATCTTTTCGGTTTATTTTTCCTGTTATTTCAAATGCTGCTTTTTCGTCGCCATTGTAGGCATTGATTCCCATAAATTCAGCATCAAGTTCTACTGTTCGAGTAATGTTTTTTATAGTTAAGTTGCCTTTTAAAAAATTAATATTCTTATTTATTTTTTCAAATGAAGTCGATTTAAAACTAATAATAGGATATTCATTGACATCAAACAAATCATTCATTTTCAAGTGAGTGTCAATCTGCTCCAATTTCGTGTCTTTATTATTAACATCTAACGAAAATTCTAGAGAAGCATCTTCTATCTCATTATTATCAATGTCGATATGACCGTTAAATTTGTTAATATTACCTGCTAAGTAAGCTATTATTGAGTGTCTCATTTTGATTAAAACATCAGATTGGCTGGAATCAATTGTCCATTTCGTTTTCATAATTTCATTATTATATTTTAGCATATAATTGATCACTCTTTCATTTAGGTAAATCGCAAGTCGGTCAATTGTTAATTTTCGTGCAAATGTAAAACGGAAACTTTGAATACCCAACAAGTTTCCTGTGTATTTTTATTTTTTTTAACATTTGCAAAATTTTAAAGTTTCAAGTTTGAAGTTTTTTGAGTTTCTTTGCGGTAAATAGAGTAAAAATGAAGTAGCATTTGCTGATTTTTTTATACTGTAAACTTTAAACAAAAAAATAATGCATACTATTTATCAGTATCAAGAATTTCTTTCTGATTATTTACAATCTCAGTACGAATCTAAAGAACCTAAAAATTTATACGAACCCATACATTATATTTTAGACCTTGGTGGAAAAAGAATCCGACCAGTTCTTACCTTAATGGCTGCCGAAGTATTTGATACTGATTATAAAAAAGCACTTCCTGCGGCTCTAGCAGTAGAAGTTTTTCATAACTTTTCCTTAGTTCATGATGATATCATGGATGACGCACCTTTGCGAAGAGGTCAGGAAACAGTACATGAAAAATGGGATTTGAATACTGGGATTTTATCTGGTGATGCAATGCTAATATTAGCGTATCAGTATTTTGAGCAATACGAGCCAGTTGTTTTTAGAGATTTAGCAAAATTGTTCAGTAAAACTGCACTGGAAGTTTGTGAGGGACAACAATGGGACGTTGATTTTGAAAGTCGTAATGATGTTACCATTCCAGAATATCTAAAAATGATTCAATACAAAACTGCTGTTCTTGTTGCTGCGGCTATGAAAATGGGGGCTATTATAGCAGAAACCTCAGAAGAAAATGCCAATTTAATATATGATTTTGGTTTAAATTTAGGTTTGGCTTTTCAATTGCAAGATGATTATTTAGATGCGTTTGGTAATCCAGAAACCTTTGGTAAACAAGTAGGTGGAGATATTATCGAAAATAAAAAAACTTATTTGTACCTCAAAGCAATGGCTTTTTCAAATGAAGAAGATGCTGCCGAATTAAGTCGTTTGTTTTCTATTCATCCCGAAGATAGCTCAGATAAAATAGCTGTTGTAAAAGCGCTTTTTAATACTTCTGGAGCTTCTCAGTCCACTCAAGATGCAATTCACGATTTTACTTTTAAAGCTTTTCAAACCTTGGATAAAATGAACATTAGTGCTGACAAAAAAGAGATGTTAAAAGCGTTTGGTGAAAATTTAATGGGAAGAAAAGTGTAAATAAAACAACAGCAAAATCAATTTTAATTAGGATTGTGAATTTTGTAAATCAAAAAACTAAAAACTGCGATCTTAAATCAAAAATTACATGTATATAGCTCCAATCAATACGGATTCCTTATTATCAGAAGCAGAAAAAGAAACTTTATATCTTAAGTTAGTCGAACAACTTAATAAAGATTTTAATTTGGCGAACGAAGCGATAGATTTTCCTTTAAGTATTACGCCTAGTGAGTTGAAAATTCAATTGCACGAAAAAGTGTATCGACTTATTCAATATAAATTTGCTGAATACCTTAATTTACTTTATATAATTGATGTTTCTGAAGAAGAAATAAAAAAACTAGACGGATCTGATTTAGTAGTTTTAGCTGAGCAAGTTGCTTTTTTAATTTTAAAAAGAGAATGGCAAAAAGTATGGTTTAGAAATAAATACCGTTAAAGCATAAACCTTTAATGGTCTATTTTCCTTTGTTTTTACTAATCGGTAAGATGCTATTAAAAATAAACCCTCACAAAAGGCATAAAGGCACTGCCGTAAATCCCGTTTTTATCATTCAAAACGTTGTAGCGTGCCCCAATTGTTGCGCTTCCAGAGCGGTAACCCGCACCAACAAATAAACCAGTATTCCAATAATCCAATGAGTTGCTATTGGAACCCTCTAGATTTACGTTGACTCTTAGTTGTTCTAATTCAGCCGATAACTGAATTTCCCTAATAGGATTTAGCAAGGCAATCAAACTCCCGCCATACAAATGAGAAGCATAATAATCTTTTTGTTTTAAGTATTTGTATTGAGCACCAATACCTAAAGCAACATATTCATTAAAGTTATAAATTGCACTTGGCGCTACAGAAATATCGGTGTAACCAGATCCAAAACCTAAGCCTAAACCACCACCAAATTGAACGTTTTTCCAAAACTGATTTTCCATTATGGGAGATGTATTATTTTGTTGTGCAAAAACACAACTGGAAAAAAACAGTACTAATAGCACTAATAAAGACTTGGAATTCTCTAAAATGTATCTCTTTTTCATGAGTTTTAAATTTTTAACAACATTCAATGTAAAAGTATCTTAAAAAAAAGTATAAACTTATTGTATTATTGTACTTTTGCCAAACTATTTTAACAATAAAGTATATTCACTCAATATTATGGATAGGTTTTCATTTTTAAACGCAGCACACACCGAATTTTTCGCTCAATTATACGATCAATATTTAGAAAATCCAGATAGCGTTGAGCCTAGTTGGAGAAGTTTTTTTCAAGGTTTCGACTTTGGAATGACAACTTATAATGACGAAAACAAAGTAGAGCAGATTGCAAATTTTGCCGCAAGCAATACCGATTGCAGTTTGGTTTCTGATAAACTTCAAAAAGAATTTAATGTATTAAAATTAATTGATGGCTATCGTTCCCGTGGACATTTGTTTACTAAAACAAATCCCGTAAGAGAGAGACGTTCAGCATCGCCAACACTTGATATTGCTAATTTTGGACTTTCATCAACAGATTTAAACACAGTTTTTGATGCCGCTAAAGCGATTAATATTTCCCCTTGTACTCTTCAGGAAATTATAAATCATTTAGACTCTATTTATTGTCAGCACATTGGTGTCGAGTATATGTATATTCGTAATCCAGAAGTGGTGTCATGGATTCAAAAGAAAATAGGCGTTAATGATAACCAACCTAAATTTTCTAACGAAGAAAAAAAATCTATTCTTTACAAATTAAATGAAGCGGTTTCTTTTGAAAACTTCTTGCATACTAAATATGTAGGACAAAAACGTTTTTCTTTGGAAGGTGGAGAATCTATCATTCCTGCACTAGATGCTTTGATTGAAAAAGCAGCTGAAAAAGGAGTTGAGAAATTTGTTATGGGAATGGCACACCGTGGTCGTTTAAATGTGTTAGCAAATATCTTCGGAAAATCTACTCAAGATATTTTTGGAGAATTTGATGGTAAAGATTACGATCAAGAGTATTTTGATGGTGATGTAAAATACCACTTAGGATTAACTGCTGAAAAAGTAACTAAATCTGGAAAAACTATAAACATTAATCTAGCGCCAAATCCTTCACATCTAGAAACTGTAGGGGCTGTTATTGAGGGTATTACTAGAGCAAAACAAGATAAATATTTCCCTAATGACTTTTCTAAAGTATTGCCTATTGCCGTTCACGGTGATGCTGCAATTGCTGGACAAGGAATTTTATACGAAATTGTGCAAATGGCACAGTTAGATGGATATAAAACTGGAGGAACAATACATATTGTAATTAATAACCAAGTTGGTTTTACTACTAATTATTTAGACGCAAGATCGTCTAAATATTGTACGGATGTGGCTAAAGTTACCCTTTCGCCAGTGCTACACGTTAATGCAGATGATGCAGAAGCGGTTGTACACGCCATGTCTTTTGCTTTAGATTACAGAATGCAATTTGGTAGCGACGTATTTATCGATTTATTAGGATATAGAAAATACGGACACAATGAAGGTGATGAACCTCGTTTTACCCAACCCGTACTTTATAAATTAATTGCTAAGCATGAAAATCCAAGAGATATTTATGCGGATAAATTATTAGCTGAAGGAGTAATTGATTCTACTTTTGTAAAAGGATTAGAGGTAGAATATAAATCTAATCTTGAAGTGAATCTTGAAGAATCACGTAAAAAAGATTTAACGATTATCACTCCATTTATGCAAAATGAATGGGAAGGTTTTACAAGAGTTTCTAATGTAGAAATGCTTCAAAAAGTAGATACTTCATTTACTAAAGAAGGACTTACAACTGTTGCCAATGCAGTTTGTAATTTGCCAACAGATAAAAAATTCATAAACAAAATCCAGAAACTAATTAACGATCGAAAAACAATGTTTTTTGACACCAATAAATTAGACTGGGGAATGGCAGAACACTTAGCTTACGGATCATTGTTACAGGAAGGATACGACGTTCGTATTTCTGGACAAGATGTAGAAAGAGGAACTTTTTCTCACCGCCATGCTGTTGTAAAAGTTGAAGATTCTGAAGAAGAAGTAATTCTTATCAATAATCTAGAAGGTAAAAAAGGAAAATTCAATGTCTTTAATTCCTTATTGTCAGAATACGGAGTATTAGGTTTTGATTATGGTTATGCATTAACGAATCCAAATACATTAACAATTTGGGAAGCACAATTTGGAGATTTCTCTAACGGAGCCCAAATTATGATTGACCAATATATTTCTTGTGGAGAAGATAAATGGAACAACCAAAACGGAATTGTTTTATTATTGCCTCACGGATACGAAGGGCAAGGAGCAGAGCACTCTTCAGCAAGAATGGAAAGATACTTGCAACTTTGTGCTAGACACAATATGTATGTAGCAGATTGTACTACGCCAGCCAACTTCTTTCACTTGTTAAGAAGACAAATGAAAACAACTTTCCGTAAACCACTTGTTGTATTTACACCAAAGAGTTTGTTGCGTGATCCAAGATGTGTCTCTCCAATAGAAGATTTTACTAACGGATCGTTCCAAGAAACTTTTGATGACGAAACCGTAAATAAAGCGGACGTGAAAACATTAGTTTTCTGTACCGGTAAATTTTATTATGACATCACCGCTGAAAGAGAAAATAACGGGCGCAAAGATGTGGCTGTAGTAAGAATCGAACAATTGTTCCCACTTCCAGTAGAGCAATTAAAAGAGATTATTGCACGCTATCCAAATGCTGATGATTACGTTTGGGCACAAGAGGAGCCTAAAAATATGGGAGCTTATAGCTTTATGTTAATGAATTTCGACCTTGTAAAATGGAGATTAGCTTCGTTAAAAGCGTATGCTGCTCCTGCTTCAGGAAGTTATACCCGTGCAAAACGTCGTCATGCAGATGCCATTCAAATGGTATTTGATAAAGATTTATTTAGATAATATAAGGAGCTGTTTCCTGCTATCCGCTGTATCTTTTTCTTTTTAAGGAAAAAGAAAAAGGATGCCGCTACTATCAGGGCTAAAAAAGTATAAAGAGTAAATACACGTTGTTTTACAACAGTTACATAAAATTAAAATTCATAATTTAAAATAATAGAACATGATTTTAGAAATGAAAGTCCCATCACCAGGGGAATCAATCAAAGAAGTTGAAATTGCAACTTGGTTAGTAAAAGACGGAGACTATGTTGAGAAAGACCAAGCAATTGCTGAGGTTGATTCAGACAAAGCAACACTAGAATTGCCAGCAGAAGCTAGCGGAATTATTACGTTAAAAGCAGAAGAAGGTGATGCTGTTGCAGTAGGAGCAGTAGTATGTCACATCGATACAGCAGCTGCAAAACCATCAGGTGATGCACCAGCAGCTGAAGTTGCAAAAGCGGTAGAAACACCAAAAGCAGAAGTGAAAGCAGAAGCGCCAAAAGCAGCTCCAGCAGCCACTACAACTTATGCTTCTGGAACTCCATCTCCAGCTGCAAGAAAAATATTAGACGAGAAAAATATAGCTCCAGCTTCTATAACAGGAACTGGTAAAGACGGAAGAATTACTAAAGATGATGCTGTAAATGCAGTACCATCAATGGGAACTCCTACTGGTGGATCTCGTGGTTCAGAAAGAACTAAATTATCAATGTTGCGTCGTAAAGTTGCCGAAAGATTAGTGGCTGCTAAAAACGAAACGGCTATGTTAACTACTTTCAACGAAGTGAACATGACGCCAATCAACTTGATTCGTAATGAATATAAAGATGCCTTCAAGGCAAAACATAATGGTGTAGGTCTAGGATATATGTCTTTCTTTACAAAAGCAGTTACTAGAGCCTTACAATTATATCCAGACGTAAACTCAATGATGGATGGCGATCATAAGATTGCTTTCGATTTTTGCGATATTTCTATTGCGGTTTCAGGACCAAAAGGATTAATGGTTCCTGTTGTTCGCAACGCTGAGAATTTGACTTTCCGTGGTGTAGAAGCTGATATCAAAAGATTAGCGATTAAAGCACGTGACGGACAAATTACAGTGGATGATATGACAGGTGGAACGTTTACAATCACTAATGGTGGTGTATTTGGTTCTATGTTATCTACTCCAATTATCAATCCTCCACAATCCGGAATCCTTGGAATGCACAACATTATCGAGCGTCCTATTGCTGTAAATGGTAAAGTAGAAATTCACCCAATGATGTACGTAGCACTTTCTTATGACCACAGAATTATTGACGGTCGTGAGTCAGTTGGTTTCTTAGTAGCAGTAAAAGAAGCTCTAGAAAACCCAATGGAATTGTTATTGGATAACAATCCTAAAAAAGCATTCGAATTGTAGTAATTGTTTTTTTATAATTTTAAAATCCCATTTGACAAAAATTGTTAAATGGGATTTTTTTTATTTCAACAAATACAAATAATGGTTGTAGTAATCTACAATTGCTTTTCCTTTCATTAGAATATCAGCGCCAATAATGCCATGAACTGGTTTTGCTTTATACTGCATAAGTGCTTCATTAACATGTGACAAGTCAAATATGACGAGATCAAAAGAAGTATCTTTCCACTGGCCTAATTGCAAATGGTTTCCTGTGGCCATTTGGGTAAACATTCCTGTTGCTCCAGCACCAGCAGCTTTTGTTTTTGATTTTTTAGCTTCCAATATGAAGAAATCTACACTTTCAAATCCGATGCAACTATTAGAGGCTCCGGTGTCTAAAATAAAATTGCCTAAAACACCATTTATTTTAGCTTTTATCAAAAGATGTTGGGTCTTGGTAATCTTAAATTTAACTTTTTTATAGTTTTCCTTTTTGAGGATATCGTGTAGGTTTTTCATTTGTGGTATTATTATTTTTCTATGGGTATGAATTCACTAAAGGTTTTAGGCCAATCAAAAGTTGAATTTCATGTCAAAGCTTATGAGGTTTCAAAAATTCATAGATTTAATCGGTTCATTACTAAGTTTTGTTTTTTACCCTAAATTCACATTATTCACTAAATATATTTTTTCCTGGAAGGTCTTTTTCCGAGCTTGTAGGTATTTCTTTTAAAATAGACCTAAAAGATTTTTGAAACCTTACCCAAAAATAAAAATGCCCTATGATTTTAACTAGCTTATCAACAAAGATACTTTAAGAAAATAGTGTTTTTGTCTATTTTAACTTAGTCTTTTCTATTTTTTTTCTTGTTTTCGAAAGAAATAGATTGACCCAAAAAGTAATCCAATTCCGCTTAGAAATAACAGCGAATACAATAAGTAATTATTGTTTTCTGAACTCTCAATAGTACCATAATAAACAAATGCACTCCAATAATAAGGTGATTTTTTAGCGTTTGAAATTGAAGTGTTTTGTAAAAATTCTCTTTTAGCATTGGCATTCGCTTCTAGATAAGATTGCTTGTTTTTGATGTTTTTATAAAACAAATCCATGAAGACTGAAGTAGTGTAATCGTTTACTTTCCATAAGGAAAACAATAAATTTTGTGCTCCAGCCAATTGAAATCCTCTTGCAACGCTCATGGCTCCTTCCGATTTAAATAATTTTCCAATTCCAGTTTCACAAGCACTTAAAACCACTAAATCGGGATGAATATTTAAATAGTATAACTCTGAGTAAAGGATTTCTTGATCGTAAAACTTAATACTAGCGGGAGTTTCGAGATCGCCGGAAGAGGCGTGCGTAGAAAGATGAATAATCGAATAGTTATTTGCATTTTTTTTGAAATTAGCAAATGTAGCTTTGCTGTTTTCCAAATAATTTCCTTCAAATTTTTTTTGAATGTATTGCATTTCGTCCTTGGAGTAAGTTAAGGCATAAGATGTTTTGTCAAATACGGGAAAGATACCTAGAACACTTTCTTGCTTTTTTTTCGTGCTTGAAGCTAAATAGAACTGTGCTGAATTTTGATAACAGATGTTGTAGTCCAGAAGCAAATAATTCATTTTAGCGAAATTGGTGGTTGCGGAAGGTTTTGTAATTAAAGCTTCAAAAGGTAAAAAATACAATAGACCATCAGGAATTATTAATAAATTTTTATATTCAGAATTTTTCGGTAATTTCAATAATTCATAAGCAATATTACCAGTAGCATTATATTTATTTGGTGCATTTGCAATAGCATTTGCCTCATTGAAAAAGTCGATGAACTGCGTGATTTTGGCAGAAGTATTGGCGTTGTTACTAAAAGAATTGAAGTGTATTTTTTTATCTTCTATCGTAAAAGAATACATTTTTTCAATTCCAGAAAAATATTCAACCAATATGGTTTTGTCTTTCTCTAGCTTATTATACAAATCAGCTAATAATAGCTTTGGGTTTACTTTTTTTTCTGCTTCTGGTGCCGTTTGTTTTAGTTGCAACATCCATTTATTTTGTTTTTTAATGGCTTCGTTAATTTTTGTAATATCAGCTAAATTGCCTTTTTGTTGTTCCTTTAAGATGAAGTTGTTTCCTATCTGCAGTTTTTCAGAAATATGTTTTTGAATCGCTGATTGGTTTTTAAAAGTGACTAAACTTTGCCTTAAAACAGCAGATTTTGTCTCTTCAGTTAGTAAAAACGCATTTTCTAGGTGAATTAATTTGGTGTCTTTTTTAAATAAAGATTCATAAATAGCAAGGCATTTTTCAGTACGATTCCGATTTCGTATTTGGCTAATTATTTTAGAGTTTTCATAAATAAGTAAGGACTGAAAGAGTTCCTCTATATAAAAAGCGAGTTTATAACTTTGAAGTGCTTTTTCAGGTTGGTTTTCTGTTTCGTAAATTGCTGCTTGTAAATCTAAAGCATCCAGTAAAACGGTTTCTGTATAAAGAGATTTTTGTTGCGGTAATTGATTGACATGATTAGAATAATTAGGAATTAAATTTCTAAAAATTTCTGAAATTAACGCGCTAGCATACTTTATATTCCCAGTTCTAAAAAGAAGATTGGCTTGGTCGTAATAAAGTTGCGCTTTTTTTCTTGGATTGTCATTGCGAATTTTTTCAAAGGTATTTTTAGCCTTCTCAAAATATGCTAAAGCTGTTTTAGTATCGTTGTGTTGTAATTTTAAGTTTGATAAATTACGATAGGTATTCACCAAAGACTCATTGTTAGTTTTATCTTTTTCTAATAACGAAAGTGCTTTTAAAAAGGCTTTTTCAGCATTGTTATTACTTTCAGAACTTGTAGGACTATATTTTTGTAATAAATAATTAGAGCCTAAATTATTATATAAATTTCCTTTCTGATTGTCACTTAGTTTTTGTGAATGAATCGTTTTTTCAAGCAAATCAATTGCCTCATTTATTCTTCCTGTATTTTGATAAACATTTGACAGATTGAGTACTGCCGCATATTGCTGTTGTTCATTATGGCTTTTTGTCGCAATATAATAATATTGTTTTATTGTGTTTTCAGCATTATCATAATCACCAATAGTAGTGTATAAATTTCCAAGTGGCTTTAAACAGAATTCAACTATTTCATAATTTTTTAAATTATTGGTTTGATACATTCGCCACGCTTTTTCATAGCTGTAAATTGCTTTGTTTATTTTGCCAAATTGGTTCTCATAATAGCCTTTGTTGCAATTTAAAATAACGAAAGACAGTAATTCGTCTTTGTTTTTTAAGTCCAATTTTGGAAAAATATTTTGAGAAAAAAGTGCTAATTCATTTAAATTTTCTTCAGTAGGATTTGTTACAAAGCTATCTACGGCCAAGTATATTTTATCTTCTTGAAAAACCGATTTTTGTGCTGAAATTGAAAATGAAATAAGAAATAGGAAAACACTAAAAATGGATTGGCAGTAAGTTTTAATGCTAGTATAGTAAAAATACCATTTATTGAAAAACCTCCTTATTAGGAATGACAAATCTTTGTTATGCTTTAAGAATGTTAGAATTTCCATATTCCATAAAACTGAAAATAGTTAAAGTTTTCTTTGAAATTTACCACATATCTCGCTCCTAAACTAGGGCCTATTCTTGCTGCGCCAAGTGTTAAGTCAAAAAGCAATCCTGTTTTGAAATTGCCAAATGTAGTAGAATTTGAAGCCGAATCATTTTTTGTATTGATCAAAAAATTACCCTTGACACTTTCAAAAGTCTCTATAGTTATTTCTTGTTTTTGTTTTTCTGATGCATTTGTATTTACTTGTACACCAGCTCCAATTCCTATATAATTATTGATGTTGTAACGTATTAAAACTGGAATTTCCCAATTTATATTACTATAACTATTTTGTGTTGTGGTGCGCTGTAGCTGTCTTGTTCCATTAGGATTGTCTAAAAAATCTTCGGCTATTTTTATTTTACTATCATAAGTATGCAAACTGTTAACAAACTCTGCTTGCCAATAGAAACGGTACGATTTAAAAGGAGAAATGGTGGCGCCAGCAAAATAGCTTTTAGAATTTTTTAATCTAGGGTATAAATTGTAACCTGCTTTTGCACCAATAGAAATTCCAGGAAGGAAGCGCGTCGTGGCGTAATTAGTAATGATTGGTTCGTTTTTATCAAAGATAATCGCTGTTCGACTCTTTGTCTTTATTTTGTGGAAATCCTCATTGAATTTCATTGAATATTTTACAAATCCTTTGGTGCTGTCTTTTTCTTTTACATTTTTTTGCTCGCTTCCAGGCAAATAGATATTCTTGAAAGTAAATATGATTTGTTTTTGTTTAATAATAGTGTCTAAACAACTTGTAGTGGGAATTTCATCTTTTGGACAAATAGGACATTTGGGGTACATATCCTCAATTTGAAATGTTTTTTTATCAAACATATCAGGTATGTCAGTTTCTAAACGTATTAGTCGAGCGGGACCTTCTCCGTTGTTTTGAAAACGAGTTTTAAAATTAACTCTTTTAAAACGGACCAATCTATAATTCATAAAACTGCCATTAGAGCCCATTTTATTTGGATCGTGTGAAGTGACAATTTCCATTTCTAAGTTTTTTATTTTGTGGTTTTTAAAACTTCGATTGGGGATAAATATACCGCGCATGGTTACCGTGGCACTAGTATCTTTTATCATTTCGGGCGTTGTTCGGAATGTATAAAAAATATTTCGCGTTTCTAATGGGTTGCAGTCGTCAAATTCTAATATAGAAACATCTGTAAAGTTTTCGTATGCCGTTTTTAAAGTGGTCTCTAGATCTTCTTCCGTAGCTGTGTAGTTGTGTTTTTTGGCTGGAGCCGAATTTTCGCTAGAAGCTAAATAAGAACCAGAATTTTCAAGATCGTTTATCGCTGCAATGTTGTTTTCTTTGATTTCTCTCTCGCCAGCATGTGCTCTAAAATCGACTAATTCGAAATTTTTATTCTTAAATTGCTTTTCGTTGTAAAACAAATATAATTTACCATTACTAACATAGTTTTCGAGATTTTGATAACTTAAGATTACAACTATTTCTTGCTCTGGAATGGGATCGCAATTTTTTTGAATGGAAAATCCGTTTTGTTCCGCTATCGAAGCGATGTCTTTATATTCTGTACTAGAAATCTCGTTGATAACTACTTTTTTAGGTCGTGTTGCAGGTGGTTTCCCATTGTCGTAATTGTTAGTTACGGTGAGTCTGGCGTTATAAGTTCCTTTGTTTTTATAAACGTGTTTGGGTTCGGCTTCTTTGCTATAATGTCCATCTCCAAGTTCCCATAAATAAGAAAAGCTGGGTTTTGGCGCTCCAGCAATGGGTATTAATGGTGGTGTTTCTGGTTTGTATGAAACCCTATTTCCGTTTTGATTGTAAAGAATAGTGGCGCGTCGGGTGATGGTGTCTTTTACTTTAGTTTGCGAAAAACTTGTATGAGTGCAAAAGCAGATTAAAATTACTAAAAATGTTCTCATAATCGGATGTTTTTTTAGCCCTGATAGCAGTGAAAATCCTTTTTAGTAACATTACAGTGCCGGTTTCGGTACTGTAATGTTACTAAAAAGATTGTAACGAATAGCAGGAATAGCTCCAGATAATTAGCTTATTTATTCATTAGAATTAATTTGTATTGATTTGAAAATCATTTAAATATAGAAAAAAGTGGTGAGCAAATCACCACTTTACAAAAAAATGTTAGTGTAAGTTATTGTATTGCATTGATTGCGGCTATTAGTTGAGCTTCACTTCCTACGGTAGTCTCGGATAAAGTAAAGGTGTAAATGTCATTTGCTTGTACAGTTACGGCTTTGATAGCATATCTCCATTGTCCGTTATCTTCGGTAGCAAAAATAACGTGACAAGCTAAACCTATTGGAATTTGACCATAATGTTCGCTAAACAACCCTGCGGTTGTAAAGGTGTCTAGGTGTGCTAAAGCATTTTGACCTTCGCCATCATAAGAAAGATAAATGGCACTATTTGTATTGTCGTATCCTTGTGGTGCAGCTACTAAAATTGTAGTTTTTGGTCTAGGATCACTATAAAAACGATCCACATTAGTCCAACCAAAGTGACCAAAACTTACGAAGTAATTATTTCCTTCGCCTTTTACTCCTCCTTGTCCGCCATTTGCTCCTGTAGCATCAACTGCATTTTTCCATGCTAAATTACCGTTAGCATCTATAATTCCGTTCCATAATATCATGGCATTATCCAGTCCACCAGTTAAATTTGTGGGAACTTGTAATGACATATTACAGCCTGTGGCTAAATCTACTCCGCCTTGAGTTGCTTTGATGAAGAATTCTCCGCCTGAGATTAGTAGCGCTCTGTCGCCATTTGGCATAATTCCCATCGTAGGTTTGTTAGTCACTAACATATTTCCTTTTTTGAAGATTTCTACATATTCGATGTCAACTATTCCTGTCACGGGATTTCCGTTTTTGGTTAAGCAATTTCCGTTTATATTTATTTTTACTCCATTAGCCGAAGTTAGTGTAGTCACGCCAGATCCTGCTGTAATTGTAAATTTCTGGGTCATTTTATCTAATGCTGCTTTACGCACAGTAGCAAATTTTGTTGCGGTTGGTACTGTCGTTAAAGTGTCATTGTTATCTTCATTACAGCTTACCGATAGAATAGTAGCTAAGATTAACAGACTGATGTTTTTTAAATTTGATTTCATAATTTCTAGTTTTTAGGTTGTTTTACGGAGTACTCTTAGGACTCTCATTTTTGAATTATATAGGTATATCAATAGCATTGTGTTTTTGTTACCCCTATTTTTTATTTTTTTAGTGTTAGTCCTAATTCTACAAAGGTTGTAGGAGTAGTGCTTAACAAAGTTGGAGTTCCAGAAACATCTATTTTGCTGATTTGTCCGTTTGGATAGCCAGAGATTCCTTGTAATGTAGAAACATAAAATATTTTGTTACAGTCGTCATAAACGGTACTATAGAATTCAGAATTTATATTAAATGCAAAGCTATAAATAGGTGTTTTTGAGATTAGTAATGGGTTTGAAACATTTAGTTCATACAATTTTGAGTTCGAAACTCCGGCGTCTTCCATTATGGCATAAAGGATGTTTGTTTGTTTGAACTCTAAAGAAATAAAGGATAATCCGCTACTTCCACCAGCTGGTAAGGCTATCGCAGCCGAAACGATTGCAGTTGATATATTTGAATTGTTGTAAGTAATGATTCGGTTTCCTAATAAAAAATAAATCGCATTTACACCATCTGTTGCCGCCGTAAAGGTTTGCAAATTATAACCCGCTAATGTGTTTTGAGGAATTGGAGTTGAAGAACTTGGAATAATATTAAAATTAGCATCTACCAAGGAGAAGATTTGATTTGTAAAATCGTAGCAACCATAATAGAGAACGCCGCCAACAATTACGGGTGCATTAACCACTCGATACAATAAGGTAGTGTTTGAATATAAAGGAATAGCAGTTGCGCTAGAAGTATTTGTTGCAGTGTTCACTTTTGTTAGTATTCCTTTTTCACCAGAAATTAATAGGTATTCATTTGTCATAGGATTAAAAACGGCATTATTTGTTCCCGAAGATTGAAAGGTTACGGGTTGTGTAACCGCGGCAAGTACTGTGAAATTTGGTACAGCTAAAGAATTTAGTGAAGAACCAAAATTGCCAGTTTGAGATCCTTGTTCTATATTGTAACCTAATATTTCGACATCGGCACATCCGGCAGGTTTTTCATCTTGTGTATCACAACTGAAAAAGAAAATAGATACAATAAGCGAAAAGAAAAGGCGAGTAGAATTTTTACGAATTTGTAAAAGATTCCTAGTGTAGTTGTTTTTTTTCATGATTTCTAATTTTAAATTATTTTTTTAAGAGTAAGCATCTGTCTTCAAAAACATTTCCATCTTCATCGAGTGCCATCAAGATTTGTTTTTTTTGCCTGTAGTTGATTATTAAATAGATCCAGACAAAAAACCAAATTCCCATCGTGATGCAGGAAAGAAAAAGATGAAAGGAATGATCAATGTTTTTTGTCTCTTTAGCTAAAACCACGTATGGCAATTTGTTGTTTTGTTCTATGATTTTAAAACCAGAATGTAGTTTGTCAGAAAGCCTTTTGTGAAACTTAACAAAATCAGCTTCTGAATTTAATTGTTGACTTTTCATTTCTATTTTTTTTTTAGAAGGTTTGCTACTCTTTGTTATTACCATATCAATAAGGTTTAAAAATTGTTACCCCATTTTTTAAAAAAAAAAATATAATACAACTGTATTTCAGATTGTTGCTATTGATTTGTTTCATATTCTTTTTTTACATTAGCCAATAAAATTTTTCTGTATGGCGAATAACATAATTCATAGCGATCAGATGTATATAGATGGGCTTGCGAGTAATAACTCGGCAATTATTCAATCTATTTATAAAAAATTTGTTCCAAAAGTGGTTTCTTATATTAGGAATAATTCAGGAGATGAAGATCAAGCCCAAGATGTGATACAAGAAGTTCTTATTGTGATTTTTAATCAAGCTAAGGCTAATAAACTGCAACTAACTTGTCCGTTTGATGCGTATTTTTTTTTATTGTGTAAAAGAAAATGGCTGAATGAACTGAAAAAATCTTCTAATAAAGGGGTAACAATTAGTGATGAATTTATATCTACTAACGAACCTGTCGAGGAATTACTCGCCCAAACTGAAATCTTTCAAGAAAAACAGCAACTTTTTGATCTAATGTTCGAGAAGCTTGGTGCCAAATGCCAAGAAGTTTTAAAGTTGAGTTTTACATTAAAATCGATGGAAGAAGTAGCTGAAAAATTGCAAGTTACTTATGGTTATGTTCGCAAGAAAAAATCATTATGTACTGGACAATTAACACA
The DNA here is from genome assembly GCF_014281985.1 of Flavobacterium sp. GP15. Lineage (NCBI taxonomy): Bacteria > Pseudomonadati > Bacteroidota > Flavobacteriia > Flavobacteriales > Flavobacteriaceae > Flavobacterium > Flavobacterium sp. GP15. Next base: position 889,314 of record NZ_JACFTC010000001.1, read on the forward strand.
ATGGATTCGGGAAAACAGTCTTTTTAAATCATTTAAAATCACCTAATTATGAAGGAGGAAAACTATATTGTATTTGATCATTATCTTCAGAATGAAATGACACTTACGGAAAAAATAGCTTTTGAAAAGCAGCTTTCTGAAGAACCAGAAGTTGCTGCAGATTTTCAAAATTTTAAAGAAGTACAAGCTCAATTAGAAAATAAATTTACAGTTGATGCAGAACGCAACACCTTTAAAGAAAATGTGAATTCAATTGCGGGAACGCATTTTAAACCGAATAAAAAGGTAATTAAGCTAAAACCGTGGTTGTATTTAGTTGCGGCTTCTGTAGTTCTTTTGTTAGGAATGTTTGTTTTTAAAGCCAATTCAAATCCAAATTTTGAAGATTACAATCATTTTGAAACTGCTCATTTTGTAGAAAGAGGTCATGAAACTACATCTTTGAAACAAGCTGAAGAAGCATACAATGCCAAAGATTATTTAAGAGCAATACCGATTTTCGAATCGATTTTAAAACAGAATAAAACTGCTGAAATTCAATATTTTTATGGGATTTCATTATTGCAAACTAATAAAATTCAGGAAGCTGAAGGCGTGTTCAATGAGCTAAAATTAGGAAGTTCGGTGTTTAAAAATAAAGCACTTTGGGGTTTGGCATTAATACAATTAAAACAAAAAGAATTTAAAGTTTGTAAAGCAATCTTGTTGACAATTCCGTCGGATTATGAGAATTATGAGCAAGTACAAGACTTATTAAACAAGTTAGATTAATTTTTTAAGATAGAAGGATAATTATTTAAGATACAAAAGGCACTCTTTATTTAAAAAGGAGTGCCTTTTGTATTCGGTATAAATTATAAACCAACAGTATTTGCCTTTAATTACATTGGGAAATTTTAGCTAATAGTTGTATTTTTGTAAGCTAATATTTTTGATACCTAATGATAATAACCGATACACATACGCATCTTTACAGCGAAGAATTTGATCAAGATAGAGACGAAATGATGCAAAGAGCATTTTCAGCCGACGTTTCCCGTTTCTTTATTCCAGCTATAGATTCTACTTGCACCGAAAGTATGTACGAATTAGAAAAAAACTATCCTGAGAATGTCTTTTTGATGATGGGTTTGCACCCAACCTATGTTAAGGAAAATTACCTGAAAGAGTTATTGCATGTAGAATCTGAATTAGAGAAAAGAAAGTTTTATGCTATCGGAGAAATTGGTATTGATTTGTTTTGGGATAAAACGCATCTTGAAGAACAAAAAATCGCTTTTAGAAGTCAAATTCGATTAGCAAAAAAATACAAACTTCCTATTGTTATTCATTGTAGGGAAGCATTTGATGAAATTTTTCAAATTTTAGAAGATGAAAAGTCTGAGGAACTATTTGGTATTTTTCACTGTTTTACAGGAACACACGAACAAGCATTAAAAGCAATTTCCTATAATATGAAATTAGGAATTGGTGGTGTGGTGACTTTTAAAAACGGTAAAATAGACCAATTCCTGGATCAAATTGATATAAAACATATTGTTCTAGAAACAGATTCTCCTTATCTGGCTCCCATTCCCTATCGAGGAAAAAGAAATGAAAGCAGTTATATAACAGCTGTAGTTGAAAAGTTGGCGCAAATATACAGCCTTTCGGCTAATGAAATTGCGTTGCAAACTACTGAGAATTCCAAAGCTGTTTTTGGGATTTAAAGTAGAATTGACATTATTTAGATATTTTTTTTGTTCATTTGCCAATTAAATAATTGAGAACCAAAATGCAGAGATTTGACGCTATTCGGCCTTTTTATGATTCCGAAATAAACGAAGCACTTCAAAAAGTTAGTAATCATCCAATGATGAAAGCCTTGATGAATTTTACTTTTCCCGAGGTTGCAGATGAAGTATGGAAAGAACAACTTCATAAAACGCATTCTATCCGCGATTTTCAGTGTAATGTTATCTATCAATCCGTGCAAAGAGTTTTAGAAAAAAGCTCGGATGGACTAACTACTTCCGGTTTTGAAAACCTTCAACCCAACACTTCCTATTTGTTTATTTCGAACCATCGCGATATTCTTTTGGATACCACTTTATTGAATACGGCTTTATTTGAGAATAAATTGGTGATGACCGCATCAGCAATTGGAGATAATTTAGTTAAAATGTCATTCTTGAATACATTAGCTAAATTAAACAGAAATTTTTTAGTACAACGAGGCTTAACGCCAAGGGAAATGCTACAAAGTTCAAAACTTTTATCAGAATATATAGGGCATTTGTTGCAACACGAAAACCGTTCTGTTTGGATCGCACAACGTGAAGGAAGAACAAAAGATGGAAATGATGAAACTAATCCTGGTATTTTAAAAATGCTTGGAATGGGATCTGATGAGAAAAACTTGATGGATTATTTTAAGAAAATTAAGATCGTTCCTGTCTCTATTTCCTATGAATATGATCCTACAGATGCTTTAAAAATGCCTCAGTTAATGGCAGAAGCAAATAATGAAGTTTATGTAAAGGAGAAAAATGAAGACTTTATGACCATTTTGAGCGGTGCTCTGGGCCAAAAGAAAAGAATTCATATTCACATTGGAACTGTTTTAGATAAGGAAATTGAAGAAATAAAAGCTATTGGCGAAAGTTCAAATAAGCAAATAGTTACTTTGGCTCAAGTGATTGATGATGCTATATTAAGCAATTATAAATTATGGCCTACTAATTTTATCGCTTATGACATTGTAAATAAAACCAATAAATACGCACATCTATACACTGAAAATGAAAAATCTCTGTTCGAACGCCGACTAGAAATGCGAATCGATCATGATAATCGAGTGGCTTTAGAAGGTTTTCTAGCAATGTATGCGAATCCTGTTGTGAATAAATTGAAATACCACGATGTCGTATAAATCTAAGATACTTTTAATCTATACCGGTGGAACAATTGGTATGAGGAAAGATTTTGAAACCGGTGCATTAAAAGCCTTTAATTTTAGTAAATTATTGCAACGCATACCAGAATTGAAACAATTAGACTGTGAGATCGAAACGCTTTCTTTCAAACATCCTATTGATTCCTCGAATATGAATCCTAAAGAATGGGCTAAAATTGCCACTATTATAGAGGACAATTATAGTTCATTTGATGGTTTTGTGGTGCTTCACGGTTCTGATACCATGTCTTATTCAGCATCTGCATTGAGTTTTATGCTAGAGAATTTGGCAAAACCAGTAATTTTTACGGGTTCGCAATTGCCTATTGGTGATTTACGTACCGATGCTAAAGAAAATCTAATAACGGCAATTCAAATTGCTTCCTTAAGAAAAGACGACAAGCCTGTTGTTAGTGAAGTTTGTCTTTATTTTGAATACAAATTATACCGAGGAAATAGAACTACAAAGATAAATGCAGAACATTTTAAAGCGTTTACCTCGCCTAATTATCCCGATTTAGTTGAATCTGGGGTACATTTAAAACTGAATTCAGAACTATTTTTACCTTGTAATAAAATAAGTGAACTTAGAGTGCATAAGGTTTTAGACAGCAATGTAGCTGTTGTCAAAATGTTTCCTGGGATTACCACTGCTGTATTGTCAGCTATTTTAAATATTCCAAGTCTTAAAGGGATTGTTTTAGAAACTTATGGATCAGGAAATGCTCCTACCGAAGATTGGTTTTTAAATCTTTTGAAAAAAGCAATAGCGGCTGGTTTGTATGTGGTAAATGTTACGCAATGTGCTGCAGGAAGTGTGAGTATGGGACAATATGAAACGAGTACAGGAATGAAAGAAATAGGAGTGATTTCTGGTAAAGACATTACTACCGAAGCTGCAATTACAAAATTAATGTTTTTATTAAGTCAGAACATAGCAGTAAAAGACTTCAAAACTGTTTTTGAAACTTCGTTAAGAGGTGAAATGATATAATAATTAGATTTTACTTTTCTAACTCATTTTTTTTCGTGTTCTTTGCAGCCGTAATAAAATAGAGAGGTGGCCGAGTGGCTGAAGGCGCACGCTTGGAAAGCGTGTATATGGCAACATATCGAGGGTTCGAATCCCTTCCTCTCTGCAAAGATAAAATGCTTCCTGATAGGGAAGCATTTTTTGTTTTAGAACGTGTCAAACTTTTTATTTTAGCAAAACTATAAGACTAAAAAGGTTTGAGTATCGAATGCTACGTTTTATTTATTGGGTATAGAATACTTTGTGGTATTAACGCTGTAATCCTTTTAAAGCTTTTCCTTTTTAAAGTTGAATAAATGCTTTAACCTAAGTCAAAAATCATGAATTTTCAATTTTAAATACCAAATCTACTGAACTGCCGTTTTCTAAATAATGCTTCAATCTTAGTAAGTTTTATATATTTAATTTAAAACCATTTAAAAACTCCAATATCTTATATTTGTACTCTTCTAAAGGAATTATAAAGAGAATCAATCATTTTAAAAACATAAACATATGCGGTTATTTATAAGTTGTTTTCTTTTTCTCTCTTTTTTTTCTGTCTTTGCGCAAGAAAATTCAGCTCCTGAACTGGTTCCGATTGTCAAAGTAGATTCCTTGTATAGAGAGGATCAGTTTTATTTTGCAGTTACTTATAACACGCTAGCTAATAAACCATCGGGTTTGTCTAAAAGTAAATTCTCCTCTGGGTTTTCTGGCGGATTTTTGAGAGACATGCCAATCAATAAGTCAAGAACGGTAGCTATTGCTTCTGGAATAGGGCTTTCTTATTCCAATTATAATCAGAATTTATCGATTACTTCTTCTTCAGATACTCGTTTATATTCCATCATAGACAGTGATGTAAATTACTCTAAAAATAAATTTTCGCTACTTACTTTTGATGTTCCTGTAGAATTTAGATGGCGAACATCTACTTTTGAAAGTCATAAATTTTGGCGAATTTATACAGGGATAAAGTTTAGTTATCTTTTGTACGACAAGTCGGTTTTTAACGGTAGTGGTGGTAAAGACAAAATTACTGGAAATAGCGATTTTGATAAATTGCAGTATGGAGCGTACATTTCATCAGGATATAACACAATAAATCTTTACGTGTATTATGGTTTAAATCCCCTGTTTAAATCAGCCCAAATAGATGGTGAAGATCTTAAAATGAAGGCACTTAATTTTGGGATTATTTTCTATATTTTATAACCAAAGGAGCAATAACAATAATTGCGGTACAGCGCCAATGCAAAATCCTACAACTAGTTCTTTGTGCGTATGTGCATTCATCTCTAGCCTAGATGAAGCTATAATGCCATTGAGTAAAATTAATAAGGCGATAAAAATTATACTTTGAACTTGAAAGTGCATGCTCAATCCAATTACAAAAACGGTTAGAGAACTTATGGCTATCATGTGCAGGCTGGCTTTACTTTTTAGAAATAATAAGATTAGAGCTAAAAGAGTACTCATCAATCCTCCTAATAGGAAAAAATGCAATTCGGGATAGCGATCAATAGTAATACTTTTTCGTACTAATAATATAATCAAGAAGCAATGCACAATTAAAGGAATCTTTCTTTGAGATATTTTGGCAATCATAATTGTATCAATGTTTCCTGTGGCTCGCAAAAGTAAAAATACTAGTGCTGGAATAATAAGGGTAACAATTGTGACCTGAAAAAAAACAAATATTTTTTCTTGTATTACAAAATTAGCATCATTGTAAAAAAGATAAAATAGCGTTGCCAAAGCCGGTATGAATATCGGATGGAAAATATAAGAAAATGAGGGAAGTATTTTTTTCAAGCGTTTCGTTTCTTTAACTAGCAAATATAAGTAATCTGTCAAAAAAATCACAATTTGTGAGTCTTCTTTAGAGTTGTTAAATAAGGTTTTGCAACGGTAATTCTATGAAATGTAAGTCTTGGTTTTAAAAAGAAGTCTTATTTTTGATAAAGTTTTAAGTTGATCTCAAAAGAGGGATTTTTTTTCTCTTGTAAAATAAACACACACCAATCTCATAGTGTAATGAATTCAAAAATTCTTAATAGCATTCAAAAAATAGCAACAACATTTGTAGACAATCAGTTTGATACTAGTTTAGAGACCGTTTCTATTGATAGCCGCTCTTTACAAAATGGCTCCCAAACTTTATTTTTTGCTTTAGTTGGTTCACATACAAACGCACACGTATATGTAAATGATTTAATAAAAAACGGAGTTCGTAACTTTGTTGTTAATCATATTCCGGAAGGATGCGAAAAAAAGGCCAATTTTTATCTTGTCGCAGATACCCTGATCGCTTTGCAAGAGTTTGCTGCTCAATACCGCGCTTTGTTTGATTTCCCGATTATTGGAGTTACAGGAAGCAACGGTAAAACTATCGTAAAAGAATGGCTTAATTTCCTGTTGAGCCCAGATTACAATGTGATTAGGAGCCCCAAGAGTTACAATTCCCAAGTGGGAGTTCCGCTATCTGTTATTGCAATAAATGAACAACACAATTTAGGAATTTTTGAGGCTGGAATTTCTACTACTTCAGAAATGAGTCGTTTAGAAAAAATAATTCAACCTACCATAGGATTATTAACTAATGTAGGTTCTGCTCATGATGAAGGTTTTCTCAATTTAGAGGAGAAGAGAAAAGAGAAAATGTTGCTTTTCAAAAACTCAGAGGTTGTCATATATCAAATTAAACAGAATGATGTTTCGGTTATCCTTTCAAAACAAAATGTATTCACTTGGAGTTTTGAAAAGAATCAGGCTAGCGTTTATATCGAAAAAATAAAGAGTAATGACAAAACCGAATTAAAAGTTTATTATGGTAATGTATATTTTGATTTACTCATCCCATTTCAAGAGGAAGCTTCTATAGAAAATGCCATTTCTTGTTTAATGGTTTTATTGTATTTTAAGTACGATCCGGTTACGATTCAAAATAGAATGCAGCTTTTATATCCTGTAGAAATGCGACTGAAAGTAAAAAACGGAATTAACAATTGTAATATTATTGATGATAGTTACAGCTCTGATTTTCAATCACTAAAAATCGCTTTAGATTTTCTAGAAAGCCAAAAACAGTCCGATAATAAAACAGTTATTTTATCAGATATTTTTCAGAGTGGTCTTTATAAAGAAGAGTTGTATTCAAAAGTCGCCGATTTGATTGTTTCTAATAATATAACTCGTGTTATAGGAATAGGAGAAACAATTTCAGAGTTTAAAGACAAATTTGCCAATTGTATTACCTATAAGAACTCGGCAGATTTTATAGCGGACTATGATAATTTAGATTTTAATAATGAAACTATTTTAATAAAAGGCGCGCGATCTTTTGAATTTGAAGCAATCGTTTCGCTATTAGAAGAGAAAACACATGAAACCGTATTAGAGATAAACTTAAATGCAATAAGTTATAACTTAAATTTTTTTAAAGCAAAACTGCAACCAAATGTAAAAATTATGGTAATGGTAAAAGCTTTTGGTTATGGTAATGGTGGATTTGAAATTGCGAAATTGCTAGAGCATCATAAAGTTGATTATCTTGGAGTGGCTTTTGCCGATGAAGGTATCGCGCTAAAATCGATGGGAATACAAATGCCCATTATGGTTTTGAATCCTGAAAACACTAGTTTTAGTGCAATCATTCAGCATCAATTAGAACCCGAAATTTACAGTCTAAAAGGACTTCGTGCTTTTCTTAAAATGGCTGCTCAAAAAGAGTTGAAAGAATTTCCAATTCACATAAAAATAGATACGGGTATGCATCGTTTGGGTTTTGAAGCCAATACTATCGATGAGTTAATAACTACTTTAAAAGGAAATGCAACCGTTAAAGTAAAAAGTATTTTATCTCACTTGGCCACAAGCGATGATTTTTCACAAAAAGACTTTACGCAATCACAAATTGATTTGTTTGAAAAGTTATCTTCTAAATTAATGTCGGAATTAAAAATTAAGCCCATTCTTCACATCTTAAATACCTCTGGAATTAGTAATTTTTCTAATTCCCAGTATGATATGGTTCGACTAGGAATTGGTATTTACGGAGTTTCTAATGATCCAGAAGAGCAAAAAAAACTGGAGAATGTAGGGACTTTAAAATCTATTATTTCTCAAATCAGAATTGTTTCTGAAGGAGAAAGCGTGGGTTATGGTCGGAAATATAGAGCTCAAAAATCTACCAAAATAGCCACTATTCCTATTGGTTATGCCGATGGGATTTCAAGAGCTTGGGGTAATGAAGTTGGGTTTGTGACTATTAAAAGCAAAAAAGCTACCATTGTTGGAAGCATTTGTATGGATATGTTGATGGTCGATTGTACAGATATAGATTGTAAAGAAGGAGATTCAGTTATTATTTTCGGACAAAATCCTTCAGTGAATTTTATGGCTCAACAATTAAATACCATTCCTTATGAAATTCTGACAAGTATTTCTCAACGAGTTAAGCGAATATTTTACAGGGAGTAGGTTTTTTTTAGATATAAAATAATCAAATGTTAAATTTTTAACTATTTTTGTTTTTACGCAAAGTAAATTTAGGTATAACAAAAAAAAGAAAAGTATGGGATTTTTTAGCGATTTTAAAGCATCTTTAATGAAAGGTGACGTTTTAAGTTTAGCAACTGCTGTAGTAATGGGTGGTGCATTTGGTAAAATTGTAGGATCTGCTGTAGATGATGTTATTATGCCAATTGTTGGTTTGTTAACAGGAGGAATTGATTTTACACAAAAATTTATTACTCTTGACGGAAATTCTTATCCAGATTTAGCGGCTGCAAAAACGGCTGGAGCTGCAGTGATTACCTACGGAAATTTAGTGCAAGCAATTATCAATTTTGTAATTATTGCTTTCTTTATTTTTATTGTTTTAAGAGCTGCTGAAAAAGCAAGAAAAAAAGAAGTTGTGGTAGTTGTTCCTCCAGCTGGACCTACACAAGAAGAATTGCTTATTCAAATTAGAGATTTGTTAAAAAAATAATTTTTTTTTAAACTAAATAGCATTAGTAAAGCCATCTCAACGAGATGGCTTTACTTTTTTAAATAAGTAAGAGAAACTGTATTTAAATCCAGTTGTTACATTTTAAACAATTTGTTATTTTTTGTTAACCGCCTTGTTTTGATTTTAATATTACTTACTTTTGTTTTTTTAAATTGATGTTCAAAATTAAAAAGATACTATGAAAATAGCTGTTGTTGGTGCTACCGGTATGGTTGGCGAAGTAATGTTAAAAGTCCTGGCCGAAAGAAATTTTATTTCCGATAATGATGATTTAATTCTTGTTGCTTCTGAAAGATCAGTAGGAAAAGAAATAGAATTTAATGGGAAAAAAATCAAAGTGGTGGGTTTACAAACTGCTGTAGATCTCAAAGCAGATATTGCTTTATTTTCAGCAGGTGGTGAAACCTCATTAGAATGGGCTCCAAAATTTGCAGCTGCAGGAACAACCGTTATTGACAATTCATCTGCATGGAGAATGGATCCTACCAAAAAGTTGATAGTTCCAGAAATCAACGCTAGTGAATTGACAAAAGAAGATAAAATTATTGCAAATCCAAACTGTTCTACCATCCAAATGGTTTTAGTTCTGGCTCCTTTGCACAAAAAATACAAAATCAAACGCGTTATCGTTTCTACCTACCAATCCATTACAGGAACTGGTGTAAAAGCGGTGCAACAATTAGAAAATGAATATGCAGGTGTTAAAGGCGAAATGGCTTATAAATACCCAATTCACAGAAACGCAATTCCACAATGTGATTCATTTGAAGAAAATGGATATACAAAGGAGGAAATGAAATTAGTTCGTGAGACTAAAAAAATTCTAAGTGATAATACTATTGCTGTAACAGCAACCGCTGTTCGTGTGCCTATCGTTGGTGGTCATAGTGAGGCTGTAAATATAGAGTTTGCAAACGATTATGATTTAAGCGATGTCAGAAGTATTTTGCATCATACTGATGGGATTGTTGTTCAGGATAATAATGACACATTTACCTATCCAATGCCAATGTATGCTCAGGGTAAAGATGATGTATTTGTAGGTAGAATTCGCCGTGACGAAAGTCAGGAAAACACATTAAATATGTGGATTGTTGCTGATAATCTAAGAAAAGGTGCAGCTACGAATACCATACAAATTGCGGAATATTTAGTTGCAAACAAGTTAGTATAAAAGAGCGAGATTAAGAAAATATTAAAAAACTACAACTTTTACGGTTGTAGTTTTTTGTTTTACTACATTTGCCAAACATGAAAAAGAATAAACTCATAGTAAGTCTTTCTCTGGTTATTACAGTATTGTTCTCGATACTGTTTCAATCAGTGCATACCTATGAGCATATTGCAAAACAACTTTCAGAAAAGCATTGCGATCATAAATACAACGTTTCAGGTACAGAAATAACCCATCAGCATCATAACGCAGACCATTGTTATGTTTGTCATTTTGTTACAAGTAGCTATCTTACGCCCTTAGATTTTTCTTATAAATTATATTCTGTTGCTGGCGAAATACCTTATTTTAAAAGTAAGATAGAAACTGTCATTTCGTTCTCTGGTAGCAACTATTCCCTTCGTGGTCCTCCTGTAAATAGCTAAAATCATTTTATTTCTACACAAAATCATTACTCTGAATTTGTGGGATATTTTTATTATTTACTAAATCATTCCTACTTCGAAGATACATTTTGAATACTTCGATCGTAGGTAAATTACAATCATTTTAATGAAAAAATTTATTATAGCCTTATTTTTAGGGCTGTCTGCTATACTACAGGCTCAAAATTCTATTTCTGGAACCGTAACTGATTTGTCAAATCAACCCATAAAAGGAGTTTCAGTTTCATTGTCAGAATTGCATAAAGAGACGACTACTGATGAAAACGGAAAATATTTAATTTCGGATTTACCCAATAGAAATCTTAGGATCACTTTTGCCTTTTTGGGATTTGCAACGCAAAATAAAACAATAAGAACTGCTCTTAAAGAAAATGAACTAAATATAACACTTGAAGAAGCAATTTTTCAAATGGACGAGGTGATCGTTTCAACGGCTTTTAATAAGATTCAATCACAAAACGTGATGAAAGTGGAGCATGAAAGCATCAAAAACTTACAACGCAAAGGAACAGCAACTCTAATCGAAGGATTGGCTACCATTCCTGGAGTTTCTCAAGTTTCAACAGGAACTTCTATAGGTAAGCCTGTTATTCGAGGTTTAAGTGGAAACCGTGTACTTGTATATTCGCAAGGCGTTAGAATAGAAAATCAACAATTTGGAGATGAGCACGGTTTGGGTTTAAATGATTCGGGTATCGAAAGTGTTGAGGTAATCAAAGGTCCAGCTTCTTTACTTTATGGTTCTGATGCTTTGGGAGGTGTTTTATATTTTAACCCAGAAAAATTTGCCAATGCCAATACTTTTAAAGCCAACTTTAGTCAAAAATATTTTGCTAACACTCAAGGAAGTAATTCTTCTTTGGGACTAAAAACAAGTACCGATAATTGGAAATTTATGACACGCGGAAGTTATAATACGCATTCTGATTATAAAATTGCCAATGGCGACCGAGTAACTAATACACGATATAACGAAACTGATTTCAAGACAGGTGTAGGATATAATAACTCTAGTTTTTCTACAGTATTGCGATACAATTATAATAAGTTGGACTTAGGGATTCCGGAAGAGGGAATTGAAGAACAAACGACAAGTAAGAAAACAGAATTTCCAAAACAAGGAATCTTCAATCATTTGTTGAGTTTAAATTCAATACTTTATTTTAAAAATTCAAAGTTGGATCTTGACTTGGGTTACATTGCCAATGACAGAAGCGAGTTTGAGGACAGTAATGAAGCTGCCTTACACATGAAATTGAAAACCTTTAACTATAGTGCAAAATATCATTTACCAAAACTAGGAAGTATAGAAACGATTGTTGGGCTTCAAGGAATGCATCAAACCAATAGAAACTCCGGAGAAGAATATTTAATTCCTGATGCTGTTACCAATGATTTTGGAGTTTTTGGAACCGCGAATTACGAATGGAATACCAATGTCTTGCAAGCAGGATTACGTTTCGACAATAGAAAAATTACAACAGATGCTCAAGGAATTGCAGGAGAAGAGGGCTCTTTTGAAGCGATTAATAAAAGCTACGATAGTTTTAATGCTTCTTTAGGATACAAAACAAGTTTGACAGATGATTTGACTTTACGTTTAAATGTGGCTTCTGGATTTAGAGCGCCTAATTTAGCGGAGTTAACGTCTAATGGAGTTCATGAAGGAACCAATCGTTATGAAGTAGGAAATAGCGATTTAAAAACAGAACAAAACGTACAAACAGATGTGAATTTAGAATATAAAAACAGTCATTTTGAGTTTTTTGTAAATGGTTTTTACAATCACATCAATAATTACATTTATACCTCTCCAACAGGAGAAATTATCGATTCTAATTTAGTTTTTGATTACATACAAAATAACGCAAAATTGTACGGAGGTGAAATAGGTTTGCATTTTCATCCACATCCATTAGATTGGTTGCATTTCGAAACTAGTTTTGAAACCGTAACTGGAGAAAAAGAAAATGGAGAATACTTGCCATTAATACCCGCTAATAATTGGGATAATACCATTAGAACCGAATTTAAAATTAAGAATTGGTTGGAGGAAGGATTTGCTACGTTGAATGTTTCAAGTACTTTTAATCAAAAAAACGTGAGTGGTTTTGAAACGAAATCAAACGGTTACACTTTAGTAAATTTAGGCTTGGGCGGAACATTCAAATTAGGAAAAACACTATTTGATGTCAATATCAACGGTAATAATTTACTGGATAAAAAATACATTGCACACCTTTCTCGTCTTAAAACCGATGGAATTCCTAATATAGGACGCAACATCGTTTTGGGAATCAATTTTAATTTATAGAGTAATACAAAAAAAGCGCTTTTCAAAAGAAAGCGCTTTTTGGTTTTATTTAAGACTTTCACATACAAACCGCAGGCACAATTTTCCTATGTTTGTAACAACCTAAAACAGAATCTAATGAAAAAAACTTTTTTAATTATGGCTGTGTCTTCTACATTGGCAACTTTTGGTCAAGATCAAAAAGCAACTACAATGAAATATCCACAAACCACAAAAGGGACAACTGTCGACGTTTATTTTGATACTAAAGTAGCTGATCCCTATCGATGGCTAGAAGATGATAAATCTGCCGAAACGGGAGCTTGGGTAAAAGCTCAAAATGAAGTTACCTACGATTATTTGTCTAAAATTCCTTTCAGAGATGCGCTAAAATCACGCATGGAAAAATTATGGAATTATGAGAAAATAGGTGCACCATTCAAAGAAGGTGAATTTACGTATTACTATAAAAATAATGGTTTGCAAAACCAATCGGTTTTGTACAGAAAAGATGCCAAAGGAAACGAAACTATTTTCCTAGATCCAAATACTTTTTCTAAAGACGGAACTACTTCACTTGGAGGTTTAGACTTTTCTAAAGATGGATCTAAAGTAGCTTATGCAATTTCTGAAGGCGGTAGTGACTGGAGAAAAGTAATTATTATGGATGCAATCTCTCAAAAAATTATCGAAGATACTATTGTGGATGTAAAATTTAGCGGCGTTTCTTGGAAAGGGAATGAAGGATTTTATTACTCTAGTTATGATAAACCTAAAGGAAGCGAGCTATCGGCAAAAACAGATCAACACAAACTATATTTTCATAAATTAGGAACGGCACAAAAAACAGATAAGGTTATTTTTGGGGCAGATAAAAAACGCCGTTATGTTGGTGGAAGCGTTACAGAAGATGATCATTATTTGGTAATTACAGCAGCAAATTCTACTTATGGTAACGAATTGTACATTAAAGATTTAACAAAAGCCAATAGTCCTATTGTAACTATCGTTGATAACTTCAAAAGCAGTAATGCTATTATTGAAAACGAAGGCACAAAATTATTTATAGATACAGATTGGAATGCGCCTAACAAACGCATTGTAACGGTTGATGTAAATAATCCAAAACCAGCCAACTGGAAAAACTTTATCGCAGAAACAGAAAACGTATTAACGACTTCAACGGGTGCTGGTTATTTCTTTGCCAATTACATGCAAGATGCCGTTTCGGTAGTAAAACAATATGATTATTCAGGGAAACTAATTCGTCAAATCGAATTGCCAGGAGTAGGAACTACAGGAGGTTTTGGTGGTAAGAAAAAAGAGAATATACTTTATTATTCGTTTACCAATTACATTACGCCAGGTTCTACGTATTCATTTGATGCAAAAACAGGAATCTCTAGCATTTATCAACGACCAAAAGTAGATTTTAAGAGTGAACAATACGAATCAAAACAGGTGTTTTATACCTCTAAAGACGGAACCAAAATTCCAATGATTATCACTCATAAAAAAGGATTAAAACTGGATGGAAAAAACCCAACAATTTTATATGCTTATGGTGGTTTTAATATTAGCTTAACTCCAAGTTTTAGTATTGCCAATGCCGTTTGGATGGAAAACGGAGGGGTTTATGCAGTACCTAATTTACGCGGTGGTGGAGAATACGGAAAAAAATGGCACGATGCAGGAACTAAAATGCAAAAACAAAATGTATTTGATGATTTCATCGCAGCGGCAGAATACTTAATAGCTCAAAAATATACATCTTCTCAGTATCTTGCCATTCGTGGCGGATCAAATGGTGGCTTGCTTGTAGGGGCAACTATGACACAAAGACCAGATTTGATGAAAGTAGCTTTACCAGCAGTGGGCGTAATGGATATGTTGCGTTATCATACTTTTACCGCAGGAGCAGGATGGGCTTATGATTATGGAACAGCCCAAGACAGCAAAGAGATGTTTAATTATCTTAAAGGCTATTCTCCAGTTCACAATGTAAAAAAAGACATTCAATATCCAGCTACAATGGTAACTACTGGCGATCATGATGATAGAGTGGTACCAGCACACAGTTTTAAATTTGCAGCAGAATTACAAGATAAGCAAGCAGGAACAAATCCAGTTCTAATTCGTATTGATATCAATGCAGGACATGGAGCCGGAAAATCTGTTGCAGCAACTATTCAGGAAAACGTCGATATTCAGGCATTCACACTTTATAATATGGGCATTCAAAAATTGCCAGAGTCTAAATAATTCTCCTTAGTTTTACTTTTTTAAGGAGCTATTTCCTGCTGTACACTGTATCCCCGCTAAAAAGCGGGGGATGCCGTTTCCATCAGGGCTAGGGTATTTTGCTTAAAACAATTTTAGTTTTCAATAAAACGCTGTTAGTAAGAATGGCGTTTTTTGTTTTATGTAATATGGATATCTTATTTTGATTTAGCTATTTATAATTTTAAAATAGCTGAGGTATATTATCCAATTTACACTCTAAAACAAATACAATAATCATTGTTTTTTCATTTTCGGAAAAATCATTATTTTCTTTCAATTTTTTTCACAATGTTTTATTAATGCAGTCGTTTTTTGATAACCTTTTCGGTAAATTTGAGAGACAAACATTAAATAAATAGAACATGACAGTACAAATCAACACAGACAATAACGTAGAAGGACACGCACGTTTAAAAGCATATATTTCAGAAGAATTACAAACTGCTTTAGCTCGTTTTGAAGATAAAATAACTCGTTTAGAAGTACATCTTGGTGATGAGAATAGTGATAAATCAGGAACCAACGATAAGCGTTGCCTTATTGAAGCGCGTCCGATAAATATGCAGCCTGTTGCGGTTACAAATCATGCCGACACTACTGAAAAAGCATTTCATGGTGCATTGGATAAAATCAAAAAAGTATTAGAAACCACTTTTGAAAAAAAGAAAACGTATTAAATAGTACTGTTTTTGGTATAAAAAAAATGACACGATCTTACTTTTAGATCGTGTCATTTTTTTTATGGAATCAAGAAGTGATTAAACTTTAGATTTTAGAAAATAGATTTTTGATCACTATTTTTTCTTATTAATTGTAAAACTCTTATTTAACTTTATTTTCAAATAAAATGGAGGCTAGCTTATCATCTCTTTTATACACATCATCATAAAATCGGATAATGCCATCATCACCTACCCAAGATGTAAAATAACCAATATAAACTGGAATTTTGTTCTTAAGCGTATACCAATATTCGTCTCCACTATCCATTTTGGCATTAATTTTTTCTGCATTCCATTTGGTGTCGTATTTCATGATTGCAGCGGCAAGTTCTCTTGGCTTTGCCACTCGGATACATCCATGACTAAAGGCGCGAGTGTCTCTATTAAACAAACTTTTTGAGGGAGTATCGTGCAAATAAATATCATTCGAATTGGGAAATAGAAATTTCACTAATCCTAATGAATTTGATGTTCCCGGTTTTTGCCTCACAGAATTATTATTCCATTCCATATTATGTTGTGCCAAATAATTTGGATTTTTTTCGATAGCAGGAAGAATTTCTTTTTTCAAAATACTCGTTGGTACATTCCAGTAAGGTCTAAAAACAATGTATTTCATTGGAGCACTAAAAATAACGGTTTTATTCATAGTCTTGCCCACAACAACTCTAGAGTGTAATTCGGGTTTGCCATCTCTAAAAAAAGTTAATTCGAAGGCAGGAATATTAACCACGATTAATTCTTTCGATTTAGTAATATCATTCGAAATCCATCGGCAACGTTCCATATTTACCATAATCGTTTTGATGCGTTGGCTAATAGGAACATTCATGTATTTAATATGTTCTGGCAAAATCGTTTTATTTATAGCATTCCCGCTACTCTTTTTAAAGTTCAAAACGCCCGCTGCTAATTCTTCATCATAAACCATACTTTTAGAATCACTAGAAATGGCATCGGTAACAAATAAATATTTTCTTATTTGTGCAATTGCTGTTGCACTATCGCCTGGTACATACGATTTTACTTTAGGATTTAGCGTGATCGTGTCCCAGCCTCCTTTTTTTTCTATTTTTTGGTATTTTTGCAATACATCTTTTAAAAGATAATACTGTTTTAAAACGCCTTTCTCTTCCTTATTAATCAAAGATGGATCTACTAATAAAGAGTCTAAAAAATGAACATAACTTTGTTTTTTTCGAGGCAAAAACCATTCTAAATCATTAGTTTTTTGATTGTCGATACCAGAATAGACTTTTCGTGCGTAAAAAAAGTACAATGACGAACTTAATAACTCGGTATCTACATTGGCTTTTTTATTGTTTTCTGGATTGCTATAAATTGCATCAAATTTTTCTTTATAAGGAATCACAGTCTCTACGCCTTCTGAACTTAGATTGTTTACTTTGTTATAAAGCAAACCAGAAAATTCGTTAAGACCATCTTTATCAAACCAAATATAATGAGATTGATGCTTGCGATAAAGTTCTTCTACTTCTGCTTGATAGGAAATTAGATCCGGATATTTCTGGAAAAAAGTTTTAATTTGTGTGCTATCAAAAGCAACTTCAATGGTGTTAATAGTAGCTGGAACTATTGCAGGTTGACTCTCAATTTTCTTTTTACAAGAAACCAAAACAAATAAAAATGTAAAAGTAATCAGGAGTATAGGAGTAATTTTTTTCTTCATAAATCTAATTTTAATGTGTTTAGAATACACTAAATCAATAGCAAAAGTACATCAAATCTTGTGCTGAATTACTTGTTTAAAATAGTGCCAATTTTTGAACTTAAAAATTAATTTTTGAAGACCAATTAATCCGAATGTTTTTTTTGACTTAAGGAACTGGTTATCAATAATTACTTTAAAAATAAGCAAAGAAAATGATACGTTTAATAGCGCATTTAGGTTTTTAGAATCCAATAATTATGTAATGTCTGTTCCACATTATATAAAAAAAAATAACTCTCAAATGATTTAAACGGATTCCAGCATTTTTTTTAAAGATATAAAAATAGCAAAAACTTTGTCTTGTTTTAATTAATTGGTAATAAGTTATTTACTGTCATACTCATGATTTGTTTTTTGACATTAAATAATTAAAAAGCTTAGGTAAAAATAATTTTAGAAAACAGTTTCTAGCTCTCAAACGTCATAAGCTACTAAATTTAGCTACCTTGTATTCAAATTAGAGAACAAGCATCGATGAAACAATTTTGGAAGCATAGCTCAGTTTATAGTGAAGGAGCAAGTTTTAGAAAAATAATTAAATACACTGTATTGTTTTTTCTAGGATTGGTCCTCCTTTTTTTTCTATCTGCTATAGGTCTCGCTTTTTATTTTAATCATAATAAAGCAAAAATAGTTACACAAATTAATGCTAAGATTAACGATAATATCACTGGAACAATTCACATCAATGATATCAATTATAAATTTCTAAAAGGATTTCCAAATATGACTTTGGCTTTAAGTCAAGTAGAATTAAGAGATAGTTTGTATTTTTTACATAAACGCACTTTGCTGAAAGCAGATGAAATTGAGATTCGAATGAATGTATTGGGTTTGCTGCATAATGAAATTAGTATCGATAAAATTGAAATTCAAAGGGCGACAATCCATTTGTACAAGGGAAAAGACGGAATTGTAAATACAGCTATTTTTAGACCCAAAGCAAAAATTGATAAGTCTAAAAGCGCTGCTACTTCCACCTTTAACGAAATTGTGTTTGATGAGGTTCATTTCATTTCAGAAAACCAACTCGGAAATAAATTATTTGATTTTAATATCATTGCACTTCGCAGCAGAATAGATTTTGATAACGACAATTGGAACACCAATTTGTATTTAAAAACGCTTGCAAAAAGCATGGCATTCAATACTCAAAGAGGTAGTTTTATCAGGGATAAAATAGTTGAAGGCGTGCTAAAAGTTAGTTTTTCCGATGCTAAAAATAAAATTAGTGTGGCTACAGATAAACTTTTAATTGGTGAAGAAATCTTTAATATCAAAGCAAATTTTAGTTTACATAAAAACAAATCACCGTTTGATATTGCTATAAAAACGACCATTTTATGGCAGAATGCTTCTGCTTTATTAAGTGCAAATATCAGCGACAGAATTAATCAGTTTAATTTAAAAAAGCCAATTCTTGTTCTTTGTACTATTATTGGTGATATGAATGCTGTTGGAGATCCTGAAATTAAGGTAATAACAAAAATAAAAAATAATGAACTTAAAATTCCAGATGGTATAATTAACGACTGTAGTTTTGAGGCTAGCTTTACCAATCAATACGTAAAAACTACCGCTTGTAATGATGTAAATTCGACTATTACATTAACTAATTTTGAGGGGAAATACAAAACGATTCCTTTTAAAATTCCAATTGGGATTATTGCAAATTTTGAAAAGACAATTGTTGCGGGCACTTTTAAATCAGATTTTGAAGTTTCACGATTGAATGAAATTATTCCTAAAGATTTCATGCATTTTTCTGATGGTCAAGCCAATGTGAATCTGGATTTCAAATTTGGTGTTTCCAATTTAAGAATTCAAAAACCACTATTTACCGGAAATACAACCGTCAAAAATGCAGTGATATATTACGGACCAAGAAATCTAACTTTTGTAAAAACCAATATTGATCTTGATTTTACTGAAAAAGCACTTATAATAAAAAAAATAAATTTTAACGACCGTCGCAATGCGGTTTTTATGCATGGAAAAATAGATAACTTTCTAACTCTTTATTACGATAATCCTGAAAAAATGATTGTGAATTGGGATATTTATGCTCCATTTCTTGATGTAAAACAATTTGCTGGAGTAATTACGAATGCTAATCATAAAAAAATAATTACCAAAAAAGACAACAACAATTTTTCTGATAAAATGTATTCTGTAATTGATAAATGCCAAGTGCTATTAAACCTAAAAGCAGATAAAATGGTTTATAGCAAGTTAGAGGCTACGAATGCAAATGCGTTGGTTTTATTAGCTAATAATCAACTAATTGTAAAAAACGGTTCGGTAGCAAGTGCAGGCGGAACGATTACATTTGATGGAAAACTAACTCCTGATTCTGATACTTTTTTGTTGCAATCTAACGCACAAATCAATAAAGTAGATATCGCTAAATTTTTAGCTGCGTTTAATAATTTTGGAATTCAATCCTTTCAACCAAAAAATTTAAAAGGATTACTAAATGCCTCCGCTTCTGTTTCGGGCAGATTGCTTTCTGGCGGACAACTTAAGACAAATTCTCTTGGAGGAACAGCTAAGTTTGATGTAAAAAATGGTGCTTTAATTGATTTTAAGCCTTTAACAAATATAGGTAAATTCGCTTTTCCATTTAGAGAGGTAAACAACGTTGTTTTTAGCGATT
Organism: Flavobacterium sp. GP15; assembly: GCF_014281985.1. NCBI lineage: Bacteria > Pseudomonadati > Bacteroidota > Flavobacteriia > Flavobacteriales > Flavobacteriaceae > Flavobacterium > Flavobacterium sp. GP15. Next base: position 909,584 of record NZ_JACFTC010000001.1, read on the forward strand.
TATTAGGAAATTTTAAGATTAATGGCGATTTAGTAACCGTAAAAGATTTGAAGGTAAGTTCTAATATTCTGAATTTGGATGTCGATGGAGTCTATTCTTTTGGATCAGGAACCAATTTAGCAATGACTATTCCTCTTAGAAATCCAAAAAAAGATGAACTCATTACCAGTAATATAGAAAAAGAGGAGAAACGATACAATGGTGTCGTACTGTATTTACTAGCTATTGATGAAGGAGGTAAAATTAAAATTAGATGGAATAAAAACCATAACTAAAAATTTATTGTATTATGAAGAAATTATGTATTGTTCTAGTCACTTTATTGGTATTAAGTTGCAAAAGTAAACAAGAAAATAAAGCAAATGCAGTAGTTGAAATTAACGAAACTATGGATGCTTGGCATAAAGCTGCAGCTAATGCAGATTACAATGGCTATTTCGAATTGATGGCCGATGATGCTGTTTTTATTGGAACAGATGCTACAGAAAATTGGAACAAACAAGAATTTCAGGCGTATGCTAAACCTCATTTTGATAAAGGAAAAGCATGGAGTTTTACGGCTTTAGAACGTCACGTTTTCTTTGATAATTCTGGTAAAACGGCCTGGTTTGATGAGTTGCTAAATACACAGATGAAAATTTGTCGTGGTTCAGGAATATTAGTCAAAATAGGGAAAAAATGGAAAATACAACAATATGTGCTCTCTATGACGATTCCTAATGCTACGAGCCGTGAAGTTATAAAGATCAAAGAAGGTATAGAAGAACAATTGATAAAAGAATTAGAAAAGAAAAAGCTATAGTTTTTTGGGTATAAAACTGCCTTTATAGTTGTTAAGTATTATGAGTCGGAATTAAATTTTGCTTACTAATCGTTCAGTCATATATAATTCCTTAATTTTGCCGAAATATTATAAAAAAGTGGGAAGCAAAAATAAATTAAAGAGATTCAAAGAAAACGAGACGTTCACTAATGTTTTTCAACCTACAAGAGAGGAAGTAGTGGGAGACTTATTTCCGTTAAAAGGAAAATGGAATTCTGAATTCTTTAAAAATGAAAATCCATTAGTCCTAGAATTAGGATGTGGAAAAGGAGAATATTCAGTAGGACTTGCCGAAAGGTATCCTAATAAAAACTTTGTTGGTATTGATATCAAAGGAGCTCGTTTTTGGCGTGGTGCAAAAACTGCTGTAGAAACAGGTTTACACAACGTTGCTTTTATTCGTACCCAAATCGAATTGATCAATCATATTTTTGCAGAAAATGAAGTAGACGAAATCTGGATTACTTTTCCAGATCCTCAAATCAAATACAAACGTACCAAACATAGGATGACAAACTCTGAGTTTTTACAATTGTATAAAAAAATCCTTAAAAAAGACGGCGTTGTTAATTTAAAAACAGACAGTGAGTTTATGCATGGTTATACTTTAGGGTTGCTGCATGGAGAAGGTCACGAAGTTTTATACGCCAATCATAATGTTTATGTTAATGAAGGAAGTCCAGAAGAAGTAACTGCTTTTCAAACTTTTTACGAAAAACAATATTTGGAAGTTAACAAAGCAATTACGTATATTCGATTCAAAATCAAACAATAATTTTTTTTGAAGAGCATATCTTCGTTATGACATCCGCATTTTGACTATGAATTTAATCACTTCTTTGTTCTTGGGTTTTGTTACTGCTGTTATAGGGATTACGCCTCCAGGTTTGATCAATATGACGGCTACCAAAGTGAATTTAAAAGAAGGTAAAAAAAGTGCATATTGGTTTGTTTTAGGTGCAATTTTGGTGATTTTTTTTCAAGCTACATTGGCTATTTTTTTCGCACAATATATCAAAAGCCGTCCAGAGGTAATTGTTTTATTGAGAGAAGTAGGATTGGGTATATTTTTGGCATTAACTATTTACTTTTTGTTTATTGCTAAAAAGCCCAAAAAGAAAAAAGGTAAAATAAAGAAAAGAAGTACCTCTACACGTTTTTTTCTAGGGATGTTGCTCTCGGTTTTAAACTTTTTCCCCATTCCCTATTACGTTTTTGTTAGCGTAACCTTAGCTTCTTACAATTTATTTTATTTTGATATTACCTCTATTTTTGTTTTTGTTACGGGTGTAGTATTGGGTTCTTTTTTAGTGTTTTATTTTTACATCACCTTCTTTCAAAAAATCCAACACAAAACCGATTATTTTATGCGCAATATGAATACTATTATAGGAAGCATAACCGGTTTAATATCAGCACTTACCTTATTTAATATTATAAAGTATTATTGGAGTTAATTTCTAAAATAAACTTTCAATATATTTTTAATCCTCAAACCATGACAAACGACAACTTTTTTGAAAGGGTTTACGAAGTCGTTAGACAAATTCCTTATGGTAAAGTGACGTCTTATGGTGCTATTGCCAAAGCATTAGGAACTGCACGTTCAGCAAGAATGGTAGGTTGGGCAATGAACGCTTCCCATAATCTAGACGATGTTCCAGCACATAGAGTTGTTAATAGAAACGGATTGTTAACAGGCAAACTTCACTTTGACGGTACCAATTTGATGCAACAATTGCTTGAAAATGAAGGAATAGTAATTGTCAACAATCAGATCGTGGATTTCGATAAGGTGCTTTGGATTCCAGAAGTGCGATTGTAATACATTAATTGTTTTTTAGATGTTTTTGGAATCCTTGTACTCTGAAGTAGTTTTTTATATTTATAAATTAGGCATAGGTTTTAAATAAGGGTTTTAATGCCAATTCATGAACATTCAAAATTTAAATGTATTAAAATTCAGTAGTTTTTCTTTTTGATTTTCTAAAATTACTAACTGTTATTTTTCTTGTGAAAAATCAAATAAATACGCGCAATTCTATCATCAATAAATCCGATGTAATTCCTTTATTTTAAGAACTTAATCTGTTATCTTTGTAATCTGAAATCAGTTTAAATAAAGATAATATTTTGGTGTAAAATACCAACAGAAAAAGTAAATTCAAAATGAAATTAGATAGAAAAGACATCCTAAAAGCTTTAGAAACAATTACTGTAGCTGGAGAAGGAAAAAATATGGTAGAAAGCGGAGCAGTTGCAAATGTGATCACTTTTGGAGATGAAGTAGTGGTAGATTTAGTGTTACACACGCCAGCAATGCACATTAAGAAAAGAGCAGAAGAAGATATCAAGAAAACCATCCATGATTTAGTTTCTCCTGATGCTAAAGTTAAGGTTAATACTAAAGTAGAAGCTGCAGTTGCTGAAAATCCAAATCAGATTAAAGGAAAAGCAATTCCAGGAATAAAAAATATTATCGGAGTAGCTTCTGGTAAAGGAGGAGTTGGAAAATCTACTGTTACAGCAAACCTTGCGGTTTCATTAGCAAAAATGGGATTCTCAGTAGGGATTCTTGACGCTGATATTTATGGTCCATCGATGCCAATTATGTTTGATGTAGAAAGCGAAAAACCAGTTTCTGTAACTATTGATGGGAAATCAAAAATGAAACCGGTGGAAAGCTATGAAGTAAAAATTCTTTCTATTGGATTTTTTACTTCACCAAGTCAAGCTGTTATTTGGAGAGGTCCGATGGCTTCTAAAGCCTTAAATCAAATGATTTTTGATGCAGACTGGGGAGAATTAGATTTTATGCTAGTAGATTTACCTCCAGGAACGGGCGATATTCACCTTTCAATTGTACAAGCCTTACCGATTACAGGAGTTGTAATTGTAAGCACACCACAAGCAGTGGCATTAGCAGATGCTAAAAAAGGAGTTTCGATGTTCATGTCTGATGCGATTAATGTTCCAGTTTTGGGAATCATCGAAAACATGGCTTATTTCACACCCGAGGAATTACCAGAAAACAAATATTACATATTCGGACAAGAAGGAGCTAAGAATCTTGCTGAAGATCTTGAGGTTCCTTTCCTAGGAGAAGTACCAATTGTGCAGTCTATTCGTGAAGCTGGTGATTATGGTCGCCCAGCAGCCATGCAAACAGGTTCAGTTACAGCTACTGTTTTTGAAGAAATTACGCGAAATGTAGTGCGCGAAGTGATTAGCAGAAATGAAAATTTACCAGCCACTGAAGCTGTAAAAATAACAACTATGGCGGGTTGCTCATCAGTTAAAAAGTAATCGATTAACGGCTCTGCAATTAGCAATAATAAAATTAATATGACAACAGAAGAATTAACAATTGAAGTTCAAAAAGCATTAGAAGAAATTAGACCTTTTTTGGTTTCTGACGGTGGTGATATTACATTAATCTCTATTGAGGACGGCAAGCATGTAAAAGTGCGTCTTGAAGGGGCTTGTACTAGTTGTAGTGTAAATCAAATGACACTAAGAGCTGGAGTAGAAACTACTATTAAAAAGTTTGCGCCACAAATAGAAACGGTTGTAAATATTTTATAATTTGTTTATTTGAATTTTATACATTAAAAAATAAAACTTTAAACGCACAACCATTGATGGATGTATTAATAAAAATTAAAGATAGAGAAGGAGTTGTTCATGAATTACAAGCGCCTACAGATATGGCGATGAATATCATGGAGTTGTGTAAAGCATACGAGTTACCAGTTGAAGGAACTTGTGGCGGAATGGCAATGTGTGCTTCTTGTCAGTGTTATGTTTTAAACGATGTAGCATTACCAGAAATGGGTGATGATGAAGAGGCGATGCTCTCTGAAGCATTTTATGTAAAATCAAATAGTCGTTTGGGTTGTCAAATCCCGATTACTGAAAGTCTAGAAGGTTTAGAGTTAGAACTAGCTCCAGAAAATTAAATAAAAAATCCCGATATTTATCGGGATTTTTTTTGCTTTATTAATAAGCATAGTATCTAATATTGAATGACTTATTTGAATGCTGGAATTCCAGTTATATCCATTCCAGTAATCAATAAGTGAATATCATGTGTTCCTTCGTAAGTAATTACAGACTCTAAGTTCATCATGTGACGCATAATCGAGTATTCTCCTGTAATTCCCATTCCGCCTAACATTTGTCTTGCTTCACGAGCGATATGAATTGCCATATCTACATTGTTTCTTTTAGCCATTGAAATTTGTGCTGTTGTAGCTCTTCCTTCATTTCTTAACACTCCTAATCTCCAAGTTAGCAATTGTGCTTTTGTGATTTCAGTAATCATTTCGGCTAATTTCTTTTGTTGTAATTGTGTTCCTGCGATAGGCTTATCAAACTGAATTCTTTCTTTTGCATAACGCAAAGCAGTATCATAACAATCCATAGCAGCACCAATAGCACCCCAAGCAATTCCGTAACGAGCAGAATCAAGACAACCTAGAGGGGCTCCTAATCCCGATTTGTTTGGTAACAAATTCTCTTTTGGTACTTTGACATTGTCAAAAATTAATTCTCCTGTTGAGGAAGCACGAAGCGACCATTTATTATGTGTTTCTGGAGTAGAAAATCCTTCCATTCCTCTTTCTACAATCAAACCGTGTATTCTACCTTCTTCATTTTTAGCCCAAACTATGGCAATATCTGCGAAAGGTGCATTAGAAATCCACATTTTGGCACCATTTAGCAAATAATGATCACCCATATCTTTAAAATTGGTAATCATGCTTCCTGGATCAGAACCATAATTAGGTTCTGTTAATCCAAAACATCCCATGAATTCGCCCGTAGCTAATTTGGGTAAATATTTCATTCTTTGTTCTTCATTTCCGTATTTCCAAATAGGATACATGACCAATGAAGATTGTACAGAAGAGGTAGAACGAACACCAGAATCTCCGCGTTCAATTTCTTGCATGATCAATCCGTATGATATTTGGTCTAATCCAGCTCCTCCATATTCTTCAGGAATATAAGGGCCAAATCCGCCAATTTCGCCCAAACCTTTTATAATTTGTTTCGGAAATTCTGCTCTTTGAGCAAAATCTTCTATAATAGGCGATACTTCTTTCTTAACCCAAGCACGCGCAGAATCACGAACTAATTTGTGCTCTTCTGTTAGTAAATCGTCTAGGTTGTAATAATCAGGGGATTGAAATAAATCTGGTTTCATGTTAGCTAATTTTAAAAGAACAAATCTACACAAAGAAATATAACAAATGCATTAACAAATGTTATATTTTTTCTATTTTGTGAAAAACATAGCTTTTTTAAGCTTGTACGAAGCTATTTGAAAATTGCTATATATAAATGTAGTGAATTTTAAATTTTAAAAAATCTTCTCCTAATAAAAAAATAGAAGTTGTTTTTAATTATAGTGGTTGAATAATTTCATTATTGGATTTCTAGAGTAAGCGATTGATGCTAAAAAAATAAATTATTCTTTAATTTTATATAATAGATTATTGCTATTGCTGACATTTTTAAAAATATTGAAATTTTTATTCTCAATTGTTCATCTATTAATTTTACATTTGGGTTTTAATTTTTTTAAACCAAACCTGAAATGCGTTATCTATTTTATTGTTTTTTTTTAATGATAACGGTATCGTATTCCCAAAGCAAATCTAATTTGTCAGAGCAGGAATATACGATTTTTAAAAATAAAATTAGATTGTTATCAAGTTCTAATATTGATAGCGCTTTTATTTATACCGATAAATTAGAAACTTCTAATAATCATTTGCATCAAGCTTTTGCTCAAGGAACCAAATCCTACTTGTATCAAATTAAAGGTGATGTTCAGAACTCAAAATTCTCATTGGATAGAGCCTATGAAAGTTTAAAAAAGATTTCTTCTTCTAAAGATAAAATAGAAATGAATGCCTATTTGCTAAATTGTGGCGGTTTAAGTTCTTGGAAAAGAGGTGATTTTAGCCATGCATTAGATCAGTTTCAAGAAGGGAGAAAATTGTCTATCAGTATCAATGATCGTGTACAAGCACTCAAATTTAATATAAACATAGGCTTAATAAATAATGAGGTAGGAAATTATAAAGAAGCTATTTCTATTTCTAAACAATCAGACCTGATGATTGATAAAATGCGATATCTATTTTCAGATGAGCAATTTAATATGTATAAAAGTGCAATAAATTTGAATTTAGGTAAATATTATGAGGATTTCTACAAAAGTAAAATAGATAAAACCGAATATTTAGATTCTGCTCAATTTTATTATGTTAAAGCTATTATTTATTCTAAATCTTTAGATTATAATAAAATGTTAGCTCAGATGAATTTAGCAAATATTTATTACCTCAAGAAAAATTTTTCAGAAGCCGAAAAAGGATATCAAAGTATTTTGAATAGCTCAAAAGAAAATGGTTTTTTTCTTGAATATTCTAAGATCATATATAATCTAGGAGATTTGTATTATTATAAAAAAGAATACAAACAATCTCTAGTGTATTTTAAAAAAGTAGATTCAATTTATTATGCCGATAAAGCGAATCCCATAGAATTCCTAAAATCTAATTATTATCAAGCTAAAATATACCAAGCTCTTAAAAATCAAGAAGAGGCGGCTAAATATTCGGAAATATATTTAGAAAACTATGAAAAAAATGAATTTAAGCTGAATAAAGAAATAGCTGAAGTTAATTTTAAAAAGAGTAAGGAACAATTAAAAACGGAAATGAAAATCATTCAAGAAGACTATAAATACAAAAAGAATCTTACTATTTTGGTTGTTTTAGTTTTATGTGTTTTAGTTGTTTTTTTAGGATTTCTTGCAGTAAGAGGTTTTAAAAAGAAAAAAATAGCGGAACGTAAAGTAGCTGATTTGATTGAGGAATACAGAATGAATAGAATTAATTCAGAGAAAGAAATTATAATCAATCAAGAAATTGTCAAAAACACTTCTTCTGTAATTAGTATTGAAAAAGAAAATGAAATTTTAGAAAAATTAAAATTTTTAGAAAAAAAATTAGAATATTTAAAACCTGATTTTACCCAACAATCTGCCGCAAAAAAAATCAAAACTAACACCTCTTATCTTTCTAGCGTAGTTAATAATCATTATAATAAAACGTTTAGTGAGTATTTAAATGAACTTAGAATAAATTATGTAATTGAGGAAATGATTTCTAATGCAACTTATAGAAAATATTCTACTCAAGCAATTGCGGAAAGTGTAGGATTTAAAAATGCCGTTTCATTTACAAAATCCTTTAATAAACGAACAGGAGTTACACCGATTCAATTTATTAAAGGACTTGAGAAAGAAATTGTTTAATTCCTTATAAATTAGTTAGATTTAATCAAGATTTCATACTCTAAAAGTTTTTACTTGTAATGAATACTTTTAGTTTTCCATCAGTAATTTTAAAAATAATAATATTACAGAAAACACATAATAATGACATTCAGAACCGACAAAAAAATAAAGGGTTTTGCGTTTCCATTTTTTTGCTCTTGAATATTAATTTTGAAAACTTTCTTTTATTACATTCTCTTTAAAATTTAGTTTCCTCCTATTAATATTTTAAAAATAAATCATATGATTGGTTTTGTTATTTTGAATTCCATAATTATTTGACATTATCACCGTAATCTACATTAACATTATATTTCATGATGTTAATACAATAAATAACAACTTCATTTTGAGTTTCATTTTTTAAGTTTTGATTTGTTTTTTACAAGTATTCTCATGATGTTGCCAAAATTTATATTTATAAATTGGTTTAATCAACTTCATAATAATTGTATTAGAGTTTTAATTTTCATAGTACCTTTTGAACTTAATCTTCTATTTTTATTACTGTTTTTTAATGAAAAAATAGAAAGATTATTAAATTTTTTCAAATTACTGGTTTTAAAGACTGCTTTCTTTTTTATTATTTTTATCTACTATGTTTTTACCCGCAAGTAATTGTATTTTAAATATTTAATAGTATTATTGCAGTATGATAATTTATAAATTGTAAGTGTGAAATTGTTGAATTATTGGCATAAATAGATTTAGCAAAACAAAAAAACTTCATATTTGTAAAAAGCATTGTATCAATCTATTTTTTTTGACAGAGAATAATATGATAAATTTAGTTGAAAAGTATTTAGAAAGAAATAATTATTCGCAAGAGAAATTAGAATTTGAGGATTTATTTCAGTCTCATCCTAATTTTCCAAGTTTGTTTGCGATAACGGATTCATTAGCCTTGCTTTCTATCCCCAATAAAGTAGATACTATCCCTAAAGAAAACTTTAATGAATTACCTGATTCTTTTTTGGCTGTATTCAAACAAAGTTTAGTTTTAGTTTCTAAAACTTTAAGTAGCCTTGTTTTTCTTAATGTTAAGGGAGAAAAAAAGCATTTGACCTTCGATGAATTTAAAGAGGGCTGGAGCGGTTTAGTTATTGTCATTGAGCCTAACGAGATTATTTTAAACCAAAAATCTAATGTTCATGTCAAGTTACTCCAATGTATTGTTCCCGTTTTATTAATAATTGCAATTTCTTTTTTCTACAATAAATATACTTTTTATGATTACTTTCTACTTTCAACAAGTATTGTAGGACTGTTTTTCAGCACTCTTATCACTCAAGAAAAATTGGGATACCAAAATGAGTTGATCTCTAAATTTTGTAATGAAAGTTCGAATACTTCGTGTACATCCCCTATCAAGTCTAAAAACAGAACGATAAGAAAGTGGCTAAATTACTCTGATTTGCCAATGCTTTTTTTTAGTATAAACCTTTTGTCAATAGTTTTAGAACCCACAAATTCATGTGTTTTAATTGGAGCACTTAGTCTCTTTGCTATTCCATTAATAGTTTATAGATTATGGATAAGAAGAGTAATATTAGAAAAATGGTGTGTTTTGTGTTTAGTTGTGGCGTCTATTATTTTAATCCAAGGTTTAGCTTGGTTTTTTGTAACGGAAGCTTTTAATTTAGAGACTATTTTGTTTCCTTTTGCCTATATTATTTCCTTAATATTTATTTCCTCTTTTTGGATAGTTATTAAACCAATTTTAGAAAATATTATTGAAGGTAAAAAATCTATAAAGGAGCTTAAAAAATTTAAGCGGAATTATATGATATTTGATTTTTTACTACAAGATGTAACAACATTAAAAGGATTTGAAGTTTTGCAAGGATTAACTTTTGGTAATAAGGAGGCCTCTGTTCAACTTAATTTGATTCTTAGCCCTAATTCTAGCCTTTGTCATGCAGCCTTTAAAGATGGGTTTGATTTAGTAAAGAAATATCCCAAAAAGATCTTTTTAAATGTTTTGTTCAATGTTAATCCGTTTAATAACGATAATCCCTATACTGTTGTTGTCGAGAGTTTGCTCGCTATTAATGATGTTAATCCGGATAGGATACATGAAGCGATTACCGATTGGCATTTGAAACAAATTGGATTAAAAGAATGGAAAATTAAATGGGGAGTAGAAACTATAACCACAAAATTTAAAGATGAAATCCAAAAGCAGTACGATTGGTGTCTTCAAAATAAATTTAATTATACCCCAGTCAAAATTGTAAATAATAAATTATTGCCTTCTGGTTATGAAATAAATGAATTGAAGTATTTTTTTAATGATTTTGAAATGGAAAGAGAGTTTTATCAATTGGCTAATTTAACTCAAGAAGTCAGAGCGTAGTATTATAATTTTAAAGTATTTGAGATTGTTAGAAAGAATATTATATCAGTTTAAAGATATTTTTAAGGCGAATTAAAATTTCAAATAAAAATCCTTAGTTAGTTCAATATATTCTGGCGTGTAAGCGTGTCTAGCAGTTTCAATAATTAATTCATCAATAGCGAAATCTAAAATTTCTTTACGGCTAAATGCCAATAAAGTACGCTTGGTTTCTGAAGTTGGTGTTCCTTTTACACGCGTAATTTTGAAAGGATATAATTCATATTCTTTGGCTAAAGCCAAAAAACTACGCTCTTCTTTAAAGGGTATAATTACTGAAAAAACTCCATTTTCAGATAATAATAAATCCGCAGCCTCCAGTAAATCGTCAAAAGGCATCGCATCTGCAAACCGCGCTAAATCTCTTTGTTCATTATCCGTTTTGTAGTCTTCGGTGTAAAAAGGAGGATTCGATACAATTAAATCGTATTCATCTTCTGGTTCTTCTACAAATTCATCTAAACCTGCATGATAGCAAAATATACGATCACTCCAAGGGGAATTTTCAAAGTTATCTACAGATTGCTCATAAGCATTTTCGTCAATTTCTAAGGCGTCAATTTGATCTGCATGGCTTCTTTGTGCAAGCATTAGAGCGATAACTCCTGTTCCTGTTCCAATATCTAAAATACTATAAGGATTGTTGCTTATTGGTGTCCAAGCACCAAGCAAAACACCATCAGTCCCGATTTTCATCGCGCAGCGGTCTTGATTTACAGAAAATTGTTTGAATTGAAACAAAATGATTGAAGATTGAGGATTAATAGATAGTGACCCGAGCGTTAGCGAACTGGCAAAGCATTTTAGATTTTATAAAACAAATTGCTACTAACGATCCACTTGTCATTTTCTCTAAAGATACATTTCAATAAGTCCCTCAGGTAAATCCATGATTACTTTTTTGTTTTCTCGGTCAATTTTCACCAAGAAATGATCAATCATAGGGATAAGAATTTCAACTTCACCATTTAAAACTTCAAAAAGAGGTTGGGCTGTAGTGTCATTAATAGATTCGATTTTGCCAACTACACCAAGGCGTTTGTCTTCGACTTCAAAACCTATTACTTCGTGAAAGTAGAACTTGTTACCTGAAAGTTTAGGCAACATTTTTAATGGAAGATACAAGTCGTTGCCTATTACAGCATCAGCGTCTTCTTCGGTATTCATATCCTCAAATCGGATTCTGAGGAAATCATTCTTGTGCAAAGAGCTACTTTCAATAAAAAATGGAACCAAGTGTTTGTTGCATTCAACAAACACTGATTCCAAATTTTGATATAACTCAGGTTCGTCCGTATCTAAATAGGCAAGAACTTCCCCTTTGAAACTAAATTTTTTAGCGATTTTACCTAAATAGAAACAATCTTCTTTACGCATTTTTCGCTATTAAAATTATGCTTCAGTTGTTTCGTTATTTTCTTCTGTAGCAGGAGTTTCTTCAGCCGCAGCTTCAACTTCTTCTTCTACAGCTGGAGTTGCAGCAGCAATAGCATCTGCTTCAGCTTGTGCAGCTGCAGCTAAACGTTTTGCGTTTACATCTTGTTCTGCTTTAAAAGCTTTTGCTTTAACATCAGCTTGTGCTTTAGTTAAACCATCTTTCTTAGCATCAACTTTTCCAGATTTTGCGTCTAACCAAGTCGCCAATTTTGCGTCAGCTTGTTCTTGAGTTAAAGCTCCTTTACGGATACCACCATCAAGGTGATGTTTCAATAAAGCTCCTTTGTAAGAAAGAATCGCTTTTGCAGTATCAGTTGGTTGAGCACCATTGTGCAACCATTTTACTGCAGCATCAAGGTTCAAGTCGATAGTTGCTGGGTTTGTATTTGGATTGTAAGTACCAATTTTTTCTAGGTATTTACCATCTCTTTTTGAGCGTGCATCTGCAGCTACAACCCAGTAAAAAGGTTTTCCTTTTTTACCGTGTCTTTGTAATCTAATTTTTACTGACATAATCTTGTGATTAAATTTTGAGGTACTCGACCTCGATTAATTAAGGGTGCAAAGATACATTTTTTATTGATATCTACTAATTCGTGCTGTGTTTTAATTATGAAGGGCTGATTAGTAAAGATCAAGTATTGTTTTTATATTACTTTTTATTTTTAACTACTCTTACTTTATTTACAGAAGTCTTTTTTGGATTTAGATTTTTTAAATCGTTTTGATAAATGCTACACGTTTAATTTTAAATTGATCTATTTAATAAATGCGATCTTAAATTTAGAACTTGGTTACGCTAAATTATACTTTCAATATATAAAATTCATCAATAGTTCTTTTTTAACGGTTATAGTTTTTCTAAATTTTTTGTTAAAGATGCTGTATTTTTCGCATGAATTTAAATAAAAATCATAAATAAGCTAATATATAGTAGATTACGAATTAAATGCACTACATTTGTTGTATTATTTAAATAAGTACATATGAATATTTTTGTTGGAAGCCTTCCATTCAGTATTGAGGAAGCAGATTTAAGAGAGTCTTTCGAGGCATACGGAGCAGTTGATTCAGTTAAAATTATTACTGATAAATTTACAGGAAGAAGTAAAGGATTCGGTTTTGTTGAAATGGCAAATGATGACGAAGCTCAAAAAGCAATTGACGAATTGAACGGTGCAACTGTTCAAGGACGTGCAATCGTTGTAAACAAATCTGAGCCAAAACCAGAAGGCGAAAGAAGAAGTTTTAACAATAACAGTCGTGGTGGAGATTCACGCGGTGGTTATGGTGGTGGAAACAGCCGTGGTGGAGAAAACCGTGGTGGTGGAAACAGAGGAGGATATTAATATTTTTTTCTACAGCTATAAAAAAAGGTGTCAATGCAAATTGACACCTTTTTTGTTTCTATGAATTTAATTTGTCTCGCTAAAACTATTTGGGTTATAATTCTACTCACTTTCGTGATTTGTAGCGATAGAATGAAATTTTATAAAAAAAACCATCCGAGTAAATGAATGGCTTTTATAATTTAAATTTATATTAAAGATTAGCAACCAACCAATCGCCAACTTCGCTTGTTTTGTATGCTTTTGCGCCTTTAGCAACTAAATCTTCTGTTACAATTCCTTGTTCTAATGATTTATTAACTACGTTTCTAATGGCTTCAGCTTCCTCTTTCAAACCAAAAGCATCTTCAAACATCATCGCTGCAGAAAGTATTGTCGCCAGTGGATTAGCAATATTCAAACCAGTTGCTTGTGGATAGGAACCGTGAATTGGCTCGTATAATGAAGTGTGTTCTCCCACAGATGCTGATGGCATGAGTCCCATAGATCCTGAAATGACTGAGGCTTCATCTGTTAAGATATCTCCAAATAAATTTTCTGTAATCAATACATCATAAGTGTTGGGCCATTGTACCAATCGCATCGCAACGGCATCTACAAATTCATACGAAACGGTAACTTCGGGATAGTCTTTCTCCATGGCTTGTACTGTTTCTCTCCATAAACGGGAAGTTTCCAAAACATTCGCTTTGTCCACACAACATAATTTTTTAGAACGTGTCATCGCTAGTTCAAATCCTTTCTTAGCTAGTCGTTGTACTTCAGCTCTTGTGTACACACAGTTGTCATATGCTGTTTCTCCTCCATCTCTTCGGCCTTTTTCTCCAAAATAAATTCCACCGGTTAATTCTCTTAAGAAGACTAAATCGGTTCCTTCGATACGCTCTCTTTTTAGGGGTGAATTATCGATTAAAGAAGGAAAAGTAAAGGTTGGACGTACATTGGCAAACAAACCTAATTTCTTTCGCATTAACAATAATCCTTGTTCTGGTCTTACCTTGGCTGTTGGATCATTATCATATTTTGGATGGCCAATGGCTCCAAACAAAACGGCATCTGAAGCCATACAAATTTCATGAGTTTCGTCAGGATAAGGTACACCAACAGCATCAATGGCACAAGCTCCTGTTAAGGCAGGTGTCCAAATAATTTCATGATTGAATTTTTTTGCAATAGCATCAGATACTTTTACAGCTTCATTTATGACCTCTGGTCCAATTCCGTCTCCGGCTAAAAGCGCTATTTTAAATTTCATGTTGGTGTAGTTTAGGTTTAGTTAATAGTTTTTGTAGTAAAGAATTTACTCTCGCTCATAATTTAGTTTCTCTAAGCGTATTTCCATATAATTCCCTTGCTTTTTTTGATCTTTATAGTATTCTGCAATCCCAACATAACCAGTTTTTGCAGGAAAAATGCTAATCGTTCTATTATCATTACTGATGTTCATTTTTTGGACTACTTGTTTTTTAGATTTATAATAATAGTTTAGGATATTTAATTCCAGATCTCTATCATCAGTTTTGTCAAAAAAGAAATAAGCTCTACCAGTTGTATCTGGTAAACGTTGTGAGAAATCGTATTTGTATCCTTTTGTCTGTTTCACATTATATTCTACTGTTTTTATAGGATTAAAGTCTTTATCCATCATAAATGTATAGAGTTGGGTATAGGTACGATAATTACTTTTTTGCCAATACGACTCCGCGAGAACGAAGAAAGTCCCATCAGGATTTAAACTAGTTTTTTGAAAAGTTAAATAACCTTCTTTGCTCACTTTTCCACTTTTATTAATTTCTACATCTTTAAATTTTTCATAAGGAAGGTAAGTTTCTCTTGAGAGGGAGTTCGATTTAATATCAAAAACGGTTTGGTTTAAGCCAATTGATGCTAGACTATTGTAATTATTGTTTTTGTTTTTTTCATAATATTTTCCTCCCATATATAGTAGACCATTTTGAATAAAATGATAATCAAAAATATGAGTATACTTTTCGCTAACTTCAGCAAAAAGTAATTCTTTACCTGTTTTAGAATCTAAAACAATATAATGTACAATTTTATGATTGTTGTCGTTATTTCCTTTGTATGCGTGACCTTCCATCAAAATGTAGTTGTCATCGGTGGCTAAAGTTTTGTATAAAATATATTTATCTTTAAAAACGTGACTACTAGTAAATTCCCAAATCGTTTCATTTTTAGTATCTACGGCATGGATTTTATTATAAAATGGGTCTTTATTACTTGCAAATAGTCTCCTCTCATTGATTAAGAATCCATTTTTACCTAAAGAGGAAGTATTAAATAAAGACCTACTATTGTTTTTATATTCTTTTGATATTGCTTTTATTTCAGGATTGTAAATACCAGTATTAACAATTGTATTTGTTGTTATATTAAGTGTGGTATAGGCTTTAAAATTTTTAGATCCGCTTATAAAAACATTATAAAAATCAAATCTAAGAAAGCCGTTAGCATAATTAATGTCATCTAAAATTACCTTTGTACTTTTAGCGTCGTCTGCTTTTTTTTGTTTTATTTCTCCTGAACAAATTTTGTTCATGTTTTTATCTAAGACTATATACTTAAAAGTGACATTTAAATTTTCATCTGTATTCATTTCTCGTAATTCTACATAACCAAATAAATCTGTATTTTCGTAAAAAGGATCAAAAGAAACAAAATCACCATCAGCTTGTTTGAGAACGGAGTAGGATTGCCCAAAACTAAATTGAGTTATAAGAATAAATAGAAATATAATTTTTTTCATAAAGTAATTTTTTGTTTTATTTTCTATTATGATTACTCTCGGTCATAGTTTAGTTTTTCCAATCGTATTTCCATAAGTTTACCACTTTTCTTGGGTTTTTTAAAATATTCAGCAATTGCGACATAACCTGTTTTTGCTGGAAAAACAGAAATTACACTATCGTCGTTGGTGATTGGTATTTTTTGAATGACTTCTTTTTTAGATTTATAGTAGTAATTTAAGATGTTTAATTCCAAATCTTTATCGTCGTTTTTGTCAAAAAAGAAATAAGCTCTGCCGGTTTTATTTGGTAAAGTTTGCGAGAAGTCATATTTGTATCCTCTGGTTCTTTTTACATCATATTCAACTGATTTTATCGGATTAAAAGCTTCGTCAATTAAAAAAGTATATAATTTATTGTAATCCCTGTACTGGTTTTTTTGCCAATATGATTCGGCTAAAATCATAAAAGTTCCATCTGGGTTACTACTACATTTTTGAAAGGTTAAGAAACCTTTATTTTTAACTTTACCATTTTTATTGATTTCTAATGCAGGAAACTCACTGTATTTCACATATTTATCTCTAATTAATTGAGCTGATTTGATGTCTATTATTCTTTGAAAAACACCTAAAGATTTTTTTTCGTATTTTTCATAAGTAGCGTATAGATATTTTTTGTGATAAAGAAGTTTTTTCTCTTCTTCAAAAAAGCGTCCCCACTCATAAATTTTTTCATCTTTCAAATAGATATTTTCTCTCTCGAGTAGAAATGTCCCTTTTATAGGTAATCGAAATAATTCTTTTCCGGTTTTTGTATCTAGAACTACAAAATTCCTAATATCTTTTTTATTTCCATAATCTGTAAATTCCTCTAAAAGAATATTTTGACTATTATAGTCTAGTACACTGAGTTGTAGATAATTATTTTTCTTTAAGATTACATTGCTTTTATACTCCCATAATTTTTCGTTTTTAAAGTTTAACGCGTAAAGAAAATTAACTTCATTCTTAATTTTAGTATTCGGATCAGTTGCTTGGATTAAAAAACCCACGTTGTTTAAAGAATAGCTGTAATAACCTTTGGTGTCTATTTTTTCGTATTTTTTGTCAATTTCTTTTACGTCGGAATTATATATTCCGCTGCTTACAATACTATTATTTTTTAAATCTATGACTTGGTATGTTTTAAAATATGGGTAAATGTTCTCGCCTAAAGCCTGAGTGAATTCAAAAAAGTCGAGACGAATAAAACCGTCAGAATAAGTAATATCATTAAATCTTTTCTTTCGCCTTAAATTAGATGTTTTTTCAATAAAATCTCCTGAGCATATTGTATTGAAGTTTTTGTCTAAAACAATGTATTTTATAGTATTGTTTAAATTTTCATCAATATTCATTTGGCGCAGTTCGACATATCCAAAAAGCTCTTTGTCTTCATAAATAGGTTGGAAAGTCATTAGTTCTCCATCAGCTGAATTCAATATTGCGTAAGATTGTGCAAAGCTTACGGTGCTTAAAAGGAAAAGAAAGAATAAGTAAGTATTTTTCATAATTGTGATTAAAGTAATTTTGGATTATAGATTTTTATAGTCAGTTGCTAATTGTGTAAGTTCGCTCAGAGTCAAGTTTGACATAAAGCCGTAATAGTATTGCTGGCTTTTAGTGTGTGCTTTGGGATTTATAGATGGAATATAAGTGTTTATTCTCATTTCCTTTTTTGCTTTAGCCAACGCTTCTAGATTAGCGGCAATGATCTTATTTAAGAAAATGTTTTTTGGATCTTTTTCTTTTTGTTTCAAACAATTGTACAAACTTTCTCCATAGTTTTCAATGTAATAATCATTATAGATCTGCTCGTATTCAATTCTTTTTTTTAAGTCAGTAAACAATATTTTATCAGTATAAAAATCTTTTTTCTTCGTTCCAATTTTGCTGCTTATTCTTTCTATTCGCTCATCACAATTCGGATGGGTTTTTAGGGAGTCGATATTCCAATTAAAAATATGATCTTTTGAATAATTGTATTTAGAAAAATCTTCCATTACAATCCAATCTTTAAGAAACGGTTGATTTTTGGTAGTAAAATTTTTAACGTAACTTTTTCTACTTAAACTATCTCTTTCTGTATCTGTTTTAGAAAGATGTTTTAATAAATCAATACTTGAGGCAGAATTGTAATTGGTGTTTTTGTAGAAAACTAATCCCAATGAATCGGCTTGAAATTCATGATAACGAGATTTGTACTTGCCATCGTACACATATTTTTTTACAAGTGCATCCGATTTAGTTTGTTTGTTGTATTTTGATTTTCTAATCTCTTTTTCAGCCTTTTTATTTTCATCACTATTTTGGGCAATGATCGATTTTTGAATACTAGTATCCCGATGATTTAAAACATAATGTGCTATTTCGTGAGACAAAACAAATCCTATTTCTGCTTCGTCATTTAAATATTTTAAAAGTTCCAAATTAAAAATAATAGTACCATCTCCTATGCTAAAAGCGTTCGGTTCTGAATTCCTAGAAAAATAAGCCTGGATTTTCTTATCAGCTAAAACAGGATTGTTGCTGATGATTTCGGTAACAATTTTATCAATGTAGCTTTGTATTTTATCATCAAAGTAGAGTTCTTTTTTGTCAATTTTTCTTTTTATGTATTCAAATTGGTTGCTATAACTTTCTTGAATCTCTTTACTCGTATTACCAGAATAAGCTTTCTTAATTTCTTTAATCTTTAATTTATGACGATTTGAAAATTCTTCGATAAAAAGTTTACGTTTAGAAAAGGAAGTCGTATCAAATGGAGTATAATTTTGGGCGTGACCTGAAATAAATAATAAAATAGAAAGAGTAGTAAAAAAATAGTATTTCATTTGTTAAATTTAGAATTTAAGAGCGCAAATATACTAATGTTTTATTTTTATTAAAATTTAATTAAGATTTTTGCTACAACATTACATTTAGCATTTTTTGTGTAGCAACAATCGCAGCAACGGTTTGGTCAGAGTCTAGTCCTCTTGTTTTAAATTCCTTTCCCTTATTTGTCCATGTAATGATAGTTTCACACAATGCGTCGGAGCTGCTTCCTGGCGGGATTCGAACAGCATAATCAATTAATTTTGGTAATTCTAAATCTTTGGTTTTATAAATTTTGGCTAAAGCATTCATAAAAGCATCAAATTGTCCATCACCTTGCGCGTGTTCTTCAATAATTTCTCCCTCTATTTTTAAAGACAAAGTGGTCGAAGGTCGCATTCCTTTAGCATGAGATAAAATATACGATTCTACTACAATTCTTTCTTGATAAGTCTGACTGTCTAAAACATCCGATATAATATAAGGTAAATCTTCCTTGGTAACGGTTTCTTTTTTGTCACCTAATTCTATAATTCTTTGTGTTACTAATTTCAAATCTTCGGGATTAAGCTGCAAACCTAATTCTTGCAAATTTTTCTCGATATTGGCTTTACCTGATGTTTTTCCTAATGCATATTTTCGTTGCCTGCCAAAGCGTTCAGGAAGCAAATCATTAAAATATAAATTGTTTTTATTGTCGCCATCCGCATGAATTCCTGCTGTTTGAGTAAAAACATTATCACCAACAATAGGTTTATTAGCCGGAATTCTATAGCCTGTAAATGTCTCTACCAATTTACTCACAGAGTACAAAGAACACTCTTTTACACTCATTTCTATTTCTGGCATAAAGTCATTGATAACCGCAACAGTACTTTCAAGAGGCGCATTTCCAGCACGTTCTCCCATCCCGTTTACCGTTACATGAAGCCCATTTATGCCTGCTTTTACAGCTTCCATCACATTAGCAATACTTAAATCATAATCATTGTGTGCATGAAAATCAAAATGAGTATCAGGATATCTTGTCGTTATTTGAGAAATAAAACTGAAAGTTTCTGAAGGAATAAGAACGCCTAAAGTATCAGGAAGTAAGATACGTTTTACTGGTTGTTGTGTCAAAAAATCTAAATACTGAAAAACATATTCCGGTGAATTACGCATTCCGTTGCTCCAGTCTTCTAAATAAACATTAGTGTCAATATTATTTGCTTGAGCCAACGCTATGGTTTGAGCAATCTCCTCAAAATGTTGTTCGGGTGTTTTCTTTAATTGATGCGTTAAATGATTTAGCGAGCCTTTCGTCAATAAATTTTGAACTTTTGCTCCCGAATTCTTCATCCATTCAATAGAAAGGCCACCGTCAACAAAAGTCAAAACCTCAATTCTATTGCTATATCCTTTCTCTTCAGCCCACGCCATAATACCTTTTACACCTTGAAATTCGCCTTCGCTAACACGTGCCGAAGCAATTTCGATTCTGTCAACATTTAATTCTTCGAGTAATAATTGCGCAATGGTTAGTTTTTCTGCAGCCGAGAACGAAACTCCAGAGGTTTGTTCCCCATCTCGAAGTGTCGTATCCATTATTTCAATTTTTCTTTTTCCCATTATGGTTTTCGTATTGACTTATTTTTTTTGGGGCGTGTCACCAATAAAAAAACGGCAAAAGCCACTTTATCGTTAGCCGTTTTTTATTGCTGTCGGGCTTTCCGCTACAATCTTTTTTATAAAATTTGCCAAAAGGCTGCATTTTATAAAAAAGGATTTCCACTGCAATCCCTCACGCGAACTCGTAACAGCATAACAAATCCAGATTTATTATTTTTATTCAGTAATAAAACACCACTATTTATACCTTTATAATTGATGTTTTTTTTAAAAAGCAATCAATGTATTAATCAACAAGGCAAGAGATAGATAGTAAATAGTGCTGCTTTGTAATTATTAATACGGTAATTTATCCGCAAATTCTAATATTTCCTCTTTTATGTTTTGTAGATAATCAATATCATCAAAACCATTAATCATATTTTCTTTCTTATAACCAGAGAGGTTAAACGTTTCTGTTTCCCCTGTTTGTAGGATTTTAATTGTTTGCTCAGGAAGGTTTATTTCTAATGCTGTTTTAGGATCAGCATCAATTGCAGCAAAAATTTTATTAGAAAATTCAGGGCTTACTTGAACGGGCAAAACGCCAATATTCAAGCAATTTCCTTTAAAAATATCAGCAAAAAAAGAAGAGACAACGGCTCTAAAACCATAATCGTAAACCGCCCAAGCAGCATGCTCACGAGAAGAACCCGAGCCAAAGTTTTTTCCGCCAACAAGAATTTTTCCGGAGTAAGTTGGATTGTTCAAAACGAAATCTGCTTTTTTCGATCCATCAGGATGGTAGCGCCAATCCCGGAAAAGATTATCTCCAAAACCGACACGCTCTGTTGCTTTCAAGAAACGAGCTGGAATTATTTGGTCTGTATCTACGTTTTCTATTGGTAACGGCACTGCGCTACTGGTAAGAATATTAAATTTATCGTAAGCCATGGGAATTTTAGATTTTAGATTAACGATTTTAGATTGTTGATTTCTGCGAAGAGACCTATTTTTAATCGCTATTTTTTATGTAATATATTGTAAAATGTCACTTTAATAAAAAATTTAGTATTCTAACGAAATCTGAAATGCTACGCCAATTCGCTAGCGCTCGGGTCAAAAATCGTTAATCTACATTCTTAAATCTTTTAAAAAAGCTCTCTCGGATCTGTCAATTTTCCTGTAACTGCCGCTGCTGCTGCCATAATTGGACTTGCTAATAAGGTTCTTGAACCCGGACCTTGACGACCTTCAAAATTTCTATTGGAAGTGCTTACTGCATATTTTCCAGTAGGAACTTTATCATCGTTCATCGCTAAACAAGCAGAACAACCTGGCTGACGTAATACAAAACCTGCTGCTGTTAAAGTGTCTAGTAAACCTTCTTCTTTTATTTGAGCTTCAACAACATGTGAACCGGGAACTAACCATGCGGTTACATTATCTGCTTTTTTATGACCTTTTACAATTTCTGTAAAAGCTCTAAAATCTTCAATACGTCCGTTGGTGCAACTTCCTAAGAAAACAAAATCAATTGGTTTGCCAATCATGACATCATTTTCTTCGAAGCCCATATAGGCTAATGATTTTTTATAGGTTTCTTCCCCGCCTTCTACTTGGTTGGCTTTTGGAATGTTTTTTGAGATACCAATTCCCATTCCCGGATTTGTGCCATAAGTAATCATGGGTTCGATATCTTCTGCTTTAATGTTTAATTCTTTATCAAAAATTGCATCAGCATCAGTTTTTAAAGTTTTCCAGTATTCAACTGCTTTGATCCACGCTTCTCCTTTTGGAGCATATAATCGTCCTTCAAGGAAATCGAATGTCTTTTGGTCAGGAGCAATCATTCCACCACGAGCACCCATTTCGATACTTAAATTACAAACCGTCATCCTACCTTCCATAGACATGTCTTCAAAAACATTTCCAGCGTATTCAGCAAAATACCCCGTTCCACCAGAAGTGGTCAGTTTAGAAATAATGTAAAGAGCAACATCTTTTGGACCAACACCTTTACTCAAAGTTCCATTTACGTTGATCCGCATTTTCTTTGGTTTTGGCTGCATAATACATTGTGTGGCTAGTACCATTTCAACCTCCGAAGTTCCAATTCCGAAAGCAATCGCTCCAAAAGCACCATGTGTCGAGGTATGAGAATCTCCGCAAACGATTGTTGCTCCGGGTAATGTAATTCCGTTTTCAGGTCCTACAACGTGAACAATTCCGTTCTTTTGATGTCCTAATCCCCAATGCGAAATGCCGTATTCGGCAGCGTTATCTTCTAATGCTTTCAGCTGATTCGCTGATAAAGGGTCTGCAACAGGTAAATGTTGATTTATAGTTGGCGTGTTATGATCGGCAGTAGCAAAAGTTCGCTCCGGATACAAAACGGTAATACCTCTTTCTTTTAAACCTAAAAAAGCAACAGGACTCGTAACTTCATGTATAAAATGACGATCAATAAAAAACACATCTGGTCCATCATCAATTTTTCGCACCACATGCGAATCCCATACTTTATCAAATAATGTAGTACTCATTTTAACTGTTTTTTTTAAGTGTATTTTTTGATTTTACATCCCAATTATTTTATGGAATTGTAGTAATAAAAACAAATTTATAAAAACAGATAAAGCAGCAAATTTCGATTATTGATTATATACGATACCCAAACTAATTTTACGAGGTATTAGAGATGCTTTTTTAATTTATGTTGTTTTGTGATGCTTTTTGTTTTGTCTTTAATTACTAGAAGTTTTTCTTTTATTGGCATGTAGTGTTTGTTTGATAATTTATAAAATTGCTATATTTTGACTTGTTTTAAATATTTTTTTTGATAAATTAATAATAAAACACTTTTTGATTAAATAATTCTTAGTCTTTTTTATTTCTATATTTTCTCAATACATTACATTGATGTTTTTTGAATATTGTATTATTAATCTATTTTTCGAGTACTTTATTTTACGACATCCAGATTGTAGAAAAAATTATGTAGTTATTTTTCAAGGTTTAAAAGTGTATGTTTTTTTGTCGAGAGATTTAAAAAACATCAGAGAATCTGTCACAAAAGAGGCAGTGTATTTTTTCTTTCTTTATTAACAAGTTGGTTTCTGTTTTTTGTCTAAAAATAACCTAAATTTGAAATTCAATTTTTGTAATTTTAAATAATTACAATCACTTCAATTCCAGCTATGTACTTAATTTTTGATACCGAAACTACAGGATTACCTAAGCGTTGGGGCGCACCTATTTCTGATACGGACAACTGGCCACGTTGTATTCAAATCGCCTGGCAGTTGCATGATGATATGGGGAAGCTCATCGAACGTCAGGATTATTTGGTTAAACCAGAAGGTTTTAATATTCCTTATGATGCCGAACGTATTCACGGAATTTCAACAGAATTGGCCGAAGCCGAAGGAATTTCTTTAGCCGAAGTTTTAGAGAAATTTAATGTCGCTTTAGGCAAAGCCAAATATATTGTAGGTCAGAATTTAGGTTTTGATATCAATATTATGGGTTGTGAATTTTATAGATTGGGAGTAGAAAGCCAAATGAGTTCCATGCCAATTTTGGATACCTGTACAGAGGTTACTGCTTCTTTATTAAAATTACCTGGAGGTCGTGGAGGAAAATTCAAATTACCAACACTTACAGAGTTACATAGTTATTTATTCAATAAGCCTTTTGGTGAAGCGCACAACGCTACTGCCGATGTGGAGGCAACTACGCGTTGTTTTCTAGAATTAATTAGACGTGAAATTTTCACGAAGGAAGAACTCGATGTGGAGCCAGGTTATTTCAAAGAATTTCAAAATAGAAATCCTTCCGAAATAAAGCTAATTGGTTTAAAACATATCAATCTCAAAGCGGCTTCGGATAAAATTCGTCAGCAATTTGGAGAGAAACAGGAACCAGCGGTTTCAAAGAAAGAGCTTTCTGAGAATAAAAAAGTGTTGGTAGACACGCAGTTTGTGCACTTACACAACCATACCCAATTCTCAGTATTGCAATCTACCATTAGTATTGCAGCATTAGTCAAAGCGGCGGCACAACAAAAAATGCCTGCTGTTGCCATGACGGATCATGCCAATTTAATGGGTGCTTTTCACTTTGTGCGTGATATTTTATACCACAATAAAGCGGCTGAAGCCAAAAATAAAGCGGCAATCGAAAACGGTGAGGAACCTACTGAAGTTACGATGAAACCGATTGTAGGTTGTGAGTTTTTTGTTTGTGATGATCATAAAAACAAGTCGGTCAAGGATAATGGCTACCAAATAGTGCTTTTGGCGAAGACCAAAAAAGGCTATCATAATTTAGCCAAAATGTCATCGATCGCTTATACAGAAGGATTTTATTATGTTCCAAGAATTGATAGAAAGGTCATTCAGGAATTCAAAGAAGATATTATCGTATTGTCTGGAAACTTGTATGGAGAAATTCCAAATAAGATTTTAAACATTGGTGAAAATCAAGCCGAAGAAGCCTTAATTTGGTGGAAGAACGAATTCAAAGATGATTTTTATATTGAGGTGATGCGTCACAATCAAGAAGACGAAAATCGAGTAAATGCTTCTTTAGTTTCATTGGCTAGAAAACATGATGTTAAAATTGTTGCTACAAACAACACCTTTTATATAGATAAGGAAAATTCGAATGCGCACGATATTTTGCTTTGTGTGCGCGATGGCGAAAAGCAAACTACACCTATAGGTCGTGGTCGTGGTTATCGTTACGGATTGCCGAATCAGGAATATTATTTCAAGTCGGGAGACGAGATGAAGCAACTTTTTGCTAATCTGCCAGAAGCAATTTCTAATATAGCAGAAATTGTAGATAAAATTGAAATTTATGACTTGGCTCGAGAAGTTTTACTTCCGAAATTTGAAATTCCAGTAGAGTTCAATGATCCTGAAGATGCAAAAGATGGAGGAGTTCGTGGAGAAAATGCGTATTTAAGACACCTTACTTTTGAAGGTGCTAGAAGACGATATGCAGAGATCACAGAAGAAATTCAAGAACGTCTCGATTTTGAATTATTAACGATTTCGAATTCTGGTTATCCTGGATATTTCCTGATTGTACAGGATTTAATTGCTGAGGCACGAAGCATGGGAGTTTCTGTTGGACCCGGTCGTGGTTCTGCAGCGGGTTCAGTAGTTGCGTATTGTTTGAAGATTACGAATATAGATCCCTTAAAATACAACCTGCTTTTTGAGCGTTTCCTGAATCCCGATCGTGTGTCCCTTCCCGATATTGATATCGATTTTGATGATGAAGGTCGCAGCAGCGTTATGGATTATGTGATTCGTAAATACGGTTCAAAACAAGTGGCACAAATTATCACTTATGGTAAAATGGCGACGAAATCTGCCATTCGAGATACGGCGAGAGTTTTAGATTTACCCTTATTTGAAGCAGATAAAATTGCCAAGTTGATTCCAGGAATGATGCCGTCTAAATGGAACTTGGCTCGTTTTTTAAATGAAAAGGAAGACGTAATTAAAAAGGCAGTTCGTCCAGAAGAATACGATAAAATTAAAGAATTAATTGGTCTTGCCGGTGAAGATGATCTAGGTGGAGAAACCATTCAGCAAGCTAAAGTTTTAGAAGGAAATCTTAGAAATACTGGTATTCACGCTTGTGGAGTAATTATTACGCCAAGCGATATTACGAATTTTGTTCCTGTGGCTACTGCTAAAGATTCAGATTTGTATGTAACACAATTTGACAACTCGGTGGTAGAAAGTGCCGGTTTGTTGAAGATGGATTTCTTGGGTTTGAAAACCCTGACTTTGATAAAAGATACTGTTAAATTAGTAAAATATAGAACTGGAATCGATCTTGATCCGGATACGTTTCCTATTGATGATTTAAAAACATACGAACTCTTTCAACGTGGAGAAACGGTGGGAATTTTTCAATATGAGAGTCCAGGAATGCAGAAATACATGAAGGAATTAAAGCCAACGGTTTTTCCGGATTTAATTGCCATGAATGCCTTGTATCGTCCGGGGCCAATTGCTTATATTCCGAGTTTCGTCAAGCGAAAAAATGGTGAAGAAGAGATTATTTATGATCTAGATGCGTGCGAAGAATTATTAAAAGATACGTACGGAATTACAGTTTACCAAGAGCAAGTAATGCTTTTGTCCCAAAAACTAGCCGATTTCTCTAAAGGTGATGCTGACGTTTTACGTAAAGCGATGGGAAAAAAGCAAAAAGATGTTTTGGATAAAATGAAACCCAAATTTATCAATCAAGCTGCCGCCAAAGGTCATGCCGAAGATAAACTAGAAAAAATTTGGAAAGACTGGGAAGCCTTTGCAGAATATGCCTTTAATAAATCACACTCGACTTGTTATGCATGGATTGCTTATCAAACCGCTTATTTAAAAGCCAATTATCCTGCGGAATATATGGCTGCCGTTTTGTCTAATAATATGAGTGATATCAAGCAAGTTTCTTTTTTCATGGAGGAATGTAAGCGAATGGGATTGCAGGTTTTAGGACCAGACGTAAATGAGTCTTTTTATAAATTTACTGTAAATGACGATTATGCAGTCCGTTTTGGAATGGGCGCTATCAAAGGTGTAGGTTCTGGAGCAGTAGCAACTATTGTAGAAAACAGAAAAGATGGAAAATACAAATCTATTTTTGATTTAGCCAAACGAATTGATTTGCGTGCCGCCAATAAAAAAGCAATTGAAAACTTGGCTTTAGCGGGTGGTTTTGATTCTTTTGGAAACACCACAAGAGCTCAATATTTTCATGATGATGGCGACGGAATTACTTTTTACGAAAAAGCGATTCGATATGGTTCTAAATACCAAGAAAATGAAAATTCATCTCAAGTGAGTTTATTTGGCGAAAGCAGCGATGTACAAATAGAGGAACCTGTTGTGCCTCCTTGCGAAGACTGGAGTACTATGGAAAAGCTAGCGAAAGAGAAAGAGGTGGTTGGAATCTATATTTCTGGACATCCTTTGGATGATTTTAAATTTGAAATGAAGTATTTCTGCAATTCTAAATTAGAAGCGCTCAAAAACATGGAGGCTCATGTAGGCAAAACACTTGCTTTTGGAGGTATAGTTTCTAATGTACAAAGACGTATTGCTAAAAACGGAAAGGAATGGGCGATTTTTAATCTAGAAGGCTTTGATGAAAGTTTTGAGTTTAAAATATTTAATGAAGAATACTTGAATTTTCATCGCTATTTACTTCCTAATAATTTTGTTTATTTTAAAATTTTGATAAAAGACGGATGGGTAAACAGAGATACTGGTAAAAAATCAGAACCAAGAATGCAATTTACGGATGCAAAACAGTTGCAAGATGTACTAAGTATTTTTGCTAAGAAATTAATTTTACTATTGAATATAAATGATTTAGAAGCAGAATTTATTCATAAACTAAGTCGTCTTTTTCAGGAAAATAAAGGAGATAATACGGTTTCTTTTGAAGTGATGGAAATCGAAAAAACGAAAAGGCTTGTTGAAGTCGCTGCTCCAGAAATAGAAAATGACGAAGAAGTTTTTGTGGAGGAGAATGAGGATTCTGAAATTGAAGCTGATATTATGGCAAATTCAAATGCTGTAGTTAAGGCAAAAGTAGAAGAAATTGAGGAGATTAAAGTTGTTACTAAATTAGCAATGCCAAGCAGAAAATTAAAAATTAATATTTCTAATGAATTGTTACTAGAATTAGAAAAAATGCAAATAAATTTCAAATTAAATTAATTTTTAACCCAAAGAGCTCTTTTATTTATAGTTGTAAATGTTAATTTTTTCGACCTAAAGAGCTGATTTTAATATGCATGCATATTAATTTGTTTTTATGTGTGTATTTATTTAGTAAATGCAGATGCGCTATGAGTGAAATTAATTAAATTTGTGTTAAAAAAAAAATAAAATTATGAAAAAGAACCTTTTTTTATTAGGATTTATGGCTTGCTCTTTGACTATGATGGGGCAAACTGACAAACAAGAAAGCTGGTATTTTAAATTAGGCGGATCTTACTTTACACAAACTGCAGCTACGGAATTTCCTACAGTAGGTGGTAACGCAGCTTTAAGTAAAGTGTATGTTGGAGGAAAATTAGTTTCTGAAGAAAGCGTTACTGGATCTTTTGGAGAAGGTTTTAGAACTGGTTTTACAGCAGGTTACCGTTTTAATACTCGTTTAGGAGTAGAAATGGGTGTTAACTACTATAATAGTACTGATAAAACTATGGCAAAAACAGTTTCTGATGTGCCAATTACTCCAGCTGGTGTTTATAATTTTGAATCAGTAGGTCAAATTACTGCTTTTGATTTAGCTCCTGCATTAGTATTGTTTTTAGGAGAGCACAAAGGTTTTGAGCCTTACACAAAAGTAGGTATTTTAGTGCCTATTCACGGTGATTTAGAAATTACTTCTGATGCGAATGCACCGATAGCTTTTGCTCCATCAGGTGCTCCAACTGCTTTTGGAAAGATTCACAGCGTTGATAAAGTAAAACCAAATCCAACTGTTGGTTTTATGTCTGCTTTAGGAACATCTTACAAGTTAGGTAAAAATATTTCTGCTTATGCTGAACTAGAGTATCGTAACTTTACTGTTCATGGTAAAACAAAAGAAACAACTGAGTTTACAATAAACGGTACTGATAGATTAAATACTAGAACTCAAGCACAAATTCATACCAATTACCAAGATAAAATTGATGTTAAATCTAATAACGCTGCAACTAATCCAAGTGGTTTAGATTCAACTAAACCAATGGACGAATTAAGTTCTTATGTTGGTATTTCTGGTTTAGGTTTTACTTTAGGTTTGAAATACAGTCTATAATCTAATACTTTTTTTAAACAATATATTTAAGAGGTTGTCTTTTGGCAACCTCTTTTTTTTAGCCCTGATCGAAGCGGCATCCTTTTAGTATCTTGTTGCGAGGAACAAGCAATAAGAGACTAAAAGATATAGCGTAGAGCAGGAATAGCTACTAATTTTGAATAAATAGATTTAAAAAACATTTTTTATAAAGAATGACAATACACTTATAATCAAAACTAATTTTTAAATAGTGTTTGATTTGTTTTTAATTTCTAAATTTGTATCCAAGTTCTGAACGCGCTCAGGACTTTTAAAATCTAAAAAAAAACAATATGGCATTAGCAATAACAGATGCTACTTTTGAAGAAGTAGTTTTGAAATCAGACAAACCAGTAATGGTAGATTTTTGGGCAGCATGGTGTGGACCTTGTAGAATGGTTGGTCCAATCATTGACGAATTGAGTACTGAATACGAAGGTAAAGTAGTAATTGGGAAAGTAGATGTTGATGCAAACCAAGAATTTGCTGCAAAATACGGAGTGAGAAACATACCAACAGTATTGGTTTTTCATAACGGAGAAGTAGTAGGGAAACAAGTAGGAGTTGCTCCTAAACAAACTTACGCAGATAGTTTAGACGCTTTGTTGTAATCGGTAGATTATAATTTATATAGAAAGGTTTGGCGAAAGTCAAGCCTTTTCTTATTTTTAACCCACACCAATCTCTGTTGTAATGAAAATCAATTTGTTTGTATTGTGTTTTGTTTTAGTATTTTATTCCTGTCAATCGGTTAAGAAAACTACTGTAACTTTAGAAACTGGAATTTCTAAAGAACTAGCAACTTATCGCAAGAGCCAAGTATCTGCCGTTTCTTATGATTTAGCATTTGCTATTCCGAAAGAGAAAGAAATTCCTATTCTATCGCATCTTGTTTTAAATTTAAATCTTACCAATACTCAGCAGTCTTTGTATTTAGATTTTAATGAAAAGAAAGAAAATCTAAAATCAGTTGTAGTCAATGGAAAAACAGTTGCCATTATTCACGAAAAAGAGCATTTGATTATAGCTAAAGAGTTTTTGGTAAAAGGTAAAAATAGGGTTGAGGTTGATTTTATAGCAGGAGAATTATCATTAAATAGAAACGATGATTTTTTATACACTTTATTGGTTCCAGATAGAGCAAGTACTTTATTTCCGTGTTTTGATCAGCCTGATATCAAAGCTACTTACACACTTTCTATAACGGCACCAAAAGGTTGGTCTGTTCTAGCTGGCGCTCCGCTAATCAATAAAATCGAGAAAGGAGATTTTGAGCAATACCAGTTTGGTAAATCCGATAGCATGAGCACATACTTATTTTCATTTGTCGCTGGTGAATTTAAAAGTATTTCTCAGAATTTAGATAATTTTCCGATGACTATGTTGTATCGAGAAAGTAATACCGAAAAAATTAGCGAGAGTACCGATGCTATTTTTACTTTGCACCGACAAGCGATTTCCTTTTTAGAAAAATATACCCAACATCCTTTTCCATTCCAAAAAATGGATTTTGCTACAATTCCTGTATTTCAATATGGCGGAATGGAGCATGTAGGTGCGATTCAATATAGAGAATCGAAGTTGTTTTTGGACAACAGCGCAACAGACAGCGAAAAATTAAGTAGAGGAAAGCTTATTGCCCATGAAAGTTCACACATGTGGTTTGGCGATTTGGTCACTATGAAATGGTTTAATGATGTCTGGATGAAGGAAGTGTTTGCTAATTTTATGGCCGATAAAATAATGAATCCAGCTTTTCCAAAAATCAATCACAAGTTGCAGTTTTTGGCAACACATTACTCTAGTGCGTATGACGAAGATCGAACCAAAGGAACGCATCCTATTCGTCAGAACTTAGCGAATCTTAAAGATGCAGGTTCTCTTTATGGAAACATCATTTATAATAAAGCTCCTATTATGATGCGACAATTAGAAGCAACGATGGGAAAAGAAGTATTTCAAAAAGGAATTCAGAAATACATACAGAAATATGCAAACTCAAATGCAGATTGGGAAAATTTAGTAGCGATATTAGACAAGGAAACTCCAATTGATATAAAAAAATGGAGTGATGTTTGGGTAAATCAGTCGGGTAGAGCTTTATTTAAGGATCAAATTGAATATGGTGAAACTGGTGAGATAAAGAATTTCTTAATTGAGCAACAAGCCGAAGACGGTTCGCAGAACGTATGGCCACAAATTTTTGAAATTGGATTGATATATCCTGATACTATCAAAACTATTAAGGTGAATGTAAAAGATCGGATTACAAATGTTGCTGAAGCAATTGGTATGATAAAACCAGTCTCTATTATTTACAATTATGACGGTTTAGGTTATGGTGTTTTTCCAGTTGATACTAAAAATATTGATGCAATTCAAAATACAAAGGACGAAGTAGCTAGAGCTTATAGTTATATTAATGTCTATGAAACTACATTAATTGGCAAAATCAAACCATTAATAGCTTTTGATAGTTTTTCAAAAGCAATTGCGGTAGAGGAAAATGAGTTAATTGTGAAGTTGTTGTCCAATCAGTTGAGTACATTGTTTTGGGATTTTCTAACTGTAAAGCAACAATATAAAGCGCAAGTAGAATTAGAAGCAATAATTTACAACAGATTGCAAGCTGATTTACCTTCGAATATCAAAAAGACATTATTTGGTTTGTTTGAAAATGTCGCTTACTCTAAATCAGGTAAAGAAAAATTATATCAAATTTGGAATAAAGAAGTTAACATTCCAAATCTTAAGTTAAACGAAAACGATTACACTAATTTGGCTATGGATTTAGCAATATATCAGCATGATAAATCAGATGTCATATTGTATAAAACGAGACAAGCAATTACAAGCTCGGATAAACAAAAACGTTTTGATTTCCTTCTTCCCTCATTGTCTAATGATGTAACTGTTAGAGATTCTTTTATGCAATCACTTAAACTGCAAAAGAATAGAGAAAAAGAAGCTTGGGTACAAATAGCTTTGGCCAATATTCATCATCCATTGCGTCAGGATAGTTCAAAAAAATATTTAAAAGAGTGTTTAGATTTAATAGAAGAAATACAACTTTCAGGAGATATATTTTTTCCAAAAGGTTGGTTGGTTAACAGTGTGGGTAAATATTCCTCTGTAGAAGCTTTTCAAATCGTAAGTGATTTTTTGAAACAAAACCCTAATTTCAGTCCAATTCTAAAGAGAAAATTATTGCAGGCTACTGATAATTTAGCGCGCGCTCAGGAAATTAAAAAGGAAATAGAATGAAAATCGAATCCCAAATAGAGAAAATCTCCAGTTTTCAACATCTAGAATTATTAGCAAATCAAGTGGTCGAAGGCTTTATTTCAGGAATGCATAAAAGTCCCTTTCATGGCTTTTCTGCTGAATTTGCGGAGCATAAAGTGTATAATGTTGGCGAAAGCACCAAACATATTGATTGGAAGCTTTTTGCCAAAACGGATCGTCTGTATGCCAAACGCTTTGAGGAAGAGACCAATTTACGATGTCATATTATTATTGATAACTCATCGTCAATGCATTATCCAAAGCTAAAAGAAAATCAAAATTTTTTTGAGAACAAAATAGGGTTCTCAGTATTGGCTTCTGCAGTTTTAATGAATTTATTAAAAAAGCAACGTGATGCAATTGGACTTAGTGTTTTCTCTGATCAATATGAATACTATGCGCCTGAAAAAGGGAGTGATCGCCATCATAGAATGATATTAAATGCATTAGAAGGCCTGCTTAAAAAGCCTGTTACTCATAAAATGACACATACTACTACCTTCTTGCATCAAATAGCCGAGAAGATTCACCGACGCTCTATGATTATTTTATTTACGGATATGTTTCAGTCAGGAAGTAACGCGGTACAAGACGAAGCGTTGTTTAGTGCTTTGCAACATTTAAAACATAATAAACACAAAGTTGTTTTATTTCACGTTATAGATGCTAAAACGGAGCGAAGTTTTGACTTTGATAATGCACCAAGAAAGTTTATTGATGTAGAAACCTTAGAAGAAGTAGCTGTTTTTGCCGATAATGTGAAGGAAGAATACGAAAAAGAGGTGGAAAAATACTTTAAAAAGTTAGCTTTAACCTGTTCTCAGAATAGAATTAAGTACATTCCTGTTAGTGTAGAGGAAAGTTTTG
Source organism: Flavobacterium sp. GP15 (assembly GCF_014281985.1). Lineage (NCBI taxonomy): Bacteria > Pseudomonadati > Bacteroidota > Flavobacteriia > Flavobacteriales > Flavobacteriaceae > Flavobacterium > Flavobacterium sp. GP15. The sequence continues at coordinate 943,154 of NZ_JACFTC010000001.1, forward strand.
AAAAAATAATGACGACATACTTAGTTGAAAAACAAAACTTTGGCTAAAACATTAAAAATTTATTAATTATTTTTTAAAAAAAGGCTTGCGTAAACGGAAATCTATTGTATCTTTGCCACCGCAATAACGCAGAGGTTTGGTAGTTCAGTTGGTTAGAATACATGCCTGTCACGCATGGGGTCGCGGGTTCGAGTCCCGTCCAGACCGCAATATTGGGGAAAGCCTTTCGTAACAGAAAGGCTTTTTTGCCCCATAAGGTTTTTAACGTTAGTTGTGTTGTTTGCTACGAATTTGTAACTCGTAGCGGGTTTAGTAGTTAGACCAATGAAAAGCTTTTCGCTTCGGCGAATAGCTTTTTTGATTAAAGAGAAGGGAATTCGATTTTGTAGTATTATAATTTAACAAAATCCAAATTTCAAAAAAATATAAGTTAAATAATGTTGGTTTGGTAGTTCAGTTGGTTAGAATACATGCCTGTCACGCATGGGGTCGCGGGTTCGAGTCCCGTCCAGACCGCCAATATTAAAAAAAAAGTCTTTCGTAACAGAAAGACTTTTTTTGTTTAATATATTTCTATCAAATGTTGAAATTTACTCATTGCACTTGCTATTTAGTCTTTTAGAGTGAAAGTTGTTAATTTGATTTCTAAAAATCGGGATTCTTTAAATTAATTTAAAAAACCCTCAAATTCGAGATTACTATCCATTATTTTATGATTCTTTAGGATCTAGTTTGTCGAATCGTGATTAACGGCAATTTTCAGTTGGGATTTTAGAAAGTATACTTTCGTTAAAAGCCGTTCGTTTTGATTGATTTTCCTTTTGGCGTTTCCCATTCTAAAAAAGAGGCTATATCCGAGTTCGGTTATAACCTCTTTTTTAGAATGGGTCGGGCTATTCGCTTCAAGTCCTCGTCAAGTTCCGTTGCACTTCACTTGACTGTGGGCTTTACACTGCTATCCCTAACGCAATTTTGTTTTTCTCAGACGTTTAGAAAAGGTTAGACTTAATAAACAATTTACTATTCTAGATCTGAGTCTGCTCAATAAGATTACTACACCTATATATAGGTAAGAAAAAAACACCTACTTATATATAGGTGTAAAAAACAGCGGTTTTATAAATCCTAGTATCGCGTTATCTATATATAATACAAGAATAGCAATCCTTAAGTGTTTTTAGATTTCAAAGAGAATTGCTTAAGCGATATTATATTGACATTTGATTGTGCTAAAGAAGAAACTCCTACTTATATATAGGTGTCAAAACGGTGTTTATCTAAATTCTAGTATCGTTGTAGCTATATATAAGGTAAGAATAGTAATAATTAAAGAAAATAGAAGCGTTTAAAATGACTACGCTATATATAATAGGTAGCTTTAAGGAGGATTACGAAGAGTAAATGTTATGTATAAACCCAATAAAAGGGCATAAAATCCTTTTTTAGATTGCATTTAGAAGAGTGGAGTAGTTGTTTAGAAAAAAAATATCACATTCAAAAATCAGATTTTCAGCTCTTTAAATAAAATAGTAGTAAAAGGTTAAAAAAAAGTGATTAAAAAAGCTTGCATAACGGTATAAACGTTGTAGTTTTGCACCCGCAATGGCGTAT